>JBLMZS010000075.1:0-5677 GCA_050258935.1 Bacteroidota bacterium
CCACCGCTGATTATTTCAATACTGCCCGTTTTTTTTTATATTGTTATGTTGCCTTATGCAATTAAGGAAATTAGGGTAGCGTATAGAGTTTCAATATTTATGTATAGCCCAGACTATTCTCCCCGTACTTACAGCACGGGAAATGGGTGGTGGATATCCGGACACAGGGCTCGCGCCCTGCGCTGACATATATCAGTCCGTATTCGGACTGAAGGTTTGAATATCGGAGATCACTAAGTTGATTATATATATTTATGACGCTCTACAGTGCTTAAGACATGGATATTGGAAATGGTGTAATGGTTTATGTCGTATCTTTTCGGAATATATGACGTAATATATCATTGAGGATAATCCGGGCCCACAGGTTTCACCCGTGGTAAGATTGTTACAGCGCCGGAGACAAGGTGGCTGAATTTGTAATTATCTTGATTACTACAATCCGAATACGGATTGGCTATGCGTAGCCGCGGGTGAAACCCGCGGTACATACGAAGGAACAACATCCCGATCCGTATTCGGATCGGCTATGAATTACCGCGGGTGATCAACCCGTGGAAAAATTCGTATACATGAGTCCACGGATTACACCCATGGTGAAATTAGTATACAGTAATAGATCTTGATTGCTTGATATCAATATTGCAGCTTTGCCCCGAAGGGGCAAATGGATGTCAGCGCAGGGCGTCAGCCCTGCGTCAGAATGTCACCCACCCTAACACGCACGCTGTAAGTGTGCGGGGACGGGTTTGTTTGCTAATTAACAATAATAAAAAACTAAATATAAAGAAACAGAATGCTGCTGACACTAAGAAGTGAAAATCTCGTAAAGATCTACAAGAAACGTACTGTTGTCAAACAGGTTTCAGTGCAGGTTTCACAGGGTGAGATTGTAGGACTGCTGGGTCCCAACGGAGCCGGCAAGACAACTACATTTTACATGATAGTAGGAATGATCCATCCGAATGAGGGGAAGGTATTTCTGGACAATCAGGAAATTACTAAGTTCCCGATGTATCAGCGCTCCAGGATGGGAATCGGGTACCTGCCTCAGGAAGCTTCTGTTTTCAGAAAACTCAGCGTTGAGGATAACATTATGGCCGTGCTCCAGATGATGGATATTTCATCCAAAGAGCGCAGGGAAAAATGTAATCAACTGCTCGAGGACCTGAATATCACTCATATAAGGAAAAGTCTGGGTCTCCAGCTCTCGGGCGGAGAAAGAAGAAGATGCGAAATTGCCAGAGCGCTTGCCACCAATCCCAAGTTCATTCTTCTCGATGAACCGTTTGCCGGTGTCGATCCTATTGCGGTTGAGGATATAATGACTATCGTTGCTAACCTGAAAAATCGCGGAATAGGAATTCTTATAACCGATCACAATGTACATGAAACACTCAGCATCGTAGATAAAGCATATATTCTCATCAGCGGAAACATATTTAAATCCGGTACGGCAGAAATGCTGGCTGAAGATGCGGATGTGCGTAAACTCTATCTCGGTGAGAAATTCAAACTGGACCGTTATTAGCCGGATTGAAAATATATGATTCCGTTGATCACCGTCTGATGGATCCGTATTTTCAGAGTAAACTGCCTGCCTTTTAATTTTATGCATATATCACATATTCGGAGGATAAATTGAAAAGGTCACTTATGTCTGCCATGTCTTTTTTATTTGTCATTTGGGGAACACTGCTTCTAAACCAATCCTTTGCTGCTGACAATGAGTCATTGAAAAAAGGATCAGTCTGTTTCGGAAATGATCCGGCTCATACCGGCATCTATGATTCTGCTCCTGTCGATACAGCAGCCAAAATTCTGTGGAAATTTCAGACACAATCTGCCATGAGCGGATCTCCTGTTATTTATGACGGCAGGATATACTTCGGAAGCGGAGAGACTCTATATGCCGTGGATAGAGAAGGGAAAGAGGTATTCAGATTCAAAGCTGACGGAGATATCGACTGCACTCCGGCCGTCTCTGCATCCGGAGTTGTTTTCCAGACCGGGGAGGGAATGCTCTATTCGCTCAATATTAAAACCGGCAGCCTCAACTGGTCCAGGCATCTGTTTGCTCCGACGTATTTAAAACTGTATGACTTCTGGGATTACTATCTGTCGTCTCCGGTGATTGCAGGCAATGCTGTATATGTGGGTGCAAGCGACGGATATTTATATGCTGTCAGAGCGGACAATGGGGAAGAACTCTGGAAATTCAAAAGCGGAAACATAATCCGCTCAACCCCTTCTTTCAGTTCAGGAAAAATATACTTCGGCGGTTTTGACGGTGTGTTTTATGCATTGAATGCCGATAACGGTGGAGTGATATGGAAGTATCAGATGAAAGAGAAGAATTACTCCAGACGGGGTGAAATTCAGGGCTCAGCAGCTGTGATCGATGGAACTGTGTATTTCGGCAGCCGTAATGCCAATATGTATGCGCTGGATGCTTCGACCGGCACGGAAAAATGGATATACAAACATGACAACGGATCATGGATGATTGCTTCACCGGCGGTATACAAGAACATAGTGCTGGCGGGCAGTTCGGATGCTCATTTCTTTAATGCAGTGGATAAAAATACGGGTAAAGAAATATGGCGATTTTTAACGCAGAAAAATGTATTTTCCTCTGCGGGAGTAGCAGGGAATGTTGTATATTTCGGCGAAGGAAATGCGTACTCCTTTTTTGAAGAGTCCGTATTCCATGCACTCGATATTTCTACCGGAAAAGAAACCTGGAACCTGAAATTTCCTGCTCAGGTCTGGTCATCACCTGCAATCGCAGACGGTGTAATCTATATTACCTGCATGGACGGCTGTCTGTACGCGGTGAAGTAAACGGCAATTATATATTTCGGGGATTATTTATGCTGTCAAAAAGAAATATAAAGATCAGTCTGATACGTGTAATTATGGTATTTCTGCTGCCTGTGATGACTTACGGGCAGCCAGATCAAATTGGCAGCATTACTTCTGGCTCCGCTGGTTTTACATCCTCAAACCTTCCAATAGTCATTCTTAATACTCACGGCCAGGTGATTGTGGATGAGCCCAAGATAATAGTGGATATGGGTATCATATACAACGGACCCGGAAAGACGAATAATATTACCGATCCGTTGAATAACTATAATGGCAAGGCAGCCATTGAGATACGCGGTTCGACTTCACAATCCTTTCCCAAGAAACAGTATTCTGTTGAAACGTGCGACAGTCTTGGCAATTCCGTGGATGTTTCACTGCTAGGATTCCCTGCAGAGAACGACTGGATACTATTTGCTCCCTACAATGACAAATCGCTCATGCGCGATGTTATGGCATACCGGCTGTCAAATGAGATGGGGCGTTATGCAAGCCGTTCACAGTACTGTGAGCTGGTGTTGAACGGGCAGTATATGGGAGTGTATGTATTGTTCGAAAAAATCAAACGCAATAAGAACCGGGTCAATGTCTCAAAGATCGGCGCAGCTGACAGCACCGGCGATAATCTGACCGGGGGCTATATAATTAAGGTGGATAAGGATGAAGGCGGAGTAAACGCAGGCTGGAATTCGATGTACGCCCCGTTCCCGGGAGCATATCAGAGAGTATGGTATCAGTACCATTATCCCGATGCTGAGGATATAACCGGTTCGCAGATGAAGTACATTCAGGGATATGTCCGGGAATTTGAAAAGGTAATGTTCAATCATACAGCAGCAGATACCACCGATATTTACCGCTATTTCGACAGAGATGCAGCCGTGGATTTTTTCCTGCTGAATGAACTCAGCAGAAACGTGGATGCATACAGACTCAGCACATTTATACATAAAAACCGCGACAGCAAGGGCGGCAAACTTACTATGGGGCCCGTGTGGGATTTTAACCTGGCATTCGGTAACTGCGATTATTATTCGGCCTGGGTTACCAGCAGGTGGGGGCTGGAATTTCAGCTGAATGACGGCTACTTTAAGTCAACCGATGGGTTTCTGCCGCCATTCTGGTGGAGAGTTATATATAATGATCCCTCATTTTTCAGGCGTGCTGCGGAAAAATGGCAGCAGTACAGGACAGGTGTTCTGAGCACCGCCAGAGTAAACTCGCTGATCGACTCGCTGACTGTGTATCTGAATGAATCCCAGAAAAGAAATTTCCTGAGATGGCCGGTACTGGGACAGTACGTATGGCCTAACAAATTCATAGGACAGACTTATGATGAAGAAGTGAAGTATCTGAAGAACTGGATAACCATTCGGATGAACTGGATGGATCTTGAGCTGAATAAATATACTTCAGTTGAAGGGAACAGCAATGAGCTTTTGCCTCGGTCAGTAATGCTGGAGCAGAATTATCCGAATCCTTTCAACTCATCTACGGTGATCAGCTATACGCTGCCTGCGGCAGCTCATATAAAGCTGCAGGTATTTGATGTGCTGGGCAGGGAAGTGGCTGTGACTGAGGATTCATACAAACAGGCAGGGATGTACAGTAACAATATCGATTTTCAGAGGTTTAAGAATGCAGGTGCCAGCGGAGTGTATTTCTATACACTGACCGCTTCAAGCTTACGCGGCGAAACTTCAGTGCTGACAAAGCGGATGCTGTACCTGAAATAGTTCACAGTTATTAGTTATTAGTTCTCTCCCGCCTTTGGCGGGATCCCGCCAAAGGCGGGAAGTTCTCAATTTTTCTTGTAGTATTTCAGTGCTTCAGGGAGTTCGCTTTTTATTTTATTTATTCTGGTCTGGTCAGACGGATGAGTGCTCAGGAACTCAGGTGTTGAGCCTCCGGACTGCTGTGACATTCTCTGCCAGAATGGAATTGCCTCATTGGGGTCATATCCGGCCATAGCCATAAATATGAGTCCCAGTCTGTCAGCTTCGCTTTCCTGCAGTCTGCTGAAAGGCAGCAGCACACCGACCTGAGATCCAAGACCGAATGCAGCCATCCAGAGCTGCTGTGTAGCTGCAGGTTTTGTTTCCAGAGCTTTAGACAGTGCTATTCCGCCCATCTGAGTTATGAGTCCCTGACTCATTCTTTCGTTTCCATGTTCGGCGACTGCATGAGCGATTTCATGGCCCAATACAACGGCAAGTCCTGCCTCGTTCTTTGTCAGTGGTAAAATACCGGTATATACAACTACCTTTCCGCCGGGCATGCACCATGCATTTACATCCTTTGATTCAACGAGGTTGAATTCCCATTCATATCCTTTCAGCTGACTGGAGAGCCCTTTTGAAGAAAAATAACTCTCGACCGCACTTTTGACGGCAGAGCCGACGCGTTTGACCATGGCAGTCTGTGTGCTGTTCGTGCTAAGTTTATTTTCCTTCAGGAACTCGTCATACTGTTGGAAACTCATTGAAAGCATTGTAGTACCCGGGATCAGGTTGAGTTGTTTGCGGCCGGTGATAGGGACTGAGCTGCACTGTATAAAAACCACTGATATGATGAACAACAAAGCTGCTTTTAGAAATCTGGTTCTCATTATCTTACCTCTTAAATTTTTTATCTGGTCGGGCAAGCCCGACAGTATTCTATATTAGTTCAATTAAAAGATTTTTTTTAGAAACAAGTAACAAGGCTTATTTCCGTATCAAGATAGTATTATTAAATCATACATATATAAGCAAAGACTTATATAAACCAATTTAGCCAACTCGTCAGATAAAATCAATTCAGATAAACA
>JBLMZS010000076.1:0-137501 GCA_050258935.1 Bacteroidota bacterium
CGTGGATTGAAACTCATGCAGAAGATCCAGACGGTCCAGATGAAGAGGTCGCACCCTACGCGGGTGCGTGGATTGAAACGCGGGTAGAATAGTCTGAACTATACTTAAACACTGGGGTCGCACCCTACGCGGGTGCGTGGATTGAAACCAAATATTTGGGTATTTCCATTTTTACAGTATTTGTCGCACCCGACGCGGGTGCGTGGATTGAAACCTTTGCTGCTGAGACACAGAAAATTATTGATTCGGTCGCACCCTACGCGGGGACGACAGTATTGCAACATGATATAATTTCCTTGGCTCCTTAATTTACCTTACGCAAAATGATACTGCAAATGATATCAACATTCATGGGGGCTGCGACTACATGCTGCAAACATTTTGTTTAGGAAATACAAAGCTACATAGAGATGAAGTCTGTAAACGAACTAAAAACAAATCAGTGCAACATTGAAGTCCAGTGTCGGACTATATGTTTTGTATAAGCGAATAAACATGCATTATCGTCAGACTGCCGCAGTCCCTTTGTGAACGGTACACTCCACAGCTATTGTATTTCTTTTAGTAATAGTATTCAAAAAAGTTTAGCTTATGAACTATGGGTCAATTTTTCATTCAAAATTCATAATTTCACGCCTCGGGCGGGATCCCGCCTAAGGCGGGACAAAATTCATAATTTGTTTTGTACATTTTAAACTCCATGTTTTTCAGCGGCGCAGAGGGTAATTTGTTTTAATTCATAATGTTTATTAGCTTTCTGTTAGGAATATTTAAAGGATACCAATGAGTCTAAAGTTCAGCTTCAGGCCTGTTCTGTTTTGCATATTTGTTTCTGCTTGTTTGTTTCTTTTCATAGATCCGCTTTATTCTCAACCTGCAGACGAAAGCTGGAAAGTATTCGACGACTCACGCATTGCGAGGATTGATGTCACTGTTGACCCTGCAGCGGTAGCATGGCTCTATGCCCACACCGACAGAGACTCGGAATTCGTCGCTTCTGTCCGTTTTGTCAACAAATATATAAACGAGTCGGTCGACTCGGTGGGATTCCGCCTGCGTGGAAATACTTCGCGCGAATCAAGAAAAAAATCCTTCAAGATTTCATTCAATTCTTTCCAAAAAGGTAAAAAATTCTTCGGACTCGAAAAACTTAACCTGAACGGCGAACATAATGACCCTTCAATTATACGCAGCAAACTCTGCTATGATCACTTTCAGACCGCCGGCATAACTGCCAGCAGAGCCAGCCACATCGAAGTCTATGTCAACGGCCAATACTACGGACTCTATATTTCAGTCGAACATGTCGACGAGGAATTCCTGAAACGCCATTTCGCCGACGACAGCGGGAATCTGTGGAAATGCCTGTATCCTGCAGATCTGAATTACCGCGGCGATGATCCGCAAATCTATAAGAATCTGATGAGCGGCAGCACGCCGGTCTATGAACTTTCAACAAATGAAAATACAGGTGACTATTCGCAGCTTGCACAACTTATACGCATACTCAACACCACTCCCGACGCAAAACTTGCCGGATCACTCGAACCGGTACTGGATATCGCCGGAGTACTCAAGTACCTTGCAATGAACATACTTACCGGCAGCTGGGACTCTTACTGGAACCTGGCAAATAATTACTATCTGTACAACGACCCGTCGACGGGCCGCTTTTCAATTATTCCATACGACTATGATAACTCGTTCGGTATTGCCTGGGATAATAATAACTGGAGTTCGGTTAATCCGTATTCACCTCCTGTACTGAACAACGGTACAAAACCGCTTGCCCAGAAACTGACCGGCATTGCACGCTACCGCAACCTCTACACTCACTTTCTGGAATTCTACCGCGACAGAATATTCAGCCTGAATCTCTGGGAAAAGCATCTCGACAGCCTGAAGACTATGATAACGCCTTCGGCACTTGCAGACAGTTTCAGAACTCTCGACTACGGATTCACTGAAAGTGACTTCCTCAATTCGTACTCAGCAGTATCATATTCGAAAGCACACGTCAGGTTTGGAATAAAACAGTTTGTAAACCTGCGCACATCAATGCTGGGAAAACAGCTCAGCTATGTGCCCTCGGTACCCGCTGTATACAGCTTCAGGACTCTTCCGCCTGCTTCAGTTGCGCATGATTCTCTCCGCATTGAAATGTCTGCATTCAGTTATGCCGGTATTACTGAAGCATCGGTCAGATTCAGAAAAAAAGGTGAAGCCGGCGAAACAGTCTATCTCATGCATTATTCTCCCGTTGCAAACGCTCGAACAGTCGAGGATGCCGACAGATATACCGGCGCGATTCCTCCGCTTCAGCCGGGTGAGGAAGGATATTTCAGAATATTTGTGAAGGATTCAAAAGGAAATTCTCAGCTGTACCCCGAGCTCGATTCGATAGCGGTTAGCATGCCTTCTGAAGTAACTGATGCAATAGTGATAAATGAATTTCTGGCTGACAATTCCGCTTCTGCGACTGATCCTGCCGGAGAACACGACGACTGGGTGGAATTATACAACAGGGGTGCTAAGGCGGAACTCCTGTCCGGAAGGTACCTGACCGATAATCCGTCAAAACCGGCCAAGTGGAAATTCAGTCAGGATTCTCTTTACATTCAGCCGGGCGCACACCTCGTTGTCTGGCTGGATGAACAGCCCGAACAGGCGGGACTCCATGCAAATTTCAAGCTGAGTAAATCGGGCGAGTTCATTGCCCTCGTCGATACAGACGGAGTGAGTATGATTGATTCCCTCCATTTCGGCCCCCAGACTACCGACGTATCGTTTGGACGTATTCCGGACGGATCGGGCAGGTGGTCGGCCATGACCCCTACGCCGGGGAACATAAATAATGTTACAGATGTAGAGAACACATCATTGATGCCATTGGAGCTCACTCTGAAGGCATATCCGAATCCCTTTAATCCTCAGACTACACTCGAATATTCCGTCGGTGAGTCAGCGTGGGTTTCACTGAGGATATACGACATACTGGGGAGAGAACTGGCAAGTCTTGTAAATGAGGAAAAACTACCGGGCGTATATAGAACCAGTTTCAATGCAGCGGCATTTTCGAGCGGAATATATTTCTGCAGCATCCAGGCAGGAAAACATTTCCGTACAATAAAGCTCCAGCTGCTGAAATAGGTTGTGCGGGATCTGTCATTAGGCCGGTCTCGCAAAAACGTTCATATGCCTGATTTTGAATACAATAAAGGGAGGAAAAATAATGAGACTGTTGCACCTGTTCGTGTCAGTTATTATTCTATTATTAACAATCAATAATTTTACTATGGCAGAATTAAAAAAAGGTGAAACCACACATGGTTTCAAACTGATCGAAAAACGTTTTGTAAAAGAAGTTAATTCGGATTGCTTGCTCTTCGAACACACCAAAAGCGGAGCCAGAGTGTTCAAGATCATTTCTAATGATCCAAATAAAACTTTTGGAATAGGATTTAAGACTGTACCTCAGTCTGACTGCGGTACTCCGCATATTATAGAACATTCAGTGCTGAACGGTTCAAGGCATTTCCCGGTAAAGAGTCCCTTTGACATTCTCTCCAAGGGATCACTCAACACTTTCCTGAATGCATTTACCGGCAGCGATATGACATTCTACCCGGTCGCAAGCATGAACGATAAGGATTATTTCAACCTCATGCATATATACCTCGATGCTGTATTTTATCCGCTGATATATGACAACCCTAAAATACTTAGTCAGGAGGGCTGGCATTATGAAATGGAAAATCCATCGGCACCTATCTCAGTAAAAGGTGTTGTATATAATGAAATGAAGGGTGCTTTCTCTGACCCGAACCGTGAGCTGAATTATCTGGTGCAGAAAAATCTCTTCCCGGACAACAACTACAGGTATTCTTCAGGCGGATATCCATCGGCAATTCCGGATCTGACATATGAAGCATTCCTGGACTTCCACAAAAAATATTATCATCCTTCCAACAGCTATATACTTCTCTATGGAAATGCTGATGTCGACAAGGAGCTTGAATTCATTGACCGCGAATACCTGGCGAATTTCGACAAACAGCCGGTCGATGCTGAATTTCCAATACAGAAACCTTTTGCTGCTCCCAAAGAGATGACCGGTTATTATCCTGTCGGAGAAAACGATCCGGTTGAAAACCAGACTTATCTTACGTATAACTTTGTCGCCGGTCTGAATACGGACCGTTCACTTGTGATGGCGCTGAACATACTGAGTGACGTGCTCGTAAATCAGGAATCGGCTCCTCTGAGGCATGCACTCAGGGAAGCAGGCATCGGACAGGATGTTTACGCTTCACTGAATGACCTGCAGCAGAATGTTCTGCAGATCGGTGTAAGAAATGCAAAGCCGGGCGACCGGGAAAAGTTTAAGGAGATTCTTTTCAGTACACTGCGTAAAGCGGCTGAAACAGGACTCGACAAAAAGACCGTCGAGGGAACACTGAACCGCATGGAGTTCAGGCTCAGAGAAGGCGACGATGCACAGAAGGGGATTACATACAGCTTTTCTATACTGCCCACCTGGTTTTTTGACAACGATCCGTTCAGCGGACTCGAATATGAAAAACCGCTTGCCGATCTGAGGAGCGGAATAAATAACGGACTTCTGGAAACTGTGATCAAAAAATACATGATCGACAATCCTCATGCCCTTATGCTCACACTTGAACCCTCACAGGGCCTCGAGAAAAAAAACAGTATTGCAGCAGAGGAAAAACTTGCGGCCTATAAAAAATCTCTTTCCGAAGCTCAGATAAATGAAATAGTAAAAAATACAAATGAGCTGATAGAATACCAGAAACGCGAGGATACTCCCGAGGCGCTCGCTACTATCCCAATGCTTTCCAGAAAGGATATCAGTCCTAAGGCAGAATGGTATTCGGTGGAGGAGAAAAAAGCCGCAGGAGTTCCGCTGATATATCACGAGGAATTTACAAACAGCATTGTCTATTCAAAATTTATGTTCGATATGCGTACACTGCCGGCCGACCTGATCCCGTATGCGGCACTGCTGACAGAAATATTCACAAGTCAGAATACTGAAAATTATTCTTATACCGACCTGGAAAATGAGCTGAACCTTCATACCGGCGAGTTCGCTTCATACCTCGCCACATATCTTGAAGATCAGGATCCGGGGAAAATGATACCGAAATTTGTCATCGGTTCCAAGGTGCTTAATACAAAAACCGGCAAGCTTTTCGACCTGGCAGGTGAAATTCTGCGCAGGACGAAATTTGATGATACAGAAAGGATGAAATCAATACTTACAAGATACCAGTCACGCCTTGAAGAACAGACAAAGGACGACGGATTTTCATATGCCCGTCTGCGTCTCAGTTCTTATATCACCAATCCGGGAATATTCAGGGAGATCACCAGAGGAATCGAATACTACTGGTTCATTACTGACCTGACAAATAACTACGACAAGAAAGCATCTGAAATAGCCGAAAAGCTGGCCACAACCGCAAAACTCCTTTTCTCGAAAGACAATCTGATAGTTGCAGTTACCAGCGACAAAAAAGATCTCGGTACATATACAAATGATCTGGACAAATTTGTCTCTGTGCTTTACGATACAAAACCGGCCGTAAACACCTGGAAGTTCGATATAAAGAAAAAGAACGAAGGTTTCATGACCACCTCAAAGATCCAGTATGTAATATCCGGCTACAACTTCAAATCACTCGGATATCAGTGGAACGGAAAACTCAAAGTTCTCGAACAGGTGCTGAGTACCGACTGGCTGCAGACTCAGCTGAGGGTCATTGGCGGAGCATACGGCGGATACAGTTCATTCGGACAGGACGGTACAGTGATATTTGCTTCCTACCGCGATCCGAACCTGAAAGAGACGGTAAAGAATTATGAGGCCACACCTGAATACCTCGACAAATTCAATGCCGGTGAAACAGATATGACACGCTATATAATAGGAACAATAGCGCAGATGGACAATCCGCTTACACCGTCCGACAGGGGAAATATAGCACTGAAGTACTATTTCGAAAAAACAAAGGCGGAAGATATTCAGAAGGAAAGAGAGGAAGTGCTGAATACTACAGCCGAAAACATCAGGGAAATGAAGAAGATGATCTCTGATGTGCTGGCTCAGAAGGCAATTTGTGTCTACGGTAATGAGGAAAAAATAAAATCAGAATCGGACCTGTTCGATTCCACACTGAAAATTACAAAATAGATTATGTAGACAAAAACAGCTATATTTGTATATCAGATATATTTGCTATATGCACACAAAAACATCCGGCTTGCCGGATGTTTTTGTATCTGCGTTGTTTTTGCTTTGAATTTGATTATAAAACATTTAGGTTATAGACCCTTGAAAAATTTCATTATTTAGGAAAACTATATGGCCCTTAGTTCGAAACAGCGTGCACACTTGAGATCACTTGCCCATCATCTGAAGCCGGTGGTAAATGTAGGAAAAGAAGGTATAACTGAAGCCGTAGTTTTGTCAGTCGAAAATGCTTTTAACAGGCGCGAACTTCTCAAAATAAAATTTCTTGAGTATTCACCCATAAATGCTTCTGAAGGCGGTAAACAGATTGCCGGAAAAATAGACCGTTCTGTCATCGTGCAGACAATCGGCAGGATTGCCGTGCTGTACCGGCCCTGCGAAGAAAATCCGGTCATTCAGCTGCCGTAAGAAAATATCGAACGAAGTTCGTGCGGGAAAAACACTATTGTATAGATTACCGCAGAATGAAAATTTTGAAAAAATTTCTTTTTTTTGCACAGAATATTGCAGATATTATTTTAGTATGGACTACATGGAATTGCACTGCGGTTCTATTGCGATGAATTTGAATTATACGGCTGACAGGAAATACTGTGACTGAAGAGATTACTGATACTGACATAAAAAAGAATGCAAGATTAAAAACCACCTTTGCCGCTCTCCAATATCCAAACTACAGACTATGGTTCTGGGGACAGATGATATCGCTTTTGGGCAGCTGGATGCAGACAACTGCACAGGGCTTCCTGGTCTTTGAGCTGACACACTCACCGGTATTCCTCGGATACGTTGGTTTTGCCTCCGGTGTACCCAGCTGGATATTTACGATCTACGGCGGAGTTATAGCCGACAGATTCCCGAGGCGTACAATACTGGTATTTACACAATCGGTCATGATGCTGCTGGCGCTGCTGCTGGCATTTATGACATTTACCGGGGTAGTAACAGCCTGGTCAATCGTAGTGCTTGCTTTTGGTCTGGGAATTGCAAATGCATTTGACGCTCCGGCGAGGCAGGCATTTGTAACCGAACTTATAGAAGACCGCAAGCATCTGGTCAATGCAATAGCCCTGAATTCCACCATGTTTAATTCGGGCACTGCAATTGGTCCCGCAGTTGCCGGAATAACTTATGCTGCCTTCGGACCCGCGTGGTGCTTCATTATAAACGGCATCTCTTTTATAGGTGTGATTGCGGCATTGCTGCTCATGAAACTGAAGCCGGAGGAAGTAAAACGAGAAAGAAAATCCGCTGTATCTGATCTGAAGGAGGGTATAACTTACCTGAAGGATCAGAAACTGATACTTACAATAATGATGATTGTACTGGTGACCACCACGTTCGGTATCTCCTTCGCCACGCTAATGCCGGCCTGGGCTGTAAAGATAATGCACGGCAATGCTGCTACAAACGGACTGCTGCAGTCGGCGCGCGGTGCAGGTGCACTCGTCAGCGCTCTGTTCCTGGCCTCTGTGAGCAGTATGAAATTCAAGGGCAAGCTGCTGACTTTCGGTACTTTTTCCTTCCCGCTGCTGCTGCTGCTGTTTTCATTCATAAGATGGCTGCCCGCTTCGCTGCTGTGTCTTGCAGGCATCGGTGCAGCATCGCTTCTCGTCCTCAACCTCTGCAACGGACTGACCCAGACCACAGTCTCAGACGAGTTCCGCGGGAGGGTGCTGGGTATATACAGCATGAATTTCTTCGGCTTTTTGCCGTTGGGAGCCCTTCTGGTCGGTACACTTGCTGAACATTTTTCAGAGCCTGGGTCAATTATAATCTGCTCTGTTATACTGCTGATATTTGCTCTGGCGGTATACTTCATAATGCCTAAGCTAAGACAGATACCCTGACATATACATTTCGTGCATTTGGTACGGGTGTGTTCAAATGAACATATCTGTAATGACTCTATTTGTGTGCTCACCTCAATTCAAAATTCAGAATTGATAATCAGGGGACCTATTCCTTTTCTGTTTCTTTGATGCTAAGTACAGAAGAGGCTGAGGCTGGTTTATTCCTCAGACCGATCTTCAGTGATCCTGTGCTGTAGATCAGTTTTATGTTATCGCTTACAGGAATAACGAAATATTTCTGGACCAGCAGCGCCAGCAGCACCATCATTACCGAAATAAGAATACAGTAAAACCACGGGATATGTACGAATTTCCAGTCGAAATACGAAAAACTGTTGGCGATTTCAGAAAAGCTGAATTTATCTATATGAAGTCCGTGCTTTACCGTTCCAAGGTCGAACAGGAACACTACCTTGTAAACAATTTCCATGACAGACGAATTTATCAGGAAAAATGAAAGTGCGCAGTTGCCCAGAAGGTTAAAGAAGGAAGCCACACGGTCATTCAGACGGCTTTTACCATTCTCCATAAGAGAGAGTATAAGTATTGCCTGGAATGGCAAAAGCATTCCGCTCCTTGAAACCATGGGAGGCAGGAAATATGCAACCGATACGATGAGTATATTTATCCCGGCAATCATCAGTTTGTGGTTCGCAAGAGAACTATAGAAATCAGTTTGCTTTATATCATCGTACAACCTGGCAAGCAGCATACCCAGTATGAACTGCGGGACCCTGAATACAGGATTGCGCGTTACCAGAAGAAAGGCAGTCATATTCTCGCTGAATCCGGTCAGTATAGTAATTACAGGCGGCAACATGTATATTATCCAGAAAACCGGTATGAGCCGGTGAGTTTTATAGGACTCGAGCCGGTTGATCTTTCCTAATATAAGGGGAAACAGGAAGTAAAAGAAATACAGAGCCGATAGTGACCAGGCTTCGTAATTGAACAAAAATACCACATCCTTAATGGGCACAAATGCCTGAAGCAGAAACGTTGAAATGAAAAGATTCGTCAGCACATAAGGAATGCTTTCCTGAGATTTTCCCACAACATCGAGAGCCACATAGAACAGTATGGTCAGCAGATACAGCGGATACGATCTGGAGAACCTCGCTATCCAGAAGGCATTCCTGCCTGCCTTTGTATCCAGCCTGGAAGAGTATATCCTCTGCAGAAGAAACCCCGAAAGAATGAAAAATATGCTGGTGCTGTAATAGCCGGAGGATATGAAATATTTCAGAACTGAAGATTCAAATAAATGCTGGAAGTAGTGGTAAAAGAACAGATGCATTATACATATGAATCTCAGTATGTTTAATAGTGGATTCTGCGCCCTCTTAGATTCCATTATTACGCGTACTCATAAATGGTTGTGATAAAAATGTTTGCCAATACTGCATATGCTGTGAAACCATTAAAATATCCCTCATATATCAAATGGTATTCTTTAAGGCAGGGCAGTGTGCAGGCTGTATAATTTAAACTTAAAAATAATTCTTTAAATCCAAAGCATTATTTTTAATTTATCTGCAGAAAGAAAAAAATGGTGTGCGAAATGTATCACTGGAGTGTCCCGGAAGGATTTCAGCGGGACACCCGCACAGTGTGCGAAACTTAACCGGGCTATTTGTCTGCCCAGGCAGGCATGGCTTTCATGTAGCTGGCCGCCCTTTCCATGAAATCAGGATTACCATCAGCAGGACTGAATGATTTCAGCCATTCAGCTATTCCCGCCTGCAGTTCTTCTTTGGCTTTCAGCTGACCTTTTTCATCGACACAGTACTGGCAGAATCCCGGCGCTGCTTCTTTTGCAATGTTACCATCCAGAATGATTCCGCATGACTGACAGAATTTGGGTTCCATATCTTACTCCTTTTTTAGATTGGTTGTGGTTAATGATTTAACAGCAGAACAAATCTACGGAGCTACTGTGACAGCACTATGTCATGGTTATAAATCCGAGTCATTTTTTTTATTTTTTCCGAAATTGCAGACTTTATATGTTCCGGCTCCAGCAGTTCTGCATATTCACCGAAACTAAGTATCATAGAATATATCCATTCATCTTCAGGAACAGATATGGTAACCAGCAGATGGCCGCCTTCCAGATATTCGATGTATTCTTCATTGAAGCATTCCTCCACCTTCATTCTGATTGACGGGTGGAATTTCATTCTGAGACAGATGCTGTTTTTCTCAGGTGCTGCCTGATCTATAAAGGCCCGGTATGACTGCTCCCTTCGTTCGAATATTTCATCATTCAGATACAGGTCATTCATCCTTGAGAGCCGGAATATCCGGTAGTCATGTCTCAGGCGGCAGTATGCAAACAGGTACCATGCATATCCCTTAAAAACAAGTGTCATTGGTTCAACTTTTCTCGGGGTGCTTTCCTGTTTGGCGTTCATGTATCTGAACTCTATGACGGTTCTTTCAGAAATTGCCTGTTGTATGACTTTGAGATATTCCTTCGTGCGCTCCCTGTATCCCCAGGGAATGAAGTCAATAGCGAGTTCCTCGATGTGTCTGCTGAAATTCTCGACTTTGTCCCTGGGAACCAGCGCCAGTATTTTCTCAGCAACCGTATCTATCTCGACGTCGCCCAGAGTAGTATTGATACCCTTGAGAGCAGTGATAATGGATTTCATTTCGTCGAGTGTGAGCACCTGCCGGTTGAGCCGGTAGTTATCCATTATGCCAATGCCGCCGCTGCTGCCCTGGTAGGACACTATAGGAATGCCGGCCAGGTTGATGGATTCGATATCGCGGTATATAGTACGCACCGATACGTCAAACTTTTCAGCCAGAGCCCTGGCGCTTATCCTGTCCCTGTTCAGCAGCAGGACTACAATACCCAGCATTCGGTCAATTTTCACGATAGCTCCAAAAAAATCGAAGAAGTGATATAAAAAATAGAAACTGATGAATAATTTAAAATTATTTTTGCGCTATATTTGTGGCAGTATGTTCAATAAATATTCCGGTACGGGAGAAATCAAAAATGAAATTTATCAAAAACCTGTCAATATTGTTATTATTATTTTCCAGTCTTCAATTTGCCCAGTCGGCGCAGAAATTTGCTGAACTTGGGGATTTCAGGCTGGAAAGCGGTGAAGTCATCAAGAACTGCCGTCTAGGTTACCATACCTGGGGTACGATGAACGCTGAAAAATCAAATGTGATTATCTATCCCACCTGGTTTAACGGTACAAGCGCTCAGATTGGAAATCTTATAGGTCCTGATAAACTTTTGGACAGTACCGGGTATTACATAATTGCAATAGATGCTCTGGGCAACGGAGTCTCTTCTTCTCCGTCAAACAGCGCTGAACAGCCGGGTTACAAATTCCCGCACTTTACAATGCGCGATATAGTAGCGGCACAGCATGAGATGCTTACCCGTCTGTTCGGGCTCAGGCGTGTCTTTGCCGCTCTCGGCGGTTCGATGGGCAGCATGCAGGTATTTGAATGGATTACTGCCTACCCGGACTATATTGACCGTGCGGTGCCCTATGTGCCTACTCCGTGGTCGAGTTCATACGATATATATTTCTGGTCAATAGGCATGAAAATAATAGATGACGGTGTGAAGTATAATCTGCCCGATAAGGAAGTGTCGCAGCTGCTGAATATGCTGCAGACATTCGTAGCCCGCACTCCGGCCTATATAGACAGTACACTGTCGAGAGATAAAATGGATTCATACTTAAACTCATTCGATAAACCGGCGCCCAGGGACTTCCCACCGGTCAACTGGGCTTACCAGACTGAAGCCATGCTGTCGCACGACATTACACGGCACTACGATGGTTCTAAAGAAACAACGGCAGCTTCCATTAAGGCCAGGATATTTATGATAATTGCAGCAAAGGATCACATACTGAATCCTCACCCGGCAATGCAGCTGGCTGAACTGACTGGTGCCGAAACACTCATACTGCAGGATGAATGCGGACACCTTTCTGTCAACTGTCAGCTGGACCTCTGTCGCGAAAAGATAGCGGCGTTCCTGAATAAAAAGTAGCAGTGTCAGTTGTTTTGCCGGTTTTTGATGAAAAACCAGCTGTTAAACTGCAAAAATAAATGGACATATATTTATTCCGGTTAAACCATTTGGGATTTTAATTTGTCCAAATACAGCATAAATTAAAACTACTAATTGGAAAAGGACCGGTTTAATGAAATTCTTTTGGACATTATTTCTATCATTGCATATATGTCTCTATGTAAATAGTACAGCCCAGATAAGCGAACAGAAAATGGGCGGCAGCATATCCGGCAAAGTGACAGACGAACATTCGGGACACGCTGTCGAATATGCCAACCTTATTTTGTTTTCTTCATCTGACAGTTCGCAGGTAAATGGTACGGTAAGCGATGCCGAAGGAAAATTCCAGATCTCCGGGGTCCGTCCCGGAAAATATTACATGGACATATCGTTCATGGGGTATGAAAAAAAGCGTGTCGGCAGCATTCAGGTGTCCCGCGCCAGCGGCGGAGCGGCAGTCGAACTGGGTGAAATAAAAATACGGCAGAAGGGTGTAACTCTGAACAATGTGGTCGTGGAAGGAGAAAGAGTCCCGTTTTCGTACAAGATAGACAAAAAGGTCATCGATGTCGAGAAGATGAGTACCACCATATCGGGTACTGCCGCAGACGTGCTCTCAAATGTACCATCGGTTTCAGTCGATATTGACGGCAACGTAAGTCTCAGAGGCAGCGGCAGCTTCACAGTACTGATTGACGGCCGTCCTACTATTCTGGATGCACAGGAGGCTCTGCAGCAGGTCCCCGCCAGTACAATACAGGATATAGAGATCATTACAAATCCTTCGGCAAAATATGATCCTGAAGGCGTTGCCGGTATAATCAACGTGGTGCTGAAGAAAAATAAAAGTCTCGGCATCAGCGGTCTTGCCAATCTGAGCGGCGGGCTGAATGACAAGTACGGCGCCGATGGTCTCGTTGAGATCAAGAACGAAGATATAACGGTTCAGCTGGGCGCTGATTATAATAAAAGGTCGCATACGGGTGACGGAAGGGAAAACCGCATTTCCACCTACCAGGGCAATACATCGTATATAAACGGGGACGGTGATATGAGGCGCGGGCGCGACAACTACGGACTTAAAGGCAACATAAATTTTAACCTAAGTGACCGTGATGTGCTGGGATTCGGGGGCAGACTGGGACACCGCGAAATGAACGGCAGCACATCGCTGAACCGCGTGGAATATTCACTGCTTCAGCCGGTACCGGTGTTGAGCTTCAATAAGAACAACGAGGAAAGATCGGGAGATTTTTTCTCCCTCAATATGAATTTTCAGCACAAGTTCGAAACCAAGGGCCACGAACTTACTGCCGATGCTTCTTATGAATACGACGATGGCAATGAGGTCAGCTCAAACCTGCTTCTGACCGGCGGGGCTGTAACCGAAGGCAAGAAAACTACGGAATCCGGCCCGTCAAAAGAATTTGATGTAAGGATAGATTACTCGCTGCCCGTAGGTGCCGAAGGCAAGTTTGAAGCAGGACTCCAGGGCAATACGGATATCGCGGATGAATTTGCCGGAATGTATGAGTTTGACACCGCTTTGGGACAGTATGCGTTCCGCGATCAGTTCAGCTACGATACAAAATCCACTCAGAGCGCATACTCGGTCTACTCGACGTATTCGGACAATATAAGGAATTTCGGTTTCCAGGCAGGATTAAGGGGAGAGTATACATTCAGAGATATAAAACTTCTTTCGCGCGACGAAAAATTCAATATAGACGACTGGGACATTTTCCCGTCACTGCACCTGTCATATAAGTTCGGCCCTGCACTGCAGCTGATGGGCAGCTATACAAAAAGGATTCAGCGTCCGCGCAACTGGGCGCTGGAACCCTTCGAGACATGGCAGGACGCAAATACAGTCCGCCGCGGAAATCCAGGACTAAAACCCGAGCTGATCGATTCATATGAGCTGGGTTTCCAGACACTCATACAGAAGGTATCGTTATCAACCGAGTTTTACTACAGGGTGAACAATAATAAAATTGAAGGTGTAAGATCGGTCTATTCGAACGACGTGACACTCCAGACCTTCGAAAACATCGGCAAGGATTATTCGCTCGGAACTGAAATAATGCTGAGCTTTGATGCATTTAAGTTCTGGAATATAGACCTGATGGGCAATGCTTATGACTACCGCGTAGAGGGCGAGATGTCAGGCACCTCATTTTCTAAAAACAGCTTTAACTGGCGCGGAAAATGGAATAACCTCTTCAGGCTTTCTGAAACCCTGCAGCTGCAGATAAATGCAGAATATAACAGCCCTACTGTATCATCTCAGAGCAAGACTAAAGAGTTTTTCACTACTGACCTTGCGGTAAAAAAAGATCTGTTCGAGAAAAGACTCTCTCTTACTCTTCAGGTAAGAGATCTGTTCAAGACCGGGAAATTCGAATCAACTACTGAGACTCCGAATCTTTATACATTCGGCAGCTATACAAGAGAAGCCCCGATGGTGATGCTGAACCTGCGCTATTCCATCAATAATTTCAGGCAGAAAAGAGAACGCGGCGAGATGCAGGACAGCGGCGGCGGATATGGCGAAGAAGGATTTTAAGGGTTTTTGATTTGAACAGATAAACTGTATATTGTGTAAACACTACATTATAGAAAGCTACACAAAATGTTTCATAAACCCGATAATGACCCCGGAAATGATGATCTGAAAAGACTGAATGAAGAACTGGCGGGCACAGCATTTGAGCTCGCCAGTTTTAAATATGCACTCGACGAAGCAGCAATTATTGCCATTACGGATACAAAGGGTACCATTACTTACGTCAACCGGAAGTTTTGCGAAATTTCAGGCTACTCTTCAGAAGAGCTTATCGGACAAAACCACAGAATTATTAACTCGGGATACCACCCGGTCTCTTTTTTTCAGGAAATGTACCGTACAATTGCCAAAGGCAATGTATGGAAAGCGCAGATCAGGAACCGGTCCAAGGAAGGTCATTTTTACTGGGTGCATACCACGATAGTGCCGCTGAAAAACAGAGAAGGCAGGGTGACTCGTTACCTGGCCATCCGTTTTGATATTACAGAACAGAAAAAAAACGAAGAGCAGCTGCGCAGGACCATGACCGAACTAAAAACGTCAAATGAGGAACTCGAGCAATTTGCGTATATAGCTTCACACGATCTGCAGGAACCTCTGAGAATGATATCCAGTTACGTCCAGCTGCTGCAGAAACGCCTTGGCGATAAGCTGGATCACCCGGCTCCCGAGTATATCAGCTTTATTCTGGAAGGTACAAGCAGAATGCAGGAACTTATACATGACCTGCTTTCGGTTTCCCGTATAACTACACGAAAGCAGCCTTTTGTAAGTGTCGACTGCAATGAAATACTGAATTCGGTGCTTTCGGATCTGAAAATAATGATTGCAGAGACCGGCGCACGCATCAGTTCAGAAAACCTGCCTGTCATTACAGCAGATCCTTCACAGATGCGGCAGCTGTTCCAGAACCTTATATCGAATTCCATCAAATTCCGGGGCACATCTGCACCCGAGATCAATATCTCTGCGGTCAGGAAGAATGGCGAATGGGAGTTTTCGTTCAGCGATAACGGTATAGGTATTGATCCTGGACAGACAGAACGGATATTCGTGATATTTCAGAGGCTGCATACACGCGAGGAATATCCGGGTACCGGTATCGGACTGGCAGTATGCAAACGTATTGTGGAAAACCATGGCGGAAGCATAAGCGTGGAATCGGAGAAAGGCAAGGGCACCCGTTTTTATTTTACAATCCCCGTATAGCTTTCACCTGCCGGTAAACAGGAGCTTTATTGCCAGTCCGAGGAATATCATGCCTGAGATCCTGTTCAGCCATATACCGCCCTTTTCAGATCTTAGCAGATACACTCCTGCGGCACCTGCTGCCTGACTGATCCCTCCGAAAACCAATAGAGTAGAGAGCATAAAGATAATGCCCAGAAATACCATCTGCAAAGCAACCGGACCTGCTGCGGGTTCGGTGAACTGAGGCAGAAAAGCCAGAAAGAATATCGATACTTTGGGATTTGTAACATTCATAATTATACCTCTTCTGTAGAGGTGCGACACCGCATTCTCCTGCGGAAGTCTGCCTGGCCCGTCAGTTTTTCTGAATGTATTCCACGAAAGATACAGCAGGTATAGGGCACCCAGGAATTTCAGTATATTGAAGGCAAGTGAAGATGTCTGGAAAATGACTGCGAGCCCCAGAGCAACTGCCAGTGTGTGGAATATCAGCCCGGTACACAGTCCGAGCGTTACGATAAATCCGGCTTTCCTGCCCAAAAGCATGGACTGGCTGAGTACGAAAATATTATCCGGGCCCGGGGCCAGAGCCAGCAGAAGCGATGCTGCGGCAAACAGTAGTATATTTTCAGTTCCGGGCATTTGTCTTTTAGTTCAGATTCAGTTCTGTCAGAACAATTTCAAAAGTTGTAATGCCCTCTGAGCTGGAATGATCTATCCTGCCATTCAGCTGACGGACCAGTCCGTCGACCAGCTGGACTCCCAGAGTCTTGGCGTTCTGAAGGCTGAAATTTGACGGAAGTCCAATTCCATTGTCTGATATCGAAAGTCTGATGCCCTTCTTGTCAATTCGCCTCAGGTGCAGCTTTATATATCCCTGCCGGTTATCAGGAAATGCATGCTTGAAGCAGTTCGTTATCAGTTCATTGAGTATGAGTCCGCATGGTATCGCAGTATCTATAGGCAGATAAATATCTTCGGCATCGATTTTCAGTTCAACATTGTTTGCCCCGGTCTGATACGATTTGTGCAGGTATACTGCCAGGTCGGAAATATAACCGGCCAGGTGTATGCTTGTAAAATCCTGCGTCTGGTAGAGCCGTTCATGAATGAGTGCCATGGATTTTATCCTGCTCATGCTCTCAATAAACAGCATGCGCGAAGTGGCGTCGTTAATATATTCAGACTGCAGACTCAGCAGGCTGGAGATGATCTGCAGGTTATTTTTTACCCGGTGGTGAATTTCTTTAAGCAGTGCTTCTTTCTCGCGCAGGGAATTATTGATGGTTTCCATATTTATTTTCAGTTCGGTTATATCCTCAAACGTGATAAATATATACTCGGGTGAAGCAGACACCTGTTTAAAAAGCGGCAGTGCAGACACCTTTATCCAGGTGATGCTGTCAGCTTCACCCCTGGAAACCCCTATTATTACATCGTTTATGGGTTCTCTCTTATGAGAAGCACTGGCAAGCGGATTATCTTTAGGATCGAAGGGCAGGCCGTTCTCGTCTACTATGTTCAGCACAGGGTTCATCAGGTTAACATTCAGGCACTCTTCCTCACTGAGTTTGAGTATGCGGAGAGCTGCCGGATTGGCAGATAAAATCATTCCTTCAGAGCTGCAGTACAATACTCCCTGTGATATTTCGTCAAACAGGAACCTGTATTTCTGATCCACCTGATGTGCCTTGTTCTCAGCAATTCTTCTTTCTATGGAATATTCGATTGACCGCTGGAGTATATGGGCATTTATCATCCCTTTGGACAAATAATCCTGTGCTCCCATTCTTATTGCCTGTGTGCCGGTCTCGGCATCTTCAGTACCGGTAAGCACAACTACCGGGATATCAGCGTTATACTCTCTGAGCTTCTGTATGGTATCCAGTCCGAAAGCATCGGGCAGTATCAGGTCCAGCAATACGATATCAAAAGTATTTCCGCCCATTATTTCGAGGCCGTCTTTCATTGTTGAAGCCCACTGCAGCTCTGCATTCAGTGTGCTTTCGCTGAATAGGAGTGTCTCGATCAGATAATGATCTGCCGGGTTATCCTCTATCATCAGAATCCTGATCGGCCGAATCGCTGTTTCCATTATATTCCGGTTTTATTTTGTGATAAATACAATTACATATATCTATTGATGGATAGGAAGGCGGAATATAAAAATTGTACCTTCAGTCTCTGTTGATGTGAAAGATACCTTTCCGTTCATATACCGTTCTCCAAGCAGTTTCATGCTGTATGTGCCGAGACCACGGTTGACGCCCTTTGTAGAAAACGATTTCTGGAATATCTGCTTCTGAATGTCCTCTTCGATTACGCCGGGGTTTTGTATGCTGAATTCTATGCCGGCTTCGCGTCTGATACAGTTCAGTAACACCGTCCCGCCCGGTGCAGTTGCTTCCAGCGCATTTTTTATCATATTGCCAATAATTCGTCTAAGTACTGTTATGTCGCTGAATATATTTACTGCTGCAGCACCCGGATATATCTGAATTGTCTTGTCTTTGGAAATCTGATAGTTTGTATAGTTGCCTATCAGTTCATTGAGAAATTCGATTGAGTCAAATTCAACCGGCCTCAGTATGAGTTCGTTGTGTTCGGCGTCGCTGAGTTCTTTCTGTGCTGTAATCTCATCGGCAAGCCTGTCGGTCAGCGTATTCAGGCGCGCCAGATAACCTGCACTGTTCTTCTGGTCAAAGTTCAGCAGGTCCACAGTTGTCATCAGTCCTGTCAGCGTATTCATCACATCGTGGAAAAACACACGTTCCAGTGTCATTCTTCTTTTCTCGTGACTGACATCTGTAATGGCAAAAACTATAAAATCCTCATCCATAGTTTTTACCGGAGTTGCATTTACTTTCAGGTCGAGAGAATTATGTATCCCTGATCTAGTTATCCGGTACTCCTTCGAAGCTGAAATTCCGTTCAATCCGGATTCGATTGCCTGAAAGCCTCCGCAGAATCTGCAGAATTCAGAACAGCCGCAGCCTTCTGCTGTCTCTGTTGCGTGTATGCATTCAAATATATCACCAGGCCTCATGCCGTAAATGGATTCGGGTGGATTATCCCCTAATTCATCGGTGATGCTCCTGTTTGCAAATACAGCTCTGCGTTCGTTGTTAAGTACAAGGACGTATTCCTCCAGTACATTCAGCATTTCGTTAAACGGTGTCCGGGCAGAGAAATACTCCGCCTGTCTTTTAATGTCTTCTGAAGGGGTGACTTTTTTATTCATGAAAAGTATTCTTTTACATTATTATGGGCAATAGCTATAATCGGAAACCGGCAGATGAAGTTTAGTGCAAATATGAAAACAGGACGCGTGCACAGAATTATTTGCGTGCTGAAATATAAATTCTGACGGAAATAAAAGTAAAAAATAAATTCATATATTGCGAAAAAATTATAGGAATTTATAGACTTTCTTTTTATATTACCTTACCGGTTTTAATTCCGGGATTTATTTACTTATTTTTTATTTATTTTATAGGTTTACTGTGAGCACTAAATTATTCGTAGGTTCTTTACCCTGGTCAATTAACGATCAGGCACTCGAAGAAACATTTGCAAAACATGGAACGGTTATCTCTGCAA
This sequence comes from Bacteroidota bacterium, assembly GCA_050258935.1. Taxonomy (GTDB): domain Bacteria; phylum Bacteroidota; class Ignavibacteria; order Ignavibacteriales; family SURF-24; genus JBLMZS01. The sequence goes on from JBLMZS010000076.1 coordinate 19,542, forward strand.
AAGTTATCATGGACCGTACTACTGGCAGATCAAGGGGATTTGGTTTCGTTGAAATGGAAAACCCTGATGAAGCAAAAGAAGCCATTAACGCACTGAACAATTCCGAACTGAAAGGAAGAAACATTGTAGTTAATGAGGCTATTGCCCGCAGCTAATAAGTAATTTATTAGTCCTGTTTTCTTGAAGGCGCCTTCGATCTCGACAGCGCCTTTTTTATTTTGCCTCTGATTTTGTCTCTGCTATCTGATGTAGAGCGCCTTAATGCTCATGTTGCACTGCTGTGTCGTCAGTGTAATTATATACAGTCCCGATGACAGCCCGGCTGCGTTAAATACCGAACTGTGCATACCGGCCTCAAGTATTCCTTCGTCCAGCACAGACACCAGCTGTCCCAGCTGATCAAATACAGACAGTTTCGCATATCCCGTCTTGTCCAGACTGTAGTATATTTTTGTGGAAGGATTAAACGGGTTGGGATAGTTCTGCATTAGTTCTGTCTTTTCCGGGACGGCAACTTCGGTGTGAATTTCACTACTGTATTCATACATGCCATTATTGTCGATCTGCTTCAGCCTGTAGTCATACTTCCCTTTCCTTAGATTCACGTCGCGGAATGAATAGGACTGTCTGCAGTGGCTGTTGCCGTGTCCGGCTACAAATCCTGCTTTGACCCATCCCGGATATCCGGATGCCCTTCTTTCGATTTCAAATCCATAATTATCCAGTTCACTTGCTGTTTCCCAGTACAGTTCGACGTCAGTAGCATTCACCTGCAGTGTAAATGAAGTAAGTTCGACCGGAAGAGCACCGGCAGCAGAGTATTGAACAACACGGTTATTCCAATCGTCCGCTATCAGCAGTTTGCCATTTACATCATCTACGGTCATCTTTGAAGGACCTGCCAGGCCCGATCTTGTCCGGCTGCCGTACTGACTTTTAGAGGTAAAGTCTGAAAAACCAAGCACGAAAGCAGCTGCCGGACCGTTGTCGGATGCCGAAGCATTATTAAATATCAGCACACGATTGAACTGGTTGTCGCTTATATAAAGCCTGCCTCCGTTATCAGAGGCTAATCCGGCGGGTACAGATACAATTCCGGAATTAGCTATGGATGTACTCCATGGCGATGATTCAAGTCCCGGCTGTCCGATCACTCCGTCTGCCGGTGCGCCATCCGGCTTGGATGCAGGATTATCGAACCTCAGCACCCTTCCGGCATCCGTGATCCATAAGGAATTGCCGTTAAAGCACACTGCTTCGGCGGAAGTGAATGTGGCTGCTGTGTGTGAGGAAAGGACAGTATTGTAGACTGAATTCCCGAGTATGCCGTCTGCCGGGGCTCCGCTGGTTTTGGAATCTGCATTGCTGAACTTCAGTACCCTATGGTTGTTTTTGTCGGCGACCCAGAGATTGTCCTGACCATCAAAGCACACATCGTTGGGATAGCTGAATTGGGTTTGTGAAGTTGCATAACCCGAGTGAAAAAATTGTGACTGGCCAAGCACGCAGTCAGCATTTGGTCGGTTTGTATTGATCTCCCATGCCCTGGAAAATTTCAGCACACGGTTGTTCCCGGCATCAGCTATCCAGAGGTCACCGTTGTGTACTGTCATTCCCCTGGGTCCGTTCAGTTCATAAGCGGCCGAACCGTAGCTGGCAGATGTAAAATCCGGTTGTCCGAATACGATTTCAGCATCCGGCTGGTTGCCCGTCAACGGATAACTGAACCGGAGTACCCTGTTCCCGCCGCCGTCTGCAACGTACAGTTTACCGTGCGCAATATCCAGTGCTACGCCTCTTACTGCCTTGAAGCTGTTGACAGATGCAGTCAGAATATAGCTCCCATAATCGGGCTGCCCTATTACATGTTCGGCTTCCTGTCCGTTTACCCATTGTGCCCCGACAGGAATACAGATAGAATAAAGAAATAAAATACAGAGAATTATGCGTGAGGGGACATTCATACAAATACCTATTATCAGAAAGTGTCTTTTGCAGAGGTCTGCTGCCGGAATCTGTTCGGACTGAACCAACGGAAACCGGCTGAACCATTTTTGGTGCTAAATATGTATGAAAATCTGGAAAGAAAAAATGGAGGAACACCAATGTTTAGTACGGGGCGTACCCCTGTTTTCATAGAGGTATACCCCTAAAGCTCCGGGGAGACGGTCCGGCAGCGGCTGTTTACTTGCTGAGTTTCTGTATGAGTAGCGGGAACTGATCGAGAATTTCGTTCATTTTTTCTATTTTTATACCGGTTGCAGCTTCTGAGAGATCCTCTCCGTAATCCTTCAGCTGTTTCAGGTTGTGCATTTCTCCGAATGATGTGATAGTCTGTGCGAAAGATATTACATCATCGATGAACATGCTGTTTTTAATCATTGACCATCTGGGCATATATTCATTCTCGAGCTGTGCGGAAATCGAGGAGTAGTAATATTTATCTCTTTCCTCGGGAGATATGCTGGCAATCTTGTCCATACCCAGATGGGTCATAATTCTGGAGATCAGCTGCTGCATATTGAAAGGCTTTACAACATAGTCGACTGCGCCGGCGGATAAAGCTTTCATGATATTTTCGGTTTCTATGCGGGCGGTCAGAAATATTACCGGTATATTCTTGGTCTCAGGATTTTCCTTTAGTTTCTTGCAGACCGTCAGACCGTCCATTTCAGGCATCGACATATCGAGAAGTATCAGATGCGGTTTTTTTATGGCTGCAATTGTCAAAGCCTGTTTCCCGCTGGTACTGAAAGCGATCTGAAAACCCTGCATTCTGAGAGTAGTTCCCAGCATCTGGAGATTTTCGGGCAGGTCGTCAACTATTAGTACCCGGGTTCTTTTTATAACAGATAATTGAAGTTCAGAAATTTCCATAAGCAAGGGCCCTCTGCATAATACACTGAAACAAGTCATTAAAAATCAGAAAATTTTTCATCAAATCCTATATTTTGTTGGTTAAACACGTCCAAATCATATTATCAGCAGTTGCTTGTTGTGCGATCACATACTGCATCATCGGGTAAGTTCATCGACTAATCCGGGAAATTCAGTGAACAGCCTTTCAATATTCGTAACCTTAAATGAGTCGGCCGATCTGTACAATTCATCTCCGAATCTTATGAGCCGCTCATTGTCAAATCTGTTGCCGGTCTGCCTGATCTCCTTTGCAAATTCCATTATCTCATCAATCATCATCCCGGCTTTCATAGTCTCATACTGTCTGTAGAGCGACCCTGAGAGCTGAAATTTCAGTTCATCGGGAATGTTGCACGCTGCAGTCATGTTACCGGCGGGTGCAGCAGTGCTGGTAAGGCCGGTTCCGTGATGAACTTCCGGAATCATTTCCACATTCGGGAAGTACAGTGTAAATACTGTACCCTGCATGGGATGACTTTCCAGGCTTATAGTTCCGTTCATCATCTCTACCAGTTTCCTGGCAGTAGCGAGCCCCAGACCGGGTGCGCCGAATTCAGCCGGATGGGTGTTGCCGCGGGGTCTGAATGCCTGGAAAATGTCAGTCTGCTGATCTTCCGGAATTCCTATGCCGGTGTCGGCTACTGTTATTTTAAGATCGGCCAGCGACTCGTTTCCGCATGACAATGCAAATGATATTTCCACATGTCCGGATTCCGTATATTTCACGGCATTGCCGGTCAGTATAAACAGCACCTGGCGCAGATGAATTTCATCGAACAGTATATTCTTTTTCCGTATGCTGTCGATGTTTGTCCTGAATGCGACGTTTTTCTTCTTCAGTACGGGGCCATATACATTTTCAATTTCACTACTTATCCTGGAAAGCAGACATGGTTTATTGCTGATGGTAATTTTTCCGGTATCAATTTTGGAATAGTCGAGAATTTCATTTATTACTTTCATCAGGTTCTTCCCGCTGCTGATCACGCCGGACAGAAACTCCTGTGCCTTTGGATCAAATACCTTGTATCTGAGCAGTTCAGAAAAGCCAAGTATTGTATTCATGGATGTTCTTATTTCGTGGCTCAGATTGCCCATAAAAACGCTTTTAGCCTTGTCGGCATTCTCCGCTGCAGTCTTGGCTTTTTTCAATTCCTGTTTCTGTTCGAAGAATCGTGTGATCAGGCGTGCAAGACTGCCGAATTCGTTGTCAATGCCTGTAAGTTCTTTGATCAGTTCGGGATTTTCTGCCTCCAGGCTGTTTGTTATCAGCTTCAGAGGCTGCGAGATTATGCTGATCAGGAAATAAAAACATGCTATTACAATGAAAGCTCCAAACAGAATACTCAGCGTTAAAAGTGTCTGTGAGCTTTTGCCAAGCTGCCTTAGTATATCCGAATGCGTTGTGCACTGCAGTACGGCTGCTTGCGTATTGCCGGGCCCGGGCAGCAGCTGTCTGTTGACTACCAGTGCTTGTCCATAGCTTTCCGAAGCAGCAGAATTCTCAGATGCCGGTTCAATACTTACCTTAGCAGACAGCAGCTGGGAGAGCTCGGCGATATAATCGTCAGACCAGACCTTTCCGCAGATAATATATCCGCCCGGATCTGATGTTCTCTTTAGATCCTGTCCCGGCTGTATAGGTGCGGTACGGATTTCGGTCAGTCCCACGCTGGTCCTGATGAAGAAATGGCTGAACCTGTTCTTCGTGAGCTGTTCCCTGAGAGTTTCATCTTCGAGTGGAATACCCTTCAGCAGCTTGTCGTGGAATGTATTGCGCGAATAGACCAGCGAAAAATTCCTGTCATACAGCCAGACATAGTTAATATTGAACGTCGGCATAGTACTTTCGATGTTCAGGTATGCCCACTTTTCATCGCGTGACTTCAGGAATAAAAGTGTTTCATCCCACAGCGAATAATCATATGCATAAGTTTCGAGACCCTTTCCCTGCAATGACAGTATCTTTTTCAGCATTATCTGCTTGTCATATTTTATACCGCTGACTGCATCTGTTATCTGCTGCTGTTCAGAGTAGCGGAGCAGCAGAATTCCGGCAAAGAATGCGGCAAATGTCAGGAAGAGAAAAAAAACTATCCGGTATTGGACCTTTTTCATTTAAACCAAGTTGTTTTTGTAAACATAATCGAAAAAAAAAGGAATATATAAAGGGATAAATACGGGATGCCAAAAATTACTGAAGTTTCTGTCATCCCGTTTATGGTGTGGAAATGAAATGCTGATCAGAATAAAGGGAAGCTGTTTACAGATAATACTGTCCCTGTGCTTCGGGCTGGTATATTATGTCGCTTATACGGAAGCTTCTGCCGTTATCCAGAGTAACCACCTCGCCTTTTCTGCACCCCAGTGCGGCTATTCCCACCGGAGATAAAACTGAGAGCTTTTTCTCTGCTGCGTCGGCGTCGAACGGAAATACCAGCATGAATTCCTCTTTTTCCCCGTTATCACAATATTCAATCTCAAATCTTGTCGACATGGTTATAATATCATTCGGAACATCGGGCGGGGGCATTATAACGGCATTGCTGAGTTCTCCGGCCAGTTCCGGCACACAGCTGGTATCGATAGTGTTGAATCTGCCCGAATTATCGATCAGCCATTTAAATCTTTTCATATCGAAATCACTTACAAAGATCTTTTTACTCATCATTTTATCCTCAGACGTTGTGACACTTATATTGATACAGATTTTCCGTCAAAATAGTTCCCGAAAAGTGACCTGCCCTGAAATAATAGAACGGAAAAAACCTGAGAATAATCAATATATGAAATCGTTCAACAGAAGCAAGATAAACCATTGGGGGATAAATTTACCCCTGCCCTGAGTATCAAGGTTCGTGTTTCTGCACGAGTACCTTGTCCACCCGCTTGCCGTCCATGTCTACCACCTCAAACCGGAATCCGGCGTCAAGGAAGTTATCGCCTGCAGACGGGATCTTTCTGAGTTTGAACATCATATATCCGCCGAGCGTGGTGTAATCATTGGTCTCAAAGTCCATGTCGAGTATATCCCGCAGTTCATCGATTGGGATGCTGCCGTCGATAAGCATTGATCCGTCTTCCCTGACATAGACCGGCACATCGCCTGCTTCCTGAGAATCTCCGGGCAGATCTCCGAAAATATTTTCAATGAGGTTGTGCAGCGTGATCATTCCTTCGGTAGATCCGTACTCATTTATGACAATGGCGGTATATACCTTACTGGTCCGGAATTTCTCTACTACCTTAATAGCCGGCAGGTTTTCGGGTATATAGAGCGGCTGAGTAAGTATGGTGCGGATATCCGGCAGCTTTTCATTTTCAATTGCACGCAGGTAATCCTTCACCCTTACTATGCCCGCTATATTGTCTATCGAATCAGTGCATACAGGATATACTGAATAATTATTCTCGGTCATCGTACGGCGTATATTATCCTGTGTTTCGTCTATATCGAGCCAGACTATATCCTGCCGGTTAGTCATCAGCGAATAGGCTTTTCTGTCGCCGAAACGGAAAATATTTTTTATCATTTCAGTTTCCCTGACCTCGAGTATGCCGTGCTTTGTTCCCTGCTCGATCAGTATTTTCAGTTCTTCTTCTGTTACCGGCGATTCCTTCCGCTCCTTTATCCTCAGTATCCAGAGCAATGATCTCGTTGAAATGCTGAGGAATGAAACCACTGGAGTGGATATATAAGACAATACCCACATAAGCGGAGCGATTCTTGCAGCAACTGATTCGGGATTATTATAAGCGATAGTTTTTGGCACCAGTTCGCCAATCACTATCGACAGATACGTTATCAGTCCCACTACCAGCAGAAAAGATATTCTCGATGCATACTGCTCTGCAATACCCAGCCTCTCGATAAAGGGCTGAAAATCCTCAGACAGTGCTACTCCGCCGTACGCACCGGCAATTATACCTATGAGAGTAATCCCGACTTGTACGGTAGAAAGAAATTTTTCCGGATCATCCAGCAGCTTTAATGCAACCGCAGCTCCTTTATTCTTATGCCTCGCCATCTCCTCAAGTCTGACCTTCTTGGAAGAAACCAGTGCGATTTCGCTCATTGCGAACAAACCGTTGAGTATAATGAGAAATATTATAACCGTAAGTTCCATATCAGCCCGAAATTGATTGAACCATTATTTAGTGCACCAGATGAATACTGCAAAACCTGCTTTAACAAGATAATAAAAATAGAGCATAATCACACATTCCGAATCACATTGATAGCACGCGCGAACAGTAAAAGTAGAAAATAATTTAAGCCGGTATTGACAAATAATTTAAGTATCCTTAAATTATTGAAAGTGCAAATAAAGAATGGAATATGGCTATGGCTGTCAGTACTTTCTCTAAGGAAGACTATCTCGGAACAATTTTCAGGTACCGGGCGAAGAACAAGGAAATAAAAGCGAATCAGATCGCCGAAAAACTCGCCATTTCGAATGCCGCGGTAACTGACATGCTGAAGAAACTGTCGGCTGACGGACTGGTGCTGTATCAGCCGTATAAGGGAATCTCGCTGACTGTTGTCGGTGAAAAGCTGGCACGCGATATCGTACGCAGACACAGGATATGGGAGATGTTCCTGGTCCAGGTGGTGGGACTCTCCTGGGAGAAGGTACACGAGGAGGCGCACAGGCTGGAGCATTCGTCCAGCAGGGAACTGATAGACAGGCTGGAGGAAATGCTCGGATTCCCGCGGTTCGATCCGCACGGAGATCCTATACCCTCCAGATCCGGAAAGATACCCAGCATAAGCAATTCGCTGATGCTCTCCGAACTGGGTGAAAATACCAATGCTAAAGTAGTGCGGGTCATTGACTACAGCGAGGGATTTCTCAGCTATCTCGATGAGATCGGTCTGAAACTTAATATGAAAATAAAAATTATGAAAAAAAGAATATTTGACAAGACTATTCAGCTTCAGATAAACCATCGCCTCTGCGACATAAGCGATGAAACCGCAAGAAATATATTTGTTGAAATATCGTGAATATTGAACCGGAGAAAATTATGGAAACCGAAGTAAAAGTCAGAAAATCACTGGAAGAAGTACATGGTTCGGTAGATACGTCAAAGGGCAAATCACACTGGAGGAGACTTCTGGCATTCAGCGGGCCTGCATTTCTGGTAAGCGTGGGTTATATGGATCCCGGCAACTGGGCGACCGATATAGCCGGCGGCAGCAGATACGGATACGCACTGATCTGGGTATTACTGATGTCCAATCTGATAGCAATACTGCTGCAGAGCCTGAGTGCAAGACTGGGGCTGGTGCGCGGACAGGATCTGGCGCAGGCATCGAGGGAAACCTATCCCCGGGCAGTAAATTTTGTGCTGTACGTGCTGGCTGAGATTGCAATAGCTGCATGCGATCTGGCGGAAGTGCTTGGAATGGCTATAGGTCTTAATCTGCTGTTCGGGCTGCCGCTCATTGCCGGTGTGATTATATCGGTGCTGGATACATTCCTGATAATGGTACTCCAGAACTACGGCATGCGGAAAATGGAGGCGTTCATAGTCAGCATGATAGCAATTATTGCACTGTCATTCCTGGGAGAAATCATTTTTTCACGGCCCGATGTAGCCAGTATAGTGAATGGGTTTGTCCCGTCACTTCCTGATTCTTCCGCGCTGTATATAGCTATCGGCATAATAGGTGCAACTGTAATGCCTCATAACCTCTACCTGCATTCGGCTCTGGTGCAGACCAGAAGCTTCAGAAAAGATAGTAACGGAATAAAGAATGCAATCAGGTATAACTTTGTAGATTCTGCCGTGGCGCTGAACATGGCCTTCTTTGTAAATGCCGCTATTCTGATCGTTGCCGGGACAGTGTTCTTCAATAATCAGCTCTACCATGTTGCTGATATACAGGATGCACATAAGCTGCTGGAACCTATACTCGGCAATACTCTCGCGCCGGCTTTGTTCGCCATTGCACTTATAGCTGCCGGACAGAGTTCCACGGTAACCGGTACTCTCGCTGGACAGATAGTAATGGAAGGGTATCTGAACCTGCGTATACGCATATGGCTGCGCAGACTGATCACCAGGCTGGTAGCTATTGCCCCGGCTTTCGTTACACTGATAATCTGGGGCGATAAATCTGTCGGCGGTCTGCTGATTCTCAGTCAGGTGGTGCTCAGTCTTCAGCTTGGTTTTGCTATTATTCCGCTGATACACCTGGTAAGCGACCGGGAGAAAATGCGCGAGTTTGCGATCAGGACATGGGTGAAAATAGCATCGTGGGTATCTGCGTTTATTATCGTATCTCTGAATGTCAAGCTTGTAGTTGATGAAATTGGCGGGTGGCTTATTACAGCAGGAGAAAACAGATGGATCTACCAGGTGACTGTAATACCGGCCGCTATGGCGCTCGGCCTGCTGCTCATGTATATTACAATATCACCGGTATTCAAAAGAAGATTTCAGGCAAGTGAAATACCACATGGATCTGCAGGTGAGAAGCTGGATTTTTCCACCCCTGTTTACAGGAAAATTGCAGTGGCTGTTGATTTTTCGGATTCAGACCAGAAAACTATTTCTCATGCATTGCTGCACGGAGGAAAATCTGCAGAATACCTGCTCATGCATGTAGTTGAAACGGCAGGTGCGAAGGTAATGGGTGAAGAGATTATGGACTTCGAAACTTATTCGGATACTGATTCACTGAATAAATATGCACAGATACTGTCGGAGAAAGGATATAATGTAACCCCGGTACTGGGATTCGGGCAGTCGGATATAAAGATCCCGAAAATTATAGAGCGCTACGGAGCTGATCTGCTGGTTATGGGATCGCACGGGCACAAGAAAATAATGGGAATGATATTCGGCGAGACTGCACATCCGGTTCAGCACAGGGTTGCAATTCCGGTACTCGTGATCAACTGAAAATTCCACCATATCCCGCCTTCACCGGGATATGGTGGAAAGGTTTTACTATTTGAACTCAAGCACACCGAAGTATTCCGGCTGGTACGGCGGCAGCGGATTCATTTTTGACCAGTCGCTCTGCACCAGTTCTGCCTGCTGCCTGTGGCGCCGTGCATTGAATCTCCATTTAGTGCCCGGAGCTGGTGTCTGGCTCTTCAGTTCAGAAAAAGGTATCCTGAATTCAGCACTCCAGAAATCCTTTCCGACGTGTGTTTTCACGTCAAACTTTATGGTAAACAGTCCGGCGGGACTGCTGTTGAGAACAGTGCCTTTCGGGTTGACCATCAGCCTGTAGAATGCATCGGGAAGCTGATCGTTATCAAAATATATTTCAAAATCATCGTCGCCGAACACGAGAGGAATATCTCCGTAAGCAATTTGTGACAGACCTGCCGGATTGGGTTCTTCACCTCGTATGGCGACGTACAGATACTTATCGTCGTACAGCATCTTTACGCTGGTTTTCTCCTTCGCAGGAGTGTTGCGCGTATCGCTGTAAAAATTGCTGATGCCGTCAGTCCTGCTCCACAGGGTTTCATCCGGATTGCCATCAATATTGACCGGCTCTGATATTTTTGCAGCCTGAGTTACAGGCGGGAAAAACAACCGGCAGAGATAACTGCTCCAGGTGCTTTTACCTGTCAGCGTGGTATATGGAGCTGTTATTTCCATATACGGCAGTTCCTCCCGGTTGAAGTTGCCCTGGGGTGCGGTAATTGTAAATTCCACCGGCATCATTTCTCCGGGCTTCAGCGTTATATTTGTCCCCTGTGGCTCGAATTTCCACCGGTAGTCGGCAGTATTCCAGGCGAGTGTATATGTTCTGATACTATCGCTGCGGTTCTTCAGTTCAAACTGTACTTTTTCCGTAAATCCTCCCAGTGCGGGATCCGGAATCAGCATCGACTTGTCGGTATCGAAAAACTTACCTATACGTTCTAATTCCGCGGGAGATACATCTTCTTTGTCATATATTTTATCCTTAGCAATGACTGCATAATCCACTTTGGTTCCGTCAACAGATACATACAGGAAGTGGTGCGACCTGCCGGCGAGATGGTTGTATATATTCATGTTGCCCGAAGAGTTGATGCAGAAGTATGGGATGCCGTCTATTACCCTGTAATCATAAATATGATAGTGCCCCGTAAATACTCCCCTGACCGGATAGCCCTTTATAATATTATGAAATGCCTCGAACTTGCTTTTATCAGCCAGATAAAGCGGAGAATGCATCGTAATAAATATGTTTTTTGCATCCTTTGCCTTTTTAAGGTCCTGCCTCAGCCAGTCGAGTTCAACCGGGGGAATGCTATCGTGCACCTGGTTCAGAAAGGCATTCAATACTATGAAATGGGAACCCTTGTGGTCAAACGAATAATATAGTTTATCTTTGCCCCATGCTTCAAGGTATGCCGGCTGGATTTCCTTTGTGGTCACATCATGATTTCCCGGAGTCGGATAAAAAGGAACCTTGAGAGCGGCAATCTGGCTCTTGAAGCGTTTCCACTGTCTGCGTGCATTGTCTATGTTGTATGTGTATCCGTGTATCATATCGCCCGTGTGCATTACGAACTCGGGCTCGAGCAGTATGGTCTCACGCACGAAATTTTCGAATGTGGCCGGATTCTGGAACTGGCTGTCACCCCAGACGGCAAACTTAAAACTCTGGGCATTTGCAGGAGCAAACAGGATAACCAGGGACAGCAACAAAAACCTTATATACTTCATCTTCAGACCTCTTTGTAAGAAAAATATCCCAAATAAATGACACTGATCAGGCTTTAATCTGTATCTTCAAAATATACAAAACCAGTCTGTTTTCTCATAATTATTTGCAACTTCGGTAACTTAGAATTGCAGTCGGACCGGAAAAATACTATGGGGCTAGGGGATATTGTCTTGACAAACCATTGCTCTTTTTTAGCTTGATTAAGACAGACATCGTTTTCCGGCAATGAGTAGCAATGATCAAATTTTTAAAAGGAGAGCTATGCTATAGTTTTAATTTGATACCAATAACTACACGAGGAGTACAAATATGAAGAATTCAAGACACGTTTTATTAATACTAAGTTCGGTATGTTTGTTTGTTTTTATTTCCCTTTCATCTATTAGTCAGGCACAGGACTTTTTTTCTGCCAGACTGATGCCGGATAATCCGGTATCGAATCATTCAGTCAGCGGCAGTGCGGTTTTTATACTTGAAGCAAATCAGCTCAGCTACGTATTGACCATTTCGCCCACCGATACGCTCGGCACACAACCTGATTCATTGTCACAGCTGCGGGAAGTGCAGATATTGCTGATGGGCATAAATGGTGATACCGGCAATGTTGTGCGTTCATTTACCACAGGGTTCAGCGGCAATATCATTTCAGGTATCTGGCGGGCAGGTGAACCCGAGCCGCTTACAGATGACATCAAAAATGCTCTTGCTTCGGGGCTGCTTTTCATAAGGGCTGTTACAGATTCCGGAAGTGCTTCCGGAATGATCAAACCTGCATCCGGTACCGGGTTCGCTGCTCATCTAACCCCGCAGCAGGAACCCGGTAGTGTAATCAGCGATGCCCGCGGAACAGGGTCGTTTCTGCTGACGGATCTGGGATTGTTCTATAATATTACCGTAACAGGCATAGACCAGATAACCGGCGCACACTTCCATCTGGGAGCACCCGGTATCAGCGGAAATGTCGTAAAGCCCATAGTATTTAACGGCAATACCGCCATGGGAATATGGACAGCAATGGATATCCAGTCACTCACGCGTGACCTGAGAGAACAGCTGCTGGTAGAAAATATTTACGTCAATGTTCACTCACCGCAATACCCTGCAGGTGAGATCAGAGGCCAGATTCTGCATGCAGGAGGATTCGGGCTTTCGGCGGCTGCATCATCGGCTAACGGTACAGGAACCGCTGCACATGACAGCTCATTTTCTTCGGCTACTGCTTCATTTGTACTGACAGATGCCGGACTGGTATACCACATAAATTATAAGACTCAGGCCATGAATGATACAAACAATGTCCCGAATGCCTACTTTGCCTATCGTAACAGCACGCAGGCACTGAGGAATATAAGCCTGGCAAACGACGCCACTATATCGGGAGTGTGGTTCAGCGACAGAGTCGATGACCGTACTGAACTAATGGATACATATATAAATGATCTTCTAAGGGGGAATATGGACCTGGTGGTAACATCCGACTCGGTGAGGTTTTCAGCCCCGGTTATTTTTCATAAGGGGACAAACTTTTCAGCCATACTTACCGGCAGCCAGGAAAGGCCCCGCAAGGATACACCTGGCAGCGGTGTCGGGCACTTTGTCCTTACTGCCGAAGGACTCCGGTATCACATAAGTGTATCGGGACTTGATACAATATCATCAGCACATTTTCATATAGGTGAAATGGGTGTAAACGGCAGTGTCGTGAAACCTATCGAATTTGATTCGTTATTTGTGGCCGACGGACTGTGGAGCATGACGGGTGATAATGCTCTTTCAGACACCATGGTTGCTAATTTTCTGAAAGGCAGAATATATGTAAATGTGCATACTCCGCAGCACCCTGAAGGCGAAATACGCGGCCAGGTACTCCTGTCTTCCGGCACTGATTTCAAGGCTATGCTGACGGGCAGTCAGGAAACCCCGCCTGTAAATTCACCTCATATGGCAACAGGCAATTTCATGCTGAGCAATGAAGGTCTGGTATTTAAGATCACAGTTGACAGTCTTAATATCACTGCTGCTCACTTCCATCTTGCACCTCCCGGACAGTCAGGCGGTCCAGTAAGAACCATTACTGAATTTACCGGCAACCATGCCGCAGGCGTGTGGAGAAGAAATGATCCTCAGGCACTTACCGATGAACTCATAAAATCTCTGCTCGCAGGTGATATATATGTGAATCTGCATTCACCACAGTTCCCGGCCGGTGAGATCAGAGGACAGGTAATTGCCAACGGAGGCTGGGGTTTTGTGACAACTTTTGATTCGACAAATTCGCAGGCGGGTAATCAGTCATTCATAAACGGAGCCGGTCTTGTGACACTTAATGATGCTGGTCTGAAATATGATTTTGGTGTCGACCGCTTCAATGTTAAATCCGTATTATTCAATGTCGAAGGCGGAGGACAGGCTGACGGCAATATGTCAGAGAGAATTACCGGCGGATCAGGATACGGTACTATGCTGTTTACTTCCGATTCAACGTCTGTTTCAGCCATTGCACCTGCATTCGAAAACAGACTGGTATTTGTACTTGCCGACGGAGGAAACGGCGAGATGCGCGGACTGCTGGACAGAAGGTTCCTGTCGCCTGCAGTTTATGTGGAGACTGGCGACCAGCTGCCGCAGACATTCTCACTGGAACAAAATTACCCGAATCCCTTCAATCCGTCTACTGCGATAAGATTCAGTCTTCCCGAAAAGGGAATGGTAAATCTTTCAATATTTAATATTCTTGGACAGAAAGTGGTCACACTGATAAATGACTATATGAATGCCGGTACCTATGTGCAGACATTTAATGCTTCAGGCATTGCAAGCGGCATATATTTCTACAGGCTGAACTATGCCAACAATGCTATTACAAAGAAAATGATACTGCTCAAGTGAAAAGATAACCTCGTAGCAGCAGGGCGCCGAATTGTATAAGCGTCCTGCTGCTATGTTTAAAGGGGTCCGTAAGCGGATTCGCCGTCTGACAGCACCGGATGTTTATTTGCTTACAGTGTCCGGTCATTTTTCTACTTTCTTTATATCGCCTTCAGAGCTTTTACTGAGATCGAGTGAATAAAAATCCTGATTACCCGGCAGCAGCAGCGAGAAAGAGCTGATATACTGGATCTCCACTTTCACATTACCGGTTATAAAGTCGAGTACATGTCCTCCGCCCGAACGGTCGGATTTCAGGAAGTGAAGGTGATATCCCGGTACATTTATGCCGCTGACAAACGGAGGGCACCGGAATCCGAGCACCACTCCTTCAGCAGAATCAAAAGAGAACACCGGCTGCTTTTTCACTATTTCGGTAAGAGTAGTGTAGGGTCTCTCCTGTGCCGGAACACTGCGGGTCCTGATCCCGGTAAAATTTCCGGTTATTCTGACAGCATAAAACAGATTCCTGCTGGGAATGATGCTGTCAATTTTTGCATTCAGCGCCGCCATGCTTGTACCTGCAGGAATTTCCAGGGTCTTGCTGGCAGTAAAGAAAGTAACGGCAGCAAACGGTGTTTTTTCTTCAGGCTCAACGACTTTTATATTTCCTTTAACATCTACGCGGTAAAAAGTATTATCCAGTAATATCATTTCACCATCGAGAGAATTGTATGTTCCTATACCGAAGTTGCCCTTTGTTCTGAGTCCGGCAAGCGTCATCTCGCCGTCAAATGTTCCTTTGATCAAAGCATCTATGGTGGAATACTGTGTGATTGTACCCTGCTGCGCCTGCAGGTTAGTTAAGAGCAACAAGAATACAGCAGAAACTATAAATAATTTTTTCATATCTGACGGGTCCCATAAAGTTTGAGTAGAGACGTAAATATACTGAAATTTTGCCGTCACTGAAACGGCACTATATAAACAATCCAAGTATGACAGTTACTCATAAATCGTCGGTTATTCAAATAGCGATGGTGATATTTTAATGACCGGAATGCTCCGGGCAACAGAAGTATATATAATGTTTCGGGGAGCAATGCACCAGTATTCCAATGCGATTTTAGTAGTTGCAGAGAACGGCCATCGAATGCGCTGTGAAAGCTGAAAACCTGCTTGAGTTTGATCGAATTATATTCTATTTTAGCTGTCACTAAATTTTAGCAGGCCTCAATAAACTTTTCGGGTAGTCTTATGAAAAAATATTTACTGCTGATTTCCGTAGTGCTGGTTTCACTCGGGTTTTACACCGTCAATATGGTCGAAAAGAATCTGAAGCAGATACTCTCTCAGCTCAAGCTCAATGACAACGATGCCACGGAATATGTATGGGCTGATATCTCCGGATGCAATTTCGGATACCCGTATTCAGACCAGCTGCGAAAGACACCGATGGCCGAGCGACCGGTCATAGTATCGGTCATTGCAGATTTTGCAAAGCAGTATACCAGGAGTGAGGAATTCCAGAAACGCTACCTCGAATACCGTGAATCGATGAAACCGGAACCCCCCGAGCCGCCGCAGTCAGTCGATGAAATGAAGGAGAAAAGCCGTGAGCAGCTGACCGCTTCAATAAGCAGCCTTGAGGAAACGATGAAAAACTATTCAAAAGAGCAGCAGAAAGAATTCTCGAAGACTATTGATGAACTGAAAAGACAACTTAAGGAAATAGATGATCCTGCTAACCCCATGTACAGCAGTGATACGGAAAACATGATTCAGCAGGGTTATGATCAGCAGAAAAATGAATACATGGAGCGCCTGGCACAGTGGGAAAAAGATTACCCGTTAAACAATAATAAGGCGCTTGTCAAAAAATGGCTGGAAAAGTTTTTGTCTGAAACAGAGAATATTGATTTTAACGCTGCACTGAAGGATAACGGGTATGGCCGGAAAATATTTGTAAATCCCGAATATGAATCTAAATCATCCACCTGGAAATTGTGCTACAGAACGGGTAAAGCTGCAACTGATGCGGCACGTTCATTTGCATCTTCCTGGCTCAAAGAGCTGAAATAATAACAATAAAACTTAATGCCGAAAATAAATACTCTGACTGCTGTACCAGCAGGACTGACGTCCTGTTTCCTGATCCTGTTAATTTTCACCTGCACTCTCCGTGCCCAGTCCGCAGGAACACTGCGCGGATTTATTCGTAACGCTTCCAACGGTGAGGCTCTTCCGAACGCCACTGTATTTATCAGTGAAATTTCTCAGGGTGCAGCGGCGGATATTAACGGATACTTCATTATTCCGGCACTTGCCTCAAACCGCAGCTATGATGTAAAAGTATCATACGTCGGTTACGCAACTCAGGTGGTAACTGTAAGTATACTCCCCGGAAAAACTACTCAGCTGAAAATTGAACTGGTACCCTCAGAACTGCGCGTCGGGCAGGTCGAAGTATCTGGTGAAAGGTCCGGAATGCCTGCAAGCATAACCGGATTCCAGCGAATTTCAGCGAAGGAAATCCAGAGCCTGCCACACAGCGTGGAGGCAGATATTATGCGCACTCTCCAGTATATGCCCGGTGTTAAAACGACAGCCGATGTCAACGCTCAGTACTATGTGCGCGGCGGTGGCAGTGATCAGAACCTGGTGCTTCTGAACGGGGCTACTGTGTATAACCCGTTTCATGCCATGGGCCTCTTCAGTTCAATCGATCCGGAAATGCTGAATGCCATGGAATTTTTCAAGGGCGGATTCGGTGCTGACTACGGCGGCAGGCTTTCATCGGTTATGAATCTTGCAACCAGGGATGGCAACAAAAACAGGATGTCCGGTACAGCAAACGTCGGATTTCTGACGGGGAAAATGCTGATAGAAGGTCCTATCCCTAACGGTTCATTTATTATTACGGGAAGAAAGAGCCTTTTTAACAATACGCTGAATAAATTCATAAAATTCCAGGACTCGCCTTACGGATTTTACGACATTTCCTATAAGGCAAGCTATACGGGCAACGATGAGAAACTTTATACGAAGGTTTCGGTATTCGGATTCAACAGCCGCGATAAACTCGATCAGCGCACACTTGAGGAATCATTCCAGTGGGAGAATAATATATACGGAGTCAACTGGGTACAGGCGTGGGAAAGTCCCCTTTTCTCCGAACTCAGTATTTCATCCTCAGGCTTCAGCGGCCAGGTAGACCCTAACGAGAGCAATGCGCTCAAACGGAAAAACCGGGTCAGGGATCTGACGCTGAAGATGGACTTCACTTATATGTACCAGAGCCGCGATGAACTCAAGGTCGGCTACTGGATGAAGTACCTGAATACGAATATTGACTATGAATGGCCGAACAGAACCAGCATGCAGTATGAAGACTACGGTGCAAACATTGGCGCCTTTGTCAAGTATAAATTCCAGCGGTTCGAGAATTTCAGCGCGGATATCGGAACAAGGGTGCTCGTGGCTTCATTATCCAAGGGGACAAAACTCTTTGAACCCAGAGTAAGCCTGCTGTGGAAAATTCATCCCCTCTTCAGCCTGAAGGCTTCATGGGGCATCTATTCGCAGGACCTGATCACCCTTACTAACGAAAATGATGTGATATCCCTGTTTGAACCGTGGATTACGGTGCCGGACTATCTGTCTGCTCCCAATGCATCACACTATATCATCGGTGCAGAATCTTATCTGAACGAGTATCTGTCTCTGTCGGTCGAAGGGTATTACAAGAAAATGAAAAACCTCACTGAATATAATAAGAACAAATTCTTCCCTTCTGATCCTGACCTGGTAAACGGCGAGGGCGAATCATACGGCTGGGAGTTTCTTCTTAAGTTTAAGACAACGGACATAGATGCCAGCTGCTCGTATTCACTGAGCTGGGCCTATAAGGAAATTGACGGATGGCTGTATCATCCCCGTTATGATTACCGTCATTCTCTGAACCTGAACCTGATCTGGAACCTGGGACATAACTGGGAGGCAGGAGCAGTATGGACTCTGAACTCCGGACTTCCGTTTACACAGATTGAAAGTTTCTATGACAAGTACTATCCGGCCAACCTCTCTGATAGAAATGACGCACTCTACGCCTATAATTCTTACGCCATTCTTGCTGACAAAAATGCCGGCAGGCTTCCGTATTATCACCGTCTGGACCTGAACCTGTCGAGGAAGATCAGTCTGGATATAATTAAAATGTATTTCAGTCTGAACTTTATAAATGTTTATAACAGAAAGAATATTTTTTATTTTGAGCGTGAGACCGGCAGGCAGGTCAATATGCTGCCGTTTCTGCCCTCTGCATCATTGAAGCTGGAAATCTAGAAGAACCTATGAAAATTAAACAGTGTAAATTCATATACCGTAAATTTGTTTGTCTTGGAATAATACTCTGCAGCAGTTTTCTGTTTCCTTCCTGCGAGGAATCATTCGATCCCTATGCTCCCTTCAGGGAAAAGCTGATCGTAAATTTCATACTGAGGGCCGATACGTCACTTCAGATAGCAACTGTCTCCAGGAGCCATGCCGAGAATAATCCCGGCGGCAATTATGCGGTTACGGATGCAGATGTGAAACTGTGGATCGGCGACAGGGTTTACACTCTCAGAGATACGGTGATTGCTGAGAGAAAATATACAGATGGTACACCCATGCATTGTTATTATACAAATACTTTTGAGCCGGTCTCAAATGAAGCTGCCGCGCTCAGGGTTGAAACCAATCAGGGAAAAATACTAACTGCATCTACACAAATACCATATACTGTTACATTCAATTATACCGGCGGCACATCGCTTCCGCCGAAGGATCAGAACCTGCGGGACAAGGAGGTGTTCACAATTGCATGGAAACATCCTGAAGAGCAGATGTGGTTTCTGCCTGCGCTGAGTATCAGATACATGAAACCGGACGGATCAGTATCCTCGGTCAGGGTACCGTCTGATTATGTGAAGTACAAAGGAAAGGCAATCCCACAGTACCCGGGCGTCATGCAGCAGGACGAGGTATACTATAAGCGCAGCGCCATAGATTCCGCAATGGCAAACATTGCCCCTGTTGCTGCCGACAAAAAGAAATATACTGTTCTGTCAGCCGTATTCGAAGTAATGGTGCTGGACAGGCATCTTGCCGCATATTACATGTCGACTAATTCGGAGGCCGACAGTTATTCGATACAGCTCGATGAAAATGACTATACAAATATTGACGGAGGCTTTGGAATATTTGCTTCCTTCTGCAGACATACGACAAGTCTTGTACTTGACGGACAGTATGTCTCAAACTTCGGATATAAATTAAAATGAGTCCTGAACAACAGCATATAATGCATAAAATGAAAATTCTACGATACATATTTCCCGCGCTTTTTGCATTCCTGTATATATCATGCGAAAAAGATCTGTCTGTATCTCCCGGGGAACCGGCCCCGTACAGGGGATTTCTGATGGTCAATTCCATCCCTTCGGGTGCGGCCATCTGGATGGATGGAAAAAACACCGGACGCTTCACACCAGACAGCATCAGATGGCTGAAGGAAGGCAGTTACCAGATAACACTCAGGATGAACCGTTTTCGGGATACTTCAGTTTCGGTCGCTGTATCAGAAATAAAGAAAGACAGTATAACAGTGGACTATACTGCAAATGCCGCTATGAAGGGCCGTATAGATCTGGCATCAGTGCCCGAAAAGGCGGAAGTATATATCGACAGCATTTTTACCGGACTGTACACTCCGTGTTCGGTCAGGGCAGTTATGCCCGGGGCTTACAGAATATCTCTCAGGATGAAGAATTACTGGGATTATGACCAGACAGTAGAAGTATTCAGCGGCAAGACAAGTACGGTAAGCCGCAAAATGGTGGATTCCACGCTGTGGGTGAACTACAACAACAGCAATACACTCCTTCCCTCCAATTTCCTGACCTGTATAACTGAGGACCGTTTTGGGAAAAGATGGATCGGTACAAAGGACAACGGAATTGTATTAAATTCTGCAGGCGGCTATACAGTGTATAATACTTCAAATTCACTTATGCCTTCGAATTACGTTACTGCGGTATTTGTGGATCATTCGAACAGAAAATGGATCGGGACACTTGAGTCAGGACTGGTTTGTATAGATGCAAACAATAACTGGCAGCTGTATTCAGAAGCTTCGGGTCTGTGTTCCAACAAAATCACCTGTATAGCAGAAGACAAATCTGGGCGGATCTGGGTGGGTACCGGCACGAGCGGCATTTCTGTCCTCGACGGTTCCGGGTGGAGTACTGTTTCTGTTGCAAGCACCGACCTGCCCGGCAATATCATCCAGTCGATTGCGGTCGGAGAGGATAATACAAAGTGGATCGGCATAAAGTATTTCGGGCTGACAAGTATACGGGGTGACGTATATACAGTTTATAACAGATCAAATTCGGTCCTGCCTTCTAATAATGTGAGGGCTATTGCAGTCGAAAAGAACGGAACGGTATGGGCCGGATGTGCGGCCGAATCACCCAACAGCGGTGGCATAGTAAGTCTCAGCGGTGAAGTAATGAAGCAGGTTACCGTAGGCAGCACCAATATAGTTTCGCTCAGTATTGATGTCAGCGGTGTAAAGTGGATAGTAACTTCGGATGCCGGATTGCTGAGGCTTTCGGGTAGCGGTGTCACAAAATACAACTCTGCAAACTCGGTTATACCAGACAGGCTGCTGAGTTCCTGCCTGATCGACGGCAGCGGAGTCAAGTGGATAACAACCATGGGCTGCGGGTTAGTAAAATACAAAGGGAACTGATTCGCAGTTGCGGGTTATGAGTTGAGGGGTGGATCTCAGATAGGAGAGACGGGTGTGCTAAAATGAGTATAACTGTAATGCCCTTACTATGGACACCACTCAATTCAGGATTTGAAATTTTGAATAATGTTATTCTGAGGCCTTTATAGCAAAGTCCGGTGAGCCGGGGCGCAGTTTGTCATGCATTCTCCTGAGAGCGGTATATGCCCCCTTGTTTCCGTGTGCAAGAGCGGCTCTGTACAGCTTTGCAGCTTTTGCCGGGTTTGTATCAACACCCAGTCCCTTTTCATAACAATATCCCAGCAGTACCTGAGCGTGCATGATCCCTTTTTCGGATGCAGCGGCAAGATATGAGAGTGTTTCGGAGGAAGGCTGATACGTGAACTTTTCCTGTATGTTCAGGTTTGCCATCCATATACCTGCTTCACCGTATCCCTTTGATGCTGCAAATCTGAAGAACTCCATTGCTTTATCGCTGTCACGTTTTACAAATCGTCCCCTGAAGTAGCATAGTCCCAGTTCAACCACAGATGGCAGGTGTCCGGCCAGTGCAGCTTTTTTCAGTATTTCAAATGCCTCGCCTGAAGTAATGGAATTATTCAGTCCGGCGGCTGTCAGACTGTAGATGACATACATAGCTGCCGGATTGTTCTTTCTGACTTCCGCATTTATGCGGCTGAGCTTGGTTTCAAATGTGTTCCTGTCGTGGTAGAATTTTATGAGAAATATATTACCCAGCTTCGAGTCAAGGCTGATGGAGCGGAAGTAATATTCCAGCGCCATTATGTCATCCTGTCTGAGGGTTATTCCTTTTTCGTAACAGAGTCCCAGCAGTACCTGCGCATCTGAATTTCCTGCCGCGGCCTGTTCGGTGATTTTTCTGTAGACAGCGGTATCCTTTATGATCTCCGAAAAATCTTTTGTGATCTTTCCGCTGAACAGTCTCTGTATAAGCATATTTCCGTAAGAATTGTAGTCGGCATCCTTGTTCGCAAGTTCCTGGATCTCGCGCGCAATGGTGATAGACTGTGAGTCTACGATAACTTCGGATACATTGCTGCCAGTTGTGTCGGGTTTTTTGTGCAGTGTATCGGCAAAGCTGTCGAAGTAGTACTGAGCTTTTTTGTCGTCTCTTGGCACCACCAGGTTATCTGTATAGAAAATGCCTGCCAGATAGAGGGCTTCTTTCATTTTTACACTGGCGGCGCGCATTACATGTTTATAGGCTTCAAACGGATTCCAGTCGACTCCGGTGCCGTTATATAGCATTACACCGTAGTTGTAGTGAGCCGCAGGAAGGTTGTTATCAGCCGCTTTTTTTATCCAGTATACGGCTTTCTGTGTATCTGCGGGAAAACTGAAGCCGTTGAGGTAGCAGAGTCCAAGTGTATGTTGTGCTATTGCATTACCGCGGTTAGCCTCTGTAATAAGCTCATACTGTCTGAATATCGAAATATATATTGTGGTATCCTTATGCTGATCATCGTTTTGTGCACCGGCGCGGGTGGTGCAGAAGCAGAGAAATGCAAGCAGGGAAAAAATGTATAGGGTAAAATTTTTCATAGAAAACTAATTTGTTTAGGGTTTGACAATCCGGCGGGAAAAAAGGTTTCATGGGATCTGAGTGCGTTATTTATTTATCAGCCTGCTTTCATGGAAAATGACCCTGAAGCAGGAGCCCTGGTTCTTCTTGCTTTCAACTTCTATAGACGCATTGTTTATTCCGCAGTACTGCTTTACCAGTGCCAGTCCTAAACCGTTTCCTTCGAATTTGCGTGTATAACCCTGTTCTTCCTGAGTAAACGCGGCAAACAGCGATGGCAGGAACTGTTCAGAAATACCGATGCCGGTATCCTGAATTTCGACGCGGAAATATCCGTCCACACGGTCCATAATTATTCTGACGTATCCTTTCAGTGTATATTTTACAGCATTATCAATCAGGTTATAGAAGATCTGATATACGGTGTATTCGTCTGCAGATATTGTTGTTTCCTGGGTTTTTTGAACGATGCTGATGTCAAGTCCTCTTTCCAGTGCGGCATGCTTGTATTCGGTAAACAGAGGCAGCAGACAGTCCTGATATATATCAATTTGTTTTGGCAAATATTCGTATGTGCCGGTCTGCAGTTCGGACATATTGAGTATAAGGTCTATGGTGCGTATAAGGCGCTTGCCGGCCCGGTTGATTATCTGAAATCCGGTTTTCAGATCCTCGGGCAGCTGCTGATCCAGTTCTTCTTTCAGCAGACTAGTAAAACTGAGGATAGTATTTATGGGAGTTCTGATCTCGTGTGACATCTGGGCCAGGAATTCGGATTTCAGGTGGTTTGCCTTCTCCGCCTCATTTTTTGCGTCTATCAGTTTCTGCTGTATCTCCATGCGCTGAGTAATATCAATTACAAATGTCCAGAATCCCGTATTGACTCCTCTGTGATCCTTTACTATATAAGTGCGCAGTTCTACCGGAAACACGCTGCCGTCCTTCCTGTAAAATTCCTTTTCGTATGCGTTACTGTAACCGTGTTCAGCAACCTGCTTGTCGAGTATGTTGCGCTCCAGTGTATGCCATTTAAGCGGTGTGATATCCCAGATATTCCGGCCTTTCATCTCGCGTATGGAATAACGCGTCATTGAAAGGAATGCTTCATTAAACTCAGAAATGGTTCCATTCAGGTCAAAAATCACAAAACCGTCTTTAAGACTCTGGTAGAGTCGTTTATATTTTTCCTCGGCATCCAGTCTTTCTGAAATATTTCTGGCAACTGCAACTACAACTTTCCCGCCGGGATATTTTTCGAGGTGACTGCTGATCTCAAAAGGGATGGCTTTTTTGTTCTTGGTTATGAGTGCTGCTGTAACCGTTTGTTGAGTAAAATTCGCCATGGATTGGACTTTACTGGCCAACTTAAGTGCTTTGAAGTCGGCTTCGTTCAACAATTGTCCAATCGAATAATCAATGAGTTCTTCTCTCCTGTAGCCGAGCTGTTTGCAGGCAGAGTCGTTGATATCGAGTATCTGAAGAGAAGGTAATTTTATTATAAAAATCGCATCATTTATCCTGTCGAGCAGCGAGCGGAATTCCTCGAGTTCATTCAGACGCTGCTGCAGTTCAGGGTAATAACTTTTCTTGAGAGATTTTTCTCCAAGGCCGATGATCTGTTCGCGAAGTCGTGCGGAATCGTCAGTATTATAGGGCCTCTTCATAAATTACCTCAAGGTCTCTGAGTTTTGGTTTGCGTGGATTCGTAACGGTACAGGGATCTTTCAGCGCATTTTTAGCGAGTTCCGGAATATCAACCGTTTTTATTCCTTTATCACCCAATGTAGTAAAAATTCCTGAATCTTTTTTCAATGAAGCGATTTTTTGCAAAACTTCTCTTTTTACCTGTGTCCCGGTCAGTTTCCGGCAGTCAATGTCCATTGCCTCTCCCAGCTGAGCAAATCGTTCGGGAGCCGCATCATAATTAAAGTCCATTACCGAAGGCAGCATGATTGCATTGCATTCGCCATGCGGAAGGTCCAGCAGGCCGCCGAGGCTGTGTGAAGTAGAGTGGACTATTCCGAGGCTTGCATTTGAAAATGCCAGTCCGGCCTCCAGGCTGCCCATCATTATCTTCCCGCGCAGCTGCAGATTCAGCGGGTCCTTCAATGACGCGACTAGATTTTGGAAAATCAGTTTGACGGCGAGCAGTGCATGCATATCGGTAAAAGGCGAGTTTGCATTGGAAACAAATGCTTCAATTGCGTGTACAAGTGCATCTATTCCGGTACAGGCACTCAGGTAGGGGGCCATGGTTGTCAGTGTTTCGGGAGATATCAGTGAAATGTCCGGTACTACCGCCTTGCTTATTACCGCAATTTTCCTCATCCCTTCTGAGTCCCGGATTATCGCAAACTGCGAAACATCCGCAGATGTTCCTCCTGTAGTGGGTATGCAGATAAGCGGGGGCATGGGAACACTCACCCGGTCGACTCCCTCGAAAGTGAGTATGTGTTTTTTATTTGTGCAGACAATCCCGATGCCTTTGGCACAGTCGATGACCGAACCTCCTCCGAATGCGAGTATTACATTGCATCCGTTCGACAGGTATACATCGGCTCCTTCCATTATCTCGAAATCACGCGGGTTTGGGCTGACGTTCGAATAAATAATATAGGGGATCTTTTCTTTCTTAAGCGAAGGCAGGAGCTTTCCAATCCAGCCTGCTTCTATAATTCCCGGATCGGTGACAATGAGAAGCCTCCGGGCCTGGAAATTTTTAGCATAGTGTACCGCATGCCTATAAGCTCCCAGTCCGAAAATGAATTCAGGAGCCAGAAATTTCCGCAAGTTCAGAAATGTTTCGTCCGACATACAGACCTCAAATGAATATTGACCCAATTAAATATAAAAAATATACATAAAAATCAATTGATATGAGACACGTTCCTGCCGGCTCATCGGAATCCTGCGATGTATATTTATTCTGCGTCAGGCCTTTTTAATCAATATGGAAAATTCGGTGTATTCATCTGGTACTGACTTAAGTTTTATTTCTCCATCGTGCCATGCTACTATTGACTTGACTACTGCCAGACCGAGTCCTGCACCTCCGGTATTCCGGTTGCGCGATGATTCGACCCGGAAAAATTTATCGAATATTTTATCCTGTACATCCTCGGGAATACCGTTCCCCTTGTTTTGTACCGAAATTACTACAGTCTGTTGTCCCTCCATATACGAAGAAAGAATTACAGGAGAGTCTTCACTGCCGTATTTAACAGCATTGTCGATCAGATTCAGTATTGCCTGCTTTAGCCAGTATGGATCGATATTTACGGAAACACCGGCTCCGGTCATCAGCCGGAGCTGCAGCGTTGTATCAAGTGTTGTATTTGTAAAGTGTGAAGCTATTTCCTCTAAGAATCCGTTTATATCCGTTTTTGCCGTATGAATGGTTATCATGGAATTTTCGAGTCGCGAAATTAAGAACAGGTTTTCTGTTATATTGACTAACCTGAGTGTTTCCTCATAGTTGCTCTGCAGTATGCTGCGGTATTGTTCCGGTGTTTTGGGCGAGCGCAGCGCCACCTCTATTTCGCCCCTGAGTATAGTCAAAGGAGTTCTGAGTTCGTGTGAAGCGGATATTGAAAAGTGGTTCATATAATCCATGGATGTTTTGATCCTCTTTATCATTGCATTCATTGTACGCACTAGTCTTCCATATTCATCGTCGAAATTGCCGCCATCAATTGTTTTCTCGAGGTTCTGAGCCGTAATCTCTTCGGTTTCCCGTATTATTGAGTTTATTCTGGAGAGAGAACCGGCTGAGATGAACGCGCCAATTGCAATGGAGATCAGAAATGAGATGGGGAACAGAATTATGAAAATATTGCGCAGCAGCAGCAGCGGCTCTTCCATCAGGTCCGAGGGAAATGCAACCACAATCCTGTAGTCGCCCCTGCTCAGAAAGGCACCTCTTATTTCATGGTCCGACAGCCGTGCATTTCTGAAAGTAAGCAGCCGCAGCCTGTTCCGGGTTCCCTGATTCGGAAGGTCTACGTTCCTGAGGTTTTCTGTCCTGAATAACACGTTATTCCGGTTTTGTATCTGAACAAATGTGTTCCGGGGATTGAATGTGAGCGTTTCATAAATTATGTCGTAGACAAGATCTTCCTTTGAAGTATAAATGGAATCGGGTTCAAATCCCGTCAGATCCACATTGCGCTCATTCACCAGGTTGTATATCGCCTCTGCCTGTCTTTTAAGCGATGCATCCAGATTGTTATTCAGATTTCTGTACAGATATGAGTATATAACCACGCCGATCAGTAGTTCCATCAGAAGGAAAAATGATGAATACCAGAGCGTTATGCGAAAACGCGTGGTTTTAATGTATGAATTGTTTCTGAGATGCATTGGTGTTTATCAAATTGTTAAAAGGAAGAAGAAGTATAATATAAATGATAATATATAAAAGTGCGGCGACAAAAAGGAAGTCCGGAAATACAAAAGGAGGATCTGCCCATCCTCCTTTTGTAGCTTAACTTATAGAAGTTGTTCTGCCTCGTGAAACCGGTTACTTCTTTTCCGGTGCAGCCTTTGCCTCAGCTTTTTTTTCGGCTTTCTTCTCGTCAGCTTTCTTAGCTTTTGCCTCATCCTTAACCATCTTTTTGTGGTGTTTCTTTTCAGCCTTTGCTTCTTTCACTTCAGCTTTCTGTTCTGTCTTTACGGGAGCTTTAGCAGGTTTGTCCTGAGCAACTGTTACGTTAACTCCGGCGGCAGCTATGACCGTTGCAAGAGCGAGTGCAAAAAAACGAGTTTTCATCTTATTTCTCCTTTAATAATATTGATTTATGTTTCATTTAACCCGGAATTGTCAGTTGAATATTTTACCGGATCGTTTACTTAAACATAAAAAGGCATTATTAAGGAAATCTTAAAAATAGATTAAAAATTTTTAATCTTTACCCTGGGGCTCCCTTATCGTATAACCGACTCCTCTGACCGTATGAAGGAGCGGGATATCAAATTCCTTGTCGATTTTGTTCCGGAGCTTATTGATGTAAACGTCGATTACATTTGTGTCGGGATCAAAATGATATTCGTATACGTGTTCAGAAAGCCGGGTGCGCGAAATAATCCTGTTTTTGTTTTTCATCAGGTATTCCAGTATACTGTATTCCTTCGGTGTGAGAGATATCTCGGTACCCTTCCGGAATACCACATGCGTCTGTGTATTGAGTTCCAGATCGCCGGCTTTCAGGTAAACCGATTTATCCGTATCGTGCCGCCTCAGCAGTGCGCGCACTCTTGCGAGCAGCTCCTCGAATGCGAAGGGTTTTGTCAGGTAATCATCGGCTCCGCTGTCCAGGCCCTCGACTTTGTTTTCCACCGTGTCCTTGGCCGTCAGCATCATAACCGGTGTCTGGATATGTTCGGTTCTGAGTTCTTTAAGCAGCGTTATTCCGTCTTTTCGCGGCAGCATTATGTCGAGTATGATAAGGTCGTACTCGTCACGTAAAGCCAGCTCAAGTCCCTGAATTCCGTCAGGGGCCGTATCTACAGTATAGTACTCTTCTTCGAGGCCCTTTTTTATGAAAGCGGCAACTTTCTTTTCATCTTCAACAATCAGTATCTTCATAATTCCCCGGAATTGATGCGTAAAAAATGAAATTTCCGGTAATAATACCGGTCAGGATAAACTGTATTCGCATGTCAAATTGTTCATTTCTGATAATTACAACTCTAAATATAAGTGCAAAATGTACGATAATAAATATAATTCGGACACAGAAGAAAGTCATTGATTAGAGATTCGGAATTGATTATTATGCAACTAATTGACTGGCAGCCAGTGTTATTAAACTTAAAAGATATTTTATGAAAATAACAGTCAAATACTTATTGCTGATGCTCAGCCTGGTGCTTTCATTCTACATGCTTTCTTTTATAACTTTTGAATACTACATAATTCCGTGGCATATAGACAGCATGAAGCAAAAAGCCAGAGAGCTGGCTCAGAACCTGCAGAAAGTAACTCCTTATATTAACACAATGGAGGAGCAGGCGCTGTTTGAAAAATTGATAAAAATTAACAAGGATCTTAGCTACCTGCTGATAGTCGATAAAAACGGAAAAGCACTGGTCCACGGTGACAGCACCCGCAGAGGCATGGTTTTCAACGACGACGGTACTCTGTATGCTGCAAGCCATAATCAGGAAAAAATTCAGATATATACCCGCGACGCTAACAATCCGGATTCACCTTACTATGGTGAAAAGGTTATAGACATATTCGTCCCTTACCTCGACAGTGCCAACGTACAGGCCGGAGCAATAAATGTCGGACTCTCACTGCACAGCGTCTATGCGGTAAATGAAAAGTATAATATCTTCATGATGGTATTTTCGCTGCTGATACTGCTGATAGCTGTTGCTATTACCATGAAGATTTTCAGGGATTTCATAGGCCCGGTAAAACAGCTGTCGGAAGCTGCCGTCAGGTTCAAGGATACGGGAGAAATCAACATCATAGAGGTCAGAACCAATGATGAACTGGGGATACTCGTGCATCATTTTAATGAAATGGAAAAGAATATTCACGAGCTTATCAATACCCTGAAGAACAATGAAGATGAACTGCAGAAGTATATCAACCAGCTCTATTCGTTCACAGCGAAACTCGATACGGAAGGCCGTGTGCTGCTTATTAACGATACTGCTGTACGCAGTTCCAGCTCCAGCAGGGA
The DNA here is from genome assembly GCA_050258935.1 of Bacteroidota bacterium. Lineage (GTDB taxonomy): Bacteria > Bacteroidota > Ignavibacteria > Ignavibacteriales > SURF-24 > JBLMZS01. The sequence goes on from JBLMZS010000076.1 coordinate 49,046, forward strand.
AAAGATAATCGGCCAGAAGTTCTGGGAACTGAATTTCTGGAATTTTTCCGCAGATGTACAGAAAAACCTCAGGGAGCAGATATCCTCTGCCGCGAGAGGTGAGACACTGCGTTTTGAATCCATGAGTATTGTCAGCAACCGCATGGTGACAGTGGATGTGAGTGTTAAGCCGGTGGCAGACGATTCAGGCCGGATTGTCTATCTTATCGCCGAGGGGCGCGACATTAGTGATATCAAAAATACACAGCGTGAGCTGGTGCGGGCTAAGGAGAAAGCTGAGATCTCAGACAGGCTTAAATCGGAATTTCTGGCGCAGGTTTCTCATGAAATTCGTACACCTATAAATACTATTCTGAGTTTTGCATCTCTGCTCAAACTGGAACTCGAATCGCTCATCTCAAATGATCTGGCCGATGGATTCAATATCATAGAAAATGGCGGAAAACGCCTTATCCGAACTATAGACCTCATACTGAATATGTCGGAGGTACAGACCGGACATTATGATCTGAACATGCAGGAAATGGACCTATACAAGAATATACTGATGAACATATATACCGAGTTCAACGTCAACGCACAGGTAAAGGGGCTGGAATTTTCGATAAAAAATGAAAGCGGGAACAGCCGGGTGTATTGCGACCATTATACTGTCACTCAGATATTTGTAAATCTTATAGACAATGCAATTAAGTATACAAAGGAAGGACGTATCAGTGTCTGTCTGCACCAGTCGGATAGACAGCTTGTTGTGGATGTTACAGACACGGGAATTGGTATATCTGAAGAATATATGAAAAATCTGTTTACCCCTTTTTCGCAGGAGGAATCGGGTTATACACGCCGCTTCGAGGGCAATGGACTCGGACTTGCACTGGTAAAGAAATACTGCGAACTGAATAATGCAGAGATATCCGTTAAAAGCACAAAGGGTCAGGGTACTACATTTTCTGTTTCATTCCCGCTGCATACCTAAGGACTATAAGACTTATCAGATGCTCGTCCTTCAGAGGTACAGAACTGAAAATTCAGCCATTCACCAGACTGGCAGCTTCAGAACTAATTTCCTGACAGTTCCAGGCACTTCATCAACGGCTGTCTGCGGCATATGTCCGTCGTTAGGGAAAAATACCGCAAAATAACCGGGTTTCAGTTCGAGAAAATCCGGCTTTCCGTCCAGTTTCTGAAGATCCTGCTCTTCCTGGTATGGAGTCTTTTCACTGCACTCATGTATATTGCAGAAACCTATCCTCTCACTTCCCGAAATGACTATCTGAATATCTGTGTACCTGCGGTGGCATTCTATGAAACAGTCTTTCAGCTGCCTGGTATCGTATGTGCTCACCATTGCATAAACGCCGCTGCCTGCATCATATTTCGTGTCGGTGAGATCCTCCAGTCTGTTATTCTCCAGGAACTCCGCAGCAGCTGCAAATCCGGGATCGAGGCACGCATAGTATCTAAGGTTATCGAGTGAATCGAATATCATGTGTGTTTACCTGTGTTTTTTCAGATAATGAAAAATAGCAAAATTAAAAATAACGCACCGCCGTATTCTTCAGTAACACCTTGACTGCTCTGAAATTTTTTTTTGTTGCTTGTTAGACGGCGGCAGGTTATATTTGCCTACTACAAAGAATAGTAGATGTTATGCAGACAAAGTTAATCGCGGAACAGGCAGTCGCGTTATTATCGTTGTCGGGCCGGTATGTAATCCAGCTTTTCCCGTACGTAATACTCGGGGCTGGTTTGGGAGAGCTGCTCCGTTTTACTTCGTGGACAAAGCTGGTGTACCGGGTCTGCACAAAGTACCGCAATCTGTCGATATTGTTTTCGGTCATACTGGGGACGGTATCACCACTGTGCACATACGGGACGGTGCCGTTCATAATTCAGCTGTACCGTGCAGGTATTCCGCTTGCTCCGCTGATGGCTTTTCTCTCGGCTTCCTCTCTGATGAATCCGCAGCTGTTTATTATTACGTGGGGCGGAATAAGTCCTGAAATGGCCATGGCCCGCACCGTGTCGGTCGTGCTATACGCGTTTATCGCAGGAATTGTTATGAATTTTGTTCCTGCAGCATCAGTACTGAACTGCAGTCTGCATGATGCATCTGATACAGCTGACTCTGAGGCTGGAGAGATACTCAGTCGCGTACCGAAACGGTTTTCTTTCAGCAGTTATGCCGAAGGTGTGTGGAAAAATATTCAGTTCATTTCATACTACATGATAACTGGTATACTGGCCGGAGCTTTTATCGAAGTCTTTGTACCTGGCAGGCTGATACTTCAGCTGTTCAGGCCGGGGGAATGGTATTCGGTTATACTGGCTTCACTGCTGGGTGTTCCTTTGTATGCGTGCGGCGGGGGGACCATCCCGCTTATCCGCTCACTTCTGTTCGGCGGAATGAGCAGCGGTGCAGCACTTGCTTTCTTCATAGCGGGTCCGGCTACCAGACTGACACCCTTGTCAGCACTGGCAACTTTCCTGCGCCCCCGTATGGTCGCCCTGTATGTGCTTTCGGTAATAGTCTATTCTGTGCTGGCAGGTATAATCTATCACTAAAATAACAGGAGATGTATGAAACTACCGGTTTTTAAAAAAGTATTTACTCTCGCATCCCTTGCTGCAATGTTCCTTTCGTTATACTATGAAGATCAGAGCACTGCATACCAGGCGGTACCGGATGAACAACTGATTCAGACAGACAGCATAATAACACAGAAGACAACCGTCTCGATCATACAGTCTGACAAACCGGATGCCGGTCAGATAACATACGACGAAATCAAGTCAATGATCAGTCAGGCCGTCAGTCTGGCGGGCGGATTTGATACTCTCATTCATGATGGAGACCGGGTGATACTAAAACCTAATCTGGTGGCATCGCGGGATTATTCGTGGAATTCTCAACCGCTGCCTGCAGAGGTAAACGGAATTACAACCGACTGGCGCGTGGTAAAGGCCGTATCGGAACTGGTGCGCGAGAGAAATCCGCACGGCAAGATATATATAATGGAGGGTTCTGGAGCGGATAAGACATTCAGAATTATGCCCGCGCTTAAATATTATAAATTCAATTTTCCTGCCGTCGACTCGCTGATCTATCTTGAAAATACAGCGGCCTGGGAAGATTACTCTTCACCCAATCTGGCAACCGTCGTGCTGCCGGCATCAAAGGCGCTGTATCCGGATAACCTGAAACCCAACCGTACAAAAGAATTTTATCTTAACAGGTTATATAAGGAAGCAGAAGTACTTATCAGTATACCCGTACTGAAAAATCACGAATATACAGGTGTGACAGGCGCTATAAAAAATGTAGGCATAGGCGGTACACCTGCAAATATTTACGGATCGGGGGCACAGAGCAGCAGCCGTCAGGACCTGAACAGAATAGATCACCGGGCAGACAATAACATGGATAATCTGCACCGCTGGATACACGATTACTATCTGTGCCGTCCGGTGGATTATGTGATCATGGACGGACTGCAGGGCTCGCAGAACGGGCCTGTTGCCGGGGGCTCAATGGGGGCGAGAAATCTGAAGGAATGCCAGAAAAATATGCGGCTCATTATTGCCGGGAAAAATGCACTCTCTGTTGATGCAATTGAGGCTCTCATAATCGGCAATGATCCGGCAAAGGTAAATCACCTTAACTACCTGAGCAAAGATTCTGTCGGATATATAAATCCGGCTTACATAAAAATAGCCGGCAAAAAAGTGCACGAGGTAAAAAAGAAATTCATCTTCGGGGCCTGGACTCCGGGATCGGTAAGCCAGTATTCGGATTTTACCGCACCCGTATGCACACTTAATTCATGCAGGACTGACGGACAGAAACTGTATGTCTCAGTCTCAGGCAATGAAATATTCATGAGCGGAATATCGTATAATGGAAATATGCTCGACCAGGTAGCCGTGAGCAAATTCAGCAATATGGTATTCAATACCGGCATTGACAATCCGGACATCTCAAAAATAAGGATCTATGTCTACGATAAATATCTCAACTGTACAGAACTGAATCCCGGTGCGACAGATGTACGGCAAAAACAGGTGCAGAAAAAAGGATTCGGACTGATGCAGAACTATCCAAATCCGTTTAACCCTGCTACAAAAATAAATTACAGCATTGGAGAAGACTGCAATGCAGACCTTTCTGTATTCGATGTGAACGGGAAAAAAGTCTGTACACTTTTCAACGGATACAGCAGGTCCGGAGAACATACTGTAAATTTTGACGGCAGGCATCTGTGTAGTGGCATATATTACTACACACTCAGTGCCGGCAAATACAGGGAAACCAAAAAACTGATACTTCTCAAATGAGTAGAACTATGAAGGTTGTGGTGTGATGCAGAAAATGATTCGTGCAGTCCAGTCACACCGCAAACTTCAACATCTTGCGTAATTTTATTATATTACATCCATGCACTCATAACAGGTTTGCTCACTATATGCACGTGTCAGGAGCTTGTAGATCATGGAAAAAATTTTACGCATTGCAATTATTATAATTCTGTTCGCAGGCCGTTCGGCGCTGTACTCACAGATACTCATCCCGGAAACTCCGCCAAAGCTGTCAGCCAGTGCAGCATCAAAGCTGCCCGGGTTTTCAGTCTCACCCTATTTCGATGAACAGGTCAGGACGGTTTACTTTGAACCCGAAGTCAGGGCAGTGATAAATGCTCCTTCAGCCGGAACGTTTGATCCGTCAAAGCCGGTGAAACTGGCACTATTTGCGCTTCCGAACGGGAATACGATCGAATGGACAGTCGGAAAAGCGCTTAGGAACGGTGATGACTGGCATTATGATATTCAGCATATCGCGGCACAGACAAGATTTATAAGAAATATGGTGACAGAGTATAACCTTGTTACGGTTTATCTTGAAACATCTCAGAAAAGCTGGCCTGCCTGGAGAACAAAATATGCGAACAATGCCCAGCTGATAAGCAAAATAGTTGATTCGGTTAAAAATATTTTCGGGGGCTATAGTACAAGTATAATTCTGACCGGACACAGCGGCGGCGGCAGCTTTACTTTCGGATACCTGAACAGCGTCAGCAAAATTCCAGACTATATAGAAAGGATCTCGTTTCTCGACAGCAATTACGGCTATGATGATTCATACGGCCCGAAATTTTCCGGATGGCTCAAATCTTCCCAGTCGCATTACCTGAGCGTGATTGCATACAATGACAGCGTTGCGCTGCTGGATGGCAAACCGATAGTAAGTGCAACCGGAGGAACATGGTACCGCAGCAAAATGATGTACGGATATCTGAGCCGGGAATTCCCGTTCACCGCAGAAGAGAATGCAGATTTTATTAAATACATTTCTTCAACAGGCAGAATTAAAATTCTTCTAAAACAGAACCCGGAAAGAAAAATACTGCATACCGTTCAGGTCGAATTGAACGGATTTATTCAGGGACTCCTCGCGGGAACACAGTATGAATCACGGGGATACACATATTACGGTCCAAGGGCTTATACACCGCTTGTCCAAAATGAAATACCAATGCCTTCAAATCTGAAAATACCAGTCCGTCCTGCATCTGCAAGGACCGGCAGTGAATTCATGAATGCAGTGAAGGACATGACATTTGAGAATAGAGAAGAGGAGATACTGAAAGAAATTTCTGCCGGCAATATTCCGGAATTCCTAAGAGAGCTAAAAACTATTAAATCTGAATTTACCGATACTCGCGGCATAAAGCACAAAGTTTACTACCAGGTAATGCCTGATTATTTGTCAATTGGCAACGATAAGAATTTCTGCAGGATACCGGTGGGCCCTGTTACAGCGCAGAAAATTGCGACACTGTTCGGAGCTGTAATGCCCACGCCCAAACTGGTGGATGATATCTATCTGAATTCAGATCTTAAGCTTGCCCCCGTTACATATACACCTGTTGGAAATCAGAACGAGCTGGTCCCGAAATTTGTAGAGCATAACACCGCAATAGAAGCACAGAGGAAAAATTCGGGGTTACCGCCCGGTGTGCTCATCGGAGGGATCAAAAAGGATGTTGTTATAAGCAACAAGATTACCGATCCGGCAAGACCCGGTCATGTGGTTATATACGGATGGCACAAAACAGACGGAACTCCCATACAGCCCCTGACTAATATACACTCAGGTTCGTATGTGGATTACAGTCACGGAATACGTCTGCTTAACCGCCAGATAATAGTTGATTCGGCTATTATGAATATTACAGACGTACTTAAAAATGAAGATCTCTATAAGATGCTGAGTAACGAATCAGGGGTTATGGCCCAGCCTGGCTATCTGGCCGATGCAGAAATACCAGCTGTACCGGCTTCGTTCGGAGTTTTGAGCGGACAGTCGGGGATCCTGAATATCAGAGTAAAACCCGATACATCTGCGAAAAAATACAAAGTATTGCTGAACCGCGACGGATCAGTATCCACGGATACACTCATTGTTATGCCTGATGACATGACAATAAAAAATCTGCTGAATGACTCACTGTACTATATCAGAGTATCGGCAGTAAATACTGCGGGTGAATCGGCTGAAAGCGAAATGCTGGCCGGGATTCCAACTGATGAGAAACCCGGGATGATTTTTGTGCACGGGTTTGACAGGACTTCAGCGGGCAATACGCGCAATTTTTTAGGCAGGCACATATCTGCCTTCAGATCAGCCGGCATTGGTTCTGCCGTATCGGCAACCAATGATGCGGTTCTTGACGGCCTGTTCAGCCTTAACGATTATAAGGCTGCTGATTATATCCTGGGAGATGAAAGTACCGTCAATGAAACATTCAGTACCTATGAACAGATACTTGTTAAGTCATTTTTGCAGAACGGAGGCAGTCTGTTCGTATCAGGCAGTGAGATAGCATGGGATCTGGATGCAAAAGGTACAGCTTCTGATAAAACATTCCTGCATGAATACCTCAGGACAGGCTATCTTGCTGATGCGCCTAATGGAACACCGGGAGTTTTCTACCGTGCAGAAGCACTGCCCGGCAGTTTTGCTGAAGGTCTCCCGGCATTCGGTTTTGACAATGGTAACTTTGGTACGATCAACGTAAAATATCCTGATGCACTGAAAGCAGTCGCGGGCGGCGGGGTATTTCTGAAGTATTCCGGGGTCGATACATCAAAGGGATGCGCCGGCGTCTGTTACAGTGGGAAATTTCCGGGCGGCACATTAAGCGGTCATGTGGTGTTGATGGGATTTCCTTTTGAATCGGTATATCCGGCGAAGCTGAGGACTGACCTGGCCGGAAGAATTATCGGATATTTTGGAATTGCATCCGCTATAAAAGAGGAAAAATTTAACGTAGTGCCGGAACACTTCGCACTTGAACAGAACTATCCGAATCCATTCAACGCATCGACAGTAATTTCCTACTCGGTTCCCAGCAGCGGCACTGTGACGCTCAGTGTTTTCGATGCATTAGGCCGGGAGGTGAAAAAACTCAGTAATGAATATCACACTGCAGGTCAGTATAAAGCTGTATTTGACGGAACCGGTCTGGCAAGCGGTATATATATTTATACGCTCAGGACCGGTTCAGCCGCAGAGTCAAAAAAATGTCTGCTGTTAAAGTAACAACAGATCATTCAGCCGACAAGTGTTCTGAAAAAAACAGCATCATATATCTGACTGATTCTCCCCAGTATTCCCATGTATGTGCCCCCGGTCTTTCCATATAAGTGTGTGCAATCTTTTTCTGCACGAGTTTATCATGGAGGCTCCGGTTTACACCGATGAAGAAATCATCCACACCGCAGTCAATAATGATATTTAAAGCTCGGGCTGGAAGTTTATCAATTACGTTAATGACTGTATTGTTTTCCCAGCTGGAAGAATTGTCGCTGTAACTTCCGAGTACCGACGGAATATCCCAGTTCTTCGGAAAAGGTCGTATATCCACACCGCCGCTCATACTGCCGGCTGATCCGAATACATCCTGGTGCCGTACCGCAAGATAAAGAGCACCATGCCCGCCCATGCTCAGGCCTGCAATTGCCCTGCCCTTTGCAGTTTTTACAGATTTATAATTCTTATCGATGTAATTTACAACTTCACCCGAAATGTAGGTTTCATACCTGACAGAATTATTTACAGGACTGTCAAAGTACCAGTTATTGCCACCGTCAGGGCAGACAATAATGACGTTGTACTGATCTGCAAGATTCCTTATTACAGGAGCGCGGGTTACCCAGTCGGAATAATCACCGTTGTGACCGTGCAGCAAATAGAGTACCGGCAGTGCCTGCATAGTCTTATAACTGTCAGGCAGGATTACAACGGCTTTTTTATCAATGTTCATAGACTGGCTGCGGATTACTACTGTGTCGACAGAAAATCCAAAAACGGAGAGCTGAATAAGCAGTCCGAACAAGACAGACGAAAGAAGGTGTTTCATGACTGTTCCGTTATTAAGAATAAAACTTGTAATTTCAGTACCAAAGATATACAATGCGCAACTATGCGTCAACTATTTCCTGAGCGTTGCTCCTGTCTGAGTGCAATTGATTTTGCAGTGTTAATTCTTTAATTTGATCCATATACAATTATACCTCTGTACTATTGCTGGTATTATTTTCTCATGCAGTTTAAGTGGATTGTCTAATACACTATTTTACCCATATAAAGATTTGGGGAGGCGCTATGAAAAAAGTTTTTACCGGTGTTCTTATTTTCCTTTTGTCAGCTGCTGTCTTTGCTCAGAGTGTTCCGGTTACGTTCCATTTTAAGCCCGATTATAAACAATTTACTGCGCTGCGCCTGACGGGTTCATTCAACAACTGGAACAATGCGGATGATAAACTTCTGATGACAGATCCGGATGGCGATGGCGAGTATGAAGTGACAGTCGCTCTTGCTCCGGGAGTGGATCACAATTATAAATTCGTAATGGATGCAAACTGGAGCTTTGCATATTCAGATCCCGATAACCCCCGCATAAATGCTGCTGATAATAATAACTCCACTATATTCGTGAAAGATCCCATGATCACATATCTGACACCGAGGGATATAAACACAAAAGATGAGAAGTTTATAGATGTTACTCCTGCAGGTATGCCGGTAAGGGCAGTATTTGCTTTTACAGATGCCAATCCGATGGACCTGACAAAACTGGTAGTAAAGATCGACGGAGTTGCATTGCAGAACCCTGCACAGTATTACAATGCCGCCAAAAAAGAATTTCTCTATCAGCCTCAGCCGGCGTTGTCGGTGGGACAGCATACTGTAACAGTATCGGTTGGTTCGGCTGCAGGCACGGACGAAAAATCCGCAACGTTCATACGTGATCCCAACTATGTGGCATACAAGATTCCTGTGGATTTTTATTACGATCAGTACAACAAGACAGTTACTTTCTCACAGACACTGACAGGGGTTTCACTCGTCGGAATCTTCAATAACTGGAACGATTCTTTCAACCCTATGCAGGATAGTAACGGCGACGGACTGTGGGAGGCAACTGCAATCATGGACCCGGGTCCGAATGAATATAAGTTCAAGCTGAATAAAATATACTGGACAAACGATCCCGACTGGCCGGTTACAGGTGAAACGGTAGACAATAACAGCATGATAATGGTCAGAGCCGATTCACAGGCCGTAATAAAACTTATCGAACCGCTGGAGAACACGACATTCAGGAATGATACCACAGTTACATTCAGGGCACTGCTGAGGCCAGGCGTAAAATCAAAGGGTGTAGACAAGGCTTCAATACTGCTGAAGGTCGACGGTGCTGCAGTTCCGGCAGTATTTGACACTGTCAGTTCTGCAGTAACTGCAGATGTAAATATTTCAGGATCCGGACGCCACGTGCTGGATATGTATTTCAAAAATAAGGAAGGTGTCTCCGCATCACAGAATTATTCATATGGAATATATAAGCCGCTCAAAGGCAGGTATGTAGTAGATGGCGCGTCTGATGAACCATACAGCTATCCTGCAGGCGTGCCTCAGGGATCTGCAGATATTCTTTCGGTTACCATCACAGAAACTCCACAGCATGATTCACTCCATTTTGCAGTACAGCTGAAAGACATTTCGGACAGAACGCGCATAGGTCTGATCATATCGAATCCTTCAAATACACTGGTAAGCGATCCGAGAGCACTCGATATAAGGATTCCCGAATGGAGCGGTCAGGGTGTATTTGCCTCGATTGGCGCGCCGGGGAATTCTTATGAAAATGCCGCTGTTGAAAACAGGTTTATGACATCGTCTAATCCTGCAAAGTACAGCGCTAAAAATATCAACGTGAACAGCAATGCCGCAGCAGCGGACAAATTTACATTTGACATTGCACTCTCATTCCTGGACAGCCTGATGGGCAGCTGGTCGCAGCAGCGTCAGATATTTGTGTTTTCGTATCTTGCAGCGGAGGATAAAAGCGGAAACGGATTTGAAGTCGGTACTGCCGAAGGCGGTATAAGTGCCGAACCGGATCCTGACATATACGATGCGGCATTTATGCGCAGTAATTTCTGGCAGAAAAGAATGCTCGCCAATTACATACCCGCGGGTGAGAAAAACGGCCCCCGCTTTGTAGCTCTCGACGGCAGGGGCAGGGGCATACTTCCGCTTGCATCTTCGGAAATATCCGATAGTCTTGCTCACTTCGGCACCGACATAACTTTTCTTACTCCGGGCGTCGAATACACGCATCCAGAACTGACTGTTTACGGACATCTGAGTGACACTACTATACATACTATCACTTTTGTACTGAACAATGTTTCGAAGGATTATGCTGCGCCGGGCGGAAAGTTCGCCGTACCCGTGACGCTTATAGAAGGTGCAAACAGCATATTCGTAAAGGCTGAAGACAGCAAGGGGTTCAAGTCGACTTCGCGCGAACTGGTGATAACATACAAGCCGTACAAGATCCCGGATGTCTACATCAGCGGTTCTGTTGTCAACCGTCAGGTAACTCTTGTTGCAGAAGTCACTTCACCTATAGGTGCGTCGGTAATATCGTACAGCTGGTTCGGTGATGCCAAAAATCCCGAATCATTTGCCCTTACTTCTACAACAAATTCAGTAACATTTGAGCTGCCTAAAACAAATGGCGAGTATATATTCGGCGTAACGATAAGGGATTCGAAAGGCAACAGGGCGTTTGCAAAAACCATGGTGGTAGCAGAGGGTGATTCGGTTTATGCAGCCGGTATCGATCATCACGCAAACTGGATAGATGATGCCATTGTCTATGAAATCTATCCGCGTTCATTTTCTCAGCAGGGCGGATTCCAGGGAGTGACAGATAATATTAACTATCTGAAAGAACTTGGAATAAATACCATATGGTTTATGCCGGTCTACAAGGGCCCGACAATTCACGGCTATGAAATTACCGACTACTATGGAATCGAAGAAGATTACGGAACGGAAAAAGAATTCAAAACCATGCTCACCACACTCAAGCTTAATAATATCAGGGTCATACTGGACTATGTAGTCAATCATACATCGGTGCTGCATCCGTTCATGCAGAATGTAATGCAGTACAGGGGATATTCTCCGTGGGCTGATTTTTATCTGTGGGAAGGTGAACCGGGAAATTCGAACTATAAATATTATTTCGACTGGACAAGTCTTCCCAACCTTAATCACAATAATCCTGATGTGCGCAAGTATTTCATCGAGGTTGCAAAGTACTGGGTAAACACTTATGCTATTGACGGATACAGGTGCGATGTTGCCTGGGGTGTGGAGGAGAGGAATACTCAGTTCTGGCAGGAATGGAGAAAAGCGCTGAAGGCTGTAAAACCGGATATATTCCTGGAAGCAGAAGCTACATCTTCTAACCCGGTATTTTACCAGAGACGGTTTGATTCTGCCAATGACTGGGATCTGAGAACCAGGATATTGGACGCTCTGAATGGCACCTCATCACTGCAGGATCTGCACAAGGAAGTGATCCGCAGCTACACGCAGTACGCGCGGCCTTTCAGGTTCATTGAAAACCACGACGAGTCAAGGGCCGCATCGCTGTTCGATACTAAAAGATCGGTCATGATGCATAAAATGATCTTTACCATGAACGGAATTCCGCTGATATATTCGGGCGGTGAAGTAGGCGAAACGACAAAACGCGAGATGATCAACTGGAACGATCCGGAACATATGACCGGCACATTCAAGCGGATGATCTATATGCGCAAGCTGTTTGTGCACAATCCCGTTATCGGATTCATCAGCAACTCGGACAATAATAATGTTTATTCATACTCTTCAACATCGCAGGTGTCGGGAAAGCAGGAGATACTCATAACAGCAGCTAACTTCAGGAAGACTGCAAAAGACGTTGTGCTGGATCTCAGCAAGCTGCCATTCGACGGCACCAGCACGTATCATCTGACGGATGTCTATAACGGTCAGGTATATACTGTAGAACCTGGAAAAAGAGATTCCGTTCTGATACCGCTGAAGGATTTTGACACGAGGGTATTCTACTATTCGACGGATATACTTCTGGTGAGTGTGGAAGATAAGGAGACGACTGATCTGCTGCCGAAGGAAAACCGTTTATACCAGAATTATCCGAATCCGTTCAATCCGACGTCGGTAATAAGGTATCAGATAAAGGATGCCGGCATGGTATCGCTGAAGGTATATGACATACTCGGCAAGGAAGTTTCGACACTTGTAGATGAAGTAAAGAATGCCGGTACGTATGAAGTAACATTCAACGGAGCCGGTCTTAGCAGCGGAGTATATTTCTACCAGCTGAGATCAGGCGCATACACATCGACGCAGAAGTTCATACTGATGAAGTGATACAGTTTAAGTGAGAATCAAAAAAATGCCGGAAGATGAAAACCTCTCCGGCATTTTTTTTGTCACGAACAATTTCTGCATACCGGCGTCTAAAGTTTCATATATTTGGTATCTTTATTGTGTCGGAAAACTATTTGCGGAGAATTTATGAAATCACGACTCTTACTTCTTATTGCACTTACTGTTTCACTGACTGCTGCCGTTTCTGCTCAGAATGATCGGGTGAAACTGAAGACTCTGTATGAGGATAAACATTATTTTGAACTGCGCGACAGGATTGCTTCGGTTAAAGATAACTCTGCTCCCGAAGCCCTGTTCTATAAGGGCGCTGTATACAGCAAATTCAATAAACCCGATTCCTCCGCGGCTGCACTGCAGGAGTTTATTTCCAGAGCAGATACCAATACTGCTCTTCTGAAGGAAGCATATATACTCCTTGCAGATAATTATATAAAACTGTACCGCTACCGCGATGCAGCCGAAAAATATGAACACGTGCTCGCAAATTATCCTGCCCTGCTGGACAGCGAGGAAACTGCCGACCTGAAAAATTCTGCACGACTCTTTAGGTTTTATGCAAACACTCCGGCACAGGAAATTGTAAAAACTGCAGACACAAAGATCAAAACATTCAAGGACATCGCCGGGCTTAATAACCTGTACATCTCAACCGGAAAAGACAGCATTAACTTTATTTTCGATACTGGCGCAAATATTACTACTCTGGCTTTCTCTACTGCAAAACAGCTCGGCGTCGAAATTGTCGGGGATTCCATAATGGTGACTTCCATTACCGGCGCAAAAGTCCCCGCCCGGCTTGGAGTGCTGCCGGAACTGCATTTCGGCAATATTACAGCCCGGCATGTACTGTGCCTGATATTTGAAGACAAAGAGCTTTCTTTCCCCCAGGCAAATTACTTTATACACGGCATACTGGGATTTCCTGCAATCGAGGCGCTGGGCGAAATTGAAATGACAAAAGACGGCATGCTTATAGTCCCGGCAGTTACTCCTGAACGAAAACTGCGCAATATGGGACTGGATGAACTGACACCTATAATACTCGGCAGGTATGAAGGCCGGGATCTGGCGTTTACTTTCGATACCGGCGCCAAAACCTCAATGCTCAACTACTGCTTCTACAAGGAATATGAAAGCCAGGTGAAGCAAAATGCAAAACAGGACTCGGTACAGTTCGGCGGCGCAGGAGGCATGACTGTAGTACCTGCATTTGTGCAGCACGTCTTTACCATTGATATTGCCGGTCATACAGTCCAGATACCTGATATGGAAATAATTGCAGTCGAAACAACCGACGACAGCAAGCACTTCTACGGTAACCTGGGTCAGGACCTGATAAAGCAGTTTGATAAAATGATCATCAACTTCAGGTCAATGAGCATAATCTTTCAATAGTTCTGAGTTCTGAGTTGATTAGTTGTGTATGTTTTCCTGTGATGTCTTGATGATTGAGGTGAGAATTTTTATAAGTTCATCAACCTCATTCATATAAGCTGAATAGTCTAACTCAACCAATTTACTTTCTTGAAGCAGACTTAACCAGTATTCGGTTTCTTTGGCTTCTTTTAATGCAATGGACAATTTACTGATAAAATCCCTGGTGGATTGGGCAGCAGAGGCCTCACGTGTATTTGCACCGATACTGGTTCCGCTTCTTAAAAGCTGTTTTGAAATCACAAATTCATGAGCGTTTATAAGCTCTTTATATAAAAGAATAATTTGTAAAGCAAAGTCAAAACTCTTTTTACCAATTATACTTTCCCTGCTCATAAATTCCCCCAATTATATTTATGAAAAAATTTAACAAAATACATCTAAATTCAAAACAGCTTTTTAACTCATAACTCAGAACTCAGAACTCAAAACTCAAAGCTCCATTCTTCCGGCGTAAAGTAGCCTTTGTCGATGATCTGGTCTTTGCGGAATATTGCCCACGAAGGCATCTTATTCAGCTGCTTTGTCATGTGGTATAACTGCATTGCACTGTTGCTGATGAACAGGTATACCGTCTTTGACGGATTGTGCGGGTTAGGATATGCGGCAAACAACCCATCTTCTGCATCGCCGTATGTTCTGCCGTTCCAAACAAAATAATTTTTCCCGCCCGTTATTTTCAGCTTGTCCATCATTCCTTTCATGAGCAGGTTGTCCTCCGGCCCGCCAAGTATTACCAGATCATGCTTTGCCATACTGACTTCATCCAGCTCGTAATCTTTTATTACCGGCAAAAGTGTTTCGGTAAATCTGTCCGCTGCCATTTTCTGATACCTTAGGCCAAGTGTATGATTGGCTTCATCTTGGCGGGAAGTTCCATAGACAATTAAAGTGCTGTCGAACTCATCAGTGAAATTTGAAAAAGTATAGAATCTTTCTCTTTTAGACGGGATATCATTGCCGTAGTTGAATATTACTTTTACCGGCTTGTCTGCAACATTGATGGTGAACTGTGTGCCTTTATCCTTTATCTCTATTGTCTGCAAATATTTCTCTTTTTGTGTTTCAACCATTACGGTTGTGAAATAATTGTAGCTGTCTCCCGCCTGATCCACCGAAAGATTTACATCCCATCCGCCGGATGTCTTCTCTGCAGCTGCTTTCAGCCTGAATGATGGAATTCCTTCCCTGTTCAGCCACTGTGAAATAAAGCTCTCAAGACTGGTGCCTGCGGCCCTTTCAAATTCACTGATGATGAGCTTATTGGAAACCGCTTTTTCCCTGTACTCATTGTGCAGTTGGTTCATAGCTCTGGAGAATGCTTCATTGCCAAGCTTCAGCCTCAGCTGGTGAAGCAGATATGTCCCTTTTATTCTGGGTAACTGGTAGTACTTATACTGAGTATACGAAGTGGCTGCATCCACGGGTTTAATCAATCCCTCTCGGTCTGACACATACAGCATTCTGCAGTTGAGTTCGGAGAGTTCGTCTTTCATATAGTTAAGCGCTTTGACCTGCTGGGCAGGCATGGAATTCAGCATGTTCCAGTATGCGGCTGTAGCGCTGATGAACCAGTTCTCCCTGTCGCCTGCCGGATAAACCGTATTATGCCACAGCATATCCTTATCAAACGAATATATCCCTTTGACTTTTTCTATGTCCACAGGAAGTTCAGAAGTTCCTTTTTTATCTGGATTCTTTACTTCTCTGAGTTCTTTCAGTCTCTCTGTGAATAGTACTGGACTTATTACGCTGTACCCCAGTGAGAAGTGCGGTGTGGCACCGGGCAGATCAGGAATGCGTCCGTTCTCATTTACAAATTTCTCTCTCAGTGTGACTTTCCCGAAATGGGCAAAGAACATCATCTTTTCTGCCATTTCAGATGTGGTTACTTTTCCGTCGCAGGCGTGCGGCCTGTTGATCGGTGAGGTGGCCAGAATATTCATTCCTGTATTTGCATTTATACGGCCATAGGCAGTATCATAGAATTGCGTGAATGACAGGTCCCTGTTAACAGGTTTGAAAAGTATGTCGTAGGGCGCATCGTTGTCATTGGTAATATATTCTTTGCGTACATCGGGTGATTTGTTGTTGTTGTCGCTCCAGTACCAGTCCTTCTGTCCCCCGTAAAAATCATTGCTGCCGCTTCGCCACAGTTTATACTTCTGCGTGCCGAGTACAAGTATTGCGATCTCGTCGGTTTTTGTATCGCCAATCAGCCAGTCGTTTGTATAAAGTCCGTTGTTTTTATCTGTCATTATTTTTACAACATCGTCAATACTTTTAGAATACTGTGCAGCTTTTCTGATGCGGTTGGACTGGGGAGTTCCGTCCTGATTGAATGGTGTCTGGTTGACAGTAGTTTCGCCTATCATAATTCCCGCATCGTTAATATAGAAGTCGGCACCCGAATGAATACCTCCGGGAAATGTTTCATACACCAGGCGTTGTCCTTTGGAAGGAACTACATCGGTTATAACCTTCCATTCATTTCCTGTATATCCGTTCCACATGAACAGCTGTCCGAACACAATTCTTTTATCCTGTGTAGCTGTTTTGGTAGCGAGAAAAGCCGAACATTTGTGCAGCTTATCGTGTAGCGCAAGTTCATCTTCGGCAGACAGGAATGTCTTTCCGGTGAGAGGTGTGGGAGTAACATGAAGTGCGTCGGCAGCATATGAAACGTCAACTGCCGAGTTCAGTGCAACTATATCCACCAGGTCCGGTGTCCTGTCGAAAAATTTTATTCCGGCCCTGTTTACTCCGTCTGCAATGCCTTTCATTTCCTCGAGGTATTCGGTATCATATCTGCGCAGCATGAGTGCATCTGCAGCAAATCTGATTTCATTCCAGCCCGCCTGTGGATTGGAATTATTCTTGCCCGTACCGAGTTTTGCGATAAAGTCCCTGATCTCAGAGGCAAGCAGGTAGCCGTAATCAGTACCTCTTTTGTATGGCTCTCCCTCAATATGAACGAATATCCAACCTTTGTCTTCAAACCGGTATGAGTCACCGTACCATTTTACAGTTTCCGCCGGTATGTATGATGAAATATCATCTGTCTGCTCGAGCGAAATATCATCGAACCAGACGCTTCCCTGTGTATCTCCGTTGTATCCGAAGTTCAGAGATATGCGGTCTTCCTTCTGTGTCGCGATAAAAACCGTTTCCAGTTTCTGCCAGCCGCGTGTTCCGCCGGCAACCGCTGAATGATTTGTAAACGGAAATGATTCCATAGATATACACGCAGCAACGGGTGTCGGATACTGCTCGTATGGACGGGTGACGGCATGATCAGTTTTTACCCATGCGCTGAGCCGGTAGAGCTTTCCGGTTTCGAGAGAAACTTTTTCCGAAAGAATGCTGCTGCGGCTGAATTCCGGGTGACTGATTGTGATGCTGGAGCTGCCCGAATGAGAAACTGTGCGGTCTAACCGGACAGCCTTTGTGTTTGATGTCCATCCGGTTTTGTCAGCCGATTCAAATCCTGAATTTCCCACTTTTACCGTTTTAGTCTGTGCGTTTGATGCCGGCATGCTAAGCAGTGTTATCATGCTCAGAGAAGCAATTACTGTTGTGATTTTCATAGAAACACCCGTCTGCAGAAATTATGTTGATGATAATTACTAAGTCCTAACATAAGAGATGAGAAAATTCAAGTCAACAGAATTATTGAATTTCACGTCGGAAATATTCATAAACCCGCAGATGCGAAAATGAAATAAACCGTTCCGGATGATTGTCTAATAGGAAAGGGCCATTTAGTTAAATTAACGGGTATGATTTCAATGAAGAAAAAAATAATATTATCCGGCATCATAGTAATACTGCTGGCAGCAGCCGGATGGTTCTTAATGCTGAAGGGTGAAAGCAAGGAAGAAAATATCTATAAGTTTGCCACCATAACGCGCGGTAATCTGTCGACTGTAATTTCCAGCTCGGGTACGCTGGAGGCAATCTCAACCATTGATGTCGGAACGCAGGTCTCCGGTACCATCAGCAGGATACTGGTGGATTTCAACACCACTGTGAAAAAAGGGCAGCTGCTTGCAATCCTGGATACGACCACACTTGCCGTATCAGTGCGTGATGCCGCGGCAAGCCTGATGCGCGCCGAGGCGTTGTACGAAGAGGCTAAAGCCAAATACGACCGCGACAAAGAATTATTCGGGAAAAAATTTCTGTCCGAACTGGATTTCATTTCATCAAGGACAAACCTGCGTTCAAACCTGGCATCGCTCCAGTCTGCCAGGACCGCACTGGAAAGAGCCAAAACAAATCTGAGCTATGCATTTATCCACTCACCCATAGACGGCAGAATAATTAACAGGAACGTAGAGCCGGGCCAGACGGTGGCTGCAAGTTTTTCGACACCTACATTGTTCTCCATAGCGGCAGATCTTACAAAAATGCAGATACTGGCCAGTGTGGATGAAAGCGACATCGGCAGTATAAGAACCGGGCAACTGGTGAAATTTACGGTGCAGGCGTACCCCGACCAGAAATTTACCGGCAGGGTCGAACAGATCCGGCTCAGTCCCAAGACAGAACAGAACGTGGTCAACTATACAGTTGTTGTGAAGGCGGCAAACAGCGAACTGAAACTGCTGCCGGGCATGACTGCTACGGTGGATTTCTACATAGAGGAAAAAGATGACGTGCTCATGCTTCCAAATACTGCACTCAGGTTCAAGCCGACCGCGGAGATGGTGGATGAGATACAGAAAAATATGGAAAAGAACAGGATGAGCATGCCGGATTCTATAAGGAAAAAACTCGACCGCGTGAAAAATATGAGCTCTCAGGGCGGACCAGGCGGACCTGGTGGTGGACCGGGCGGACCCGGAGGCGGACCGGGCGGACCCAGAGGCGGACCGGGCGGAGCGTCGGGAAGTACTTCCAAAACTCAGCAGACATCGGTCATGGTATGGTACCTCGGTGAAAACGGACTTAATATGGAACCGGTCAGAACGGGCAGTACAGACGGAAAGAACACGGAGATACTCGGACATACACGCCTCAGAGAAGGCAGCAGAATTATAATTTCTGCAAAGGGTACAGAGCTCAGCGGCGGAATGCCTACAATGAATTTCGGATTCGGAAGCAAAAAAAATTAGATCATCTGAAAAAAGCGTATGACAGGATAAATAATGAATGCAGTTATTGAAACGAGAAAACTCAAAAAGACATATAAGATCGGTGAACTTGAAGTAAAGGCTCTGAGAGGTGTGGATCTTAGTATATCTAAAGGTGAGTTTGTCGCAATCATGGGCGCTTCGGGCTCCGGGAAGTCAACACTGATGAACCTAATCGGATGCCTCGATAAACCCGATGCGGGTGAATATTTACTGGACGGAGTGAGCACCGCAAAAATGGGCAGAAACGAATATTCCGATATACGAAACCAGAAAATAGGATTTGTATTCCAAGGCTTCAACCTGCTTTCGCGTACTACGGCACTCGAGAACGTCGAACTCCCGCTCATATACGACAGGAAGAATACTATCAGGGACTCCAGAAAAAAAGCGGTCGAGTGCCTCGGACGGGTGGGACTCTCGGACAGGCTTGACCATCAGCCAAACCAGCTCTCGGGCGGACAGCAGCAGCGCGTGGCCATTGCCCGAGCACTGGTAAATGACCCTGCGATCATACTGGCCGATGAACCTACCGGGAACCTCGACAGCCGGACATCGATAGAGGTGTTCCAGCTGTTTCAGGAATTGAACGACAGCGGTATTACAATCGTGCTCGTGACGCATGAGCGCGATTTTGCACGCTATGCAAAACGCATCATCGAAATGCGCGACGGTCTTGTTATAAGGGATTCTCAGATAAAGAACCGGCTGAATGCAGCCGCAGATCTGAAGAACTACCTTGAGACTGACCGCTATATTACTGTTGAATAAAAGAAAAGGTTAAATGATGATATGGATGAATATTCTAAGGGCGTCTGTCAGAAGCATAATCAGATCCGGCATGCGCGGGCTGCTGACAACTCTGGGTGTGATAATAGGTGTGGGGTCTGTGATAATTATGGTGGGTGCAGGTGAAGGTGCACAGTCCAACATTCAGGACGAGATTACTGCTCTTGGTTCTAACCTGATTATCATATTCCCCGGCTCAATGTCCTCGGGCGGTGTGAATAAAGGCGCGGGCAGCATCAACCGCTTTACTCTCGAGGACGTGGAGAAGCTGAAAAAGGAAGCCGCATATATAAAAGCCATTACACCGGTGGTGTCCTCATCTGCACAGGTGATATCTGCTGCAGGCAACTGGAACACTTCAATAGAAGGAGTTTCCACTGACTTCGGGGAAGTGAGAAACTGGCACCTGCAGTCGGGAGAATTTTTTTCTGAACGCGACATGCTGGCCAGGGCTAAAGTGTGCATTATAGGCAGTGAAATAGTGGAGAACCTGTTCCCTAACGACGATCCGGTTGGACAGTCAATAAGGATCCGGAATGTTCCGTTCAGAATTATTGGCGTTCTGCAGTCTAAAGGACAGAACACTATGGGCCGCAATATGGACGATATAATTATAGCCCCTGCAACTACCGTGCTCGACAGACTGGTCGGCGGCAGATTTATAAGTTTTATTCAGGCCAGCGCAAAATCAGTCGACATGATCACTACAGCCCAGTCTCAGCTCCGCGAACTGATGCGTACTGCACACAGGCTCGAAGCATCTGAAGATGACGACTTTACCATAAGAAACCAGACCCAGCTTACAGAGGCATTTTCCTCTACAGCTCAGATACTGACTATGCTGCTGGGCTCTGTAGCAGGTGTCTCGCTTCTGGTTGGCGGAATTGGAATTATGAACATAATGCTGGTATCCGTTACAGAGCGGACAAGGGAAATCGGGATAAGACTCTCTATTGGTGCAAGACCATCTGACATACTGTTACAGTTCCTGGCCGAGGCAATACTGCTCAGCCTGTTCGGGGGACTAATAGGGATACTCATCTCATTCGGGGTTTCGTTTGCGCTGAATCATTACAACATAATGACCATGATCATAAAACCGGGTATAGTGATGCTGGCGTTTCTGTTCTCGGCGGCAGTGGGAATATTCTTCGGATATTATCCTGCCAGAAAAGCCTCTGGTCTGAACCCGATAGATGCCCTGAGATATGAATAATCAGATATTAAGACGATCCGGGCGTGAAATATTCAGTATTCCGCACTACAGGCAGTAGTGCGGAATG
The DNA here is from genome assembly GCA_050258935.1 of Bacteroidota bacterium. Taxonomy (GTDB): domain Bacteria; phylum Bacteroidota; class Ignavibacteria; order Ignavibacteriales; family SURF-24; genus JBLMZS01. Next base: position 70,510 of record JBLMZS010000076.1, read on the forward strand.
CCGCGAATACTATTTCCTCAGTACCGGAAAGAAACCGGTGAGTTCCTGAATTTCGTTTATAATAAAATCTGCCTTCTGCAGATATTCTCTGCCCAGTGTCGATTCGACCGCAATGCACGTCATACCGGCATTTTTTGCGGCTTCTATTCCCAATGGTGCATTTTCAATCACCACGCATTCATTTATTTCAAAGCCCAGTTTTTCCTGTGCTGTCAGGTAAGGATCCGGATTGGGCTTGGCTCTTTTTACATCATCACCGCTTATAATATAATCGAACAATTTCTGGCGTTCAGCGTCAACAGATTTTTCCATATTGCTCCTGGCACATGCTGTAACCAGTGCCGTCCTGTATCCCCGTCTGCGCAGTTCCTCTATGGTTTCAAATGCATTCGGATAATATGTGAGTTTTGCAATCGACCTGTAATAATTGCGTTTATCCTCTATCCATGGTTTCCACTGTTCTTCAGGTATCTGCACTCCGGCTTCTTCCATCAGTATCGGCAGTATCTCGAAGGAATTCCTGCCTTCATGCAGCAGTACTGTCTCAAGGCTGATGCTTCCGCCCATATCATTAAATTTTTTGTTCCAGGCGAGGTAGTGAAAATACAGTGAATCGACTATCACACCGTCCAGATCAAATAAAATAGCTTTTATCATCTTGTATCCGTAGTTTCCGTTAAAAATAAAAATACTGCAGTAAACTTATCAAAATAATGGATGTAAAAAAAGTCCCGCCGTTCTATCTGCTCCTGAACCAGAACCTTGATGTCAGCAGTACTGCAGATGCGGTCAGTCCAACTATAAATCCAATCCATACTCCGTTTACCCCCAGAGAGAAATGGAATGCAAGGAGGTATCCGGCAGGAAGCCCCAGTATCCAGTATGAAATGAACGTGATAATCGTGGGGATCTTTACATCTGTTAGTCCCCGCAGCGCACCGAGCGCAACAGCCTGAACACCATCTGATATCTGGAAAAATGCTGCGATAACTAGCAGTGCTGAAGTAATGGAAATTACATGTGCATCGGATATATAAAGTGCAGGCAGAGAATCCCTGAAGAGTATAAATACAGCGCCTGAGATCAGCTCTGCAGTGCCGCCAATAATGATAGCTGCAAACCCGGCATGCCTCGCGCCCTTCATGTCACCGCTCCCAAGCAGGCTGCCGATACGGATTGCAGATGCGGCAGATACTCCCAGGGCGGCCATGTAGGGAATGGTTGCCAGGTTTAGTGCAATCTGATGCGCGGCAAGCTGAGGAGTGCCTATCCAGCCGATTATAACTGCGGCAGAAGAAAATGCACCTACTTCGAAGAAATACTGAAATCCGCTGGAGGTACCCATTGTGATTATTTTTGCGGCTACCGGCTTCAGGAATTTACCCATTCGGAGATTTATGTTGAACTTATCGAACTTGCGTGAGCTGAATATGTACACCACTATGGCGACCGCCATAAATATACGCGTTAAAAGAGTTGCCAGTGCAGAACCTTCAAAACCCAGTTCCGGCAGCCCGAGCTTCCCAAATACCAGTACCCAGTTGCCAAATGCATTGATGATATTGGCTGCTATGGCAATCAGCATACCGGGAAGCATTATTGACATTCCCTCTATGAACTGTCTGAACGTCTGGAATATCATTACCGGAATGATCGATATTCCAATGATACGCAGGTAGACTGCTGCGAGTCTGGCGACGTCGGGCGGCTGATTGAGGTATGTTATATTATAAGAAGTAGCAAATGTTGCCGATACAAGCAGTAAGGCAACAATAGTATTTATAAGCAGTGCATGCTTCAGTATGTGCTCACACTCATCTGTCCTGTCTGCACCAATCGCGATTGCCACCAGCGGCGAGATTGCATACGTGAAGCCCAATCCCAGCACCAGTATGAGAAAAAATATGCTGGTTGCAATGGATGTGGCAGCAAGAGGAACCGTACCCAGCTTGCCTACGAACAGGTTATCCACCACACCCATAAGCACCTGTCCAAGCTGTCCTATTGCTACCGGGTAAGCCAGAAGCAGTGTGCTCTTTATATGTCCTTTGAATATATGCTCCATTCCTGAATTCTTTGTGTATTCCTTACATTTTAAAAAGAACCGTAAATAAAACAAAAAATCAGGAGAATATAAATACCGCACACAGCTCATACAGTGAAAACCGGCTGCTTGGAAAATGAGTATGCGCGGGGTCTTACACATTCCTTTGCAACTTTTGGGCTCCCGGTGTGTCTAAATCAATGGTATTTTTTTATACAAAATTTCTGTTATATTTTTACCGGTTGGAAATATTCCGGTGAAATAGTCTGTGCAGAAAAAGAAAAATAGCTGGCTGAATATGGAAACAATTACATATACGTTAAAACCCGGCTGTCAGGATTCCAGGGAATATTACCGCGTAATTCAGGAATACACTGACGTGCTGGTTCAGAAGGCTGAGACTGTTCTCATGCCGTTTATAGACGAGTTTACAGAATATCTGAAAAACTACAATCTGGAGACAATCCGGGCCAAAGAGGAATACATACTCGAACTGCTGAGCTTCGGTGTTCTGTGGCGTTCCTATGCTGATACTGCACTGTCTGTCAGATACGCTCCGTTTATTACACTGTCACGCATGGCCGACTGGCGCAAGAAGCATGTGCACCTAAAAACCGGTATAGATGCTGTGCGGGGATTTTTATTTACTCTGCTTCTCATGCCTGAAAATAAACAGGTGGAAAAACCCGGGGTGCCGTCGCTGGCTCAGATAGACAGTGTATGCAGATGGTTTGAAGCTACGGGTGAATTTAAGGAAGAAGCTCTGCGTTTCGTCAGATGGAGAGCATTCTGGCACACCAAGCCGGCAGCTGAACTGAATAGAATATTTTTGGCTGTAAACAGCTTCGCAGATTATTTCGAAAAAAGTGCTGCAGAAAAACTGGGCGGCTATACGGAAAATGTTGAGGAATTTCTCGGCAGGAATATGAAACACTACAGGTGGCGCGAAGACCGCATACAGTGCACCCGGCGCAGAAGTGAATACCACTTAAATATGGCGGGAGCCGAACTGATGAACCGGGCATTCAGAAAGGAGTTTCTGCAGACTGACAAAAAAATACTGCTCCTGCCCGGATGCATGAGGCATAATAATGACAGCAGCTGCAAAGCAGTAAAAGTGCGCGGAGGATTTAGGTGCACGGGGTGCATTGCAGGCTGCCGGATAAACCAGATGTGCGCACTGGGCAAAAAAATGGGCTTCGAGGTCTATATAATTCCGCATGCGTCAGACCTGTCACTATGGTCCCCGCATAACGGTATTCCCGGACGCGGTATAGTTGCTTCGGCATGTTTGACGCAGCTGATCGAAGGCGGATGGGAGTTGAAACGCTACGATGTGCCTGCACAGTGTGTGCCGCTGGATTACTGCGGCTGCAGAAAACACTGGCATAGCGAAGGATTTCCTACTGAACTGAACATGAAAGAACTGAAAAGAATTCTTTCATTTTAAACCTTTCACAGCTCTGAAATGACTAACTTTATGGTTAACAGATTTTAAAATCTTTCAGGGCTATCATGAAAATTACTACCATTGCTGTGTTAATTCTGCTGGTCAGCAGTAATCTTTTCGGACAGGAAATATCTGTAAAAGGACAAACGGTCAGTTCGCAGGATAACAGCCTGCTTGCCGGAGCTACAGTACAACTCTTCAGCCTTCCCGACTCTGCTCTCATTTCGGGCGACATCACGAATACTCAGGGCAGGTTTACCATTCCTGCTGCCAGACCGGGCAAATACTATATTACCGTAACATATATTGGCTATAAAAAATATTCGGTGAACGCGGATGTCAGGCGAAGGGGCGCAGACCTGGGCAGAATAGCTCTTGAACCAACCGGAGTCGAAAGAGAGGCAATAGAAATAATAGGGCGTGTACCTCCGGCAGCTCAGAAGAGTGATACTTCGGAGTACAATGCAAATGCATACAAGATCAGCAAGGATGCGGTAGCCGAAGATCTGGTTGCAAAAATGCCAGGCATAGTAGTGCAGGATGGCAAATACCAGGCGCACGGAGAAGATATAAAGAAAGTTCTGGTGGACGGCCGCCCTTTCCTGGGTGATGATCCCAGTGCTGTGCTGAAAAATATTCCTGCCGAAGTCATAGAAAAAATCCAGGTATTTGATCAGCAGAGCGAGCAGGCACAGTTCAGCGGATTTGACGACGGCAATACAAACAAGACCATCAACATAGTTACACGCCCGTCTTTCCGGGATGGTACTTTCGGCAAACTGTCTGCCGGATACGGTGACGATGAAAGATACAGGGCTGGCGGAACGCTGAACATCTTCGACGATAGCCGCAGAATTACACTGCTTACACAGCTTAATAATGTCAATGAGCAGAATTTTGCGATGGAGGATCTGGTCGGCATTATGTCGGGCGGAGGCGGAAGACGCGGAGGCGGAATGGGCCGCAGAGATTTCGGCGGTGACAGAGGTCCCGGCGGCGGAGGCGCCGGTAACCAGGGGCCGCGCGGAACGTCTGACTTCCTGGTGGATACCAAAAACGGACTTTCAACTACTAAGGCATTCGGGCTCAATTTTGCAGACCGCTGGGGCGCACAGCTGGAGATGAACGGCAGTTATTTCTTTAACCAGAGCAATAACAATGCAAACTCGCTGACCAGCCGCTCATATGTAATCGAATCGCTCAACCAGCAGGGTTACAGTGAAAACAGCATCGCTGACTCCCGCAATATAAATCACCGGCTCAGCCTGCGCATGGACTACCGCATAGATACTCTGAACTCTGTAACATTTACACCGAAATTTTCGTATCAGAAAAATGACGGCAGCAGTTACCTCTATGGTGAAACATTTTTACTGGCAGGGACTGCAGGAAACAGCACCATGAATTCTGTGACCAATAACTTTAATTCCAACCTTGAGGGGCTGAACACTTCGGGTGAACTGCTCTTCAGGCACCGCTTTGCGGTACCGGGCAGGACTCTGTCTGTCAATGCTTCCGGATCTTACAAGAAAAATACCGGAGATAACGCGCTTTCTTCTCAGACTTATTATTATGACAACCCGGTATACGCCGATACTGCAGATCAGATATCCGACCTGTATAAGGACGGTTATAACGTTTCAGCCAGCGTTGTCTACACTGAACCCGTCAGCAGTCACGCACAGCTGCAGCTGAATACGCGCATGGGATATTCTGAAGAAAGCAGTGACCAGAAAACCTACCTCATAGATAGTCCGGGTGCCGTATTATACCCTGATTCATCGCTCAGCAATAAGTATGACAAGATTTACAAAACTCAGAGCGCTGGTGCAGGCTACAGATACCAGAACGAGGGGATCTCGCTGAATGCAGGACTCAGCTACAATATGTCGCAGCTGGATAACAGTGAATCATTCCCTTCTTCTGTTAATACCGGCAGGAGATTCTATTCGGTATTGCCGTCATTTATGCTGAGGTATAATATATCGCGAGACAAAAACCTGCGCATGTTCTACAGAACAAGCAATAAGGAACCTGGCGTCGAACAGCTGCAGAATGTACTGGATAATTCCAACACGCTGCAGCTCAGCACCGGTAATCCTTTATTGAAACAGGATTACAGCCATTCGCTTTCAATTCGATATTCGGCAGTGGATTTTGCACGCATGAATTCATTCTTTATAATGCTGGGCGGGACATATACGAATGACTATATCGGCAACAGTACACTTGTAGCCGCACGCGATACGGTAACGGGTGACGGGATAAGTCTGGCAAAGGGAACCCAGCTGACACGGCCGGAAAATATGGATGGATATATAAATGTAAGGTCTTTCAGTGCATACAGCCTTCCGGTAAATTTTATCAGTTCTAACCTGAATCTGATGGTAAACGTCAGCTACAGCCGCACACCAGGTATGGTAAACGGTCAGAAGAGTTTTACTCATTCAAATGTCTACGGAGGCGGTGTGGTCCTCAGCAGCAATGTGAGCGAGTTCCTGGATTTTACTGTATCAACCAACAGCAGCTTCAGCAATATCAGAAGCAGCAGAAGCTCCTCCGGAAACAGCAATTACTTCAACCAGAATTCCAGGTTTAAGCTGAACTGGGAGTTCTGGAAAGGGTTCTTTGTGCAGACAGACGTAACACACCAGTATGACGATGGTCTTTCATCGCAGTACAACCGCAATTCGGTACTGTGGAATATGAGTCTAGGCAAGAAGCTGTTCAGCAGGAATCAGGGAGAGATCAGGTTCACTGTAAATGATATGCTGGAACAGAACAGCAATATACAGAGAACTTCGAACGATCTGTATTACGAAGATACCAGGTCCAATGTGCTGGGCCGTTACTTCCTGGTATCATTTACATATAACGTAAGGGCATTCTGAGTCTATCTTCTCGTATATTCAGGAGGCGGGCCTTTTATTGGCAAAATAAATGCCGGTGAGCACAAGCATGCCGCCGGCAATCTGTTCTATGGAAATTCCTTCACCAAGTATTGGAATCGAGAATACAGCCGTCACTATTGCCTGTCCCAGCAGGCTCACCGATACCGGTGCCGCTCTTAAGTGTCCCAGTGCATAATTGATGCACAGCCATCCGCTCAGATGAGTAATCAGTCCCAGTGCAATCAGCGATATCCAGGTCTTTGAAGAAAATCCGGTAAGAGGGTAGCCCATCAAAATACAGATCACCAGCAGCACTATGACACTTGTAAAAATAGAGATGACCATGAATGTAACCGTATCGACACTGCTGCGTGCCCTCTGTGTTGTCAGAAGATAAGCCGCGTAGAATATACTGGCTCCAACTGCCAGCATATCTCCGGTATTAAACTTCAGTGTCATCCAGGAATTCAGGCCCACCAGCACCGACATGCCGAGAACTGCTATTACGAGTCCAAGCCAGAAATATCCTGAAAGCTTTTCCCGGAAGAATATGAGTGATGCCAGACCCACCCATACAGGAGCGTTATTTGCGAGCAGTGTAGAAGTGGCGGCTGAAGTATGGAGAAGACTGGTATTCCATAGTGCCAGGTCGAGCGAAAAGAAAAGACCTCCGGCTGCCACGAGACGGAGGTCCTTAAGACTGTTCTTCTTATTTTTTACCGGTATCCACAGAGGTATTACAGCTATTCCTGCAATCAGCATTCTGTAAAAAGCAGATACAGGTCCGGGAACATTTGCCAGTTTGACAAATATTGCCGAAAAACCTATGCAGATAATACCTGCCGACAGCAGAAGATATGCCAGCAGGTTGTGTTTATTTTTCAATTCAGCTCAGTAATTTTGACGAGTATTTATTTTTTGCATCACCCGTCTTAAAATTACTGATCAATTCCTGAAGATTCAAGGTCAGTCTGCTCAGATCCTCAGCGGCCCTGGCTATCTGTTCTGTGCCGGTGCTCGACTGCTGTGCTACGTTGTTGACGCCTTCAATATTTTTGCTTATCTGTTCGGCAGCGGTAGACTGTTGTTCACTTGCCGCAGACAGCTGTGTGATTACATCGTTGACGTGTTCTGTCCTTTCCTGTATTTCGCTCAGTACCTGTGCAACCTCTGAAGTCAGAGCCATACCTTCTCGTACGGCTATCTCAGCATCCTCCATGGAAGAGTTTGCGATTCTGGCCTCCTTCTGTATTTCGTGAATTGTCTCTGCAATTTCCTTAGTTGCCCTTGTAGTGCGTTCTGCAAGTTTTCTTACCTCATCGGCAACTACGGCAAATCCCCTGCCCTGTTCACCGGCGCGTGCAGCTTCTATGGCGGCGTTGAGTGCGAGCAGATTTGTCTGATCTGCAATATCGTCAATAACCTGTGCTATCTCGCCGATCTGGTCTGTCTTCTGTGTCAGTCCGGTAATTACCTTCCCGGTTTTATCAGAAGATTCAACTATCCTGTCCATTCCTTTCTTGGTTTCTCCTACTTTTTCAGTACCGTTTACTGCGGAGGTGTTGGCCGATTTAGAAATGTTGGACGCCTCGCTGATATGTTTTGCAGATTCGAAAATAGTACGGCTCATCTCTTCAATTGCACCAGCAATTTCGCTGGTCTGTCTGCTTTGTTCATGGCTACCGCTTGCCATTTCCTCGGTGCTGCTGCTGATCTGGTTTGCTGCGCTGACAGTCGCATCGAGTGCCTCGTGTACTTTTCCGATGATTCGTGAAATGTTTTCAACAGCTTTATTGAAGCCGGTAAACAGTTTTCCTATTGTATCGTTGCTTTTGACCTCCATGCGGATCCTGAGATCGCCTTCGGCAAATTTGTCCATATTATGGAGCAGGTCATCCACATTTTCAGCCATATACTTTTCCTGCTCAACTGCATTTTTCTCGGCTTCTTCGGCGCGTTTGGCTTCGAGTAAAGCTGCTTCCTCTTTTTTCCTCGAATCTTTCAGCAGTTTGTCGATATTGCCTATCATCTGATTAAATGAATCTGCAAGCTGACCGAGTTCATCCCTGTTTTTGATTTTAACAGATATGGAAGTATTGCCCTGTACTACTTCAAATGCTTTAGCTTTAAGGTAGATCAGCGGCTTGACAATTATGGATGAGAAATACAGCCATGCCAGTACGGTCAATACAAGAGATAGCACAAATCCGGCCAGAACTACGGTCTTTGCCTTTGAGTAAAGTGCCAGGTTTTCCTCGTTCTGTTTCTCCACATTTGCTTCAACTATCTCGGTAAGTTTATTTATATGTTCTCTTGTGGTTTCAAACTGACTGTTGACTGCAGAAAGCCCGGCAGCCGAACCGGAAGAAAGCAGGCTGGCTGATGCATCTTTCCACTTGCCGAATTCTCTCTCGAAATCAGAAACATGTGCCTGCTCTTCAGGGCTTGATATAAGTTGTTTGTACTTGTTCCATCTTTCCTCTGATTGTTTGATGTTTTCGCTGTAACTCTCCATAAGAGCAGGGTAACCAGGGTCATCGGTCTTGGTATAAAGCAGCATATTCTGTGCAATAACAGCCTGGTGCATATCCCGGTCGATCTGGAGCAGCAGATCTACTGCCGGCAGGTCTGTATGTGTTACTTTGTGCATTTCAGCGTTGATTGCATCCATGTTTGATATGCCGAGATAACTCGCCAAACCAATCAGCAGTGCGAAAAAAATAAAAATGGCGGCAAATTTTACTTTTAAGCTTAATTTGTCGATAACTTCTTTCATAAACGTTCCTTATTTGTGTGTGTGATCTAAAATAATAGGAATTCCAGACGAAATAGTGCTGAAATAACAGGCCTCAGAGCCATAATATTGTTTAATTATCGAAAATGACGCATAATTATTGAGCACGAAAATAACTATTGAGAAAATATTGTGCTGTGATATCACTAACATATCCGTTCAGATACGATAATTTCCTCTGAACAGCAGTCTCCGTAATCAGTAAATTTTACAGACGAGGTATTCCGCGAGCTGATAGGTGAACTTTTCCCATTGTTTCATCGGTGAATCCCATTGCCTGTCCTGAGCGCGCCTTATGAATACCAGCTGCGAAAAATGATAATGATAATGCTGGCTGATATGCATTACTATTTCGCCCAGTGTATGATTCCCGTTTTCAGACTCAGTATGAAATTCGTGCAGCAGTTCAGGATCACTCCCCAGATTGTCGAGTATGGCAAGTATGAATGAGTTTATATTGTTGAATGTATGTCGCAGTTTGTCTATCGAAGAACCCGCCTCCGGTGCATCTATATTCATATTATATCCGGTCACTTTCAGGAAATTCAGATCAACGCGTATCAGATGAGCAGTAATTTCGAGTATTGAGCGTGACTGCGGCGCAACCCTCCAGTGAGTTTGTTCTTCCGTAATACCGTCAATGGCTTTGAGTATCAGTTCCGACGAAGAACTGAATATAGTCCTTGCCATTTCTATCCGGGCCTTTGACATAAAGTTACCTCATCATATGCTTAATAATAATTTATTCATTTTTTACTCAAAGGCAATTGCCGGCTGTGGGGTATTTAATAACCCTGAATACATAAATCAGTGCATACTCAATTTATCCACATATTTTTGCTTATGACTTTTATTGACAGGATATCTGATCTCTTTTATATTTTTAATAGGGACTATGACTGTTAGGATGGCACTATGTATTACACTTATAATGGAGTATTTATGAGAAAGACAATATTATTTATATGTATACTGCTGTTTACTACAAGTATCGCAGCGCACGACTGGTTTGAACAGACTTCGGGAACTACAAAGGATCTTACGACTGTATCGGTTGTAACTGACAGTGTGGCGTGGATAGGGGGAAAAGAGGGCACGGTACTCAGAACCACTGATCAGGGCCGAAGCTGGATCAGCAAAGGCGGAGGGCCGGAACTGGGCAGTCTGGATATAGTGAATATATGGGCTATTGATGCCGACAGAGCTATCGTTACCGCCTCTCAGGTTATGAATAACGGTACTACGGCATACGTGTTCAGAACTGCAGACGGAGGGCAGAACTGGACGAAGGTACTTACACTCGAAGGCGGATATGGAAACGGCATCTATATGTTCGATGCCAACAGAGGTATCTTCTACAGCAATCCGGTTGGCGGGAAGTGGCCTGTCTGGCTTACCTCGGACGGTGGACAGACATGGGATACGACAGGAGTCAGAATACCGGTACCGGATCAGGACGAAAAAAGCTTCGCTAATGCAATATGCGGCAACCCGGGTGCACGTATCGCGGTTTTCGGGACAAACAGGTCTAAAATCTATATATCAAATGACTACGGAAAAAACTGGACTGCAAAGTCCACACCCGGACTTGTAAATTCGAAGTCTGTCTGCATCAAATACGGCCGGATGATGGCCGGAGGAGAGGCTCTGATCAGTACGATGAATGAGGGTGATTCATGGACTGAGGTATCCTATCCCGGACTGGGTGAAATACTCGGCATGGGTGTACACGATAACTGGAACTGGTGGTTCGTATCGAAAGGCGGCAGCAACAATAGCGGAAATAAGATCATCCATACGGCAAACTTCGGGAATGGATTCTGGGATACCGCCTACACCGCACCCGGCAACTCCGCATACCTTGCCATGAGTACCGGACGAGATGACAGGCTGTGGATATGGGCTGTGCGCGAAGGAGGAGGCATAACTGTCGGTGAACATCACCACGGCGAACCGACGGATGTATCGGGCAACGACGGACTTACTCCCGGAGAGTTTTCGCTTGGGCAGAACTATCCAAATCCTTTCAATCCGTCTACCAAGATAAAATACTCTCTGCCGGCGGAGGGTAACATAGAACTGAAAGTATTTGACCTGCTGGGTCGTGAGATGATAACACTTGATTCAGGACAGAAAAGTGCAGGCGAACATACGCTTACCTTTAATGCCGCGGGACTTGCGAGCGGAACGTATATATACACTCTCCGGGCAGGCGGTCAGGTTATGGCCAAAAAAATGCTTCTCGTGAAGTAATGACTGCATTATTGTTGAAGCAGATACAGCTCAATACTCATTCGATTATCTGCAGGATCGCGGACTGAAAAATGTCTGAGATCCTGCTTCTCTGCATTCAAAAGATACCTGTACGAAAAATTTCTGACCGGTTAATATCTGTTTCTGTTGCCGCTGCTGAAACTTTTGTTGAAGCTGTTGGGACGCGCAGGCCTGTTACCGCGCACATTGTTTCTGGGACGGGCTTCGTTTACGACGATTTTCTTGCCTTTTATGCTGGTTGTATTCAGCTGATTGATCGCTTCCTGACTTTGCTGAACACCGTTCATTTCGACGAAAGCAAAGCCTTTTGACTCGCCGGAAAAAATATCGCGGATGATCTTTATACTCTTCACACCGCCATAATTTGAAAATGCTCTCTCTAAATCCTGCTCTGTTACATCCTTCGAAAGATTACCTACATAAATGTTCATAATTCCGGATCCTTAAATATTGTGAAAAAAAAGACAGTAAAAATTAAAAGTGCAGCAGGAAAAATTGTGGAGGGACCTGGTTAATTTTAATCTTCTCATATCAGTATCCAATATAAAATAAAAATACTTAGAATCAATTTTTTTAATTCATATATTTGTAAAGAAATAATTCACCCGAACGCAGACCTGCCGGTTCTGTCCGGGAAATTGCACAATCCCACAAAATTATTACCGGAAATAGCAGATATGAAAATTAGTGTACTTTTATTACTGGTGTTCTTATTCAGCTTTAATATCCATGCACAGATAAAATTCGATGCGAATTTTGAAAGTGGAAACATGAGCAGGGTTACCACTGCCGACTCTGTCAATTACAGTGTAACTACCCGCGAAGATATTGGCGGCAGGTGGTTCTATTTCAGAATGACGGGTGTGAAGGACAGACGTGTGAAAGTGACGATAACAAACAGCGACGTACACAGACCTTTTTATTCTTATGACAACAGCACTTTCTACCGTTTCAGCATGCTTGAGAGTCAGAAGGAGAACTATTTCGACAAGACATTCGAAGAGGATACGGTATATGTTTCCTACTACGTCCCGTATAATTACAGTTTTCTGCAGAAAAGACTTAAAGAGTGGTGCAGCGATAAAGATGTGACACTCGATACGCTGGGTTTCACAAACCACTCACTGCCCGTACAGATGATGACAATTACCGACAGATCGGTCGACAATAAAAATAAAAAAGCCGTATGGATTCATGCCCGCACACATCCGAGTGAAACTCCGGGTTCATGGCACCTCGATGGCATCGTCAATGAACTGCTGAGCGGAAGCGAACTGGTGAAGTTTTACAAGAAGAATATTGTATTCTACATTGTCCCTTTTACAAATCCGGACGGTGTGGCCTATGGAAGATCCAGAACCAACTATGACGGGGTCGACGTCGAATCGAACTGGAATGGAGATGACGTCTCCACAACTAAGGAAGTGAAAATACTGAAACAGAAAATGCAGCAGCTGAACACAGAAAATGTATTCTCGGTTTTCCTCAATATACATTCTCAGGCCAGCCCCTACTGTACTTTCTGGATACACACAGCGGCATCCACTACGCAGGAATTTTACCAGAAGCAGTACCAGTTTGCAAATCTCAATATTTCGGGCAATCCGTATTTTGTGCGCAACGATTTTGAAGAGTCCTCTATCAAACCGGTGTTCCCTGAAGGCTGGCTGTATAATGCCCACGGAGAAAAAGTTCTGGCCCTTACATATGAAACTCCGTATGACCGCTATTCAACGAATATTTGGGTGACTAATGAAAATCTGCATGAACTGGGAGTAATGACTGTACATGCAATTGCTGAGTTCCTGGGACTTTCTCATCCGCAGAAACTCCTGCTCGACAACAGCCAGATTGCTGCATCAGGCGATGTCAGAAAAGATTCTTCGGGACTTGAATTCTATGGCAACGATTTTCTGGTGCTGAATAAGGGTGCTAAGAACAGCGTGACATACGTGTCTGAAGAACTTCCTGCAGGCATTTACGATGTGGAAGCCTGGTGGCCTTCCAGTGCTGCCTACTCTTCTCATGCGAAGTACAGCATTGAATATGGAAACTCAAGTGCGGTGGTTGAAAAAAATCAGCAGGGCTACGGCGGCAGGTGGAACCAGCTGTCTCAGATAGAAATGACAAAAGGCGGGACTATCGCCATCAGGCTGGATAACAACGAACTGGCACCTGTGGCGGCAGATGCATTCCGCATTGTCTACAAGGGACAAACATCCGGTACTGAAACTCCGGAACTGCCGGCAGGATTTGCACTGTTCCAGAACTACCCCAATCCCTTTAATCCCGAGACAACTATCAGGTACAGCCTTCAGAAAGAATCACATGTAACACTGGTGGTATATGATATTATAGGCAGAGAGGTAATAAGGCTTAAAGATGAATTTCAGTCTGCCGGTACCCATGAAGTTAGATTCAACGCATCAGAATATTCAAGCGGAGTCTATATCTGCCGCCTGACTTCAGATAACATTTCGTTATCGAAGAAAATGATGTTGGTAAAATAAATCGCGGACCTGACTATGCAGAAAGGCAATATACTGATCATCGATGACGAGGAATCTCTCAGGAGCCTGCTCAGACAGCTGCTGGAACTGGAAGACTATAAGGTCTGGCCGGCCCGGGATGCTGCCGGAGGAATGGACATACTGGCAAAGGAGGAGATACACGTCGTAATCACCGATGTCAGACTTCCGGATGCCGACGGTATCGAACTGACTGGCAGAATAAAAAAACAGTATCCCGCCTGCGAGGTTATTGTACTGACCGCCTATGGTACGATTGAAGACGGCGTACAGGCAATGAAGAACAGTGCCTTTGACTATATTACCAAGGGCGATGAGGACAATAAAATACTGCCCCTGCTGGAAAAAGCGGTCGAGAAGGTACGCATGAAACAGAGAATTGCACGCCTTGAAAACCAGATATCCGGCCGTTACAGTTTTGATAATATACAGGGCAACTCTCCGCTGATCAGGGAAACCGTTGAGCTGGCGCAGAAAGTTGCTGAGACCAGCGTACCCGTTCTGCTGCAGGGCGAGACTGGTACAGGCAAGGAAATTTTCGCACAGTCAATCCACTATTCCGGACCGCGCGCCGACGAACCGTTTATTGCCGTCAACTGCAGCGCATTTGCGAAGGAACTCCTTGAAAGCGAAATGTTCGGATACAAGGCCGGTGCTTTTACCGGTGCCGTCAGAAATAAAAAGGGACTGTTTGAGGAGGCCAGCAACGGCACACTTTTCCTGGATGAAATTGGTGAAATGGATATTTCACTGCAGGCAAAACTGCTGCGGGTAATAGAAACAAACACTTTTATTAAGCAGGGCGATACCAGGGAAACCAGAACAGACGTACGGATTATTGCTGCGACCAACCGCGACCTTGAGGAGGAGATCAGAAAGGGGAATTTCAGAAAGGATCTGTATTACCGCATCAGCGTTATGAAAATAGTCCTGCCGCCGCTCAGGCAGCGCAAGGAAGATATTCCGCTGCTGGCCGAGCATGTCATAAAAGAATATACCGCAAAACTTAAGCGCAACATAACAGGGGTTTCGACCGAATTCATTGACCGTCTCTATAGCTATAACTATCCTGGCAATATCAGGGAACTGAAAAATATTATAGAAAGAGCCATAATACTGGCGGGAAATAATACACTGACCGAAAAACACCTGCCGAAGGATTTCCTGGCTGAGGAACTCTCAGGCTCACAGACTGCAGAGGATAACAATATGGAGGTCTATCTGCTCGAAGACGTTGAAAAGCAGCACATACTCCATATACTCGGACTGGTAAACGGCAATAAATCCAGGGCGGCTGAAATGATGGGTATCGGACTGACTACACTTTACCGCAAACTCCAGTCCTACGGAATAGAGTAAAAATAACCCATGATCGTTTTTGCTGACTGAATTTTTATCTGCCATCTGTTTGTCAATCATTCCTGCCTTTGGCTTTTTCATTTTGGAAAATTTCCTTCCATAATGAAAAACCTTTAGTACGGTCGTTACCCTTTTCTCCAGCTTTTCCGGCAGATTTCCGCGTCTTTCCTGCTGGCATTATATTAGATCATGTATAAAGCTCCTTAGGTATAACATGAATAAACTCAAAACAAAAATATATATAGCTCTTGTATTCCTGGCGCTTATAATAATCTCGCTGGGAATTTTTGGATCGCTATTTATCGGACAGCTGGCAGACGACTCCAGGGCAATTCTGCAGGATAACTATAAATCTGTGGAATTTGTTTCAGCCATGCTGAGTCCGGTCGATTCTATCTATGAACTGTATATAAGTAAATACCAGACAGATAAAAGTATTCCTGATGAGGATATCCGAAACCGGTATATGGCTGCACTGGATGATTTTGACAGACACCTGTTTGCCGAAAAAAATAATATTACCGAATCCGGCGAAAAACATCTTACAGAAAAGCTCAGCTCCTCATTCCGGGATTACCGAAACCTTACTGCGTGTTTATCCGGAAGCAATACACCGGCGCCCGGCCTGGGAATACTCAACAACAGGCGCAATGAGCTGCGCAATATACTCGGAGAAATACAGGAACTGAACATGCAGGCAATACGCCATAAGAACAAGCTTGCAGAGAGTACTGCTGCCCGTGTTTCACTGTATATGTTACTTCTGTCTGCGACGGGCACGCTGTTTGCCCTGGCCCTTATAATCTATTTCCCCGGCTATCTGCTGAGCCCGCTGTACGATCTGATGAACAGAATGAAGGAAATAGCTCAGGGCAAAGCAGATAAAAAACTGATGGTGAATTCAAGAGATGAAATCGGCGAACTGGCCAATGCATTTAACACGAATATAACTGAATATCAGGAGCGCAATACTGCCAAGACCTTCCTGCTCGCTACTGTGTCGCACGAACTGAAGACTCCTATCTCATCTATCAACCTGAGCCTGAAGCTGCTGGAAAATGCAAAGCTGGGTACCTTAAGCGAGGAGCAGAAGAGAGTGGTGGAATCTGTCAGACAGCAGACGCGCAGACTTTCCAAGATGGTAAACGAACTGCTGGATTATTCTCAGGCTGAAACGGGAAATATTAAACTCAGGATGAGCAGCAATCATCCTTCCGATATAATGGATTATGCTGCAACAGCGCTCATGGTCCAGCTGGCAGAAAAAAACATACAACTGGAAATCAACATGCACGAGGGTCTGCCGGATGTGTATGTGGATATAGAAAAAACCGTGTGGGTATTGACTAATCTGATTACCAACGCTGAAAGATATACACACGAGAACGGGACGATCACGATAGAAGTTTCCGCTGAAGAAGATTTTGTCGTTTTTTCGGTTCACGACAACGGACCTGGAATACCGGCAGAAGAACACGGGAATATATTCAACAAATTTGTACAGGTTGGCGACTCAAATTCAAAGGGCAGAGGACTTGGACTTGCAATATCCAGGGAATTTGTGCTTGCGCAGGGCGGCAATATCTGGGTAAAAAGCCAGCTGGGAACGGGCAGTACTTTCTTCTTTAGACTCCCGGCTGTCAGAGGAAATAATAACGGCTGAAAATGGAAACAACTGCATTTATAATAATTAACTTACTGCTGGTAATATTGTTCGCCAGACTGGTAATGAAGAAGGATTATCTTACCTATCTCTATAACGGCAAGTGGTGGCTTACCTGGCTGGCTGTCGGCATAATTACTCTGATGGATGAACTGACCTCGATCTACTACGCACCGTTCGAGGCATTCAGATTCATCGGACTGAAGGCAATAATGTATATTGCCCTGACATCTGTTCTTATCAGGTTTCTTTCAACAAGGATGGTCGAGATTTCTGAGATACTCGAGGCCAATAACATAAAGGGCGGAGGAGTATATTCGTTTTCCTATCTGGTGCTGGGTCCGAGTTTTTCATTTATCGCAATTTCCTCTATCATTGTTGACTACGTACTGACCGCCACAATTTCTACTGTAAGTGCGGTTGAGAACGGCACGACATTTCTTGCCATGGGTCCGGAGATAAAATTCTTCCTGAAGTTCGGAGTCATCTGGCTGATCACGTTCCTGAATATTTCGGGTATAAAGGAGAGTGCAAGATTTACTTTCTACATATTTGTATTTGCATCCTTTGTGCTGATAAACCTTCTTATTGGCGGGACAGCGAGCCTGAACACTGTGACCTTTTCAAAACTCGGCGAGAGTTTCCATTCGTTCTTAGGTGACTTTACACATTCTTCTCTGCTCGGAGGATATGAAAACATAATAATCGGCATAGGAAGCTGTATACTGGCTTACTCCGGAATTGAGTCGGTGCTCCAGACTGCATCGCTTACGAAGAACTGGAAACAGATACGGAAAGCCTATCTGTTCCTTGCCGTTACAGTCGGAATTGTCACTCCGCTTATCGCCCTGCTTGCTTTATCATCAAATATTGACCTGTCTAAACATGAAACAGATCTCATACCGGCATTTGCAAGCGCGGTAAACGGGCCATGGTTTGGCGTTATGGTGAGCATACTGGCGAGTATAACTCTCATCATGGCAGTCAACACTGCAATGGTTGCATCCGGAGAGCTGATTGAAAAAGTTGCCGAGCGTTACAATTTTGAATGGCTGATAAAGCAGAATAAGAAACAGTCGTTGTACCGAATTCATATAATCAACGGAATATTCTATACTTCAATACTCCTTATAACAAACGGCAGTCAGGCAATTCTGGCAGAAATGTATGCTGTCGGTCTGGTCGCAAGTTTCTGCATAAATACCGGATCACTGCTTATCTACCGGTATTCAAAAGGCACAAAAGAAATTACGTATCACACTTCCAGAACCGGCACGGCAATATTGTTCATAATACTGCTCAGTACCTTCATTTATATAATTGTACACAGACCGTTCGGCACACTGCTGTGGTTCATTATTACCGTAGTATTCCTGATCGCAGGACTTAAAATAGCAAAGCACAGGGCTCCGGAAATAGTCGTCAGAAGAGCCACACAGAATGCAATGGATATTGTATTTGCAATGCTGGAGTCGCCTGGAAATACAGTACACCTGTATTTCAGGAGGCCCTCTGAAACTGAATCTGCAGAAGAAAAGCCTGGCAGCTTTTATGTCAGTTTCTACAGCCCAAGAAAGGATACGCCGCAGCCGGTAAACTCGAGTCATTTCTGGATAACCATACAGAAACGGATGAACCTGTTTGACATGGTATTTGCACTGCTGAAGACTGTGGAATATGAGGTCACGTCGCTGAAGGAAGTTCACGTACACATCGGCTGGCCGCTGTCTTCGTGGTTTGACAGAATGTCAGTAGGTGTGATGATATTTAACATTATCCACCTTCCCAGGAAGTTTCCGCGCTTTTCATTCCATCTGGATTATAAAGCGTCTGCAGAAGAAGTCTGCAATGCGGGGAGCTGAAGTATTTAGTTACAAGGATCCGTCGACATGAAACTGCACAGTCCGGCGTAGCAGTTTTCCGCATCCTTATAACCCGTATCATAGACAGAATAAAGTGTCTGCTTGCTGCGTTCGATCCTGCCGGCTTTCAGCGGTGCTGATGGACGGATGATGAAAACACTGCCCTGCCTGCGGAGCTCTTCAATGAACTCAATGGTTTCGTTGTACATGAGATGCCGGTTTTCCAGTGCTGTTACCAGTCCGGTGAACTTCGGATAGCGCAGCCGTGTAAGTGCAGAAATTCCCTCCGGCTCCTTCCTGTATCCTTCAGGCTGTGTAAGAATAATTACATGCTTTTTATTGCCGTCCTCAATGCTCTTTCTGATGGGAATGGAATCCGACAGCCCGCCGTCCATATATATACGGCCCTTGTATTCAACGGGTTTTGAAATGAACGGCAGACTGCTTGAAGCCTGGAGCATTTTCATGTAATCTTTTCCAAGTTCGTTCCGCTCAAAGTAGACGGCTCTGCCGGTTATGCAGTCGGTAACGGTAGTAAAACACCTCTGCGGACTATTGAAAAAAGTGGTGAAATCAAACGGCACAAGTTTGTTCGGTATGGTATCGAAAATGAAATTCATACCGAAGAGTTCACCCTTCAGTACGAGGCGCAGATAGCTTAGATATCTGCGGTCATTGACAAAAGCTATATTTACTATACGGTTGCGCTCCGGCTGGTGCGAAATATAGTTGGCTGCATTGCAGGCTCCCATCGAAACACCGATCACGTATGGAAAATAAAGGTCGTGCTCCATAAAGAACTGCAGTACACCGGAAGTATATACCCCGCGCAGCCCGCCGCCTTCTAGTATCAGTCCTGTTGAAGAAAGGTCCATTTCAGAAGATCCAGTTTTAGAAAATAATCAGACTCAAATATATTGGATTTGGGTGTTATTTCCCAGTCCTGTTTACGGGGAAAAATTATTTGTCGAATTTCCGGTTGAAGTTGAGGCTGTACGGGACTAAATTTCAGATATACAGATTTAATAATAAGCCGAAAGTGAAAAGCGATGCTGAACGAAGATGTCATGTATGATGCACTGGTAAACAAGGACCCTTCCTTTGAAGGCCTGTTCTACGTCGGTGTTACCACGACCGGAATATTCTGCCGGCCCACATGCACTGCAAAAAAACCGAAACGCAATAATGTGGAATTCTTTTCCACTTCAGGAGAGGCAATAGTAAACGGATACCGTCCGTGCAAGATATGCAGCCCTCTGAACAAGCCGGGGGAAACTCCGGAGGCAATAAAAAAAATAATGGAGGAGATCAGCAGCAATCCTTTTATCCGCCTGAAGGATCAGGACCTGCGTGAAAGGGGAATTGAATCCGATACACTGAGGCGCTGGTTCAGGAAAAATCACGGGATCACATTCCATTCATTTCAAAGAATGCAGCGTATAAACAGTGCTTTTATGAAGATACGGAACGGGGAAAAAGTTGCCGATGTTGCTTTTGAAAGCGGTTATGATTCATTGAGCGGATTTGCCGAACAGTACAAATCACTGATCGGTGCTTCGCCCTCAAACAGCAGGAACACCACACTGCTCAACCTGATGCGCATAGATACTCCTCTGGGACCGATGATAGCCTGCGCATGCGACGAAGGGATATGTCTGCTGGAATTTACAGACAGGAAAATGCTGGAAACACAGATAAAAAATATCTGCAGACTGATGAAAGCTTCCATAATTCAGGGTACTAACGGACATCTCGATACACTCAGCAGGCAGCTTGAAGAATATTTCGCGGGCAAAAGGAAAAATTTTACAGTACCGCTCGTATTTCCGGGTACTGCTTTCCAGCAGAAAGTCTGGAATGCTCTTCTTCAGATACCTTACGGGCAGACCAGGTCGTACAAGGCGCAGTCTGAGATCATAGGAATGCCCAATGCAATGCGGGCAGTAGCAAACGCAAACGGCTGCAACAGGATAGGCATCATTATTCCGTGTCACAGGGTAATCGGCGAAGACGGCAGCCTGACCGGATATGGCGGAGGACTCTGGCGCAAGCAGTGGCTGCTCGAGCTGGAAAGGAACAATTGCTGAAAACGCCCCTGAACTTCCGGGTATTGTTACCCGGAAGTTCTGCAAATCGGTAAGCAGGTTTATTTTAGTGCTTTTGTCATTGACCAGTGTGTGTGAACTATCTTCCAGTCTCCGTGAATTTTGGTATATACTTCGCAACAGTTCCACCTGCTTTCGTTGCTGCCTACGCATGCGGCATAGTTGAAAGTGAGTACTGCCGACTCGCCATATACCTGCACTTGCGGATTGATCAGCTCATAGCTGTCAACAAATATTTTACCGCGTATACTCTCATAGAGCTTGGTCAGTGCTTCGAGTCCGTCAAGCCTTTGTTCCAGGAGAGGATCGAAATAAGTTACATCCTGAGCCGTTATTTCCAGATAGCCGGACGGATCACCTGAGCACCATCTGTCGAGTGCAGCTCTTTCCATGCCGATTATCAGTTCTGAAATACTGTTGGGTTCCATTTTTTCTCTCTATATTGATTCGGGTTAGTTGCTGTTATCCTGCTGACGGATCTCGACTCTCCGTATTTTTCCGCTTATAGTTTTGGGCAGTTCATCCACAAATTCTACTATCCTGGGATATTTATACGGGGCGGTGACCCTCTTGACGTGTTCCTGCAGCTGCCTGGCGAGCTCCTCTCCGGGCAGGTAGCCTTTGGCCGTAACCACGGTAGCCTTAACCACCTGACCGCGGTCTGCATCGGGCACAGCAGTTATTGCACATTCAAGAACAGCCGGGTGTTCCATAAGGGCGCTTTCAACTTCAAAAGGTCCGATACGGTAGCCGGAACTTTTAATGACATCGTCAGCCCTGCTGACAAACCAGAAATATCCGTCTTCATCTCTCCAGGCCATATCACCCATATAGTATATGCCGTCGTGCCATACTTCCGCAGTAAGCTTTTCATCCTGGTGATATCCGTTGAACATACCTGCCGGAGTCTGCTTTGATGTACGAATGACAATCTGACCGATTTCGCCTTCTTCGCACGATCTGCCGTCGTAATCAATGATATCAATATCATAACCCGGCGAAGGTTTACCCATCGATCCCGGCTTCGGCTGCATCATCGGGTATGTTGCTATTGCGACAGTGCACTCGGTCTGCCCGTACCCTTCCATCAGTCGCAGACCGGTAGCCTCGAAGAATTTTTTGTATACTTCGGGGTTCAGCGGTTCACCAGCGACAACCGTATACTTCAAACTTGAAAAATCATAGTTTGAAAGATCTTCTTTTATTAAGAACCGGTATACGGTCGGAGGGGCACAGAATGAGGTGACCCTGTATTTTGATATTACATTCATTATATCGGCCGGGACGAATTTATCAAAGTCATACGTCATTACAGCGCACCCGGAGAGCCATTGCCCGTATATCTTTCCCCAGGCTGCCTTTGCCCAGCCGGTGTCGGCAATGGTAAAGTGCAGTCCGCCTTCTTCCGTATTCTGCCAATACCTGGCCGTCAGTATGTGCCCCAGCGGGTAAATGAAATTGTGCTTTACCATCTTGGGCATGCCGGTGGTTCCTGAGGTAAAGTACAGAAGCATAGTGTCATTCAGACCGGCATCTCTGATCGGTTCTGAGAAATCGCCCGACATTTTTTCAAGCTCTTCATCAAAGTTCAGCCAGCCCTCTTTGTCACCTCCGATAATTGCCTTATATTTCAGCGTTGGTGAATCAGTCTGCGCATCCTCTATGTGCCGGACAACCTCGGGATCCGGAACGCTTACTATCATTTTTATATCAGCAGCATTATTTCTGTAGACAATATCTTTTTTTGTCAGCAGGTGTGTGGCAGGAATTGTAATGGCTCCAAGCTTATTCAGGCCCAGAGTACAGAACCAGTATTCATAGCGGCGTTTGAGTATGAGCATTACGCGGTCTCCGCGCTGTATGCCGTTCGAGGCGAAGAAGTTTGCAGCCTTGTCGCTGTAAAGCTTCATATCGGCAAAAGTGAATATTCTTTCATTCCCCTTGTCATCGCACCAGACCATAGCCGTTTTATCCGGCATTATAAGTGCAATTTCGTCCACCACGTCACAGGCAAAATTAAAATGTTCCGGTACATCAATACGGAAATTTTTTACAAAATCCTCGTATGAACTGAATTGCTCCTGCTGCAGGTATTTACTTAGTATCATTATCTCATTTGCTTAAAAGATGAAAAAAACTTCAATAGAAAATATCACCCGGATTACAGTATAATAGCGAGCATTTTTACAGGAGCATTATCCATTGCTTTCATTGCGTGGTTGTGTCCGGAATCATAGTAGATGGAATCGCCTTCGTTAAGTATGATTTCGTGTTCATCTATTATTATCTTCATTCTGCCCTCAATAACATAGTCGAATTCCTGTCCGGGGTGGGAGTTGAATTCCACCGGTGCATCGGCGGTATCAGGATCTATTCTTACTATGAAGGGTTCGGCTTTCTTATGCGCGAAGTTATAGGCCAGGCTCTCATACTTGTACTGCTTTCTTCTTTCAGCGTACAGACCCTTGTCTTTTCTTACGACGCTGTAAGTATGCAGCTTCGGATCCTCGCCGCTCAGTATAGAGGACAGTTCGACGCCGTACCTCAGGGCAAGTTTATACAGAAAACCTACCGGAATATCTGTGTTTCCGTTTTCATACTGCAGCAGCTGATCGATAGAAATGCCGAGCTCGATGGCAAGCGCATCGGCCGGAAGTCCTGAAATCTCTCTCAATCCCTTGATCCTGCTTGCAATCAGTTTTATCTGTTCTTCCATTTTACTATTTGTCCGATTATTCTGTTACTCAAAGGTAAATAACCATGGCGAAACATCCAAAAGTGTAAATTTAAAATAGTCAAGTTGAAAGTAAAAAATTATTTTATTAGTTTGAGTTCCGTTGGTTAAAGGTTCCTATACAGGAATAACAGGGAATCCGGTAGAGTCCGGAGCTGTACCCGCAACTGTAAGTTCACATAGTGTTTTCTGCACCAGGCCACTGGAAATTTCCGGGAAGGCGCAGTTAAACCCGAACGAGCCAGGAGACCTACCTTTAGCTGTGACCGGGCTTTCGGGCTAAAAAACCGGTATCTGAAGATAAAGGAACTTACTCTGTATTCGGACCATTCCTATCCTCATTTTTTCGGTGTGTCATATCCCGGATCATTTAAACAGGTTATTCAACACGGTTCTTCCGCAATCATAAATTTTTATACGACAACACCCGTTGTCATATCTGGAGATTACAAAATGACTCAGACGCACGTCTTTACAGAAATTGTTAAAAGGGATGGGAGTATCCAGGAATTCGATATCAGCAAGATTATAAGCGCCATTCAAAAAGCCGGGGCTTCTACGGGTGAGTTCAACAAGGATATTGCCGAGTTCATGGCGGTTAAAGTGCTCAGCATACTGCAGAACCTGACCCCGGACCGGCTTCCCAAGGTCGAGGAGATACAGGATGTAGTGGAAACAGTACTGCTGGATTCCCCTTACAGAAAAACTGCCAAAAACTTTATACTCTACCGCGAACAGCACGCACAGATGAGAAACATGATATCAAAATTCAATATAGATCTCATCGACTCGTATCTCGGGAAAAACGACTGGCAGGTGAAAGAAAACAGCAATATGTCGTATTCGCTACAGGGACTCAATCAGTATATATCTTCCGAAGTAAGCAAGACCTACTGGCTGAGCAAGGTCTACCCGGAAACGATCAAGAAACTGCACAGCGAAGGTGATTTTCACATTCACGATCTGGGACTGCTCAGCGTTTACTGCGTGGGGTGGGACCTCTATAGCCTTCTGCAGTACGGCTTCAAGGGCGCTTCAGGTAAAATTGAATCTGCTCCTGCAAGGCATTTCCGCACGGCGCTTGGACAGGTGGTGAACTTTTTCTATACGCTTCAGGGAGAAGCTGCCGGAGCCCAGGCGTTCTCGAATTTCGATACACTCCTTGCCCCGTTTATCAGGTATGATAATCTCAGCTACCGCGAAGTCAAGCAGTCGCTCCAGGAATTTTTGTTTAATGTCAATGTCCCGACACGCGTAGGTTTCCAGACTCCGTTTACAAACGTGACACTCGACCTTACTGCACCTTCATACTATGCCGACCAGCCGGTACTGATAGGCGGACAGATGCAGTCGGAAACGTATGGAATGTTCCAGAAGGAAATGGACCTGTTTAATAAGGCTTTCCTCGAGGTTATGCTGGAAGGCGATGCAACCGGCCGCGTATTTACATTCCCTATACCCACTTACAATCTTGGGCGCGATTTCGACTGGGAAAATGAAAACCTGGAAATACTGTGGAAGGCTACAGCCAAATACGGAATACCTTACTTTGCCAATTACTATAACTCGGATATGAATCCGGAAGATGCGCGCAGTATGTGCTGCCGGCTCAGAATTGACAACCGTGAACTCAATAAGCGCGGAGGCGGACTGTTCGGAGCCTCACCGCTTACCGGCTCTATTGGCGTTGTAACTATAAATATGCCGCGCATTGGCTATCAGTGCACTACCGAAGAGGAATTCTTCCAGCGCCTGTCATTCCTGATGGAAAATGCAAAAACCAGTCTTGAGATAAAAAGAAAAGTTCTGGAGAAACTTACAGACAATAATCTCTATCCTTATATGAGTTTCTATCTCAGAGACATAAAGCAGCGGTTCGGGAAATACTGGCAGAATCATTTTTCGACCATAGGACTGGTTGGTATGAATGAAGCGCTGCTCAACTTTTACGGCTGCGATATCGGCAGTGAAAAAGGCAGCCGCTTTGCGCGCGAAGTGCTGGAATTCATGAGGCTCAAGCTTATAGATTTTCAGGAGGAAACCGGGAATATGTACAACCTCGAAGCTACTCCTGCCGAGGGAACTTCCTACCGCCTGGCTTTGCTCGATAAGAAAAAATATCCGCAGATCATCTGTGCTAATGAGGTATCCTATCAGGAAAAGGGTAGACCGTTCTACACAAACTCCACACAGCTGCCTGTAAATTATACGGATAAGATATTTACCATGCTGGACCTTCAGGACGACATACAGTCTAAGTATACCGGCGGTACAGTGCAGCATCTGTTCATCGGAGAGAAGATCGAAGATACATCAATGCTGAAAAAACTCATCAAGACTATTGTGATGAACTATAAACTTCCGTATTTCTCCATAACGCCTACTTTCAGTGTCTGTCCCGACTGCGGATATATTGCAGGTGAAAAACACACTTGTCCCGACTGCGGAAAAACCACAGAAGTGTATTCCCGCATAGTTGGTTATATCCGTCCTGTATCGCAGTGGAACGAAGGCAAGCAGGAGGAGTTTGCAATGAGGAGTACTCTTACCGTATGACCATCGGCGGCTTCAGGGAACTCTCACTGATAGATTATCCCGGGTACATGTCGACAGTAATCTTTGTTCAGGGATGCAATTTCAGATGCCGGTACTGCCACAACCGGCACCTGGTGTATCCGGAACTCTTCGGGGCTTCATTTACTTCAGATACAATACTGCAGAAGCTGAGAGATAAACCGCTCCTAACGGAAGCCTTTGTGGTTACTGGCGGTGAGCCCGCGATTTTTAAGGACCTGCCGGAATTTCTAAAATCTCTGAGATCCTTCAATAAGAGAATCAAACTCGATACGAACGGTTCCAATCCCGGTATGCTAAAGACAGTGCTTACTGAAGGTCTGGCAGATTTTATTGCTATGGATATAAAGTCGCCATTCGGAAAGTACCGTGAAATTACAGGAGTGCAGACTGACCAGGAAAAAATTGCTGAAAGTATTTCCATTATACAATCATCGGGCATTGATCATCACTTCAGGACCACTTACGTAAATAACCTGCTCAGCGAATCAGATCTGCTTGAGATCAAAATGATGTGCGGCAGCTCCAGATGGGTGCTGAATAATTACAGGACACCCGGAAAGGTCAGCGTGCCGGGGACTGTCTTTGAGGAATTTCCCGAGGTAAGCGACAACAAATTTTCCAGTCTGAAAGAACACCTTTTTCAGCAGTATACCACTACCGGTTAGAGGGACAAAATCCTCAGAACAGCGATCTCCGCCCTCCCCTCACCAAAACAGGATATATCATACACTTTCCAATTGTAAATGACACCGAATCATGTAAATTTATAGGATAAGCGGACTTATATATATATCGCAAAATAGCAAAAAAATGTATTGATATGAATAGTAGCCGCGGTAACTAATTCGCCTTTAATTGCATTTCATTTTAAAAAGAGGATAAATGAGAAAATATATACTTATGTATTTCATGCTGCTTTCTCTGACCAGTGTATTTGCTGACTGGCAACGAGCTGGTCAGGATATACAGGGACATATATACGGCTTATACTTCGATAAAAACTATATATTTGCCGGCGGGGATTCGCTGGTATTTATCAGTCACGATGCCGGACGGACCTGGCAGCATACCGAAATTATACGGGGCAAAGCAGTACTTGCATCGGATTTTTTACGGGTATCCGGAATAGTATATGCATCTACCTACGGCTATGGAGTATTCAGAAGCAGCGATAACGGTGAGTCATGGCAGCCGTTCAGCGAAGGACTGAGCTACTGGCAGATGGATGTGAAAATGATAATTGGCACTCAGGATAAACTGTTTATAGGCACTGACGGGGGCGGTGTTTATTTCAGGGATTTAAGTGCGCAGTCGCAGTGGCAGCAGTATAATGAAGGACTCGGATGGAATGTTGCCTGGACAATAAACGCGATGTGCCGTACTGCAAATGGTTTTATTGCCGGAGCCGGAGCCAACGGATATTACTATCTGCGATCAGACGGCGCTTCGGCATGGGAGGAGCGCTTTATCAATGAGAGATATCCGAATATCAGTGCACTGGTTGCCTATGGAGATACGGTATTTGCCGCTGCATCAAGGACTGTATTCAGAAGCATCGATGGCGGAATGACGTGGGATTCCTCGGGTATAAGACCTATGGATATAAGACCTACTCATCTTGCAAGGGATGGAAGGAGAATATACTGTGGCTTCAACAGAAGAGAACAGGACTTTTTTGTATGGTATTCCGATGACGGCGGGATGTCGTGGATTTTTTTTGACCATCAGTTTTTTGCGCTGCATAATTTCCATGTGACCGGCGGCCGCATCTGGGCCGCTACAAACGATGGTATCTGGTACAATGATTTCAGGAGTACCGGCGCAGAGGAAAATTTCACACTTCAGGGCTTCGAGCTGGCACAGAACTATCCGAATCCGTTCAATCCCTCGACTGTCATCAAATTCAGTCTGCCTGAGACTACAGAATCAGAACTAATGGTTTATGATGTGCTCGGCAATGAAGTTGCACAACTGCACAAGGGGACTCTGGGGAAAGGGTGGCATTATATGAATTTCAATGCCTCGGGATTGCCGGCAGGAGTGTATATCTACAGGCTATCTGCTCCAGGTCTGCAGTCAGTAAGAAAAATGGTATTACTAAAGTAGGACGGTTGACATTGTTCTGAATAATTTTTAATTGTTAATTCAGAAAATTGGAAAGCCAATGAAAAAGATCCGGAATATATTTCAGCTTACCGGGAATGCGCAGGTAATTATTCTGATCAGCGGGACGCTGCTGCTCATTGCAGCTAGTGTCTTTATTGACTTTATTGTACTGAAAACTTCGCCTCTGGTAGAAACCACTCCCAAATTTTCACCAGTATATATAATGAAATCTCTGCTGGTTCTGACCGCAAGTTTGCTGCTGATTGAATCTATATTGAAGGTTTCAAGAAAACACCTGCAGAATAGCATTAAAAGGATTAGGCTCAGACTGGGCAGGGCGGCAAAGTTCAGACTGGCAGTGGTTTTCCTGATCTCCTCAGGGTTTATAGTCCTTTTTATCATCAGTCCTGAATTGTTCTCTGCATTATGCCGCGAAGACCAGCCTGTAGAAATGCTTTCCTCCATTCTGTTCTTTGTATGCTGTGCTATTTTTCTGGAAGTATTTATAATGGCGGTAAAGTTCGGAAGGAACCAATATTTTCTAATAGTCTCTTCCGCAGCTCTACTGATTATTTTTTTCCTTATTGGTATGGAGGAGATATCCTGGTTCCAGAGGGTGCTCGGAATAGATACACCTTCTGCTTTTGCCGGAAATATTCAGAAGGAGATGAATCTGCACAATTATGCCACCAACTATGTGGAAAACGCTTACTATTTTTCAAGCTTCGTTTTTCTGGTTCTGATCCCCTTTATCTTCTTCAGGATTCCTGAGATCCGCAGTCTGGGTGCAGTAACGTTGCTGATACCCGGCAGGACGTCACTATTGGCTGCATCAGTGATCATGGCATATAATTACGATATGTGGAACAATGTTCTGATTCAGTTCAGTTTTTTCGCCAGCTTATTGATCCTCTGCAATATTCGCAACCGGGCAAGAGGCAGAGATAGAATTATAATTACTTCGATAATCATAACCCTGGTAATCACACAGGTCATACTGCTGTTTAATCCTGAACATATTGTACGCAGATGGGATGCTACAGAATATAAGGAATTTTTCATATCGCTGGCATTTCTTATATATTCAGGCGGTGTGTATTTCCGTATGAAGAGCTCAGGCCTGGATTGTGAAGTAGAAACTTTGACTGCGGGTAGTAAAACAAATCCGTGAGATAATAGTGAGCTATCAGGATAATTTTATACCAGCGGACACTTGAAGTGATCCGGCTGGTATTGGGAAGAAAGGAACACCCTGCAGTCTCTGATACAAGGTATTCCTGTTATTCATTTGTATTATTTGGGTTTATTATTGCCGTTACCGGGAGGTGTTCCGCCGTCAGGCTTCCCGTCTGAGGGTTTACCGCCGTCTGCAGGAGGACGGTCCCCGGGAGGAGGTCCAAAACCCGGGCCGCCGGGTTCCCGGTCAGGGCCATAACCAGGGCCGCGGCCGGGTCCGGACATTTTATCACGCGGCGGAAACTTCTTCATGTTCTGGATCATTGCATCGAGACGTGCGGCCTGTTCTTTTGTCAGCTGCGAGCGCAGTTCTGTGTTCATCGAATCTATCAGCTGGCCGACGCGCAGCATGTTTTTTTTAGAAACATCTTCAATGCGTGTATGGTACTTCAGTATAGTTTCCCTCAGCTTTTTTTTCTGTGCTTCATCGGGTTTTATGATATCCTCAAAGTGATTTACAAACCCTTCGGGCTTGCGCATCATCTGCGGTGCATCGAAGCGATATCTGAAAAGCATACCGTTCAGTTCGTATCCGATTGCTATTCCAATCAGCAGCGTCACTATGAGTATTATTGATGATTTGACTGTTGGTTTCATTATTATTTTGCTTTCAGTTGTTTTGTTGTATCAGTTGCAGATTTATTTGATTTACCGGGTCAAAAGCAGATTCAATAGAAGCAGTTGAGTCGCCGGTTATATTGTCTATCAGACTGTTGTTGCCGGTCCCTACATTGTAAATTGTAAGGGCGATCAGTACTAAAACTGCGGCAAGGGCAATTTTACCGAATGACAGTGATAACAGTCCTGCAAGGCTTATATCTGAGGTCTTCTGTTCTGTCCTGCGGTTGAAAGAACTCAATACTCGGGTTTCAAACCCGGCACTAAAATCTTCGGATTCGGAATTGCGCAGCGATTCGCGCATAAGAAAGATCTCTTTCTTCAGTGCTGCCAGTTCGGCTGAGCTTCTCAATCCTTCCTCGAGGATCAGTTTCTCACTATGGTTCAATTCCCTGTCGAAGCTTTCGTAAAGCAGTTTTTCAAGTTTGTTTCTATTCATAGCTAAGATTGTATGGTTCTAAAATTTCCTTTAATTTTTTCTGTGCTCTCGAAAGCCGTGACAATACGGTTCCCACCGGCAGGTTCAGTATCTGTGCCGTTTCTTCAGTGGAATATTCGTCTATCAGACGCAGTACTAGTACCGACCTGTGTTTGGAGCTGAGTTTCTGTATGGCTTTTCTGATGATTTCCTTATCATCGTCCATGATTTTATCAGAACCGGGATCTTCTAGATCCGTTCCATCCTCTATCATCTGATCGAATGATACGAATCGTTTCAGCTTTCTTCTTTTGATTTCGTTCAGTGAGAGATTTATCGCTATTCTTGTCAGATATGTACTAATGGAAGAATCACCCCTGAACTTATCTATTGCATGAAAAAACCTGATAAATACTTCCTGTCCCACATCTTCGGCATGGCTGCCTTTGCCGAGCATGCCAAATACGGTGGAAGCTACAGTACCTTTATAACGTCTCACGAATTCACTGAATGCATACTGATCGCCGCTGCGGCACCTTTCGAGCAGTTCAGCGTCATCGGCTGGACGGATTTTTGGCAATTTCACCAAAATCATACCGGTAAATTTATTAAATAAGTGAACATAAAGATCTCATAGTTAAAAGCACACACTGCAGAATTATTTGTATAGGGTCTGAGTGCCGGCTGTATATCCCAAATGAGTGCAGATGGCAGCCGGCAGCAGATACACTTAAATCCGTCAAACTTTCTGATTTACTATATTGCCCTGTGATGATTCCATGGAGTTTCTGAGATTGTCAATAAAATCGTCAAGGTCCTCCTGATTTATACTGCCGCTCTCCTTTTCCTTCAGAAGTTCGAGAAGTTTTTGAGCCAGGTCATCCTGTGTTTCCGAAAGGGGACCGGCTCCTTCTGCGCCTTCAGGTTTTTCAGGCCTCTTAAATCCAGCTTCATTCATTATTTCGCCGAATTCCTTGCTGGGTTTTATACCTGCAGAGTCGATTTCCTCCATCATGTTCTTCATGTCTTCCTGAGTCACAGTTTCAGGATCGTACTGTGCTATGATTTCCTGAAGCTTTTTTTTCTGCTCATCTGTAAGTCTGTTGCTTGTATCGGCCGATGACTGATACAGATATGAGTTAGAGCTGCTGATACTGCTGATCATAATAAGTCTCCTGACTTTATGCTGAATGTTGTTTAATGCGGCCCTTTCAACATTAGACAAGCAGTACTGCCAGTTTATTCCATCGGTCAGAAAGTATTTCGCACGCAAAAATCACGAAAGGCGACGTCTGTCTTTGCGGCCTTATTTCATCAGAGTCATCTTTCTGCTTTGTATGAAATTGCCGGAGCTTATGGTATAGAAATATACTCCGGATGAAAATTCATTCATATCGGCAGTGACTGTGTAACTGCCGGCGGCTTTTTCCTCATCGAGCAGTGTGGCTGTCTGTCTGCCCAGCATATCAAATATCCTGATGGTCACACGGCCGGCAGAAGCCAGGGAAAATCTGATGCTTGTCTGAGGGTTGAACGGATTTGGGTAATTCTGTGAAAGCGAATATTCAGCGGGCATCACGTTACCGGAAATTATGCGGGTAGGCTGACCGAAGAAAAAGTCATCGCACTTTGCTATAACGCCGTTAAATGCGGTATCGTTTGCAGTTGATTCCAGCGGGAATGCCAGGTATATCAGATATGCTTTTCTGTCAGGATTTGCGTAACTCCCCGAATACTGCACACCAGCACCCAGGTTATTAGAGTATGACATACAGAGAATACTGCCTGCGTTAGGAGTAATAACGTCAGGATAATCTGTTGCATAGGTCTGGCTGAAGTAGAACGAACTGCCTGCGAGGGCAGCCGAATCTCTGCCTGTGACTGATCTGGATGACGCGTTATCGGAAAGGAATATCGCTTTCAGATAGTTGTTGAAGAAGTATCGGTCATCTGCATTTCCGCGGTGATATACATCCCATGCAATTTCGCTGCCCGAAATAAACAGTCGTCCTCCGTTATCGAGATATTCTTTCAGTATTGCCTGATCGGCGGAAGACAGGGTTTCATCGGACGTACTTTCATCGCCTGACATCCAGTATACGGCGTCATAATTGCTGAGACTGACTGACCGGAGTGCTATAGATCTGCTCTTTATGCTTTCAAAATTCTCCTTCAGTAAATTCAGAGCCTTTCCGTAGCGCATGATAAATGAATTGCCTTTCATTCGCCACCCGCCGGTTTCGCGGTCGAACCCGTCAACGATCAGTATTTTTTTCGCACCGGTGTATTTCGCTGTCCCGAGTACTCCGGACCAGTTGCTTTCAACTGATGAATTCAGGACGCTTGATACCCTGTAGTATTCGGTAGTATTCTGCGGAGTCAGGACAGCGTACATATCTTTCAGTGTATTCTCATTCTGAACAGCGGTCCATTTCGATCCGTCTGATGACATATAGAGGCGGTATCCATTGACGCCGGCAGTATCGCACGTCCATGTTATTCTGACAGTTCCGTCTGACTGCTGCAGCACACTCTGGAGGACCGGCTGACTGAGCGAGTATTCTGCCGCCATACCCTTATAGCATCTGGGGGTATATGCAGTCAGGTCCGAAGGCGTGTATGTCCAGTATGAAACCGCATGATCGCGTCCCGCGGCCTCGGCAATACGTAACGAACCGTTAGGTGTTTTTTCTACGAACAGACGCACGTGTCCGACTTTATGCACTGCATCACCAGGTCTGATGCTGTCCCACGTGGTATATTGTGTGGTAATACGGGGCATGTCGCTGGTAGAAGAGTGATAAGACAGCTGCCAGCACCGGCTTACGAACCCCGAACAGTCGAGTCCAACGGCATAGGAAGATACACCGTCAGTATTGATATCGCCGGCATATCTGCCGTTCAGCAATCCCGCTGAAAATTCGGCCAGTGTATTGAAGCCGCCCCATTTGTACGGAATCTTTGCATTCATGCCGGTTATAAGCCATTCAGGTGTTCTTACAAAATCTCCGTCGGGTGCTTTTACATTTTCGGGAGCCAGGTTGACGCTGCGGCAGGTATATCTGTATGTCACAAAACCCTCTGCAATCTTCAGCGCCGAGAGTCTGGATGACGCCTGGACGTCTGCGGGACGCGATGTATTTACGCTATCCGCGTGCACAGGTGCTTCGTTCTGCGGCAGAATTGTATTGTAGTGCAGTTCATAATTATATTCTTCGGGATAGCGGATAATTTCGCTGTGAGAAGCAGTCAGGCCGCTCCATCTGATAACTGAAAACCCGTTTCTCAGAGAGAGCAGGTGATACAGATTTCCCTCGGCATCGATCTGAAAATCACGCACGAGATATACATATTTTATGGCAGGTATTTCGAGTACCGATAATATCTCGCCTTCCCTTGACAGCGTGTATACCTCCCTCAGAACCTTCAGCGGTATCTCGGTAAGGTATCTCTCAATCAGCAGAAATGAATTACCGTTAGCATCTATTCCTATAAGATCACCGTATGCGAGGTCTGAGCGAAAGTTCAGCGAAAAGTGTTTCTGAAAACCCGGAATATCATAGTTTATATCGAGTTCGCTGCGGCTTATCACTTTGACATTTATCCGGTCGTCGTCATTCCGGCTGCCATGGAGTTCTCCGCCATTATCTGTATAAATATCTTCTTTTCCTGCGGCAAATATTTTCCTGAGCTGTGAACCGGCCGATAGAACCGGAGTATTATTGTGCATCGCAAAATCCAAAGATGCTTCTTTATGCCTGATTGCATTTTTTAGCTGACTGCCGGAAAAGAGATAACTTTCTGCCCGGTCGAATGAATGCAGCCACACATTATTGTTCTGTATATCAAATGATGATATGCCGTAAATTCCGGAATTATCCACCCTGATTTTTGTGGGAATTCTGTCATAACTGATGTCGGCAATTTTTGAAAACGTTTTCTCCGGGAGCGCTGACTGTGCCTGAATATAACCTGAAATGAAAAGAACTGTAATCAGTAGAAATTTCTTCATGTTAACCTCACTAGAGAAGGGGGAATGAGTATTTATGGTATATATATTTCTTTTAATAAAATAATTTTGTCATCTGCTATATCGAAAGAAAATATTTTGAAGCCTGAATTCCTGAACTCATCCGATGAGATCAGCTTATAAAATTTTCGGGCGTCTGTTCTTTCGTTGAATCTATAGTTGCCGCTGCTGTCGCGAGAAAAAGTCTGCAGAATTATTTTAGAATTATCAGGCAGCTTTATGCGGATGGAATCAACCCGAGTATTTCTGAGGTAAAAGCCTTCAAATGATTCCGTTTTTCTGTTGTGTTTTTGTTCGAGCGCAATCTTTTTTCTGGCTTCGCCGCCGCTGTAATATTCCACGGTATCGATCAGGACATAGCAGGATTTATCCTGTCTGTATGCCGACAGTATATAGCCGTTGCAGTGAAAGCTGCGGGGTGCGGATGTAACAGCTGAGGGAGAAGCGGTAGTGTCAGGTGATGTCTTTTCAGATTGAGTAGCATCTGTTTTTCCTGAGCCGCTCTCAGGGCTGCATGAGGTAATCGATAGAGCGCAGCAGGCGATCCAGCAGGTATTTCTGAGCATATTGCGAATATTCATAGTCTGGCCGGGAAGGAAATTTACAAATATGTTAATTTGTGTTTCAGATACTGGTAAATATAAAGAAAATTTCTGTCTTACCATATAAACGTCATGAATATGGATCAGTATCTGATGCATGGCCCCAGACCGCCAGGCAGCGCAGTGATCGCGGGAAAGTTCTGAAAAAATATACGTAAATGCTTTCAGTTATAATTTTTAATATGCAAAAAAATATTTTAGTGATTATATTGGCTTTTGAAAAATCCATTTACACTGGGAGATAAAAGTGATCACTATAGTGCCTTTTCATCTGAGACCGCTCTCTGCCGGCAACCCGGAAGAAGTGTCATGAAAGTGACCACCGGAATAATATTGCTGCTGGTTACGCTTCTGAGTACTACACTCTTATCACAGAAGCGTTCTGCCGACAGCCTGATGAATCTCATTCCAAATCTGCAGGGCACTTCAAAGGTGGATGCTCTCAACCAGCTGGCCGATATATATCAGTACATGGATACCAGAAAAGCCATTGAAACTGCAAATCAGGGACTCGAACTGGCAAAGCGGATTAATTATCAGAAGGGTATCGCCGCGAACCTGGGCTCACTCGGATTCTGTTATCTGAATCTGGATCATCAGAAAGCAGTTGAATATACAAAGCGTGCTCTTCATATCAGAAAGAAGATCGGTGACAAAGCTGGAATCGCCACTTCCCTGAACCTGATGGGAGTGCTGTATTATTATTCAGGTGACTATCTGCCTGCCATTGACTATCACCTTCAGGGACTTAAGCTCAGAGAAGAGATAGGTGACCGCGTCAAAATAGCGACTTCTTACAATAATATTGCACTGATACATATTGCTCTCGAAGAATATACCACAGCACTGAATTATCTAAAAAAGGCATTGAAGGTAAGGATCGAAACGGGCGATAAAAAAGGGATGGGCATTATCAGCGATAATCTCGGTGATGTGTACAGTAAACTTCAGAAATATGATGCCGCACTTAAATACTTCAGCGATGCTCTCGCGATCAATAAAGAAATAGGCAACCGGAAATCTGAAGCCAATTCGTACTTCAACATTGCGGCAATATACAAAAAGCTGAATGATCAGCAAAAAGCTTTTTATTATCTGAAGGATGCACTGAAAATATACGTTGAACTCGATGAGAAGAAAGGCATCTCCAACTCTGAAAATGCCATGGCTGAACTATACCTGAATGCCGGCAAGTGCGATTCTGCAGTTGAACATTCACTCGTTGCCTACAGTAACGCAATACTCATAGATGCGAAGAGCAATATTTCCAGGGCTGCTGAGATACTGCAGGAGTGTTACGCAAGAAAAGGTGACTATAAAAATGCTTACAAATATTCCAGAATATATCAGGATATCCTGAATGAAACAAAGAGTTCCGATAAAATAAAGAAGCTTGCAAAAATTGAATATCAATACAAGTTTGACAAGATGAAGCGCGAACAGGAAGCTGAAATGTCGCGCCAGAGCACATTCATTCAGCTGCT
The DNA here is from genome assembly GCA_050258935.1 of Bacteroidota bacterium. Taxonomy (GTDB): domain Bacteria; phylum Bacteroidota; class Ignavibacteria; order Ignavibacteriales; family SURF-24; genus JBLMZS01. The sequence goes on from JBLMZS010000076.1 coordinate 107,285, forward strand.
GGGGATAACCCTGTCATTGTCCATTGTAATCATACTGCTGATCGTATACGGCTACAGGCACAACCGCAGGACGAATATTCAGCTGAATGAATTCAACGAAAAGCTGAAAGAGGCGAATGCTGCCAAGGACCGCTTTTTCTCAATAATTGCACACGATCTGCGCGGACCGTTTCAGTCGCTGCTGGGCGCATCTGGTGTTCTGGTTTCTGAAGTCGACTGTCTTGAAAAAGATGACATAAAAAAACTCGGTGACGGTATAAATACTTCTCTTCAGAAGCAGTATGGGCTGCTCAATGATCTGCTCGAGTGGTCAAGACTTCAGAACGGCAGTTTTTCTCTTTCATATGAAGACCTGCCCGTATATGAACTGGTTGAGGAAATAGTGCCGCCATTTTATCTGTCTTTGTCAAATAAGAATATATCCTTCAGAAATAACACAGAAAAAAGCGCAGTGGTGCATGCAGACAGACAGATGCTGCAGCTGGTGCTGAGAAATCTGATCTCGAACAGTATAAAATTTACAAATACCGGCGGCTGGATTGAAGTCTCGAATAAAGAATCCGGGAAGTACATGGAAATCACAGTAACCGACAACGGCATCGGCATATGTGAGGAAGAACTGAAGGAACTTTTCAGGATAGACAAACAGCATTCCACAAAAGGGACTCAGAATGAAGTGGGCTCGGGGCTAGGTCTGATATTGTGCAAGGAGATCATGGACCGGCACGAAGGCAGTATACGTGCCGAAGGCAGAAAGGGATGCGGCTGCAAGTTTACAGTTGTTCTGCCGATAACCCGGCGTGAAATATAATATCAGTTCAGCGAAAAAAATGCGGCGGAATGTCCGCCGCGCTGTCACTTTTTGTTTTAAGTCCCCGCCTGAGGCGAAAGCTTATTTACCGAAAGAGCGGTCAAACAGTCCCGCAATAGCTTTTTTGCCGTTTTCCTCCAGGAAACGTGTTCCTGTTCCGACGAAGTGAACGTGTGTAATTACCGGCAGGTTTTCACCCTCGCATTTAACCCAGTCTTCCTGGTTCCAGAAGAACCATGCATCGCGCGTCTGATCAAAAACATAGAGGGGCTTATTGCACAGCTTGGCAAATTCTGTTCCCCAGCCCGTACCGCCTTTGACTGTCTTATCATCCATGATCTGGCCGATCACATAGATCTCCTGACCGTTATTGATCTGGTGCCAAATTACCTGGAGTATTTTGCGGATTGCCGGAATCTTAGAGAAATTGCGGTTCAGGATTTTCGAAATATATTCCAGACTGACATCACCGGTCTTCAGTTCGTTGTGGTTAAGGACGTGCAGGCCGCGCTGGCGAGCTATTGAGTGGCCTTCAAATGTAAAGTTTACTTCCTCGATACCATAGCGTTCGGCGTTCATTCCGAATTCGGCTTCAGCGCCCTGAAAGCCACCGCTGAATAATATACAGTCTTCCTTGAGCATACGGGTTCCTTTTATGTGTGAATAATAGATTCATTTTCGGCAAATTTGTCCAAAATGTCAAATCCGCCTTTGCAAAGGTAAAAGCTGGCCGCAAAAAAAGCAAATTACTCGAAAATAATCCGGGCCGCATTGATGCATAGCCCGGATAAAATTAAGGATGTTTCAACTGACTACTTTATCAGCTGCATTTTCATCGTCCTTGTATAGTTTCCGGACTGAAGCCTGTAGAAATATATTCCGCTCGGCAAATTTGATGCGTCGAACTGTACGTAGTGTGTTCCGGCCTGCCTGAGTTCGTTCAGGAGATCTGCTACTGATTCACCTACTATATTGTAAACTGTCAGTTTTACAATAGAGGACTGAGGTATTGAGAATTTAATTACTGTTGCCGGGTTAAATGGATTAGGATAATTCTGCATCAGTTCTATATCTTTGGCTACAGACAGCCGGACGGCAGCCACAGAGGAATAAACATATTTCCCGTCATTATCCAGCTGCTTCAGTCTGTATTTGTACTCATCGCATGAAGAAAGGTTATCGTCTGTAAATAAATAGAATTTGGGAGAATTGCTGTTTCCGTTTCCGCCCACAAAACCTATCTTTCCCCACTGCCCGTCGGCATTCGTCCTTTCAATTTCGAAACCATAGTTATCGACTTCTGTAGCTGTTGCCCATTGAAGCGTCACTTTATCTCCTGCATAGGCCGCAGTAAATGAGACCAGTTCAACCGGGAGCTGGTCAGCGTTTTCATCGGCCCCCATGTATGGGTAATTTACATCTCTCAGATCGCCGTCAATGTCGGTTGTAATCATTGCAAGCGGTGTGCCTATCAGAGTTTCATCACCTATAGACGTTCCTGCAAGATGCAGATCTGTTGCAGATGTAAAAGTAACCGGGGCTGATTTGGAGTGGGAATCCCGGTCAATTGTCTGCCAGTCATTCAGTGTGGCCGCATCTGCTGTGCCGTTAAAACCGACATAGGCATTGGTGAGGATGTCTGTATACAGCAGGTTGTAATCGCTTACAAGAGCAGATGTGAGTGAAGCCGATTTGTAGAAAGCATATGACTTATATGTGGCGCCTGAATTTTTGTTGCAGAATATGTTATTCTTAACGTTAACCGTATTGACTGCGTTGCCGCCGGTAGCGGCAAAAGCTGCACACAGGTGATCCCTGCTTGTTTCGTCAATTACCACAGTGTTGTTGTAAATATTGGCGTTTCCGGATGTATTGTACTGAATGCCATAAGTATAAACGCCCGAACCTGCATCAGTATCGTCATTATAAATTCCGCTTATCATATTGTTATATACATCGTATTGGGATGTACTTCCGCCGCCATACAACTGCAGACAATAAACAATTGGGTTTCCTGTTCCGGAAGTGGCGTTATATATGTTAAATATTCTGTTATTGCAGATAGTGTAAGTTCCCGGTCCGGATGCGGCAATGCCACGGATTGCCTGTGCACCAGCTGTACCATTGTTTTTGCCTACATTATTTATCGTATTTCCGCTTATAACTAAACTGCCTGTATTTCCGCCGGGCGATGCGGTATATATACCGTAGCATGCCCCGCCAGGATATGAATTATATACATTTCCAGTTATTGTATTATTCTGAATTGAAATGAAAGAGGATCTGTATGCATAAATCCCTCTGTTATAGAAGTGAACTTCATTACTGCCTATCACATGTCCGGGCATATCGTTTGCCGTACCTCTTCCAATACTTATAGCGTTATTCGACGAAACTTTATTGTTGTCAATGGTACAGTATGTTGAAACAGGCGATGCATCTCTTAGTGTAATACCGAAACTGCTTCCTCCATATAAACCTGAGGGCACATCGATGATGCAGTTCTTAACGACTATATAGTCACCGTAGATATCAAGGGGTTCCAGACCATATGAAGTGCTTGTGGCTTTTATAGTCCAGTCACGCGTTGTTCCTCCATCAGTATTTGAACCATCCAGAATGATGTAATCAGTCGTTGCACTGGCAGTACCTATTTTAATGCCGAATCTGTTGGTGCCATCCTGGCCGCCGATATTCAGTACTACAGTAGCTCCGGCAGCTGGCTTAAATGTAACGGTAGCTGCGGCTGAAGGTTTATTCGCAGTGATATTGATTGTCATAGGAGTTGATTCGGTGTAAGTGCCGGAGGCTATCAAAAAGGTAACTCCGGAGGTGGTACCGTTTGAGTTCAGAGCTGATATTGCGCTGCTGAATGAGGTGTAATTGTTTTCTCCGCTGCCTGCGGGATCAATTGTTTTTGTGCCGTTAAGCTGGCTGTAAACCGGAAAAGAAGTGAAAGAAACCAGGAAAAGAACTAAGCCAAGTAATTGTTTTTTGCTCATTTGGTGTCCTGTTTAATTTGTTCAAGGATATATTATTATTTAGTAATGACTATTTCCTGAATAACATGGTCTTAACGGGAACAAACAGAGCCGGATCTGATTCACAAAACATACCGAATTACATTCGCCTGAAAACCTTTTGGTTAATACAGAGATTTCCCCAATATCAGCAGGGCGGACTCCACCCATGTTCAATTATACTGGCATTTATACTCTGCCGGGATACAGCCCTCTGTATCCCGATAAAGGTCAATGTTTTATTATGCAGTTAGTACAATGGTACTTTAATGACAAACACTTTTTGAATTCAGCAATATGAAGCAGGCAAATACACTTTATTTAACGAGTAATAATTTTTTTACGGAAACATAAGGAGCCTGTGAAGCATTTACCGGCTGAGCATCAAGTCTGTAGAAATAGAAACCCGAAGCAATATTACCGGCATTCCACTGAACATTGTACAACCCTTCACTCTGCAGAGAATTGACGAGCGAGGCTACCTGCTGACCTAAAGCATCAAATACAGTAAGCCTGACGTTGCACTCAACGGGAATGGAGTAGGAAATAGTTGTAGAAGGATTGAACGGATTTGGATAATTTTGCAGAAGTTCAAACGCCTGTACAGATGAACACATGGCTTCGGCAACCGGAGAATATTTTACCGAACCATCGAAGTCTGTCTGTCTGAGTCTGTAGAGGTATTTGACTGAAGGAGAAACATTTATATCAGTAAATGAATAATCGATTGGGGAATTACTGTTGCCGTGTCCCTGAACGAAAGTAATATCCTGCCAGTTGCCGGGATAATCAGAAGTTGCCCTTTCAATACTGAAGCCGTGATTGTTCAGTTCAGTACTGGTAGACCAGTCGAGTCTGACGGAGCGGGCAGATGCAATGGCAGTAAACGAAGAAAGTTCGACGGGCAGCGGAGCAGAGTTATTAAATGAAACGTCATCAATATAGAATGTCCAGTCGGGTGAAGCGTTTGGAGCATAAAACATCAATGCATCAATTGTAACCGTGGGTCCGTTGATGATGCCGTTGCCTGCGGCAAAGCTGGTCCATCCGCTGCCAGGCAAGGCATACTGATAAAGATGCCATTGTCCGTCATTTACCACGTCCTGTTTTGCAGAAATTTCCGTTCCGCCGGCAGCGTCATCAAGTGTAATGGCGAGTTTTGCTCCTGCAGGAGCAGTGGATGTTTTCATCCAGAAACCCACATAGCCTGCCGTGTTGATGGCGGTATTATTTGCCGGGGTTCCGTCTCCCGAGAGAAGTCTTACAGCCCAGTCATCTGCTGAAGATGAGTTGTCTTTCAGTACTATCTGAAAAGATGCCGAGCCTTTATACGATGTAGCGGTTACTCTGGCCGCTGTTGAGGCCGTAGACACACCCTTGGTTGATCCGCTGTATGTCGGGACACGGGTAAATACGCCGGTACCGGATTCGAAATCGGCAATTGCAGTATTGCCGGGCGCAGCAATGACCGAAACTTCAGAGGAAGCAGCGCTTTCATTGCTGCATTTGTCGAGCGCTGTAATTTTGTAATAATAGGTATTCCCCAGACTTGCAGAATTGTCCGAATATGCTGTACTGTTGTCAACAGTAATTGCAAGTATGTTTGCGGCATCTGAAATATCAACGGGGCTGGTTTTTGATCTGTAAATGACGAATTTCTTTGCTGCGTCACCATCGCCTGCAGCTGCGGGCAGACTCCAGGTCAATTCGATTTGTCCCGAAGAATTGACAGCAGAAAAATCAGACGGAGTATTGGGCGGTGTATTATCTATCCAGCTCATTACCGGCATAAGTGCGGGATACCTGAAGAAATAACTCTTTAACGAATCTTTCAGAGTAAGATTATTTGTCTGAATGAATTCCGATCTGAACAATACATTGCCGCCGGTTTTAGAGTTTTTTCTGTTAATTCTCATCTGTGCAGGAAGCTCGCCGTTTGCATACCCGGAAGTAAACTGCTGGCCCGGATAGAAATGCCTTCCATATGTGCTGGCCTGATCTGCCCACCAGTTCTGGAGAGCATCATAGTCCTGTGAACCCCCGATTTTCCAGTAAAGCTGCGGAGTAATATAATCAACGGAACCATCCTGGAGCCATTTTATAGCGTCGCAGTACAGTGTACTGTATGCGCTTGTACCGGTTATCCCAGAAGGCGTGCCGCTTTTCCAGATGCCGAATGGACTGATGCCGAATTTAACGTACGGTTTTATGCTCTTGATCGCCGCATTTACAGCGTGTATGAAAATGTTTATATTATCGCGCCGCCAGTCCCCGATGTTGGTGAACCCGCGGGGATAAGCTGCGAATGTTGCATTATCTTCAGTAGTGATATTGTTCGGGCTGTATGGATAGAAATAATCGTCAAAATGAACTCCGTCTATATCATACCGGGTCACCACATCAGATATTATCTGGATATTATAATCCCTTACGGATTGAAGACCCGGATTCAGAATTTTTTTAGAACCTGATCCGACAGTGAGTATCCATTCAGGATGCTGGTTTACTACATGCGTTGAGCTAAGGGTTGCACTCCCTTCGACTGCCCTGTACGGGTTAAACCATGCATGCAATTCCATTCCCCTTTTATGCGCTTCATCGACGGCAAATTCTAAAGGATCATATAAAGGTGAAGGCGCGGTTCCCTGCGTGCCGGTAAGCCAGTATGACCACGGTTCATACGGCGAATTGTATAATGCATCACAGGCTGTACGTACCTGGAAAAATACTGCATTTATTCCGGCAGATTTTAATGAATCAAGCAGAGTCGTCAGTTCGGTTTTCTGCGTCGCAACATTACCTTTTGTCGTCGGCCAGTCAAGGTTATATACCGTTGAAAGCCAGGTCCCCCTGAATTCCCGTTTAGGGTATGCTGAAGATTGAGCGGATAAAGAATTAAAAAGGAATATAAGTGAAGCCAAAAGGTAAAAATATTTCATATGCTGTATTGGAAAATGATAAATAATAAATGCGCCAATTATTAAAATCACAGTTCGGAATAAATAAGCCAGAATAGCCGGAGGAATGATCTGTCAATTCTCTGCCAGAAAATACGATCAGAAGAAGTCAAAATATGAAAAATATTCAAAATTGTAAAATAGTTTATATGAATAATAATCCTTATTATTATAATCAGTTCATGTATAAAATCACTGAATAAAATGTAACAGATACAACAATATGGATGGAAGATGAAAGTAGGAATTATCGGCAGCGGACTTGTGGGGTCGACTTCGGCCTATGCAATGGTCATGACAAAAGCTGCAAGCGAAATAGTAATGGTAGACGCCAATGAGAAAAGGGCAATTGCAGAGGCCGCAGACATACAGCATGCGATACCTTTTACACATGCAACAGACGTTTATGCGGGGGATTATAATGATCTTAAGGGTGCAAATGTAATAGTAATTGCAGCCGGGGCAAGCCAGAAACCAGGTGAAACCAGGCTCCAGCTGTTTGAAAAAAATGCTGCAATACTGAACCACATTATACCGAGGGCACTGGTTGCATCACCGGAAACCATATTTCTCATAGCCACCAATCCGGTCGATATAATTACTCATATAAGTGCTAAGATAGCCGGAGAATACGGCGTACCTTACAGCAGGGTGATAGGATCCGGTACAACACTCGATACGGCCCGCTTCCGTGCGCTCCTGGGCAGTCACGCATGTGTCGATCCTCAGCACGTTCACGGATACGTAATCGGTGAGCACGGCGATTCGGAAGTGCTTACCTGGTCAAACATAGACATCGGCGGAATTCCATTCGAGGATTTTATAAATCACCGGAATATCGGATTCGGGGAGGAGATAAAGCAGCAGATCGATTCGGGCGTCAGGAATGCTGCATACAAAATCATAGAAGGCAAAGGATCTACTTATTACGGGATTGGAGCTGCAATAGCCCGCATAGTGGATGCAATAAACAGGGATAACCGCGCAGTGCTCACTGTTTGCACGGTCAATGAGGAAGTGGAAGGCGTGAAAGATGTAACACTCTCGCTGCCGCACCTGATTTCCGGAAAAGGAGACCTTGGAACACTGCCTCTCAGACTGAGTGATGAGGAAAGAATGCTTCTGCAGAAGAGCGCGATGATAATACGCGAGAAAATAGATGAATACGAAAACAAATAAATACAGTTAGCATATCAGAGATATATTTGCGTCCGGCAGACAATGCGTCAGGATGGAAGTGTGAATATAAATCTGCTTCCCTGACTCTGTCTGCTTTCGACGTGAATACTGCCCGAGTGTTTTTCGATTATCTCCTTGCACAACAGCAGTCCCAGTCCGCTTCCCTTTTCGTTTTTTGTGCCCTTCGTCGAATGCAGTATATCCGGCCTGAAAAGTTTATCTATATCACTGGGTGCAATTCCCACACCATTATCCGCAACAGTAATCTCAATACTGCGGTCTTTTACAGCAGAGAAAATCTCTACTCTGCTGTCGTCATTTGAAAACTTGATACTGTTGGAAATGAGATTCCTCAGTACAAGCCGGAGCATATTTTTGTCCGCTATCACCTTCAGTTTGTCATCTGTAATATTGCAGATCTGAACTGATTTCTGTGACGCCGTAAATGCCAGTGTATCGATTACTCCGTCAATTTCCTTGTGCAGCCAGACAGATTCCAGCTCGAGCTTGAAGCTGCTGTTCTGGACTCTTGACCAGTTCAGCAGATCATCTAGCAGCTGATATTGTCTGTTCAGCGACTGGTAAAGGCTTGAGCTATAATTTTTTATTTCTTCACGGCTGAGCGTTTCTGATTCAGACCGCAGCAGGTCAGACAGTCCCAGCAATGACTGAAACGGTCCGCGCAGGTCGTGTGCGATTATGGAGAAGAACCGGTCCTTGGCATAATTGGATGCGCGCAGCTTGGTGTTGAGTTCGCCGAGCCTTTCGCTCATCTTTTTCTTGTTCAGATATCCTCTTATGAACATGAATATAATGATTATCAGCATGCAAAGCAGAAGTGTCAGGAAGATGATGAATGTATTCTGTCTGCTGAGTTCAGTCTCCTGTTCCTTCCTGATTTTTTCGTACCGGTAGTCAAATTCCTGCTTGGCTACTTTCTTGACTTTCTCGATATTCTGCAGGCTGTCGTTGGCAGTATGGTGGATTTCGAGGAACCGGAGGGCATTTCTGATATCACCGGTTTTTTTATATCCTGCCTGAAGTACATTTGCCGCGCGGGAAATATTTTCCAGTGAATTTATAGACGCTGCGAGTTCATAGGCTGCCAGAGCATGCTTTATGGCTTCTCTGTAATTACCGGCATTCATATAGAGTGCTGCAAGTCCGTTTTCGGCGTTGGACATGCCGTTTTTTTCAGTAATGCGGGTAAAAATATCGAGTGCCGACCAGTAGTACTTGAAAGCATTTGACGTATCGTTCAGTCTCTTGTAGGTTACTGCAATGCTTACGCATGAATTGGCTTCGGATTTTTTGTATCCCAGTTTTCTGGTAATATTGAGCCCCTTGAACAGAAAACCGAGAGCCTTGTCGTATTCGCCTAAGGATGAATATATATTCCCTATGTTATCGTAGATAAGGCCGGTACGCGAGAATTTGCCCAGCTTCTTTGTCATTGCCAGTGATTTGTTCAGGTAGTACAATGCTGTTTCATAATTTCCCATGGCCATGTGCACCAGGGCAATGTTATTGTACGATGACATTGTTTTGTCGTCGTCTCCGATGGCTTCGCGTATCTTCATAGACTGAAGGTGATATTCCACCGCCTTGAGATAATTGCCGGTGAAATAATAGACCAGGCCCATTACATTTAACGATGTGGCAATACCCGGACGGTCATTAAGTTCGCGGCGTATGCGAAGTGCATTCTGAGTATATTCAATGGCTTTAGCGTTGTCAACACTTATATAGCAATGTCCGAGACTTCCATAGCAGGCAGCCAGGCCCCGCGGATAGTTGATCTGCCTTGCAAGTTCCAGCCCCTTCTGTGCGTAGTCAATGGCTGTCCTGTTATCGATATAATTGTATATATCCGCAAGGTGCGAAAACATGTCTACTTTTTTATTATCTGCAAGACCGGGTAATATTCTGACCAGACTGTCGGCAAGGCTTTGCTGGCAATAAATATGAGGAGAAAAGACAGAAAAAAAAACGGAAAATATTATTATTCTTGCAAGAATTTTCACAAGATATCCTTCTGAAATCTTCAAATACGAACCACTGCCTCCGTAACGGTAGGAAACCGGCAATAAATCAGAAACTAAATTATGTCATTTCGTTAATAAAGGCAATGAGAAAGTTACAATTGTTCCGGTACCGGGAGTGCTCGAGATATGCATCTGTCCCCCGCATTTTTCCACCAGCTCCCTGCACAGCGGAAGACCGAGGCCAGTCCCTTTTTCACCATCTGTACCCTTGCTGCTGTATCCGGTGTCTATCATGAATATTTTCGCGAGCACATCTGCTGTCATTCCCATTCCGGAATCAGCTACTGAAATATTGACTGATTGTCCGTCAGTTTCAGAAGAGATTTCAATTTTACCGCAGTGAGGTGTAAATTTAATTGCGTTAGATAAAACATTCCTCAGAATTGCCGAGAAAGCATTTTTATCGGCGCAGATAAAAGTGTCTTTATCTGTATTGTTGTTTATGCATATTGATTTCAGAGAAGAAGCAGAACCAAAAAGCGACCTGATTTTTTCCGCCTCAGTATTCAGATTGAGTCCCTCCGATTCAAATTTCATTCTGCCAGTCTGCAGGCTGGACCATTCGAGCAGGTTGGTCAGCAGCTCGTACGTGCTTTTGGCCGCAGAATGCATTACTCCCGCAAGTTCCGAAATCTCATCCCTGTCCATGCTGCTGATATTCTTATTTAGTTCTTCTGAAATTCCCATGAAACCGGAGAACGGGGATCGCAGGTCGTGTGCAATGATGGAGAAAAATTTGTCCTTCGTCGCATTCAGTTCCTTCAGTTTTTGTTCTGATTTTTTAAGGTCCTCTTCGGCCTTCTTTCTATGAGTGTTATCGTGCGCCACAAATATTACTGAATTTTCAGAAAGCCTCGACAGCCTGGCCTGGAACCAGTATGTACCTGTTTCCAGCTGTAGCGGATAGTCCAGTATTACCTTTTCTCCGGTATTCAGACATCTGGTAATACCATCCAGAAAGAAATCAGCCGTGGATTTGTCGAATATCTCGTAAATCGATTTTCCCAGCAGCTCTTTTTTGGGCCTGAACAGTATTGATTCGTTTGTCGGAGCTATCTTGACGTATCGTCCTTCCCTGCTGAACTCGATAATAATGTCCTGCATTGACTCAAACATTGCTTTCAGTTCCTGTTCATGCGACCTGATCTTTATCATCGCTCTGCAGTATAGCCAGATGAGGATACTGATTATGAACGAACTTATATAAAGGAATATTGTGATCTTTTCGGTCTTGTCCAGGTAGCCGTTCCAGCCGTTTACCGGTATGCTCGCAAGTGTCCAGCTGCCGGTGGGCAAAAATACATCCACAGTTACGGGATTGTTCCCGAAGATACCCGGATCTCCCCAGAAGCATTTGCCTTGGTTGCCAGTGCCGTCAGTTCCCCGGAGTGCAAACTTGTAGTTGGCGTCACGTGTACTGAGACCTATTTCGTTGAACAGCTTATCCTTAAAAATCACTATATCTGTGACGCCCCAGAAACCGGATGAATCGGGTTCGGATTTAACAAATATGGGTGTGTAGCTGATGAAGGCCACACCGCCTTCGACCAGTGTTACCGGTCCGGCAATAAAAGTATTGCGTGTTCTGATAGTACTTTCAACTATTTTTTTCCGCATCGGGTGGGCCAGGAGGTTAAGTCCAATCGCAGCCTCGTGCTTCTTGTGCGGATAGATTGCGTTAATGATACAGTTTCTCGAAAGCGACATGGAACTGATTACAGAATCCCTGCTTATGAGTTCATCTGCAAGCTTGTAAAATGTATCGTTTGTTATTTCGGGATTGATGGACGTATATGCCGCAATGCCTTTCGTATAGTAAACACGGGAAGAAAGTGCCTTCTCGAGCTGTGATTTTTTAAGGACAAGGAGCTCCAGAAGTTTGTCTCTTACATCCTTCTCCTTCTTATCATTGTTGTATGCGGTATATTTGTATATAATCAGAACAAATATGCCGAGAAAAGCAGCCGAAATAATGACCGGCAGGAATTTTAGAAATTTGCGCGACCTGAACATCTATATCCTCTGAAGTACAAACGGGAAAAAGTATTGCAGAAATTTTGGTGTAAATATACGCAAATTCCCTGACCGCGGAAAAATATTTTCTGTCGCAATTAAAATTTCAGGAGCTGTTAAAATTTCAGGAGCTGCCGGAAATAATTACTGCCTGCATTGCGCTGAAGAAAAAATACCCAGTTTGCCGTGCACCGTACGAATGAAATCCCCCTACTTACTTCCCAGAAACCTTGCTATGCTGAATGCCAGCGGACGGACGGTGTCGAGATCATAATTCCCGAGTAGTATGACGTAATAATTGTTATTCCATATCATTTCAGCTTCGGCTCCGATTCCGGAGTGTCCGCCTCCTCCGCTATGTCCGCGCATATTTGTACCCCACATAGTCGCGTCATAAAACCCATATGCATATTTGACAGGCGAACCCTGCCCGACGCTGACTTTTCCATGCGTCAGTATCTCCACCATTTCAGGTGAAACCAGTTTACCCTCTCTTAACGCCAGCATGAAACGGTAGACGTCTTCTGCCGTAAGATATGCATTGCTGAAGCCGGAATATTCGTACTCGGGAGTCTTTGCAGTTGAAGTAGATACAATTCTGCTGCCGGTGGCAAAAGGATCACGTTCCGGATCAAAAGAGTAATTTTCTGCGCGGGGAAGGCTGGAGTAGCCGTCCTTATCCGCTATTGCCATTCCGGCCGGTCTGAAAATATTTTCTCTCAGGTATTTTTCGAATGACATACCGCTCAGTTTCTCGACGATTGCTGCCAGTACCGAGTAATTTCCGTTGCTGTATGAATGATACGCGCCTGGCTTCATAGTGAGCTTTTCCGGGGCGATAAGATTCAGGTTGCTTTCTGCAGTCGAGTAATCGATTCCGGTTTTTCTTTTTCCCAGTTCAAAAGGATCTGCAATGCCGGCCGTATGCGTTAGCAGCTGCGCAATCGTGACACTATGTGCCGCTTCCCGGTTTGGGTAATCCGGCAGAATTGTGCCGAGTGTATCTGAAAACCTGAGTTTCCCTTTTTCCGCCAGTTGTCCTATTGCTGCAGCAGTGAACATCTTTCCGACTGAGCCCGTATGAATACGGGTATTTACCGTATTCAGCTGATTTCTATCCCTGTCGGCATATCCATATGCTTTATTTATTATTATGCGGTCATTGTGAGCTATCAGTGCAACGCCTGAAAACTGACCGGCAGTGACCTCCTTCTGAATCCGTTTCTCGATTTCTTCTGCAATTTCCTTTTCATCCATCTGCCTTTCGGGCCACTGATAGGGCCCTGCCGGAAGTGACATACTGTGGACTTCGATATACCGGAGTGTATTTGAAGTATCGTTTTTGACAAACTCTGCACTGAGCATTTTCTTCAGTGCGGGAACCCTGAATATTACTCCGAGGTACTGAAGCGAACTGTTCTGACGGAAATCGACGGGAACAAGACCGCCTCCCTGCTGAAGACTGATCAGCAGCCTGCTATAATTTTCCTCATCCCATTTTTCTGAGCCGACATTACTCAACCCGGTGCTAAGATACTTATGTGCAAACTGACTTGCATCTGCAGGTTTATCTGAGTTTACCGCTTCGATAAATTCCTTCACTATATATCCGGTTTCTGTTGAGGGAATGTTAACTGCTTCATTAACGGGCACCTGCGTTTGTGCACTGCCTGCTGTAGTGCAGAAGAATAATAATATAAAAGTCATAATAAGTATCGTGGCGATTATCTTCATGTCCGGTTCCTTTAATATATATATTTTCGACAGCCTTTTAATATTATGACTCGGTGTTATACAGAAAGGTTACAGCGGCAGTAGTATCTCCGGAAATTATCAATTTGATAAAATATTATATTTTTAATAATTGCGGGGTATAAAATTATCAGGAATACACGTAAATCCCGGCAAATATCCGCTTCCATATCTGGCATAATTTTAGCATCATTAACTATGAATCCGTCATATAAAACAAATATGTGTGAGGGTAAAATGTTTTTGAGTTATTCGGAACTTAGAATAAAATTAGTCATCATCATGGGAGTAATCAGTATTATGCAAACCCCGGAATTTGCACAGCAAACCGTTACCCGGTCTGAACGCGAAATCAAAACTGAAATTTCTGGCCGCAATTCATCGGGTGATGAAATTAAAATATTTACACTGACAAACCGCAGCGGTATGACCGTAAAGATAACCAACTACGGCGGAATTGTGACAGATATTTCTGTGCCCGACAGGAATGGGAATCCCGCCAATGTGGTCCTTGGATTCAGCAATCCGTTTGATTATATGCTGCAGAGTTATAAGGATGCCTGCCCCCACTTCGGTGCCATTATTGGCCGCTACGGTAACCGCATAGCGAACGGAGAATTTACTCTCGACGGAAAAAAATACAGCCTTGCCAGAAACAATGGTGCACATCACCTGCACGGCGGCGTGGCCGGTTTTGACAAGGTGGTATGGAATGCTTCGTCAGCATTGGGTGACAGCAGCAGCACTCTTACTCTCAGGTATCTGAGTCCGGATGGGGAAGAAGGATATCCGGGTAACCTTAATGTAACAGTTGATTACACGCTGACAGATGAAAATGAAATGATAATTGATTATCTGGCAACTACCGATAAAGCGACTCCTCTCAACCTGACGCATCATTCGTATTTTAACCTTGCCGGTGAAGGAAACGGAGATGTGCTGGATCACGAAATAATGATAGCGGCAGATCAGTACATACCGGTGGACGAAACGCTGATTCCTACCGGAAAGTATGCAGAAGTTGCCGGTACCCCGTTTGATCTGAGAAAATCTGTAAGGATCGGAGACGGAATTCAAAAAGTTGAAGGGGGATATGACAACAGCTTTGTGCTCAGAAAACCACGGAGTACAGATCCGGAAACTGCAGCTTTTGCACGCGATATAAATAGCGGCAGGACACTCGAAGTATATACTACAGAGCCAGGTATACAATTTTATACGGGGAACTTTCTGGACGGTACACTGACAGGTCCGTCCGGGAAGAAATACGTGAAGCATGCGGGATTCTGCCTCGAAACACAGCACTTCCCCGATTCTCCGAACCAGCCGGCATTTCCTTCCACTGTGCTCAGACCGGGAGAAAAGTTTACTTCAAAAACTATCTACAAATTCGGGGTGCAGAAATAACACTGGTATCACTGTACCGGAGGTATGCTTATAAGGATCTGCCGGCACAGTGATATCTGTACATCTGATAATTATTGCAAAATACTCAGAGCCGGGTGCTACAGCTTCAGTATTACTTTCCCATCCCTGATCTCGACATTGTACGTCTTAATGGGTTTATCTGCGGGTCCGGCCTTTACTTCTCCTGTTTTGCAGCTGAACTGTGAACCGTGCCACAGACACTGCACAGTCCCATCTATCATCACTCCTCCTGCAAGTGAGCCGCCGCGGTGTGTGCAATGATCGTCAAATGCAGTATAGCCGTCTTCGGTTTTTCCAATAGCTATTCTTTTGCCGTCAACTTTTATCAGCTTCATCTGGCTGGTCTTCAGTTCATTTACATCCGCGGCAATTATCTCTTTGCTTGCGGTCATCTCTGCTGAGATTTCTTTCCACTTTCCCGAATATGCATAACGGTGGTCCGGACCTATAAAATTCCTGTTTACAAGTGTGCCGCCCATCCAGGCTCCGCTTATCAGCATAACCGTTCCGGCTGCTTCGAGTATCAGTGAAAGTGTTCCGGGCATTGACTGCGGAGTGCCTTTAAGATAGAGTGATACGGCAAATACGGCTACAGTAGTGACCATAATTCCCATGTGCTTGTGCGCCCGTTTTTTAGCGGTACTGTCGGGGGGTACGCTTGAAGTCAGATCTATCAGTCCCGGGACTGCTGCTGCAAGTCCCAGCAGTATTCCGGCAGCTGCAATATAAAAACCGGTCTGCCAGAAGTTTCCGTTGTTCAGAATTCTTCCTGCAAGATCGAATACGAAAGATCCGGTCAGAAACGCTGCCGGGAACGGGATCAGCATCTGGTGTATTGAGTGTCCTTTTATGCTGGCTTTTGTTCTCATTTCTTTCCTGCTGTTTATATACTATTCAATATAAACGGAAAAAGATAAAGTAAAAGTACCGGCTGATAATTTCACTTTATCTTTGTCAGGAAAGAACTGAAAAGAAAACTGAGGCGGGGAAACAGAATTCCGGGCAATTACGTCAGATCATTCCCAGCCCGTCTTATCACCCGCTACAGACTTGCTGGCTTTTGAAGTAATATCGAAATTAAAAATATTACCCGGATGTTTAAGTCTGACAACTTTCATTTCCGCTATTCTGGAGATTGCGGCCGACTGGTCGCCGTAACCGTTCGTACCGGTCTGGCTCGACCAGTAAAGAAGCATTTTTTCACCCTGTTCATTGTAGTGCCAGCCGAGTATGATGACAGAATGGCCGTTACCGGAAGTCCAGCTCAGGTTTGCAAAGTCACCAGGCCGGGCATCTTCAGGTTTTACCGGTTCTCCGATATCTGAATACTGCATGAGCGCGTAGTAGCTGCCAAAGCCGTCAGCATTCCAAATGCCCCAGAACTTATTCCAGTCCTCCCTTCTGCTTCCGTCAGGTTCCTGCATCCTGAGCGCCTCAAATCTTTCCGGGCTCAGTGATTTCAGTGAATCGCCAAATATAAGATTAAGTGTTTCCATGAAAGCGGCATAGGTCGATCCGCTGCAGTAGCTGCTCTTCCGCGGAGGATTGACGAGTGATTTTCCGGCGAGTTTCAGTTCGTAGTTTACCGGCGACTCCGGAGGATTGGCTTTCAGGCCGATGAAATAGGTGCCTCCGTCGAGCGCATGCTTCTGAACAGAGTCAATTGCTCTCAGTACCTCAAGGTTGTAGCCCGATGTATATTTTGAAAAAGTTTTATAGTGATCGAGGTGATGATCGCCGTGTGAAATATCCTCGCTGGCGAGTATCAATCGTCCGTTCTGGCAGAAAATAGTGCTGCTGAATACAGAGAGAGTAAGAAGTGCCAGAACTATTCCGGCGGCGGATTTTTTTATTAAGCTCATTGTTTTACCATTTAAATAGAGTTGATAATATTTATGAAATTCATTCAATGCCAAAATATAAACAAGGCAAAATATAAATAAAAATTGCGCAATCACAAGGGGAATAATAAACAAAAAACCCTGCAAAATGCAGGGTCATAAAAAGAAAATTTTGTATGGTTTAGTACACAAGCGTCTGAATCGCATGCGGCAGTATTTCAGCCTCTGAAATCACGTCGCCTGAATACAGCTTGTATTTTATTGCCTCGCTGCTCTGATTCATCACAACTGTTACCATACTGCCGTCAGTATTTATGAAAGAAGTGCTGAGCAGCGGACTTCTGCTCGAGACGGTACTTATTCTTCTGGCGCCGGGGCGTATGAATTTTGAGAAATGACCTATGTAATAATATGCAGGAGTAAATATCAGGCTGCCTGTTCTGGTATCGGCATGTACCGGTGCAAAACAAAGGTTGTCTTTGTGATTCGGTCCGCCGGTTTGATCCAGCAGTATATTCCAGTCTGTCCATGCAACCGTGCCATTGTTGAAGTCGTTTATCATCGATCTTCCATAGCGTTCTGCATTTGGCCAGCTGTTGTATTTTGAAGTGTCAAATTTTTCAGTACATCCCTCGGTGAAAATTAGTTTCTTGTCGGGGTAATTTTCATAAACCGAAGCTACATTCTGAAACATTGGTTCTCCTCCTGCCCATGTTTCATACCAGTGGAATCCGATACCCCATGCATACTTTGATGCCTCCTCGTCGGCAAATATTACATTGGCCCGGTGATTTATGAGGTCTCTGTTATGATCCCATACTATTATTTTCCTGTCTCCCATACCGGATTTGGCCAGAGTGGGGCCCAGGAATTTCTTGAGAAAATCTCTTTCTTCTTCGGCAGTATAGATGCACGATTCCCACCTCTGAGTCGCCATGGGTTCATTCTGTACAGTCAGTCCCCACACCGGAATACCTTCTGATTCATAGGCGCTGATGAACTTGACGAAGTAGTTCGCCCATGACTGATAATATTCCGGCAGCAGTTTCCCGCCTTTAAGCATGCTTTTGTTATCCTTCATGAATGCCGGCGGACTCCAGGGACTAACAAACAGCGGGAGTGTTCCGCCTGCGGTTCTGACAGCCTGTTTTATAAGAGGTATTCTGAACTGCCTGTCATGATCTATACTGAATGTCTTCAGTTCCTTGTCTCCGTCTGATACGTATGTATAGCTTTCGCTGCTGAAGTCGCAGCTGTGAATAGTTGTTCTGATGATAGAATAACCTATGCCCTTCTTCTTGTCAAAATATGATTCAAGAAAAGTCTGCTGTTTTTCCTTAGGCAGTTTTGCAAAGACTTCGGCAGATGCATCTGTAACGGCCCCGCCGATTCCGGAGAATTCCTGGTAAGTTTTTGCCGGATTTACAAATACCGATATTTCCGACTCCAGCGGTTGTACAGACGGCAGGGTATTGAGTTCTGCGGTTTTGGTCAGACGCAGATCTGTATTTTCAGCAGTTGTATAGACGGTTACTTTTTTATTCCCGGCAGTGTTCTTCTGAGATGCAAAAGCGGCAGTTGAAACAATCAGGGCAGAGAGTACGATTTGTTTGAGCATATTGATCCTCGATGATTAAAAATAAAGCTAAGTATATGCATTACGGAACCGTTAGTGAACAACTAATATGCCACAACAGAAAGTGCAGATATATGGAAGTTATGGCATTTTTATATGCGTCAATTGGAAAAATACTTATTGATTCGATAAAACTAATTCTTATTTTAATAAAAATTGAATTATTCCGGCCTGAAATTCATTTATGTTTGGCATTATTAGACAAAATGTATTATTTTCCCCGGTACATTGGCCACTGTTTTTTCAACTATTACGGGAACGCGGTTATGAAAAAATTTTACATTCTCTTTTTTCTTCTGGTAACAATTTCGGGATTGAATGCCCAGCAGATCGCACTTGATACGTTATCGAGCCGTTATGTAGGACCTGGTGTGCTCTACACTGATATACTTGCTCCTTCTGTGCCGTGGACTATCAAGGTACTGCGTGTGGATTTGAAGAACAAGTATCTGTCGCTCGAAGCGGTAAAGTCAAAGGATACGTATTTCGGGTATGAGAAGACCAGTGCAATGTCTAAACGAAATAACTACACCGGACACACTGTAGTCGGGGCGGTGAATGCTGATTATTATAACACCAGTAACGGATCTCTCACAAATATTCAGGTAGGAAAGGGCGAGATATACCGCGGACCGGTAAGAGCCAGCGTTATCGGATTCGATATCAATAAAAAACCCATGATTGAGATTTGTACGCTGAAGGCAAATCTGATTGTCAATTCTAAATCGATTAAGATCGATGAAGTAAACCAGACCCGGTCAACAGGTCAGCTGATACTATATAATTACTACAAGGGTACATCCACCGGTACTGATACCGCAGGTAATGAAGCACTGGTACGTCCTGTTTCAGGATGGCTCGCAAACGATACGGTAGTTTGTGTTGTGGAGAATGTGACCTTGAAAACGGGCAATATGAACGTACCCAAAGGGAAAGCAGTACTTTCGGGCAACGGAACTGCCGCTGCGTTCATTGCTGATAATCTGCATGCAGGTGATACGGTAAAACTGTTTATGGGCTTAACTCCGGCGCTGTCAAAAATCAAGGAAATGGTAGGAGGACATCCGAGGCTTGTCAAAGAAGGTATAAACTATCTCGAGACCGCACTGAAGTATGAACCCGGTTCCAGCACTACTACCAGGGCTCCGCGTACTGTTGCCGGTTTCTCGAAAGACAGCACCTATCTTTACCTTATCACTCTCGATGGCCGTCAGGCCAGCAGCGACGGTGCTACTCTGGCAGAACTGGCAGACCTGATAATCAGGCTCGGTGTATACGACGGCTTCAATCTGGACGGCGGCGGCTCAACTACAATGGTGCTGAGAAATGCAGTCATGAACTCTCCTTCGGACGGAAACGAACGGTCAGTAGCAAATTGCCTTATGGTCGTTTCCTCTGCTCCGGCCAGACCTGATTCGCTAGGCAGGATCGGATTTCTGTACAACTTCAGCGATTACAAAATATACAATGTCGATAAACTCCAGCTCGCTATCTATGTAAACGATATCTATGATAACCCGGTTACACCCGATGCTTCTCAGATAAAGTATTCTGTGAGCCCGGGGCTCGGTACTGTCGATGCCAATGGATTGTTTGCACCTTCCAAAACTGCAAAATCCGGGTATATCTACGTGTCTTACAAAGGACTGAAGGACTCGGTATATATCAGCATAATACAGATAGCACGCATCGCACTTACACCGAGAAGCTCTATGATCGATGCTTCAAAGCCGTATGAACTGACTGTTAAAGGCTATACAGCTTCGAATGTCGAAAGGATAATGAAGGGCGGAGATCTTCTATGGAGATCGTCCGATACAACTGTTGCTGCGGTAGATGCAGACGGAGTCATCAGAGGAAAGGCAGAAGGCAAAGTAAAAATATACGCCAAGTTTTCTGAAGGCATAGCTGATTCAGTTGATATCACTGTACAGATCGGCAAGGGTACCATGCTGACTGATCAGTTCGACAGTATCGGATCCTGGACCCTTTCAGGATCAAGTATAGATTTTGCGGCAACAAAACTGAGCGTGTCAACTGATATCAGGTCAGAAGGCAGCGGGTCATTTCAAATAGACTATAAATACACGTATGATCCGACCAAGTCAAACCTTGTACAGCTCAATAACACTATTCCCCTATATGGCCTGCCGGACAGCCTGCTGATAGATGTGAGGTCGGATTCATCGGTGCACAAAATATTTCTTATAGTTGCAAACGACCAGAACAAACCGTTCCGTGTAAACACAAATATCCCTGTCCCGCAGGGTGCAAAGTTCACTACTATCCCGATCGCTTTCAAAGATAATGTACCGGTTACCATCGGCACATTTTCATACCCTATAAAACTGGCAAAGATCGTAATCCAGTTAGAGGCAGATGTTCCGGGCAGAGTTCAGGGGCAGACATATTCTGGCCGCATTTATCTCGATAATGTAAGGGTAAGGTATCCAATGGATGCTACGGGAGTTACAGATGGCGGATCGCAGACTCCTCAGGAATATTCACTGCAGCAGAATTACCCCAATCCTTTCAATCCTTCTACGATAATTGAATTCAGTACAACCGCACGCGAAAATACAACACTGAGTGTATTTGATCTTCTGGGAAGGCAGGTCGCCGTTCTGGTGAATTCGGAACTTTCTGCAGGCAGGCACCGGGCTGTCTGGAATGCTGCTGGTTGCCCGAGCGGGGTCTACTTCTACAGGCTGCAGAGCGGTAATTATGCTGAAACTAAAAAGATGCTGCTTATCAGATAATCCTGAATGATATTTCTTCTTCCGGTTATACGGAAGAAGAAATACTGTATTTAAGCAGAAGGCAGTGTGAAATAAAATGTAGCACCCTTGCCCTGACCTGATTCAACCCAGATCTTACCGCCGTGCCCTTCCACAATTTTCTTGCATATCGCCAGGCCGATCCCGGTCCCGGAATAAGAATCCCTGTCGTGCAGTCTCTGAAATATCAGAAATATTCTGTCAAAGTCATTCGGGTCAATACCGATTCCATTATCGCTTACAGAGATCAGCGAGAATTTGTGGTCAGTAACTGCGGATATATTTACTATAGGTTTCCTGTCGCTGTGGAACTTCAGTGCATTGCCAATCAGGTTCTGCAGCAGCTGCCTTATCTGTGTAGAGTCACCGTATACCTGCGGCAGCCTGCCCGAAGTTATCACCGCCTTTGTCTCGCTTATAAGCAGCTGCAAGTCATTTACTACATTTTCGTATAATCTATTCAGGTCAACCTTCCCGAATTCCTTCCTGCGCGATGATACGCGGGAGTATACCAGCAGATCTCTTATCAGCTCCATCATTCTGCCGGATCCGTCAACTGCAAAATCGATATAGGATCTTGCCTGCTCGTCCAGTTTTTCGCTGTATTTTGATTTAAGAAGATTCATGAAGCTCGAGACCATGCGCAGCGGCTCCTGCAGGTCGTGTGAGGCGACGTATGCAAACTGTTCCAGGTCCCGGTTGGAGCGTGCCAGCTCACTGAGTGTTTTGTCGCGCTCTAATTCCACCATTTTCCGTTCAGTAATGTCCTTAGCTGCTCCGTAGCGCCTGACTGCCATACCATGCTCGTTGAATTCCGGTCCGCTGATGCCGTGTATATATCTTACGGCCCCGTCGGGTCTGACTATCCTGTATTCAATATCCAGCGTTTTATCTTCTCTATGATATGTTTCTGATGTATCCGTAACTCTCTTCCGGTCATCTGCGTGTATCTGCTCCAGATATTTCCTGATGCTCAGTGTCTTGACACCTTCGGGGAGTCCGAGTATTTTATTCATTTCATCTGAAAGTTCGAGATATCCCGAATCTTTCTCCGTTACCCAGCTGCCGACGTGTGCCAGAGCTTCGGCCCTTTCGAAACGCAACTGGTTATTTCTTAGTATGTCCATTGTTTTCCCCAGCTGTTCTTCGAGTGTCCTGAGCTTTTGCGTCTGAATGAATGCAATGGCCCATAGTACGAATGTAATAATGATTCTGTTGAACAGTGCGACGTCGGGATAAGACATATCGATTTCAAAAAATACACCGGTCCATATCAGTACAGTATTTACCCCAGTGATGAAGTTGATATGGCTTTTACTTACCATGCGGTATGGTGCAGTCAGAAGAGGGATAAGATAGAGTACCCATACCGCGTAACCGGTTGGAGTAAAAATGTCGGAAATGAAAATGACGGCAGAGATGCCAAGACAGAAGTAAGTGCTTTTACTGAGTTTATTCATTTGGGCCCGGGGAATGTTTATCATATAATAGAATATCCTGACTACACAGCATAAACCTGCAGCAGGATATTAAAGTTCCTGGTTGAGGCATATACACTATTTAAGTTACTTTTTCTTAAGAACCATGAGTGTCAGATCATCGGATTTTTCCGTTCCATCCAGGAATTCATTCAGTTCGGCGAGTATTGTCTGTATTATTTCTCCGGGATTCATTTGTATGAACTGTCCGGAGTATTTCAATATTCTGGACAGTTCAAAACAGTCGTCATCCTTCATTGCCTCGGGCAGGCCGTCGGTATAGAGTATGAGGACATCTCCGGGTTGCATACTGATTATCCGGCTGCTGTAGCCGCTGTCGGGCAGTACGCCGAGAGGTATGCCGTCTGAAGCAAGTTCGGAGGTACCCCCGGTTTTTATGTGGAGCGGCTGACAGTGCCCTGCATTGCTGATTTCAACTGTTCCGTCCTCCCTGATTTTTGCAAGTACAAGCGTTGCAAACTGATTGACTATGGTGCTCTCAGAGAGTATCCGGTTCATTCTGGAGAGGATTTCGTTAACCGGCAGGTTGAATGGTACAAGTGTATGAAACATTGCATGCAGGTGTGTCATCAGCATGGATGCGGCCACTCCCTTGCCCGACACATCTCCCATAATTACGAACTGTGATCTTTCTTTATCATCGGGCTGCAGAAGGTCACAGTAATCGCCGCTTACTATGCTTGCCGGCTCGTAGTGAAATTCGATGTCCCAGCCTGCCAGCACCTGGCTGCATGAAGGCAGTAGGTTTCTTTGAATTTTAACCGCGAGTGTCAGATCGTCTTCGAGATTTTTCTGCTGCTCGGCACTGTAGTCGCCGATGCATACTCTGAGAAGAGGATTTGCCTGAAGACGGTCCTCTTCTATCGGGTCGCCGCAAACTTCGCAAACGCCATAGGTTCCGCTATCCATTCTGTCGAGTGCGTCCTGAATTTCTTCGAGTATCTGCAGCGTTTCCTCTGCAGGAATGTATTTCTGAGCATAGCTGCTCAGAAAATTCTTTTTATCAATGAGTTTTTCCCTCAGATCATTTATCATGCCGTCAATCATTTCTTACTCCGCTTTCAAATGATTGTTTTAATGTAGGGAATTTTCAAATGACAAGAAATGAAATTTTACGGTTTCATGAAAATGAATACCCCGGACATTGAAATACTTCTGAATACTATTACATTATAGTAATATGACGTGAACTGCAAAAACAGACACAAAATTATATTAAAATGAGGAGTAGTATAATGGCGACAGAAAACAGTGCTCAGACGGGAGAAGCGGTAAAGACCACAATGTGGAAACATGACCCGCAGCATTCGAGAATGGAATTTCTGGCGAAGCACATGGTCATTGCAACGGTAAAAGGCCACTTCAGGGATTACGTGATAAATGTCCGCACAGAGGGAGACAATTTCGAAACAGCTGAGGTTGAGGTTATAGCCCAGACGGTTAGTATAGACACCGGGATAAGTGACAGAGACAATCATCTCAGATCGGATGATTTCTTCAATTCCGAAAAATTTCCCGAGATGAGATTCAGGAGCAAATCGGTGGGAAAAATTGACGATGAAAGTTTCAAGCTGTACGGTGACCTTACTATTAGAGACATTACTAAATCCATTGAACTCAATGTGGAATTCGGCGGAATGGTAGGCGATCCATGGGGAAATACACGTGCGGGATTTGGTGTGACAGGCAGCATCGACCGTTTTGATTTCGGACTGAAGTGGAATGCACTGATTGAAACCGGCGGAGCTGTAGTGGGTAAGATAATAAAAATTTCCGCCGATATTGAACTTGTAAAACAGAAATAACGATATAGTGTTTCTGCAGCTACATTATCAGGTTAATTTCCGGATGAATGATTCTATCTGACGGCGGTGGCGCAGTATGTGTACAATTGAGTGTTCCATGAGCTGCTCTATGTCGTACTGCTGCCCCCACCGCACCGTGATCTTTTTTTCGCAGTCCGTTTCTTCAATTTCCAGATCCGGGTTTTCCATGAAAAACGTTCTGCAGTATTCAAACATCAGATTCAGCTTTTCTATATACTGTCCGGCATTTTCTAGAGTAGTCCGCTCAGTATAAGGTTTACTGGCCCCGGAATGATTCTCAATGGTTATGGTGTATCCGTAGCCGGAATTTACTACATGTGTCAGTACAGTCTGAATGGACCTGCAGTCCGGATCTTCGGTTTCAGCGTCTGCAATTGCTGTAAGCTGCTGTGTGGTAACAGGACTGATCACCTGTATAAGATCATCGATTGCCCGCCGGTATTCATCCAGCAGTGCCCGCACGTTGCCTTTGAGCTTTACGTTCTCCATAATTTCACTATTTATTTTCTATAGATATTTTGAATGGAACCTTCAGTTCTGCCCAGTGCAGGTATGCAGTTGCAGAGTACTCGGACAGGTCATCAAATCCGTATTCAAGCCATTCCTGGAATGGCGCTTTTACCGGTGTAACTGTAATCCTGAGAGCATCCTCTCCCTGATTATACTTGAAGCTTCCCCATGATGAATTATTCTTGCTGAATATTATTGTCCAGTTATTTTCCTGTGGAATGAAATGCATCCCGTATTTACCTGCCGGCAGTTTATTTCCCTCGATGCTGACATCGCTGCTGAATTCAATAGTTGTATTTTCATTTGCGCCGCCCCGCCATGGGAAAGGTTTGTTGTCAGAATATTTGTTGCCTTCTGTCATGCCATATGGTACCAGATCGCCCCAGATTTTTCGGCCTCTGACTCCTGGTCTGCTGTATTCGATTCTGATGTCTGTCTCAGTTCCGATTCTCTGCATAACCCCGGCCCTGGGGCTCTGGCGCGGTTTTTTGGGCTGCTGTGCACTGGAAGCAGAAGTGGTAAGGATCATAAAACAAACAATGAGCAAAAAATATGTTAACATCTTCATTTTATCTCCCGTTGGATTCTTTTCTATTCAGGATAATAAGAATTATCTGCTAAAAGAACAATAATTATTGTGCACAATTTTATATGTAAATCTTTAGACCTTAGTACTGTGTCACACATATCTGCAACGGTATGGCTTTACCTTAAACGGAAGTCATTCCTCCTCGTATGCCTGTTTAAGCCTTTCTATATCGAGCCTCTCCATCTGAAGCATTGCTCTGGTAACTCTTCTCACCTTTTCTTCATCTGAATCCATCAGTAATTTATCCAGCTCGTCGGGCACTATCTGCCATGAAACGCCGAACTTATCCTGAAGCCAGCCGCACTGCTGAGTTTTGCCGCCATCAGATAATTTGTCCCACAGTTCATTGATCTCGCTTTGTGATTTACAGTTGACAAAGAATGATATGGCGGGTGAAAACGTATAGTGCGGACCACCGTTTAATGCCATAAAACTCTGCCCAAATAGCCTGAAAGTGATAGCCATTACGCTGCCTTTCTTACCCGGTCCCTCATCACCATAGTACATGGTACTGTCTATTGAGGAATCCTTAAAAATAGAAAGATAGAAATTGACTGCTTCCTCTGCATTATCGTCAAACCATAGACAAGGGCTTATCTTTTGCATTCTTCATTTCCTTTCTGTTTTGCTGAAAATGCTTTCCATACTAACATGGTAACAAAGAGGTGTAATAAATCAAGAGTCAGTATTTCATCTTAAGACCAATTCAGTTCCGGCATTAACTGCATTTCGCGGGATTCTTGAAGAATTCCAAATATAAATACATACGTAAAACGGCTGTATAATACCGGTCATTTCCTGTCGGTGCCCTGCCTTTCGAGCATCCAGCCCGGATATTCAGGGGCAAGCCTGCTCACTTCGTTCAGTCTGGCCAGCTCATCAGCTTCGAGCCTGACATTAACAGAATTCAGATTATCAGTCAGTTGCTGCGGTTTGTTTGCCCCGATAATTACAGAAGTGACTACAGGCTGGTGCAGCAGCCACGCAAGTGCGATCTGTGCAACGCTCAGCTGTCTGCCTTCAGCGATCTGCTGCATTACATCAATAATATCAAAAGCTCTGTTTTTATCGACAGGAGGGAAATCAAAATTCACACGACGGCCTTCGTCTGACTGTGAATCGCGCGCGTACTTGCCGCTCAGCAGGCCGCCTGCAAGCGGACTCCAAACCAGAAGTCCCAGTTTCTGATCCAGAAGCAGCGGTACCAGCTCGCGTTCCAGGTCGCGTCCTGCAATTGTATAATATGCCTGAAGTGAAACAAATCTGCTCAGATGGTTCAGTGCCGATATGCCGAGTGCTTTCATTATTTGCCAGGCGGCAAGATTGCTGCATCCGATGTACCTGACCTTACCGCATTTAACCAGTGTATCGAGCGCCTCGAGTGTTTCTTCAAGCGGTGTCAGTGCATCGAAACCGTGTATCTGATAGAGATCGATATAATCGATGTTGAGTCTGACCAGGCTTTCATCGGCCTGCTGCAGAATATGTTTCCGGCTGAGTCCGGAATTATTAGGACCGCTGCCCATTACTCCCCTTACCTTAGTGGCAATCACCAGTTCATCCCGGTTCAGACCCAGATCGCGTATTGCATGTCCGGTCATCTGCTCGCTCAATCCTTCGCTGTATACATTTGCGGTGTCGATAAAATTTATTCCGGCATCCACAGACTGTTTTACCAGATCGTTGACCTGCTGCTGCGGCAGTGTGCCTATGGCGGTCCAGATGCCCTTGCCGCCGAATGTCATTGTTCCGAGACACATTTCAGATACTTTCAGTCCGGTGTTTCCCAAGAGTTTATACTTCATCAGAAACTCCTTGTTGTTAATTGTCTAGTGTTAAATAATTTTGTCAGAGAGCTGATTACTTTAATATAAACGTATTTAAATAAAAATAAACTGCAATGACGTACAGAAACTGAAGTTACAGGAGGAAATAATGGGGTATGTGTGAATGTATTGCAAAAGTGAGAAGAATTCAGGCCATGTCGATGTCTATAATTTTATTCATGAATGTTCCGAACGGAATCACTGCTGTTTTAAGTCGTTTCAGTACTGACCGGCCCGGTTCAACAAAGAAGTCTGTATTTAGCAAAATCTTATCTTTTTTTACAGTGCGTTTCCATATACCAGTTACCTGCCCATCTGCAACGATTATAGGTTTAAAAATACCATTGCTGGAAACTGCTTTTTTATGGTGTTCGAGCAAAAGTGAAGCTGTTCTGTCTGTATAGCTTATAATAAATTCATCATAGGCAGGTAAAAAGAAAATGCCCTTATCTGAAGGCGCGGCGGCGGATGAGGAATCCAGCATCCAGTATGTTTCATCTCCGACTGTTACAGACAATAGGTCTTTCCGTATAGCCTCCATACCTGCTCTTACGTCCCTGACACCCAGGCCTGACCACCAGCAGAAGTCCCTGACAGTAGCAGGCGAATGGCTCTGGAAATATTTGCGGGTTAGAAGAGCAAGCGCTTCTTCGCGGTGCAGTTTTTTCTTATGCTTCACCCTGTAATCAAGCAGGGCATAAGTCTGTTTGTTATTCTTTATCATACCGCTGCAGATCAGACCTTCCAGTTCAGCGTGCATCAGAATGTGAGCAGCCCTGTTGTCATTCAGTGATATACCAGCATCAGTAAACAGTCTTACCAGTTCATCGCGTGTAGCATGTCTGCCGCCTTCCATAGCTTTTTCAAGTATGGAAAATCCGAACCTCAGAAACTCATCGGTAAGTTCGAGTTCGGTACGACGCGACCTGATCGAGGATTTTACACTTGGAGCGGTCAGTTCAATCATCCAGCTGATGTCGTCAGAAGAAACCAGGTGCCAGGTCGGACGCATCAGGTGTGTCCGCAGTATATCTCCCTTATTGAACGCTTCTTCTATTTCAGATTCGGCAGAGCCGGGCAGACGCACTCCGACTGCCCATCTGGACATGGTGAAATCCTGTGCCTGCATGGCACCCATCCAGCCTACTACATCCTTAGGTGTGCTGAAGACTGAAGCCGTTACCTGCTGGTTGTGCAGGCGCAGATGTGAAATTTCCTGAAAGTTCATAATTAAATTTGTCTACTTAAAACTAAAAATGCAAGTGACCTGGTGAATTCAGCCTGCTTCACCCTGAAGCCGGGCAGCGGAAATATGCTGAGACCTGAACCGGTCGTACAGAACTGCCGAAAGTCCGACTACTGAAAAAAGCATCATAAATACTGCCATCGGCAGCGCGGTACCATTATGAAATATGCCGACGAGTGCGGACGCTGCTGCACCGAAAACCATCTGCAGGCTGCCAAGCATGGCAGAAGCCGAACCGGCATTTGCCTGGAAAGGCTCCAGTGCGAGTGCGGTTGTATTCGGGTTAAGGAATCCCAGCCAGAACAGATAGAGTATAATGAGTCCCATGATCAGCAGATAGTTCATGTTCAAGAGGACAAATATTATCAGCAGTATCGACGCACTCAGCTGCAGGCTCAGGGTTACAGATGTGATCTGTCTGCTCGACTTTCTTGACAGCCAGAATCTGTTGAACTGGCTTGCTGAAATGAGTGCCATTGCGTTAATACCGTAAACCCAGCCGAAAAGTGTTTCCGAAATGCCGAAGAGCTGCATGAACACAAAGGATGAATCTGATATGTAAGTGAACAACGCTGCCGATGCGGCTCCGCTGGCAACAGCGTATACGAAAAATGTCCTGTTTCTGAACAGAGAAAAATATCCCTTGACAATATGAAAAGGGTGGAATGATATAGAATTGTCAGGCTGCTTTGTCTCAGGCAGAAATCTGATGATTACAAATGAAATAGAAGCCGCCACGACTATCATCAGGACAAAAATAAACCTCCAACCTGCAGAGGCTACTATAAGACCGCCCAGTACCGGCGCCAGTATCGGTGCTATACCCATCACAAGCATCATCATGGAAAATACTTTTGCAGTTTCATGAACATGAAAAAGATCCCTGACAACAGCGCGCGAGGCGACCATGCCCACACAGCCGCCTATTGCCAGCAGGAATCTGAAAGCTACAAGTGTATATATGGAAGGCGCAAACGCGCATCCGACAGCCGCAAAGATATAGATGAATAGTCCGGTCATTAGCGGTTTCTTTCTGCCGAACCTGTCGAGTATAGGGCCGTAGAACAGCTGCCCGAATGAAATTCCTATGAAGTAACTCGTCAGAGAAAATGCAACGTGTTTTATGTCTGTTTTCAGATCAAGTGCAATTGAGGGAAAGCCCGGAAGATAAGCATCTATGGAAAAAGGTCCTATTGCCGTAAGAAAGCCAAGTATAAGAATAATTTTTGTACGATTCCTGCGATCCATTAAACTCCTGTAAT
>JBLMZS010000077.1:0-19556 GCA_050258935.1 Bacteroidota bacterium
AGAATAAAAATGATCCGCCCCAGATTTCGCATATAGTATATATTTCATGAATGTAATAACCGGCAAATTAGACATTTTTGACTAAAATCACAACCATATAAAGCTCTCAGTTTTTATTTGCGCATAAGCAAAAATCTTTTTAGATTCCAACAATAAAGTTTGTCAACTTACTCCTCCATTCAAAACTGAATATTCTATTACTCGGTTATAGCACCTGTTCCTGGTAATTTTTTCCTTATGCAGATTTAGGTTCGATCCATCATTTAAACCCTTGAGGTACAATATGAAAAGAGCACTACTATATGCATTTGTATTTTTATCTCTAATTCAACAGATCCACTCCCAGACAATTATTTCGACAGCCGGCGGAGGCAACTGGGATGATCAGTCAACCTGGATCGGGGGCGCAGTACCAGGGGAAAACAACGATGTAGTAATTGACGGAACAGTATCGGTTACCAACTCTAACGCCGTATGCCGCAATCTTACGATAAACACGGGCAGGATACTGCAGAACGGCGGAGGCTACGGATGGGTGACACCTATTGTCCGCGGTGATCTCACTAACAACGGGACAATCAGGAATAATCCTGCCGGCAATTCATTTGAAATCCAGATAAATGGAAATGTGTATAACAATGGCGTTTGGAGTAATTCACTGACATACTTCCCTGCTGAAAAGATACAGGTGATATCACAGGGACCAGGAAAATATTTCGATTGTGAAGTACGAAGAAGCGACAGAGGCGGCTATACATTTACAACCGGAGCAATTAAGGCAGCAAGCGATCTTACATTCAACAGGAATGTGGACATCAGATGGAACAGCGGATTTATTGATATGCAGGGACATGCACTAAATCTTGCCGGTTCTGCAGCTATGTACAACGGCACAGTAAAGAATATCTCCGCACTCAGTATGAATTACAGTACTACCATATACAGTCTTACTGTGGAAGGTGACGTAACTCTCAGGGGCTCGTGTACAATTATAAATTCAGAAGTTTACTTTGTCAATGGAACCGCTACGGTCACCGATACACTGCAGAACGGCGGAGGCTACGGCTGGGTTACTCCTGTTTTTGAAAATGTAATAAATAACGGTGTTATAAGAAATAATCCTGCCGGCAATTCATTCGAGATGCAGATAAACGGCAGCGCTGTCAATAACGGTACATGGATAAATTCGATAACCTACTTCCCTGTGGAAAAAAACCAGACTATTTCCCAAACACCGGGCAAATCCTTCGACTGTGAGGTCAGACGCAGCAACCGTGGCGGCTATACATTCAATGGCTTTATACTTTCGGCGGTTAGCAACGTTGCATTCAGCAGAAATGTGGATCTGAGATGGGACGGTGCCGTGTTTGATATGCAGGGGCATTCAATAACTCTGACAGGTGACGGAGCACTTTTTAACGGCACTGTGAAGAATGCAGGCAGCCTTAGTATGGACAAGACTTCCCGCATCTATAACCTTACTGTCGAAGGCGATATCAGCCTGCATGGTTCCTGTTCAGTTCATAATTCTGAAGTGTATTTTGTCAAAGGCACTGTTACTGTAGCGGACACACTTCAGAATGGCGGCGGCTACGGATGGGTTATTCCCATTGTTGAAAACATTGTCAACAATGGTGTTA
This sequence comes from Bacteroidota bacterium, assembly GCA_050258935.1. Classification (GTDB taxonomy): domain Bacteria; phylum Bacteroidota; class Ignavibacteria; order Ignavibacteriales; family SURF-24; genus JBLMZS01. Next base: position 1,641 of record JBLMZS010000077.1, read on the forward strand.
TAAGAAACAACCCTGCCGGTAATTCATTCGAGATACAAATCAACGGCAACGCAGTCAACAACGGACTGTGGATAAATTCTCTGACATACTTACCTGCTGAAAAGGAACAGACAATTTCACAGACAAAAGGCCGCTACTTCGATTCAGAAATCAGACGCTGCAACCGCGGCGGATATACATTTACTACCGGGGCACTTTTTGCAGGCAGCGATCTTACGTTCAACCGCGCATTCAACCTCTACTGGGACAGCGGCTATATCGATATGAAAGGATATTCACTCAGATTAACGGGTGATGCTGCGATCTACAACGGAACCATCAAAAATGCTTCTGTACTCGAAATGTATGACAATGCAGTTTCATACAATAGCTCTTTTGAAGGCGATATCACCCTGAAAGGAAGATGCTCATTTACCAACAGCCAGGTAACTTTCTACGGTACCGCCACAGTTTTGGATACTTTGCAGAACGCAGGTGGCTACGGCTGGATAACTCCAGTATTCGAAAAAGGAGTTGTTAATTACGGCGTGATCCGAAACAATCCGGCAGGAAACTCTTTTGAAATGACTGTGCGGGGCAATATAGAGAACTACGGTTCGTGGAACAACTCCACTACTTATATTCAGACTGCCGGAAAAGACCTGAATATATCAGGAGAATTTCTAAGCCCTCTCGTTATGAGCAGAACTGGTGATCCTGCAGCCGGGTCGGTATATGCCAGCGGCATACTGACGCTTGGCAATACTCTCAGGTTTGAAAACGGCATTGAACTCAGAATACCTGCAGATAACAGTCTTATAAACAGAGGGACAATTTCGGGTAACGGCAGCATAACCAATTACGGATTATTCAGTTCAACTCATAACCTTCAGTGGTACGACCAATTGAACAGCGGACTTGCTGCATCAATACAACTGATTGAGCGTAATAAACTGGAAACCATAAGTACGGAATTCCATAACAACTCCATCCACCCACAGATGACCTCAGGTATAAAACAATGGTGGCGTTTTTCCGGAAAGGGTGAAATAGGATCGTACACACTTACTCTGAAATACGATAAAGACCTGCTGAACGGCAACAATGAAAATACGCTGGAGGTATATACTTCTTCCGACAGCGGAAAGACATGGAAAAAGATATCATCGCCCATTAATATTACGCGCGATGCCCAGAACAGCCGGATTACCATCGGCAACAGTACATATCCGCTTACTGTTCAGCCTGGTGATATTGTACTGTCTTCTGGTGAAGTGGCAAACACGCCCAAAATTTCCATGGCAATGGCTGGCAGAAAACAGATCCGCGTCGGGCCACCGAACCGCTACACCATTTCATACTGGAACAACAGCGATGTGCCGTCTGACAAATTTATAATACAGCTGCATACCAATAATGGGGTCCACATAAATTCCGTATACTCCAGGAACCTGACAACGAATGAAGTGGATATGATCCCTTCAGATTCTTTATTCTATGACGGCTTTGACTCACATCTGGATCTGATCGTGCAGCCGCTGATGCCTAAAGAGGCAAGAAGCTTTGACATAGTACTCAAGGCAGATCCCGATCCCTCCTCTGCAGCTTCAGCAGGTGCAGTTGCTGAACCGCTGACATTCACCGCCGTCGCTCTTTGGCTCGGCGGGGCAGTACTCGAGGAGTATATTTCCAATACCATGGTGGAAGGCTGCTATGAAATGTGGCGCCCGGTAAGACACGATCAGTCACTGACAGATGCAAGCAGGCAGGTGCTGAAGAACAGCCTGAATAAAGCTGTCAATATTGAAAACGGTGCCAAGGGAATAGGAAAAAAGGCAGCTGAAGAAATAATAAAAAAGACAGGCCGCGTAGCTGTGTGGCCAGTTATGCTCGCAAAGGATATACTGGATTGCATGGGCAATGCAATTAACGGTATGAAAGACTACGTCAACGGTAATTTCGATAAACAGCAGATGGGACTGACAAAAGTTACATCATGGGACCCGAACGCCAAGGAAGGTCCCGCCGGATACGGCACAGCTGGCTATATAGCTACCTCTGCACCTATGACATATACAATCTATTTTGAGAATAAAAAAGAAGCAACCGCTCCGGCGTGGAAAATAGTGATAATTGATACACTCGACGATAAAGTGTACGACATCGGTTCTGTCAGATTCGGAAGGATGAGCCATTCGATGGGTGTTACGTCACAGACTGGAAATATACTTAAGTGGACATTCGAGAATATCGAGCTGCCGCCAAATGTCACTCCTCCGCAGGGTGAAGGCTGGGTTCAGTTTACAGTCAACCCCAAAGACAATCTGCCCACTGGCACGGTGATCAGCAACGATGCGCAGATTACATTCGATCTGAATAAACCGCTGATGACAAATTTAGCCGTTAACACACTCGACTTCGACGCGCCCGTAACGAAAAATCCGGTTGTGGTACGCGCACCGGGTAAAAATGCAGTGCAGCTGAACTGGAATGTGGATGACGGTACCGGATCGGGCGGAAACAAGTCGATGATATTCATGGCAACTAACGACGGCCCGTTTACTCTGGCCAAAACTACAAACGCCACGTCTGCCGAGATAGAAGTGGTTCCAAATATCAATTACCGTTTTTATATACTCTCAGAAGATAATACAGGTAACCGCGAGAAATCACCGGGACAGATGCTGGATATAACCACTGCGGTAAAAGTATCTAAAGATCTACCGACAGAATTTGCACTGATGCAGAACTACCCGAATCCGTTCAATCCGTCAACCACCGTGGAATATGCCGTGCCGCGACAGACCCGCATCCGCATTGAAATAACAGATATACTGGGCAGAAGAGTAAGACTGCTGGTGGATGAAGAAAAGGCTCCTGGCAATTACAGCGTTCTGTGGAACGGAAAGAATGATCTTGGATCGGTGAGTTCATCCGGCATATACTTTTTCAGGATGACCGCGGAAGATATCTCTTTTACGAAGAAAATGATCATGATGAAATAGTATACACCAGTTTAAGATTAGCGGCCGCAGCTTTAGAGAACTGCGGCCGCTGTCATTATATTCTAAATTATACGAGTACTATTTTATTCCATAACGTCATTTTTACCAGTAATTTCTCCCTTTGATACTGTTTCTCTGAATATTCTCACACAGTTGTCTATTATTAGCCACACTTTCTTGATTTCCCTTTCATTTTGCCACAACTACCGCAAGTTTTTATTCCAATTCTTTGGCACAAGTTTGGATGAATATTAAACAGAAATTATGAGGAACGACAAGATGAACAGGTTAACAATTGAACATTTCTTATATGCAACAGATTTTGAGCTTTGCCAGTATATGATTCTTGATTGCCTGAAAAACTATGAAAGGGATTTTTTCCGCAATAAACTGTATCCCGGTTTATCTGAGCTGTCTGAGTTGAATTTGTCTTTCAAAGATATACTTAGTGACGATGAAACTCTGAACGACCTGTTCGTTGAAAGGTACAACAGACGCGTTGGATCGGATGAAAATGTGATCGTTGAAGAAGTTAAAATGTCCCCTGATCAGAAGGACAGAGCCATGGCGCTTATCAGCTGGGCTCAGCCTTTTGTACAGGAAATGATAGACGAAGGCAAAATAGTATACGAATTTGTAAAGAAGAACATAAAGATCGAAGAAATTGGAATAATATCATCTCACAAGGAAGAAGGATACCTTATTGTTCCCGATAACCGCGAATCGGTATTTCACCTGCACCGTTATGAGATTAAATTGTCTGTAGATGGAAAAAAAACACAGAGGAAGCTGAACACGCAGTATCTGCAGTCGATAGAACGGGCTTCTCTCGATACATCACCCGAATCGACAATACTCGAACTTTTCGAACAGTATTCGGATATGCCCAATTCCGCTACATATATGTGCACCACCGACCTGGATTTTCCATTTATGGAAACTATACTGCCGGTAGCAAAAAGGAAACTGATGTCACGCATGGCCGCCTGAAAGAAAGACCTGGTATTAAAACTAAGAAACCATTGACAAAACAAGAGTCTGTGAGGTAAGAAATGAAATTGTTAAGCATCGATAATTTTCTGTATATCAGCGATTTTGAACTCAGTCAGTACCAGATACTGGCCGGATTGGAAAAATACAAAACAGAATTCCAGAGCAGCCGCATATTCCCTGCACTGAAGGAACTGGCACAGTTATCTTCAGCGCTGAAACAGATAAAACGCAAGAACTCGAAGCTTCTGCAGAACTTCTCAATACCAGTGAAAAAAGTTGATGTCGAAGCCCGCAGACTTGAATTTGATACTTTTACACTCTACGAAGACGATGTAAACCGGATACTGGACCTTATAAAATGGGCAATTCCTGTAATTGACTCGGTAATTGATCAGGCGCTGTCTGTCAGAAGAGTATCCTTTCCTGAAACCGTCGAAGAATCTGTCAGCCTTTGAGCGAAGTTGAAACAAAAAAGACCCGTCTAGCGGGCCTTTTTTGCATCCTTTCTGGATTATTATCTTTTCAGAATTCCTTCCTGATCATTATTATTTCTTCATTTTGCTCAGCATCCAGATATAAAACTCATCATTTTCATACGTCTTCGTCCACGAGTCGTGATTAGCATCAGGGTACAGTGTAAACTGAACATCGCCGCCGCAATCCCTGAGCGCCTTCACCATTTTCTCAGATTCCTGCGGTGACACTACATTATCCAGTTTGCCATGGAATACCCATACCGGCACATTTTTCAGCGCACAGACTTTTGAATCATCACCGCCGCCGCAGACAGGCGCTATTGCAGCAAATTTGTCCGGATATCTGATCGCTAGGTCCCATGTGCCGAACCCACCCATGCTCAAACCCGTCAGATATACTCTGGAGGGGTCCACTTTGTAGTTTTCGATTATGAAATCGAGCAGACTGTTTAGTGCAAATGCATCCCACCCCTCACCATCCGGGCACTGCGGGGAGACCAATATGAAAGGAAATTTTTTGCCCTGGCTGACCAGTTTTGGCGGACCGTGTCTTTCCACCTTTTTCACATCACTTCCCCGTTCCCCTGAGCCGTGCAGAAACAGAACCAGTGGAAACTTCGTACCATCCTTTACATATTCATCAGGAAGATAGAGCAGGTAGTTCATATTTACTTCCTTCTTTACAGTTGCAGAATATTTCATCTCATGCTGTCCCAGATCCGTATCGGTTACCTTCACCGTAGTCGAACACCCTGCGATTAAGGAAGAAAAGAATAATGCAATACAGGATAACCTAATAATTTTCATATATTATTTCCTTTGAAAGTAACTAAATATGCCTCTTATTAAAATAATACTTTTGGAAATACAAAGTCATCTTTTTTTATAATCACACATCATTCTAAGTCGAATTTCGCGCTGTTCATTTTCGCAGGCTATATTATTCTGCACTTAGTTTTCCCGCTTTTTATCTGATACCGGCAGTGCAAAGCCAACCAGTCTGAATCCCTGTTTTATAATATCATTAAGCACAATCCGTATATCATAATTCATTTTCTGCAATAGCTCACAAATTTCCGGTATAACATCGGCCCCAAAGAAATAAAGGCCCCCTGCGGCCCATCCATAACCGTCCTTTAACTCACTGAATTTAATTATTGTGTTGTCCTCATTTAAGGCGATACAAAGCGGGTTTATATAATCCCCGCTACGGACTACCGAAATTATTCCATCGGCATTTTCCGCAATTTCGGAAAACTTAATAAATTCACTTATTACATTATTGCAGGGTATCAAATCGCTCGCTATGAAACAGACCGATTCTTCTCCCAGTAACGGAATAACAGCAGAGACGCCGTCTGAACGTGTATTTGTAATTACAGGAATCATGCTTACCGGAATACAAAATTCTTTATCTCCCAGATAATTTATAATATCTTTACGATATGTATCCACCGCATAAAAAACTTTTCGTATTCCGCTCCCGGCGGCTGTTCTTATTAGCTGTTCTATATCATACCCACTACATGTTTTACTGATATGCCGGCTTTCAGCCGGATCAACTATAGCAAGATTCATAAAACACCTTTGTATATCTTAATAATTATAGGCCGCCAAATGAACCGGAATGATGAACTGTTCCGGAGCATTTATACGACGGTCCAAATTCATTCAGTTTATCAGACAGTCTCAATTTCTATTATATCAGTTTCGCCCCGTAGCTATAAGGTAATTCATTATTTTGATCCTGAATCCCGTCCTGGCTTCAGTCAGCTGCTCTTTGGACTGCTGATACAATGCCTGAGCGTCCAGCAGATCAGATACATTTACCATTCCATTTTTATAACTGTCATCGTTTACTCTGAGGTTTTCTTCAGCCTGAGATTTTGCTTCCTCACTCAGCAGATACTGTTTGTAGGCATCATTCAGGTCCTGCCACGACTTCTGCATCTGAAGAGTCAGAAGTTCAGAATTATTTTGGAAATCATTCTGCGCCATTTCCTCGCGTATCTCTCTTTCCTGCAGACTGTGAGAACCGCCCCACCAGTCGGATATAGGCACACTTATATTTCCGAATACCATGCCCAGTGTCTGTTTATCCCCTTCATCAAATTTCTGGTAAACACCGCTCACTCCGACAGAAACCTGGGGCAGATATTCACCCAGCTTCATTTTTGTCAGAAGTTTTTCCGCTTCCACAGATTTTTCCAGTAGTCTGTACTCACTCCTGAGTTTAAGTGCTTCGCTATGATCGATATAATAACTCTGCGGAATATTTTTCACCTCAAAATCATCTTTCAGAACCAGAGAAGAATCATAAACTATCCCGATATACTGACAAAAGGCCATAGCTGCAATTTCTCTTCCATTGTTCAGTTTGGACTTGTTTAGCAGGACCTCGCTCAGTTTAAGCCGGACTTTCAGAAGGTCGTTGCGTGTTACAATCCCGTTGTTATAGGCATCGTCCACCTGATTAAGCAATTTCCTGAGCAGTTCCTCATATTTAAGGATCGTATTATATTTTTCATCTAGAGAAACTACAAGCCAGTACTGTTCTTCAGTTTTGCGGAGAATTTCGTCCCTCGTCTGTCTGGATTTCAGAGTACTTACTTCTTCGCCGAGAGCTGCGAGTTTATTTCCGTTTACTATTCTGCCTCCTGCATACACGGGCTGGGCAATATTGACAAAAGCCATATCACCTTTTTTAAGCAGGCCTGTTACGGAGCTTGGGAAATATGCAAACTGGGTAGGAGTCATAAGATTAACAGGGTTGCCGTCATATACCGGCAGATTACCGCCTTTAGTCTTCATTTCCATCATATTCTCGCTTGCCCTGAAAAACAATCCGCTGGCGCTGATATGGGGAAAATAGTTTGTAAAGGCCGATTTCTTTGTTTCCGAGGCGGCTTGTATTTCCAGTCTGCTGTTTTTGCTTTGGGAATTATTCTGAACCGCGAGGGTCTTACATTCGCCGAGTGAGAGCGATTTTTGTGCGAATGTCGCTGACGCGTTTAACAGTGACGCAATAAGTATGATTTTGTGTATTATTTTCATTTTATATCCATTATTTTCGGGAGAATTGCTATTCCATATTTACAGAGCGGCTGCATTCGTATCTTCAGTTTTGTAATTCCTGTTTACCAGATAATACAGTACAGGAAGCACCAGAAGACAGAGCAGCATTCCGAATATGAGTCCAAAACATATAACCGATCCGAGAGGCCCCCACAGCGGGGAGCGGCTCAGTATCATCGGGATTACTCCCACTGCCGCCGCAGCTGAAGTAAGGAATATCGGGCGCATTCTTCTTTTTGCTGCTGCCATAGTCGCTTCTTTTATTGTCATATGTCCTTCCGCTAAAAGCTTTTCGGCGTACTGTATAAGAATAATCCCGTTTCGTACCCCAATGCCCATCAGACTTATAAGTCCCACAAATGCGGTTATACTGAACGGATATCCGGTAGCAAATACTCCGAATGAGGCGCCGAATATGCTCAGCGGCATTGTTGTCATTATCAGAAAAGCTGTCTTGACTTTGCGAAATTGTGCCAGGAGTATAACGAATATGATTACAATGGTTACACCGAGTGCGTAATACATAGGTGTCATATTCTCCACGCCCTGCTCTTCCTCTCCGCCATAGGCAATTGAGAGACCTTGAGGCAGATGAAGTTTTCCGACTCCGTCCCTGACTTTTGAGAATACACCTGCGGCAAAAATTCCCCTTTTAACATCGCATCTTACAGTAATTGTGTTGACACCGTTGCGTGTCACTATTGCGCCTTCAGTCCACTCCGGTTTGAGGTCGGCTATCTGACGGACAGGTACTGATGAGATAAGATATGGTGATGTAACGTACTGGTTCATTATATCCTCTGTACCCGTCTTGGTCTTTTTATCGACTTTCAGCAGCACACTAACCGGATAATCACCTTCCCATATAGTGGATACCGGGAAGCCCTTCGTGCCAACCATAAGCGAGTAGCCGAGGAGGGTTTTTGAATAACCGAGTCTTGTTGCTTCGTCCTCCTTTATATCTAAGCGAACCGACTGAAGCGGCTGCTCAAAGTCTGTGCGTATCCACTGAGCACCGGGAGTTTTTTGCATAATTAGTTTGACCTGTTCTGCCATACTTTTGATATCTTTTATGCTGTCGCCCGATATACGCACCTCAATAGGTCCTTTGGCCGCCATCATATCCAGTTGTTTCCATCGCACATACGCATTGGGATAGCAGTCGCTGTATTTTTCGCTGTACTCGTCCAGTATTTCCAGAGTTGCTTCTTTAGATTTAGTAATTACAACCATCTGTCCATAATGTCTGGCCGGAAAATTCGGAGCGTACAGAGTGTTAAACCTGGGTGAACTTGTGCCTACAAAGGATGCGACATTTATTACTCTGGGATCGTGTATCAGTTTTGACTCAACATTTTTCATTACTTCGTCAGTTTGCTGAAGCGAGCTGCCTTCCGGCAGATAGAATTCAACAGCGAACTGGTTGCGTTCAAACGGCGGAAATGACTGCTGGGGTGTCTCAGCCAGAAATACCAGTCCAAGTATAAATGAAAGAACACCAATTCCCACCACCATCTTTTTATTTCCAAATGATTTTTCCAATACCTTATCGTACATTTTCTGCAGACCGTTCAGGAACGCTGCCTTCCTGCCCTTGTTATGGTCGCCCTTTATTCCCATTTTAATGAATGTATAGCACATAAGCGGCACAATCAGTACAGCAACAAGCAATGAGAAACCGAGAGCAAATGTAACGGTAAGAGGCAGCGATTTCAGGAAATCTCCCGCCATTCCGGTCATAAACAGCTGCATCGGGAAGAATGACATAATAATAATTAGTGTGGCTGAAAATACTGAGCCGAAAAGATCCGTTACGCTCTGTGAAGCAGCCGCGAACGGACTAATATTCTCATCCAGTTTTTCTATATAATTGTCAATGATTACAATCGCATTGTCTACCACCATTCCGAGCACAATTATAAGTCCGGCAAGCGACACTGTTTGCAGATCCATACCGGCTGCCCACATTATTCCGATTGTAATAAGTATAGAAACCGGGATTGACGATGCAGCCACCAGGGCGACTCTTTTAGGCAGCAGTAGAAGTGTAACGAGTATAACTGCAGCAATGGCAATGAAAAACTCCTTCAGAAAATTTTCAATTGCGGCGGAGACAAAATCGGGCATGTCAGAAATTGTAAGTACATGAACATCCTGAGGTACCGAAAGGGAGAAATTTTCGATTTCTTTTTTTACATCGTCTCCGTATCGGACAATATTGTGCCCGGCCATCATTTCAAGCGACACAATAAGGCATTTTTTTCCGTTAACTCTTATATATGAATCAGGATCAGCGTATTCCCTTACAATTCTTGCTACATCCTTCATCCTTACAACTGTACCAACAGGATCAGAATATACTATCTGATTTGCAATATCGCTCTCTGACTTATAGTTCGATGGTATGTGAATCGGGCGGATGAACTTGCCGTTATCAATGTCACCTGAATAATGCACATCTCCTTCAGGCTTCAGAGCTGAAAAAATTGTGACAGGTTTGATTCCGTACTGTGTTAGTTTTGCATCATCCATATAGATTGTTATCTGCTCGTTCTGAAGCCCGTAATGCTTAACCCTCGATGTAGCCGGGATCTTTCTTACCTTATCCTCAAATCTCTCCACATATTTTTCAAGTTCCTTATAAGTCTTGGATTCCGATTCCACGGCCAGAAGTATAGCCGAGGTATTGCCGAAATCATTATCTGCTGTAAGCGACATGACACCCGAGGGAAGAGTGCTTTTCAGTTCGTTCAATCCATGCCTCAATTTTGCCCAGAAAGCTTCCGGATTATCCTCCGTACTCCTGAGCTCCACATAAGTCACCATAACATTTTCTTTAGAAACAGTATATGTTTTCTCTTTATCTATTTGTTCATAAGAGAACAGATAGTTCTCGACCTTTTTTGTAAGCTGTTCCCTGACCTGCCCTGATGATGCGCCCGGATAGACGCCTACAATTATGCCCTGTCTTATCTTGAATTGCGGGAATTCGTCCCTGGGCATCTGCGTAAGTCCGATAATACCGAAAATCACGAGTATCCCCGTAGCTACAATCAGCATCTGTTTATGGAGCAGAATGAATTCAATAAGGGTCAATTTATTTTTCATATAAGATACAATCCTCACTAAGGGTTTAGAATTTTTACGGGTGAATTGTCAGTCAGTTTATGTTGTCCGGAAATAATTACCATATCTCCCGAAGTAATTCCTCCGGTTACCTCAACTCCGTCTCTGGTAAGTTTTCCCGTACTCAGATATTGTTTAACCGCTCTGTTTCCGCGCACTATATACACGAATTTACCGCCTTTCTCGTCCACCATTACCGACTGATTAGGTATCTCCAATCCTCCCGACCCTGCATGGCTTTCAAGGATGACTTCGCATATCATTCCTGGTTTCAATTTTCCTTCTCCGTTTGCCAGAGCAATTTTTACTTTATAGGTATGAGACAAGGGATCTGCCATAACTCCAACCTGTTCAACCGTACCATTTAGCACTGTATTATTAAGTGCCCCGATTTTAACGGCAGCTTTTTTGCCTTTAGTCACAGTGGAGATCTCGTTTTCCGCTACCGACACGCAGGCAAATACCTTTTCTGTTTTTACAATTGTTACAGCCGCGTAGCCGGGTATCACACCCATACCGACGTCAATTCCTTTCTTGCCGACTATTCCGGCTACCGGTGCATAAAGTCTGCAGTCATCCAGACTTTTCTTCGATATTGCCTCAGCTGACCTGGCCTGCTGAAGCTGGGTTTCAATTTCTACCATCTTAACCGGCGGCAGATTTCCGTTCTTATACATAGGTTCCAGTCTTCTGTATGCATCCTCGGCCTGTTTAAGCGTAGCGCGCGACATTTCGTATGCATGCCTCATATTTGCATCATTGAGTACAGCCAGAAGCTGTCCCCTTTGAACCTGCTGCCCTTCTGCTGCGAGTACTTTAGCAACATTACCCGGACTCTCGAAACTCAGAGGTATGGATTCTGATTCCTCAATCGTCCCGCTGTAAGCCATTACCGTGCTTCCGTCCATATTTTTTACCCGAGCGGTTTCAACATTTACACACTTACGCGCAACCCTGTCAGCCGGCGCGTCCCCGCATCCTGCCACAAAAACTGTAGCCAGCAGCACTAATCCGCTCCAACATATGATTTGTCTTTTCATCTTTTTCCTTTATATTAAATGAGTACTAATGAATGCTGTTCTGAGTATGGCATTTCGCATATTCAGGCCAAACAATGTGCCACGATGAATTCAGCCTGCCCGGGGGATATTTTTGCTTTTATTTAAGGTTATCCTTATTTTGTTCCTTATATTTAAGGCGATTTATATTATTTCAGGAATTAGAATATGCTGAAATTCGATTTTTCTCTACTGACGTCCATTACTGACGATATAGCCGCGATCAAGAGCTATGACGATTTATTCTACGGGATATTTGAGAAACTGCACGGTTTGTGCGGACTCGAATTAGGCGGCATTGCAGTGCTGGACAAGAAGCAGGAGAATGTCGGTTTAATCATAGCTTATACAGAGGATTTCAGCTCGGCTTTTGAGGATGCGTGGGTTTGGCACAAAACTTACCCCATTGAGGAATCCCCCTTTGAGCTTCCATACAATAATCCCAAAATAATCTCCACCGATGTTTCTCTCATGGATTCATTTATAAAACAGAGATCTGATCAGCCCAATCTGGGTGAAATCACGGAGAAGCTTGGGATCCAGAAATTCCTCATGATACCCATGCGCACCGGGGGTCAGCTAATGGGATTTCTTTGTCTGGCGTTCAGTGATTATGTATTCAGCGAGGGAGATAAAGAACTGCTACTGAAATTTTCAAACCTCATTGCATCGGCAATTAACAATGCAAAAACATATGAAGAACTGAAACGCAGCGAGGAAGAAAAGGATATCAGGCTCAGCCTGATCAATACACTCATAAGCATACAGGACAAGCATGAAATGTACATGGAGTTTGTTAGTCAGATAAACAAGCGTATTCCATTTGATTATATTGTGCTTTCTGCCGGGCTGAATGTGATGGATGAGTCGGTTTTCTTCTGTTACATTAAAGATGAGCACGGTACATTTCACCCGGTTCAGGCATCAGGACAGACTAATCAGGCTATAAACCTGTTGGTGAGTAAACTAGGGGCCGGAGCGGAAAGAGATTTCATGGAGTTTTCCGGAAACTTTTTTACCCAGCTATGCGCTCAGAATAACTATCTAAAACAACTGAATAGGAAAAATGGAATTTCCTCTCTTCTGCTGCTTCAGTACATGGTAAAGAACATAGGAGGACTTAAACTCATATTGGGACGGAAATCTCCGCTCAATCTGAAAAGGCGCATCGCTAATTTCGAACTGCTTATATGGCATAAAACTGATTCCTATTTTTCTTCTATTGAAATTGAATTCGGAGTACACCTGCTCCCTCAGCTGGGACTTGTTATTGCCAATGCCGTAACTTATGAGGAACGTAATCTATTGGCAAAAAAGCTACAGCAGGAGAAGAACTATCTTCTAGAAGAAATTAATTTACCTGGAAGTTTTCAGGAGATAATCGGAAACAGCCGTTCGCTGAAGACTGCACTCAACAAGGTTAAACAGGCGGCCCCTTACGATACTACTATTTTGGTACAGGGTGAAACAGGCACCGGTAAAGAACTATTTGCCCGGGCAATTCACAACCTTTCGGAACGCCACAATAACGCATACATTACGGTAAACTGCGCTGCGCTTCCCTCCCAGCTTATAGAATCCGAATTATTCGGACATGAGAAAGGCAGTTTTACAGGCGCGATTGAAAGAAAAATAGGGAAATTCGAAATTGCCAACGACGGCACTATATTTTTAGACGAGATTGGTGAACTGAATCTGGAAGTACAGTCTAAATTATTGCGCGTGCTGCAGGAAAAAGAATTCGAAAGGCTGGGCGGAAAAAGTACTATATATTCGGATGTGAGAATAATAGCTGCTACAAACAGGAATCTGGAAGACGAGGTGGTAAAGGGCAGGTTTCGCCAGGATTTATATTTCCGACTGAATGTGTTCCCTATTACTGTGCCGCCGCTCAGAGAAAGGACTGAAGACATACCACTGCTCGTAAAATATTTTGTGGAGAAATTCTCTAAAAAAACGGGCCGCTCTGTAAAGTCAATAAAGAAGGACGATATGAATCTGCTCATAAACTACAACTGGCCTGGCAATATACGGGAGCTTGAACACCTGACCGAAAGGGCCATACTGGTCTCTGAAGGTCCCACTCTGAAATTCGGAGAGCTCTTGGGCAGAAGCATCAAGAATACTGAATTGGACCGTGAGACATTCAGGACGCTTGTAGAAATGGAAAAAGAGCATATAATGAATGCCCTGAAAATTTCTAACGGGAAGATAACCGGGGCTAACAGTGCCGCGGAAATTTTAGGACTGAACGGCAAAACCCTGGAATCCAAAATGCGCAAATTAGGAATACGCCGGGAGATCCATATACGCGCCACATAATTTCTATTTGTTCATATCTGACCTGAAGAGATATCCCTGAATAGATATCATTGAATCACGGGTTTACATATCGGGGTAAATTTAGTCAATTTAATGCTAAAATGGAATTGTAAATTTGTGAGAGAATTTATATATTTGGTGTACAATTTTGTAAGGCATTTACAACTTTTGGTATGCACCCGTAGCTCAATTGGATAGAGCATCTGACTACGGATCAGAAGGTTTGGGGTTCGAATCCCTACGGGTGTACAAACAAAGACCTTTGAAACAAGCGATTTCAAAGGTCTTTTTATTTTTAAATTACATCGGGTCATTCTGCAATTAAAATTCACATCAGTCTGATTATAATTCCCATTACTATCGAGTACTTCAATCTTATATTCATAAAAGAAGAAAACACAAATTTCTTCTTGACATAAGCAAATATTATATATAGCTTGCTAAAAATATTCTTTCAGTTACTGGTTTGGGGAGCAGCCAGAAAGTGCTTCATTGTTAGAAAGCTGCCGCGACAACGTGAATATTCCAGGATTATATTCCGTATTATAATTAAGCCCCGACAACTAAATCCAGTTATTCTATTCACTATTCTGTTATATCAAAAGAGATCTGAAGTAATAATTCTTTAAAAGATAACTTTCTTAGTGCGGAATAATATCCGGTAATAAGGAGCGATTAGTAAAACTCTGCAATAAACAAAATCATAAATTGATAACTGAGGGGTAAAAATATGAAACCAATACTATTAGTATTCTTACTGATTTTCTTATGTTCAGCCGTAATAATAAACGCACAGGGGAATTCCCCAAGAGATATCAGAAAATTTGAAAGATGGCCATTGGATATCCATAATTATGAAAGAATGCAATCGTCTTATGATAATCGGATAAAACAATTGCAGCAGGATATTATTGAAATTAAGGCAAAGAAAGAAAGGTTGAGGAATAAATATACGCAGATCATAGATAAAAGAATCGAAAGTAAGAATCATGAAATTTCCAGACTGCAAACTGAAAAGAAAGAACTGGTAAGTAAAAAGAATAAAGTCATGAAAAGAAAAGTAAACCGATCAGAATCAAATATTCAGAAACAGATCGATACTTCAACTGACGAAATTGGAGCTCTTAAAGATTTGAAAAAGAAGATTGATAACTGAAGACAATAATTCTGCTGTTACATTTATTGTATAGAATCTGACAAAAAACTATAGCCGTTATGCCGGTTCCTGTTACCCGTCACCCCTATTTCTCACCTCTTTACCGGAATCCGTGGGCAGAACCAGCCTGGCGGCCGCTGATACTCAATATAGGATTGGCCGAAAATGGGGCCCATCAGCCCGCGCAATGTAATGCCGTAATTGATAATCATTCCATCCAGCTGGATTGCTTTCCAAAATTTCTTCACAGTTTGGATGGGTTTGCACTCATGATGATGCCTCCGCTAAAGGGTTTTTTGTTTTCATCTGTTTAATATTTCCTGTATTACTTCTTTAGGCATAAACGTTTTTTCTGCGATCATGTCAATTGGCATGTCTTCTTTATTCAATCTTTTTATCACTTCTTCCATTGTTTCCCCCACTTCTATAATGAAGTTATCCGGATCACAAAACCTGAAAACCCGCTGCTGCCAGGGCTGAACCTTTATATCGTGTATAAGTTCTATTTTAAAATCACTTACTTTTTTATATATCCTGTCGAGATCATCGGTCTCAAAATATATTTCCAATTCTCTGCAATCCTGCTGACTCATACTCTCTTTTCCGAAAATCACATTTGTTGCATACTTTTTATCCCACAGGCCAAGACCGCTTTTGAAACCAATGTTAATATTGCCGATTTCCATGGTGACTTCCTGATCCAGGACATTTACAAAAAACTCTTTCGATTTTGTTACATCTGATACAAACAGTACAAAGGACGAAAGTTTAAGGTTTGCCATTTTTTCCTCTATATAATGAATAATTCAGGTAAGTTTTTTCACCTGTATGGAACTGCTTTCAATAACAGATAATACTTAAATTTAGCGGAGATTACGGATGATCCATTTTCAACAGTAATAGTTTCCATTGTCCGGCCGCTCTCCAGATCAATAATATTGTATTTCCCTTTACTAAGACCGCGCAGCTCTATATTACCCGAATATTCATCATCGCAGAATGCAGAATAATACATTACTTCGTCTTTACGTATTGCATGCATTTCAGGCTTGTCAAAGGCTATATCATACAGGTTAAGATATCTGCCCAGGGTGGGTTTTTCCTTTTCGTATATTTCTATCCATTTCTTCCAGTGGGCCTCTTTTTCCGGTATCAGCATGAAACCCGAATCTGCCTGAGCAACTGTGGTCATGGTGAACTTGGAAGCGGG
The DNA here is from genome assembly GCA_050258935.1 of Bacteroidota bacterium. Lineage (GTDB taxonomy): Bacteria > Bacteroidota > Ignavibacteria > Ignavibacteriales > SURF-24 > JBLMZS01. The sequence goes on from JBLMZS010000077.1 coordinate 18,041, forward strand.
TACTCCGCCAATGCCTACAGTTGAAGCAAAGTCATCCATGCGAAAGCGTACCATTCCCTTTACACCATCATCCCACCTGACAGGTGTCAGTTCTACATGATCTCCGCTGTAAGCAACGGCATCGCCGCACAGAGCCTTGAATGTTTTGCCCTTTGACCTCACCTGCCATGAACTTACCGGATCGGAGGCTACTGTCTGGTTTGTATACGGCAGGTTATAGATTGAAAAGTTGGTACCGCAGGGACAAAGCTGAACTACCTGCTGCGAGTCAAGTGCACATGCAGTTTCGAACAAATCCCGCATGAAATCAGGTACGGAATAACAAGCCTCGGCAGGATCCTTATGATGATGAGCCGGATTATAGCAAGGGGGTACAGCGTTGAATATCTGTCCATCCACCTTGAGCCCATCCACTCCCCATTCTTTAATGGCCCTGGTCACAAATCTTTTGTAATGTTCCCTGACAGGAGCATAAGCAGGACACAGAAAATACGAATTCCAGTAAGAGACCTGGACCCTCGAACCATCAGCGTTCAGCAGGAACCAGTCGGGATGTGCCAGCGCCAGGCGGCTCTGAAATTTCATTCCGTATTCATTAAGCCTGTCGGGATAATGAATGAGATTATACGCCGAATCGTGCGTTTCAAAAGGCACACACCACAGTCTCACCTTAAAACCTTTTGAGTGAATAAATGCAATCAGTTCTTTGAACTCGGCTTCACCTCCCGGAAATTTTATCCTGTCGACTTCCCAGTCCCCGTCCGCATTCTGCCACCCGTCATCAATAGTAACCCACTTAAAACCGAGTTCCTTTGCTTTATCCAGTGTGGCGAGTATCTGCTCTTTGATGAAATTCCTGATATAGCCCCACGCGCACCATTCTGGTTCAAATCCGTCAGCCGGGGTTTTTGCAAATTTCATCCCCTGCTTCTGCAGAATAGATGAATAGGAAGTAAGGGCATTGTAATAATCGCCTTTGTGTGTAATTATAGCAAAAGGCAGCAATGATATACTGCCGCCGGGCTGACTGACGCGGCTGAGTGTATCACTTATAGCACAGGCTACATTACCGTTTGCCAGCACATGCACTGGCAGGCTTATCTGTTCAGGCCTCATGGAGAGCGAGGCAAGAGCTATACCCTGTTTCCTGCCCCATAAATCGACAACAGGTATGCCGCCTCCATAATCGGGGACATTCATGCCCTGGTAGTTCTCGCGTGAATAGCCTTTGGTCAGAGGAAATATCCAATCGTATCTTTCGAAATAACTGCCGCCCTGAAAGCTCCAGAATTCATATGGCTTGTCCATCCCGTAATCCCGGGCATCCATCATAAAATCACCAAGTCTTACGGCAGTGAAAGTCAGCTCCTCAACTGATAGATTCCTTACTCTCGGCTCGCAGATAATCACCCCATCCATCTCATCAATCGTCAGGAATGTAAGCTCCAGTTCAAGCCTGTTGTCGGAGGATTTGTAAAGTGCAACGGTTTTTTCGCAGTTGCCATACAACGGATGT
>JBLMZS010000078.1:0-82215 GCA_050258935.1 Bacteroidota bacterium
GCGGTTGATATTCATTCCGTTGAGCTCTCCGCCCGGCGTAAACCAGCATATTCCGTCTCCGTTCCTGAGCAGAACTTCTTTTTCAAACTCAAAATATCTGTCACCGACCATACTCACAGTACCGGCGCAGCTGCCTGCAGATTTAGGAGTATCGAATGAGGAAAGTTTTCCCGGCGCTCCGGATATAAAGTAGTCAGTATATCCGCGGTTAAACGTCCTTTCCGGATCAGGCTCAAATCCGGTGAATACCTTGCCGTCTGATGCAGCAGAATAGTCGCCGCGGGAGCTGATGATTTCATCGAGAATTTTTCTGTAATATGCGGTGATATTTTTTACATAGTTCAAGTCTTTCAGCCGGCCTTCAATCTTGAAAGATGTAATTCCCGCATCGATAAGTTCTGCAATGCGGGCCGAAAGGTTCAGATCTTTTAGTGACAACAGGTATTTATCCTTTATCAGTACCCTGCCGTCTGAATCCTCAAGTGTATATTTCAGCCGGCATGGCTGTGAACAGCAGCCCCGGTTCGCACTCCTGCCCGTAGAATAATGGCTCATGTAGCACTGACCGCTGTAACTGACGCAGAGTGCTCCGTGTATGAAAAATTCCAGATCAATCATTGTTTCGCAGCGTATTTTCCGTATCTGCTGAAGAGAAAGTTCCCGGGCCAGTATGATGCGCTTTAATCCCGCATCCTGAAGGAATTTTACTTTTTCCGGTGAATAATTGTTGGTCTGAGTGGAAGCAAACAAGGCTATGGGAGGCAGATCCATTTCCAGAAATGCCATATCCTGTATTATCAGTGCATCTGCGCCCGCCTCATACATTCTGATGGCCAGACGGCGGGCCTCTTCGAGTTCATGATCATACAGCAGCGTATTCAGTGTGACGTATACTTTAGAATTAAACCGGTGCGCATAGGCAGCGAGCTGTTCTATATCGGATATGCTGTTGGAAGCGGCAGCACGGGCCCCGAACCTGGGGGCGCCTGTATACAATGCATCGGCTCCTGTATTAATCGCAGCGATACCCGCCTGCAGGTTTTTTGCAGGAGCCAGCAATTCCAGTGTTTTTCTTTTGCTCATATAAAAATATTTTTATTTGCTATTTGACAGACAGGAACTGCCTGCATTCTTCGAAGACCATTTCAGGGGTTATTTCACGGACGCATTTATACAACACGTCGGTTCTTTTGCACTGCAGCGGTTTGGGAGAATAAAAAAAGCAGGGAGAACATTCAAGGTTGAGACTTACTATACGGTAATCGGTTTTCCACGGATGTATGTAGTGTACGTTCGTAGGTCCTATTATCGCCACTACTTTCAGTTTCAGGGCCGAAGCCACGTGCATGAGCGACGAATCATTAGTAACAAACAGATCGCATCTTTTCATTATTGCAGCGCTTTGAGAAAGACTACCGGCAGTAACAGAACAGATATTGTCCGCCCCGGCTCCGGAAACTACCAGATCTTTCAGTTCCTGTTCTTCAGGTCCGCCGAACACAAGTATTTTTGCATTTAACCGGGAGGATAGAAGATCTGCAAGTCGTGAAAACTTTTCGGGCTCCCAGCGCCGGTTAATATGATTCTTCAGCGTTGAGCATCCGGGATGAAAGCCGATAACCAGATCGCCGGCAGTTATATTTTTCTTAGACAGATATTCCACGGCAAACTTTTCATCACCGGCTGTAAGCGGCAGATGCAATCCCGGAACCTCATCTGCCGTTTTGCCGGTAATGGCTGACACTAGCCGGAGGTTTGTTTCGACATTGTGTATAAGATCGTTTTCTTCGACGGTAATGTTATTGAGGAATCCCAGATTTTTATTATTCTCTCTTATGTATTTAACTCCGGCGCGCCTGCGTGCACCGGTAAAGAAGCTCAGCAGGTTGTATTCCTTTCTGTTTGAAGGATAAACATTGAAGCTTACATCATATCTGCCGCGGAGTTTGAGCATGTAGAGAAAAGTTTTCAGCGCCCCTTCTTTCATCATATCGAAATAATAGACGTTGCTGAGGTCGGGATTGTTTTCATATATATCCTTTACACCCCTGAACATGCACAATGCATCGATCAGAGCATCGGGGTAAGCCTGTCTGAGAATCTTTAAGGCGGGAGTAAACATAAGAGCATCGCCAATACCGGAAAGAGAGAACACAAGAATTTTCAAATCAAATATTTCATGGTTTTAGTGTTCATAAATATCATTCTGAGCACCGATTAAAACAGAAAAGCGGGGAGCCTACAATATTTAAGCTCCCCGCAGTCTCAGAATGTTCTTGGATTTATTTCTGCTGTCCTGCCGAGGTATCCTGTTTTCCGGATGCCAGGGCATTGTAACGTGCAATTTCCCTGTCGATGGAAGTTTCATTCGGGTACATCTGTTTCAGTCTCTGGAACAGTGCGGCAGCCTTGCTGTATTCCTTCAGGTTTGAATATACTTCGCTCAGCACCCTGTACGGGTTATAGTAACCGTTGACATCGTTAGGGTTCTTGTTCAGCTGTGCCAGAGCGATTGTTTCCACTTCTTTGGCAATAACCCGGTACTTGTCAATGGCGCCAGCCTGATAATACAGGCCGCTGATCTCGAATCTCAGTGGATACGGCATGTCGATGATCTTTCTCGGCATTGTTTTTTCCATCTGGTCAAGAGCGGAGATACACTGCCTGTTGTCGCGCATGTTATAGAGATAAAAAACCGCGAGTCTCATGAACGAACTCCTGTAGTTCTGAGTGAGGCGTTCGTGGTTTTCATCGAAGAATGTCTCGCTGCTGTTCAGGCCTCTGAACTTAAAGCCAGGCTTATAGGTAACGCTGTAAGAAGGATTCTCATTGAACAGCTGAGCTCTCATGACCTCACCGTTCATGAATTCTGTATTGGGCCTTCTTCTGAACGGCACCAGTTTATAGGCGAGTCCTTCCATAAGCAGGTGGTCCTGGAGACCGATCTTACCGTCGTCTGCGACAGTAACTGCAAAGTAGATAGGACGTTTCCACTTGTTTGATTCGACTATATCCCTGACTATTATATCCTGAGTACGTATAGCCTTGACGTCACCGAAAGCCAGAGTGTTATCCATGCGGAAAACCAGCTTACCGGTGCGGACTATATTTGAGTCGAGCATACCGAATTTTTCAACATCAGTTTTGCCGTCGGCTCCTTTTACCAGGTATGGAGCAAGCACTTCCTGCGGAACCGGTATTGAGAGCACTTTCGGATCCCACTGCATGGGTTCTATCGTCTCGATATAATCGTCGGTCGAACTCAAAGCTACTTTCTGTGAGCCGTATGGTTCTGTGTGCTTCAGCTGTTTGATATACCAGTTAGTATTAAGAAGGCTCAGATTTACTATCCTGACGTCTCGTCTTACACCCTCGACATCCTGCAGATACCACAGCGGGAAAGTATCGTTATCGCCGTTTGTAAAGAGTATGGCGTTGGGTTCACAGCTCTGCAGAAGGTTATAGGAATAATCCCACGGAACCCAGTTATTCGAACGGTCGTGAGTATACCAGTTTGCGCTGGCCATGGTGACCGGGACGGCCACGAAGCCGAGTACCAGCACGGCATAGCCTGCTATACTGGCGAGTGATTTTTCCTTCACGTATTCTTCCAGGGTTTCAACGAGCCCCTTGATGCCGAGGGCAATCCAGATGGAGAATACGAAGAAAGCACCCACATAGAAGTAGTCTCTTTCGCGGGGCTGGGGCTCCTGCTGATTCTGGTAGAAAGCAGTAAGGTATCCCATGAATATAAACATGATCATGAACACCGACCCCATTTTCCAGTCGCGCCTGAACTGGAAATAAATACCGAGAAGGCCGAGCAAGAACGGAATAGCGAGATAATTAGCAGCGCCCTTGCCGTCTGAGGCAAAATGGATATTGAAAATCTTGCCAACCGTTGCATTTCCGATTCCGTTCAGGAATCCGACATCCACACCCGAATCCTGCACCCATGATTCCCTTCCTGCATAGTTCCACAGCAGGTAGCGCGTTTTCATGTGGTTCATCTGGTATCTCCAGAAGAAGTCCAGATCGCTCGAGTAATTCTGGTAGACAACCATCTGTCCCGGTTCTGTGGCGAATCTTCTTTTGAATGTCGGGAAATCACCGTACTGTTCGCGGTTCAGGTAGGATACGAGTTCCTTGAAGTCGTTCGGTTCATTTTCATTCATAGGAGGCTGCTGGTTTGCCCTGATAATAACCATTGTATATGTGGTAAATCCGAGTACCACGAAAAGCAGCGACATAAGCGCCAGGTTCGTTGTAGGCTTATTGTTTTTGACACTCCAGTATATTCCTGCTCCCAGGGCTGCGAGTATGACGAAGAATACCACCATGTCGACCATGCTGTGGTCACCGCCGATGGTAAGTATAAGAGAAGGCAGCATTTTTACTATGCCCGGGTATGTAACCATAAGAGCGATACCGCCGACTATAATGGGCATATAGAATGAGTTGCGGTTGAATACTTTCTTCCAGAAGGCTCCCATGATTATCGCACTGATGGCAACCATTATCCATTTGAATTTGGAATCAAATGCCTGATATTCTGCCGGCGAGGGGCTGGTAGTCGTTTTTTCAGCTGCCCAGAGTGCAAGCGCTACGATGAATATTATGGCAGCATGTCCCAGGAAAATGTATCCGGTTTTTTTGCAGTGTTCGTCATCCACGACGTACTTTCTGAACAGTATGACCATCACTACGGGAACGATCGCCAGCACACTCATAAGGTGTACACCAGTGGAAAGTCCGACGAGATATGCGATCATTAGCAGGTATTTTTCATTATCCGGCTCATCTGCCCTTTCATGCCATACCATCATAAGCCATGTAATTACGGCGAAGAGGAATGTGGAATTTGCGTAGACTTCTGCCTCAACACCATTGAACCAGAAAGTATCGCTGAACGAGAACGACAGCGCACCTATTGCCGAAGCAGCGAATGTTGCGATCGCCTCAAAACTGCTCCTGAACTCCCTTCCCCTGTAGTTCTTAATCAGTTTAACAGCCACAAGGTAGAGCATAAGTACTGATACCGCACTTGAGAACACTGATATCATGTTTACTCTGAACGCCAGATTTGCTCCGAAAGGAATCATAGAGAAAATGCGTCCCAGCAATAGGAAGAAGGGCGCTCCGGGGGGATGTGGAACCTGCAGCGCATAGCCTGCAGCTATAAATTCACCGCAATCCCAGAATGATACCGAAGGCTGTACAGTCATAAGGAACTGTGCCAGCGATATCACAAAAACCAGAGCAGCAAAAATTTTGTTGGTCAGTTTGTAGTTCATTCAGTCACCGATACTATATGTTAAAGAATAACGATTAAAATCGAATAAGAAGTATAATGCACTCATCTTATAAATCCTGTTGAGGATTCTGTTCCCCGGGCTTTCCGAAAATGTCATCGTAAGATTTCCGTTCCCGGTTGACGTAATATTTTTCATACAGCTCTTTCAGCCTTTCAAGCGAGATCTTGTCGAGATCCTCATCGTCCTTGTGGCGTTTCAGAAGCATTTTATAGTCTTCGGCTTCGCGGCCTCTGAATTTGCGTTCATATCTTCTGAGAGCTTCAAAATATTTATTCTGAATTCTGATCGACATAAATTTCCTCCTTTATTTTTAGCCCAAGAGGATAAACAGTTTAAACACCAAAAATAAATAAAGAATGTGTAATTTGAAATACAATTCTGAGACGTAACCGGTGCAATCAGCGGTGTGCCGAACGATGCAAAATGCGGCGCATAGAATAATATTTCCGGCAATGGTCAGCTGCACCCGGTGAGCTGACTATCCAGCCAGCCGGTCATCATTGCAAATATCTCATTGTTACGGGGTTCGTTGTGAATTTCGTGGTAGAGATCGTCCCATATCTTCAGTGTGCAGTTGCCGTCAATGCACGATGCAAACACACGGCTTGCTTCCGGATGGGTCACATTGTCACTTCCCCCGTGCATCAGGAGAAGCGGGTAAGAAAATTCGGAGGCGTTTTTCATCGCATATTCGCCCGCTTTGTGAACACCCATAAAAGTGCGGGCAGTGATCCAGGGATGTATATACTCGTCCTTTTCCGGATTCATATTCTCGACGTGCGACAGATCGCTGGATTTGAGTCCGTTGCGGCTGGTATATTCGGGCCAGAGCAGATCCATGAGCCCGGCAAATCTGAATTTCACCCGGCCGGGAGGATTCTTCAGTTTCAGCCAGGGACCGGTGACAATCACGCCCTTCAGTGCTGGTTTATAGCGCAGGGCATAATTCAGCACCAGGTTTCCGCCCATGCTGTGACCGTAGAGAAATAGCGGTTTCCCTGGGAATCGTTTTTCCGTCTGGTGCAGAAACGTGGTAATATCATCCATAAGGTGTTCGTAGGAAGGCGTATGCCCCCTTTTGCCGTCTGATTTTCCGTGTCCCCTCTGGTCGAAAGCTATAAGTGCATATCCGGCATTGGCAAGGCACACCGGCAGGATCTTATACCGGCCGCTGTGTTCACCCAGTCCGTGAACCAGGCATACCACTGCCTTTGTTTCATGCTCCGGTTTCCAGAACTGACCAAATAGCCTCAGCCCGTCGCTGCTGTTCCAGCAGAATTCTTCGTGAATCATCACAAGTTACTGTTTATCTTCTTTACCGGTCGCTTTTCCGGATGCAGAAAGTTTCTTTGATGTCTGTGACTTTCCCCGTGCCAGGGTTTTCTTTTTCGCCCCTGATTTTTGCCCACCGTTCTTCAGATCTGTTTCGGATTTTCCGGATTCTTCAGATTTCACCACTGTTTCAGTCTGCGGTTTGGCTTTTTTAGTCTGCAGAGCCAGCAGTTTGTTTCCGCTGGCGAGGAAATAATTCATCGACTTTTCCCACCATTTCATCATCTGGAGGAACTGTTTCGAGGATTCACCTTCTATAAATTCATTCCCTTTTTCCGAGAGTGCGGTGAAAACGTATTCTATATTTACGTCCGTAGTACCGTTATAATTGTCATTCAGCGAAATGAACATATTTACGACAACTATATCGGGAGTAATGCGTACAAATTCAATCTGGTTATTTTCCTTGTCGTGACGTGTAATAATCCAGACTGTATCGGTTGATATTTCATGCTTTGTCTTGAATATGCAGCCCGGTTCGGCGAAACCCGACTGTGAATATACCATCTGATAGTTCCATCCATCCAGCCATTCGAGTTCCCTGCGGGGACATAGAAGAGGAAATATCACATCCGGAGTCGAATTTATTTTTTGTGTATAACTTCTGCTGATGCGGCGTGCCCTGAACTGAACCGGTTCATTATTTTCGCTCATTTTATTACCTCAGTTATTCGCTGTTTTTACAAAGCATAAAAATAATACAATTCAGTGCAAAGTTAAAAGCCCAAAATCAGAAAAAGAATCCGCCTCGTCTTCAGTGTGTCTGACCGTCGTCGTCTGATATTTCGCCCGGTGCAGGTACCTTCTTCTGCTTTTCCATTTCCAGTTCCAGCTGCACCTTTTCAGAACGTACAGTTTTCAGGTAGTCGAACAGAAAATACATGGTCGCAAAAAAGAAAAAGTGGAACAGCAGTACCGGGATAAATCCCATAGTGATATAGCGTTTCTTTTCGAGTAGTATGCTTTCCTGCCCATAGTTATAGATGATATCGGTCAGCGCAAGATAATCGTACAGTACCCATCCCAGGGAGATCAGGCCCAGCAGAATACTGATTCCGGCAAGAATTTTAATTTTCAACATATTACACCTTCAGGAGATGATTGAATTTGTGTGCTTAGTGATATTGCTTTCAGATACAATTTTTTACTCCCATACACAATTATCCTTTCCGTGCACATATCAGTTATTTGGCGATCCACACTGTTTTAATATTGACAAATTCCTTTATCCCCGGCTCCGACAGTTCCCTGCCGTATCCGGAGTCCTTTATTCCGCCGAAAGGAAGGCGCGGATCGGATTTCACCATGCCGTTAATAAATACTGACCCTGACTGTATACGGCTCGCCAGCATTTCAGCTTCATCTATATTCCGGCTCCATATGCTCGCGCCCAGCCCGAAATCAGAATCATTTGCAATTTCCACTGCCCGGGCGGTATCTTCCGCCCTTATGAGTGCTGCAACCGGCCCGAACGTCTCCTCCTGGTATGCCGGCATTCCGGGAGATACTTCACCCAGAACAGTAGGCGCAAAGAAATATCCTTGTCCATCCATCCTGTTCCCGCCTGCCAGCAGTCTGGCGCCCATCTCTACTGATTTGCTTACCTGGCGGCTTAAGTCTTCCAGAAGGTCTTCACGGGCCACTGGTCCGACTTCATTATTTCCATCCATCGGATTACCGGTTTTGAGCCTCGAAACATGGCTTACAAATTTTTCGGTAAACTCATCTGCTATACTGTTGTGCAGTATAAACCTTTTCGCAGCAATACAGCTCTGACCGTTGTTGATCATTCTGGATTCCACTGCTTTTGCCACTGCCTTTTCCATATCGGCATCAGGCAGAACAATGAACGGATCGCTGCCGCCCAATTCCAGCACACACTTTTTAAGATATTTTCCAGCTGCAGCTGCCACTTTCCTGCCGGCAGCATCGCTTCCTGTAAGCGAGACACCCCGGATTCTTTTATCTGCAATTATGGTCTCGACATCCGATGAAGATGCCAGCAATGACTTAAAGCAGTACTGCGGGAATCCCGCCTGTGCAAATATTTCTTCTATGGCAAGAGAGCACATAGGCACGTTTGAAGCATGCTTTAGCAGCACTGTATTTCCGGCCATGAGTGCCGGTGCGGCAAAACGGAATACCTGCCAGAACGGAAAATTCCACGGCATAATTGCCAGTATTACACCCAGGGGTTCGTGCGCCATATAGCTTTTGTGCGCATCGGTGTTTATAATTCTGTTGTTCAGCAATTCCTCACCGTTTTCCGCATAATAATCGCAGACCCAGGCGCATTTCTCAACCTCAGCGGCAGCCTGCCTGATGGGCTTCCCCATTTCAGATACCATTATCTGTGCATACCTGTCAGCACCATTTCTCAGCACTGCAGCAGCAGCTCTGAGATAGCCGCTTCTCCCGGCAAAACTGACATTTCTCCAGTCACTGAAAACCTGATGGCTTTTTTCTATGTTCCTTGCTGCTGCTTCCCTGCTGATATCAGGGAACACCTGAATCATCTCACCGGTAGCCGGGTTAATACTCTGCTGTGGCATATAGTTACCTGCATTTTTTCTTCTGTTTTAATATTCAGTTGTCAGTACAGTATAAACTTACTGGATTTACCGGCACTGAATAAGGAATTACATACTTGAAAATTAAAATTAAAGTGCTAAATTTCAACTATTACTTTATAAGCAATTATCCGGAGGAAGGATGCTGAAGGAATTCAAGGAATTTGCATTTAAGGGTAATATGATCGATATGGCTGTCGGTATAATTATCGGCGGTGCATTCGGGACAATAGTCCAGTCGCTGGTCAACGACATCATCATGCCTCCGATCGGACTGGTTCTGGGGAATATGGATTTCAGGGATTTGTTCGTGGTACTGAGAAGCGGTACAGGTCCCGAGCCATATGCCAACCTTGCGGCTGCTAAGTCGGCAGGTGCCGTAACATTCAACTACGGAATGTTCATAAACAATCTTGTGGCTTTTCTGATTGTTGCATTCTCGGTATTCATGCTTATAAAAATGCTGAAATCACTCGAGACGCTGAGCAACGGAAAAGCAAAACAGGAAGCTGCAGCAAAGACGGAACCGGTTGTAAAGCAGTGCCCTTACTGTCTGTCAACTATTGATATAAAGGCCACACGCTGTGCATACTGCACTTCTGAACTTACCAGATAAGGTTCACAGAAATAGTATGGAGCCGCAGTCGAACAGCGGTTCATCACACAGTTCAATTATATCATAGCCATATTTCTGCAGGAATTTCCTGATGGCCGGCGGATCGGATGTATAATCCAGACTGCCGGCAAGGAATATACTGTTACCCCGGATGCCGCAGGTGCCGCCGAAAAAACCGTGTTTGAATCCGGGCAGTCTGATATTATCAGGCTTCACAAAAAGAATATCTTTCGCATGCCCGTAAAGCGCGTTGTATATACCCATATCCGAAGTAATAAACACATCCGGCACCAGTTCCAGAAGACTGCATCTCGTGTATCCCTGGGGCACATTGATCCTTTCAACTGCCCGCTGCAGGAGTGCCTCGTCTGAAATATCAAGTCTGTGAATAAGCCGGCCGCCTGTCATCACAGCATTGTACAATGCGGAAGCGGGATACCTGATTCCTACAGGTCTGATACCCTTCAGATACTGAATGGATTTTGCTTCAAGTATGCGAAAATATTTATCCGGGACATTGGGCGCTGCAATAAGACGATACCCTATACCGTCATCCATCGAATGCCTGCAGAAGAAAATGTCCGGGTGTCCCGATATTGCCTCATACGTTATTCCTGAAGTGCTGAACTCTACCAGTTCCCCGTACCGGCTGAGCTTATGTTTTGCCTCATCGGGCATTTTGTGGTCAGCAATAATCAGCATAATACTCTCTGCCTTTAAGAGAATTGTCCGTCCTGAATTTAACCTCACTGAAAAATTCCAGCAGATAGTTTTTATTCGATGCGTTGTATCCTGCAGCATAATTTATCTGTCCTTCGGGTACGTGCAGTATAACCCTTCTTCTGTCCGGAGCTGAACTCTTATCCATTGCCATGAATACATCACGCCAGATATCCGAAAGCACCAGTTCGCGGAAAGATATGTGAAACGGGCCTGCAATGAATGCGCTGCCGTCGAGCAGTCCTTCCGAAGGATGCAGACCTACCCGTATTATCTGTACATTGTTTTCCTCGAATATTTTGTATACTTCTTTTGTACGCCTGACCGCTTCTTCGAGTGATAAGGGTTTGTATTTGCCATTGTAATACAGCTCTTCCATTTTAGTATCGCGTATAACCAGCGCCGGATATATCCTGGTACACGAGGCGCCCAGCTCGGTTATTCTGCGCGCGGTAAAAACGGATTTTTCAGTATCATCTGCGGGCAGTCCGACCATCATCTGCAGTCCGAGCGAAAACCCCGCACCGAGTATCATTCCCGATGCCCGTTCCGTATCAGCCGCCTTATGTCCCCTGCCCGATGCAGCAAGCACATCATCGCACATCGATTGTGCGCCCAGTTCTATTGTCTTTACTCCGAAGTCTGCGAGCAGTTCAAGCCTCTCCATATCTATATAATCCGGCCTGGTAGACACACGGACCGATCTGACCATCCCCGACTTCAGATATTCTGCGCTGTAGCCCAGAAGCCGCTTCTGCTCGGAAATTTCTATGCCGGTAAAATTTCCGCCGAAGAAGCCGATCTCGACATGACTGTTCTTCCAGTCGATGCTCGAAAGATGACTGTCGAATATATTTATAATTTCCTGTCGCGAAGGAATACGAAGAGTATCGGTAATTTTTTTCTGATTGCAGAAAATGCACTGAAAAGGACAGGCCAGTTCAGGAATAAATACGGGTATGGTATAATGTTTCATATAGTAATTTCAGGCGTAAAAAAGAGATACTAAAAGTAAAAAATAATAAGGAATATTTCATGGTGCAAAATTTAAACCGGTGGCCCATATAGTTTTGAATTGAAATAATCCGCAAAAGTAATATCATAAAATAAAAGGATCAATGATAAGAACCGAAAGGAAACAGCCATGTCACCACGAGGAGAGAACAGCATAAAAGATCCGGAACGCTATGAAGCGCTCCGCCGCAAAAACATGAGCAAGGAAAAGGCTGCGCGAATTGCAAACACACCAGCAGAAGTTGCCGGCAGGCGCGGAGGCAAAGCCCGCAACTATGATGAATCTACAAAGGCCGCGCTGGTGGAAAAAGCAAAGAGGATTGGTATAACAGGTTATTCCAGAATGAACAAGGATGAACTGATAAAGGCACTGCGCCATCACTAACAGCAAGCAAACAGACAGAATAGTTGAGGATCAATGAACAGAAGTCCTGGTACTGTACAGGTGGAAAGGAAACTGCCTGTAGGTGCGGAAATTATACACGGTAAAGGGGTGCATTTCCGGCTCTGGGCACCAAAGTGCTCACGCGTCGATGTAACAGGCGAAGAACGATTGGGTGAAAACCGGTACAATCCGATTTCTTCATTTGAGATGACAAGTGAAGATGACGGATATTTCTCTGCGCTCGTCCCGGACTTTGCTGAGGGCAGCTGCTATCGTTTCAGACTCGACGGCAGAAAGGACCTGCATCCGGATCCGGCATCCAGATTCCAGCCGGACGGACCGCATGGCACATCTCAGGTAATTGATCCATCAAAATATAACTGGCAGGATTCCGGATGGAAGGGTGTCCGGCCGGAAAATGCGGTTATATATGAAATGCATATAGGGACCTATACACAGGAAGGGACCTACAGAAGCGCTGCAGCAAAAATTGCCGGTCTTGCAGAACTGGGTATAACGGTCTTTGAAATTATGCCGGTTTCTGAATTCCCCGGCACTTTCGGCTGGGGATACGACGGAGTGGATATCTATGCCCCCACCAGACTTTACGGCCATCCGGATGACCTGAGGTATTTCGTCGATACTGCACACTCTCATGGCATTGCCGTCATACTGGATGTAGTGTATAATCATCTGGGACCCGACGGGAACTATCTACGGGAATTTTCGCCGTGGTACTTCACTCAGAAATACGATAATGAGTGGGGCGATGCAATAAATTTTGACGGGAAAAACAGTCACGGCGTGCGCGACTATTTCGCTTCCAACGCAAGTTACTGGATAGACGAGTTCCACATGGATGGGCTCAGGCTGGATGCTACTCAGCAGATATATGATTCATCCGCAGAACACATACTGAAGGTAATCACACACAATGCACGAGAAGCCGCCCGTGAACGCTGCGTATTTATAGTCGCAGAAAATGAACCGCAGTACACGAGACTTATACGCCCGCCGGCAGAGGGCGGCTATGGAATAGATGCCCTGTGGAACGACGACTTTCACCATTCTCTGCATGTAGCACTAACCGGTCACAACGAAGCCTATTATACAGATTACAATGGGGCCCCTCAGGAATTCATCTCCGCGCTGAAATACGGATTTTTGTACCAGGGACAGAGGTACAAATGGCAGAAGCAGAGACGCGGTACACCGGCATTGGACATTCAGCCGGTATCATTCATAAACTATTTTGAGAATCACGATCAGGTTGCCAACTCGGCACGCGGGCTGCGTATGCATTTCCTTACCTCCCCCGGACTTTACCGGGCTGCTGCAGCACTGCTGCTGCTCACTCCGTCTATACCTATGCTGTTTCAGGGACAGGAATTCGCATCCTCCAGGCCATTCCTGTATTTTGCCGATCACAGCCCTGAACTGGCCCGGCTGGTTAAAGAAGGCAGATGCAAATTCCTGGCCCAGTTCCCGAGTATTGCAACCGAGGAGACACAGCGGATGCTCGCAGATCCTTCCGGCAGAGCGACTTTCATGTCATGCAAACTGGATCATACAGAAAAAGAAAAGAACTCCGCTGTATATTCATTGTATCGTGATCTGATTGCTCTCAGACGCGATGATCCGGTTCTCCGGTCAGCCAGAACCAGGAATTCCTTTGACGGAGCAGTACTTGGCGGCGAAGCATTCCTGATACGCTTCTTCGGAGGTGACTGCAATGACCGTCTGCTCATAGTAAACTTTGGAGCCGATCTGCACCTTAGCCCTTCACCCGAACCGCTGCTTGCACCGCCCGGAGACAGAAAATGGAAATTATTGTGGTCGAGTGAATCCGTTAAATACGGCGGCGGCGGAATGCCCGAACCGGACGATGAAAAATCGGGATGGTTTATTTCTGCACACTCTGCTATGCTGCTTGCAGGACATAGTATAAATAGTATAAAATGCTGAATTTTATAACCTTATATGGTGAATCAGAATGGAAGATTTTACGCGCAGACTCAGACTGGAAAATAACGATACCAATGCTGCATACCGGCTTTTATCACGCGAATGGCTGATAACAAACGGACTGGGCGGATATGCCTCGGGCACAATCGTGGGTGCTCCGACAAGGCGGTACCACGGACTGCTGATCGCCGCTCTCCCTGCACCGCTGGGACGTATGGTAATGCTCAATCATCTCTCGGAAAAAATATACCTGCACGATGGTTCAGTCGTAATTCTGGGTGGCGAGGAAAGAGCTGAGAATGTGCTGGAGATTCCCGCAGCCGGGTCACTCAAGGAGTTCAGACTGGAAATGGGACTCCCTGTGTGGCGCTACGAAATGGATTCTATAGTAATAGAAAAACATATCCATATGATTCACATGCAGAATACAATTCACATCACCTACCGGCTCATATCCGGTGAAGGACCCATACGAATTGAGCTGCACCCGTCAATGCATTTCAGAACTCACGAGGCACCGGTAAGTGAACAGATCAGAGAGCCCTATGTAATGAATGTAACCGATGCCCGGTTCGAAATCCATTCCGAACCGCAGCTGCCTCCACTGCGCTTGCATTTTTACGGCGAACATTCAGCATTTACTATTGAAGGCGGAAATACTCAGGAACTGTTCTACCGCACCGAAGCTGAACGCGGTTATGAATCACGCGGACTGCTGTGGACCCCGGGATATATGCGCGCCGAATTGTCCGAAAACCACCCTGCAACATTTGTCGCTTCGACAGAATCGTGGACTACTATACTTGCACTCAAACCTGAAGAGGCTATGCGGGCAGAACTCGAGCGGCGGCATCGCCTTCTTATATCAGCCGGCGATAATATCGCGCCTGAAGCGACTGAGCTGATATTTGCTGCCGACCAGTTTATCATTACTCCTGCCGGCAGAATTGAAGATGCTGCGCGCGCCAGAGCTGCCGGAGACGAAATCCGCACCGTAATAGCCGGTTATCACTGGTTTACCGACTGGGGCCGCGATACCATGATAAGCCTCGAAGGACTTACACTATCCACCGGGCGGCATAATGAAGCAGGCTGGATACTGCGCACTTTCGCATACTATATAAAAGAGGGTCTAATACCGAACCTTTTCCCCGAAGGGGAAAAAAAAGGCCTGTACCATACGGCTGACGCTACACTGTGGTTCTTCCACGCACTGAGCCGGTATCTCCGCATTACGAATGACAGGGTTACACTCCGACAGCTTATACCAAGTCTTCTCGATATCGTCAACTTCCATCTGCGCGGCACACTCTTCGGCATAGGTGTCGACCCGAATGACGGCCTTCTGCGTCAGGGTCAGCAGTCCTATCAGCTGACCTGGATGGATGCGAAGGTGGATGACTGGGTGGTTACTCCCAGGCGCGGCAAGGCAGTGGAGATCAACGCGTTGTGGTACAACGCACTGCGCCTGCTCGAAGGCTGGATGCAGGAGGAGAATATCGAAACACAGCGTGAAGAAATATCTGCCCAGGCACAAAAAGCATACGACTCTTTCAATTCACGTTTCTGGTACGAGCAGGGCGGATACCTCTATGATATTGTAGACACCGAAACAGGAGGCAATGACGCGTCATTCCGCCCCAATCAGCTGTTCGCTTTCTCACTCGATAATCCGGTGCTGGAACAATCGCACTGGCAGCAGGTGATAGAAAGTGTAAGGGATAAGCTGTTGACCCCAGTCGGACTCCGTAGTCTCGAACCGGGCAACACGGATTATAAGTCCAAATATTTCGGTGACCTCAGAGCAAGGGATGCGGCATATCATCAGGGTACAGTATGGGCATGGCTGATCGGACCCTTTATTGACGCATACCTGAAAGTCTATCCGGAAGACAAGCAAGGTGCGCGGCAATACCTGCACGGACTCATCGGACATCTCGACGAGGCCTGTATAGGATCAATAAGCGAAATATTTGATGCGGAAACGCCATTTACTCCGCGCGGGTGCATTGCACAGGCCTGGAGCGTTGCAGAAACACTGCGCTGCTATATCAAAACATCGTGAAGTACGATGATATAAGCATATATGGCAGCACTTTGTACCGGGCGTGCAATTTGCATTTGCAGTCTTGATTCATTAACTTTGCGAATAATATTTACGAGAACGGGGAGCCGGAGCGGTGCCTTCCTATGAGTAACAACTTTGACTTAGCTATTAGCAGATCTAAAACTCTTTTTCAGCTTGTCTGGGAAAGATCGATCGATGGTATGCGGCTTATCGACGAAAACGGTACTATGCTGCTCGTCAACGATGCTTTCTGCAGAATGACCGGAATGGAGAGAGAAGAACTCATCGGGAAATCCTTTTCCATTATCTACTATACCGAACAGGATAAAATGGCAAAGAAGGAAAAGGAACGCTTCATCAAGCGCGATATTGCACCCCATCTTGAACGCGAACTTACACTCTGGAACAAAAAGAAGATCTGGTTCGAACTGTCCAACAATTATCTGCAGGATGATAACGGTGCACTGCTGCTGCTCAGCATCTTCCGCGATATCACCGAAAGAAAACGTGCCGAAGCAGAAATCATAGCAGAACGGGACCTGATCAAAAAGTATTCAGAGGAACTGCGCGAAATCAACGCTTCAAAGGACAAATTCTTTTCCATCATTTCACACGACCTGAAAAGCCCGTTCCAGAGCATGCTTGGAATATCCGACCTGCTGGTAAATTCATCAAACGGACTCGGCAGCAAGGAAAAGGAGATGCTCTTTCACCAGCTGAACAAATCCATACATAATCAGTATAAACTCCTGGAAAACCTGCTGCAGTGGTCAAGACTGCAGACGGGACGCATGAACTATCTGCCCCGCAGGGTTGATATGGAGTGGGTCATAGGGGAAAGCTTCAACCTGCTGGGAGGTAACGCTGCTCAGAAATCCATTACATTGAAGAATGAAATTAACGGTGAATGTATTGTTTATGCGGATCTTTCCATGGTGAGTTCCATAGTCCAGAACCTCATTTCCAATGCCATCAAGTTTACTCCCAGAAACGGGCATATTACTGTAAGCAGTTCCGATTCAGGAGATTATCACCAAATTTCTGTTACCGATACCGGTATCGGCATCCACGAAGAGGATTTTCCGAAAATATTCAGACTCGACTGTTCTTATTCCACACTCGGAACCGAAAATGAGGCTGGAACAGGTCTCGGACTGGTGATATGCAAGGAAATGGTAGAGAAAAACTGCGGTGAACTCTCTGTAAAGAGCACACCCGGCAAAGGTACGGTATTCACATTTTCGCTTCCCAAATACTACGACGTCTGATACTTTAAGTGTCTTCTGCACTACATGGCATTCATACATGACCCGGGGATATTTTTTTAATTCAATACTCGCCGGAATGTTTTATATTTGGTTAAATATTTTTTTAATCTTGGACAGTAAAAAATGCCTGTTACAGAAATAATCGGCTATTCGGGTTCTGTACTCGTTGCCATCTCTCTCATGATGAGTAACCTTAAACTGCTTAGATGGATCAATCTGTTCGGTGCCATTATGTTCTCGCTCTATGGTTTTCTGCTGGGCGCAATCCCGGTATTCCTGCTGAATGCCTTTATAGCCATCGCAGACATGTATTATCTGCGCAAGCTGTCGGCCCGCTTTGAAAACTTCAGCTATATTCAGATTCAGAATACTTCCGACCCATACTTAAGTGAATTCCTGAAGTTTTATGAAAAGGATATCCGGAAGTACTTTCCTGCTTTCAGCCTCGATGCTGTCAAAAACCCGTTCTGCTTCTTTACGCTCAGGGATATGGTGCCTGCCGGATTGTTTATATATGAAAGCATGAATGACGGGACGGTTGAGGTTAAGCTGGATTATGTAATACCGCAATACCGAGATCTGAAGAACTCGCGCTACATGTATGCTGAAAGAGCTGCGCAGCTGAAGGCTCAGGGCTACAGGTATTTTACAGCCACCAGCTCAGTTGAAGAGCACAACCGGTACCTTAAGAAAATTGGATTTGAGAAAAAGAAAGGGAGTGAAAACTCTTTTACAAAAGAGATCTGAAGCGGCAGTGGTTCACA
The DNA here is from genome assembly GCA_050258935.1 of Bacteroidota bacterium. Taxonomy (GTDB): domain Bacteria; phylum Bacteroidota; class Ignavibacteria; order Ignavibacteriales; family SURF-24; genus JBLMZS01. The sequence goes on from JBLMZS010000078.1 coordinate 18,018, forward strand.
CCGCTTCAGTTTTTTTTCCGATTCTCTTTTTATACAGACTGTAGTTAATACTGTCGCGCAGCGCCTGGAAGCTGGCCTCAATAATATTTTCTGATACACCCACGGTTGACCACGTGTTAGTTCCGTCGCCCGACTGGATAAGTACACGCACCCTTGCAGTAGTTCCCTTCTTTTCCTCCAGAACGCGCACCTTATAGTCAATCAGGTTTACGAACGCTATCTCGGGATAGAATCTCATCAGCGCCTTACGCAGTGCGTTGTCGAGTGCATTTACCGGACCGTCGCCGTCCGATGCGGTATGCTCAATCTCGCCGTCGACCTGAACTTTCAGAATTGCTTCTGCCGACTGATTTCCCGTTGAATCATACATGACGTTTATTTTTGCATCGAGCACATCGAAGAACGGGATGTAATCGCCGGTCTCCTGCCTGAGTATCAGTTCAAAGGATGCCTCGGCACCGTCGAACTGATAACCGCTGTGCTCGAGATCTTTTATCCTATACACTATTTTTTTAGTTAGCTCGTCAGTACTTCTGAGAGTTATGCCCAGTTCGCGCGCTTTATATTTTATGTTGCTCTGTCCTGAAAGATCAGAAACCAGGACACGCTGTGTATTACCCACGGCTTCAGGTTTTATGTGTTCATACATGCTCGAATCCTTCAGTACCGCGCTTACGTGTATGCCGCCTTTGTGGGCAAATGCGGATATTCCGGTAAACGCAGCACGCGGATCGGGCGCAATGTTCATTACCTCATTTACATAGTTCGACACGGAAGTAAGCTCTTTTAATTTCACCCTGCTTTTCGAGTTCAGTTTCATCTTCAGCAGAAGGTTTGGTATAATGCTCAGCAGATTTGCATTGCCGCACCGCTCACCCACTCCATTCATAGTCCCCTGCACATGCACCGCTCCCGCGGCAACAGCAGCCAGAGAATTGGCTACGGCCAGTTCACTGTCGTTATGCGCATGTATACCGAGAGGAACCGATACGTTCAGTTTTACATCGCGTACTATCAGCTCTATTTCAGACGGGAGGCTGCCTCCGTTTGTATCGCACAATGTAATAGTATCCGCGCCGCCTGCTTCGGCGGCTCTCAGCATCCGGAGTGCAAACTCGCAGTTTGCTTTATAGCCGTCAAAGAAATGCTCTGCGTCAAATATTACACGCCTGCCGTTCTCGTTCAGGAAATGGACAGACTGATAAATAAGGTCCTCATTCTGTTCGGCTGTCAGCCCCAGTCCCCTTTCGGCGTGAAAGGCCCACGTTTTTCCGAATATGCAGACAACGGGGGTCTCGGCCCTTAGAAGCGCCAGAAGATTGGCATCCTCACGCACCTTGTGCAGGTCCCGCGCTGTAGAACCGAATGCAGACACCTTTGCATGCGTCAAACGCATCTGTCTTATGGTACGGAAGAATTCTTCATCTTTCGGATTACTTCCAGGCCAGCCACCCTCAATAATATCAATACCGAAATCATCCAGGCGTTGTGCAATAAGCAGTTTGTCCTGCACAGAAAGGCTTACTCCCTCTCCCTGTGTGCCATCTCTCAGTGTAGTATCCAGCAGCTCTATTTCCAATTTATAGTCCTGTCTTATTTTTAGTTTTTAATCAGTCAATGCATTCTGGCGCGCATAGTTGAACAGCCCGCCTGCAGACACAATATCAAACACATCACCCAGAGAGTTCAGCGGGTATGTGTCACCGGATGTAATGTTTTTCAGTGTATTATCCTGTATGCTTATCTCAACTTCATCGCCGGTGCGTATTTTGCCGTTCAGGCCTGAAGCGCACTCAAACGGGATCACAAATCCGCCGTCTACAGCATTCCTGTAGAATATGCGCGCATAGCTTTCTGCAACTACAGCCTTTACTCCGGCCATCTGCAGTGCAAACGGCGCATGCTCGCGCGATGAACCGCAGCCGAAGTTAGATCCGCCGAGTATTACAGAATATTCAGACAGATAATTGTCCCCGTCAATGAATGGCACTCTGCCCTGCGGCAATCCTGCCTGCTCGGGCGGAACACTGGAGAGTGCGTAATGCCCGTATTTCCTGGATTCTTCAGGATCTTCAATGCTGTAAACCAAGTGCTCAGCGGGTATTATCTGATCAGTATCGATATTATCGCCCAGCACGTATACTTTTCCCTTTATTATATTTTCCATATTCTTCCGATATTTATTTTATATTCATCCAATAACTGAGAACTGAGAACTAATAACTGAGAACTACAAAAGCTCTCTCGGATCGGTGATAACGCCTTTGACCGCTGATGCTGCAACAGTAAGCGGACTTGCCAGATAGACACCCGACTGCTTGCTGCCCATGCGTCCCGGGAAATTCCTGTTCGTGGTCGATATCACTGTATCTCCGTCGACCGATCTTCCGGTTGTATCAGCGGGACCGCCGAGGCACGCCGCGCAGGAAGATTCTGCAATGTAGCAGCCGGCATCTGTAAATATCTGTTTCAGTGTTACACCGTCAACTGTTTTTTCTTCCAGCTGTCTTGCTACCTGAGTAGTTGCCGGAACTATAAAGGTGGTTACTGCAACCGACTTGCCCTTCAGCAGTTCTGCGGCGTACATAAAATCAGTAATCTTTCCGCCCGTACACGAACCTATATAACACTTTGTCAGTTTTGTACCCTGCACATTCTTTACCGTGTCGCAGTTATCCGGACTGTGCGGTTTAGCTACCATTGGTTCTATTTCTTTTACATCAAATGAATATCTGGAATAATACTCCGCGTCTTCATCGCTGGTAAATGTTTCGTACTGCAAGTCAGTTTTCCCCTTCAGGTATTCGGCTGTTACGGCATCAGCAGCAATTATACCGTTCATGGCACCTGTTTCTATCGCCATATTTGTCAGCGTCATGCGCTCTGTCATGGACATAGCTTCAATTGCTTCGCCGTCAAATTCCATTGCGCGGTATGTCGCGCCGTCTGTACCTATCCTGCCAAGTATGGTCAGTATCAGGTCTTTTGCAGTAAGATATTCCGGCATGGTGCCGTTGAAAGTAAACTTCATGGAAGCGGGTATTTTCTCCCAGAGTTTTCCGGTGCCCAGTATAAATGCAGCATCAGTATTGCCCACGCCCGTAGCGAACATACCGAATGCACCGGAGGTACAGGTATGCGAGTCAGTTCCGAACAGCACCGTTCCAGGCACATTATAGCCTTCCTCAGCCAGAGCCATGTGGCATACGCCCTTATAGCGGTCCGTTCCCGGGTCGTAATAATTCGGCAGCTGCTGTTCTGCCGCAAACCTGCGCAGTATTTCCACGTTGCGGTTTGCATGCGGATTTGTCGTAAAAATGTAGTGGTCGGGAAATATCACCAGTTTTTCCTTATCCCATATCTTTGCACTCTCTCCGAATTCCTTTTTCCATATTGAAATAGTCGGCGGCCCGCACACATCATGCGTCATAAGTACATCTATATTGAGCCAGACATTTTCACCCGGAGTTACCTTTGACCTCCGGGCCGACCTGGCCAGAATTTTTTCAGTTATTGTCATTCCCATTATTTTAATTCCCTTCTGGTTGATTTGATTGCTACACAGTCTCCATATCCGGAGGATTTACAGACTGATGAATATACTGCTGATTGATGGCCTTAACATAGGCTATTGCGCTGGCTTCGATAATATCCGTCGAACTGCCTCTGCCCGTAAACGATCTTTCGCCGCAGCGTATCCTCACGAGTGCTTCGCCCATTGCCTGTTTGCCCGATGTAACTGATCTTACATTGTATGATTCGACAACCGGTTTCAGAAGCAATGCGCGCTCAATTGCATTGAAGCATGCATCTACCGGTCCGTCGCCGATTGATGATTCCTGCAGCACTGTTCCCTCGCACTTTATCCTCACCGTAGCTGTAGGAATAGAATTCGTGCCGCACTGAATCTGTATCGATTCCAGTTCGACCACTTCTTCTTTTCCGCCCAGTCTGTCGTCTCCCATCAGTATGCGCAGGTCGTCGTCGAAGATTTCCTTTTTCTTGTCAGCCAGATCGAGGAATTTCTTATATATCTTGTCGAGCGAACTTTCATCGGGTTTATATCCCAGTTCTGCCAGCCTTGCCTTCAGTCCATGCCGGCCAGAATGGCGCCCCAGCACTATCTTGGTCCTATAGACACCGACTGATTCAGGAGTTATAATTTCGTATGTCTGCTTGTTCTTCAGCATTCCGTCCTGATGTATGCCGGATTCGTGTGCAAAGGCATTTTCGCCGACTATGGCCTTGTTGGGCTGGACTATTATGCCGCTGTAGCCGGAGACCATTTTACTGGTATTGTACAGCTCGTGCGTGTTTATGCCGGTTTCGACCCTGACAAGATCCTTTCTGACTTTCAGTGCCATTACTATTTCCTCGAGCGATGCGTTTCCCGCCCTTTCGCCGAGTCCGTTCACGGCACATTCGACCTGTCTTGCTCCGTTCTCGATAGCGCTGATACTGTTTGCAACCGCGAGTCCAAGATCATTGTGGCAATGGACGCTTATGATTGCCTTGTCTATATTTCTCACGCGTCTTTTCAGTTCCGATATCATGAATCCGTATTCGCGCGGGAGAGTATAGCCGGTAGTATCTGGAATGTTCACAGTAGTGGCTCCGGCTTCAATTGCCGCCTCCACCACATCAACGAGGTAATCTATATCAGTCCTGCCTGCATCTTCTGCAGAAAACTCGACATCATCAACAAATGTTTTTGCGTATGCAACTGCATCGTACGACATCTGTATGACCGTTTTGCGTTTTTCCTCGAGCGACCTTCCGTACTTTTCATCGCCGAATTTCCCGAGTATATGTATATCAGATGTACTGGAGAACGTATGTATCCTGGGTTTCTTAGCCGTTTTCAGTGCATCGGCCGCTGTCTTTATATCCAGCTCCTTTGCTCTTGCAAGAGCTGCTACAACGGCCTGTGATTCATCAGCAATTCTTTTTACAGCTTCAAACTGTGCAGGTGAAGACACCGGGAAGCCGGCCTCGATCACGTCAACATTCAGTTTCGAGAGCTGGCGTGCAATTTCCACTTTATCAAATATGCTGAGTGAAGCGCCGGGCGATTGCTCACCGTCCCGGAGCGTAGTATCAAATATTATTACTTTATCCAATTTCCACCTGTCCGGATGTTATTTGTTTTAATAAGTTATCTGTCACTTCTTCAGTCATCTCTTCTGTGCTTGCCAGTATTGTACCCTCAGAGTAGATGTCACCGGTGCGGTATCCCTGCGCCAGAGTTTCATCAACTGCTTTTCTGATCATTTCGCCAACAGCCGGAAGTTTGAATGAATGTGTAAACATCATAGATACCGACATAATTGCCGCAAGCGGATTTGCCTTATTCTGTCCTGCTATATCTGGTGCGCTTCCGTGCACCGGTTCGTACAGCGCGTATTTATCGCCCAGACTTGCCGAAGGCAGCATACCCAGGCTTCCGGTTATCATGCCTGCTATATCGCTGAGTATGTCGCCGAACAGATTGCTTGTAAGTATGACGTCAAACTGTTTAGGATCTCTGACTATCTGCATGGCAGCGTTATCGACATACATATCGTTCAGTCTGACATCCTGATATTCCGCAGCGTGAAGTTCATGCACCGTTTTGCGCCAGAACTGTGAGCATTCGAGCACGTTGGCCTTATCTACAGAGGTAACAACTCCCTTCCTGATTCTGGCAGTTTCGAACGCCATTCTGGCGATCCTGATTACTTCAGGTTTGGTATATTCCATGGTATTGAAACCTCTCTCGTCGTCGTAACCGCGCGGCTGTCCGAAATATATGCCGCCGGTAAGTTCGCGGAAGACTACGAAATCGGTCCCGCTCAGCACTTCAGGTTTAATAGAAGAAGCATCCAGCAGCGGATCAAACACCATTGCCGGCCTGATATTGGTATAGAGCCCGAGCGCTTTTCTGATCTTCAGCAGTCCGGCCTCCGGCTTCAGGTCGTGCCTGAGGTTATCCCACTTAGGTCCGCCAACTGCGCCAAGCAGTACTGCATCTGCCTGATAGCATGCCTCTATAGTTTCATCTGTAAGCGGTTCGCCATATTCTTCATATGAACATCCGCCCATAAGGCGGTAGTCAGTTTCTATCTGAATGCCGGATTTTTCCGCAGCCAGGTTCATCACCCTGACTGCGGAATTCACGACTTCAGGACCAATCCCGTCACCGGGCAGAACAACTATTTTATACTTCATACTCCCACTTCTTCCTTTTTGTTTTTCTTAAACAGCCAGCTCATCATTTCGCGCAGCTTGCTGCCAGTTTTTTCAATCTGGTGTTCTTTGGTTTCTGCTCTCAGCTTGTTCATCAGAGGCTGACCTGAGTTGTATTCATCCAGCCACTCCTTTGCAAACTGACCGGTCTGTATCTCTGTAAGTATCTTCTTCATTTCATTTTTTGTTTCGGCAGTTATAAGTCTCCTGCCCCTGGTCATTCCGCCGTATTCTGCGGTATCGCTGACAGAGTAGTTCATCCTTGACAGTCCGCCTTCATAATAGAGGTCGACTATCAGTTTCATTTCGTGCATGCACTCAAAGTAAGCGAGTTCGGGCGGATATCCGGCTTCCACCAGAGTTTCAAAACCCGCTTTTATCAGTTCTGCAGAACCGCCGCACAGTACCGCCTGTTCTCCGAACAGATCTGTTTCTGTTTCATTCTTGAAGTTTGTCTCTATAACTCCCGCTTTCGTACCGCCTATTCCCTTTGCCCATGCAAGTGCGGTTTCCAGAGCTTTTCCGGAAGCATTCTGATGGACTGCAATCAGGCAGGGAGTTCCGGCACCCTCAATATATGTGCGGCGCACCAGGTGTCCCGGACTTTTCGGAGCTATCATTATCACATCCACATCAGCAGGCGGCACTATCTGTCCATAGTGTATATTAAATCCGTGTGCAAATGCCAGTGTATCACCAGCTTTCATGTAAGGCGCAATTTCAGCTTCATATACTGCTTTCTGATTCTGATCGGGGAGCAATATCATAACCACGTCTGCCCATTTGGCAGCTTCGGCAACGGTTTTTACTACCAGTCCGGCATTTTCTGCTTTCTGCCATGAAGCGCTCGTCTGACGCAGGCCGACGCATACATTCATTCCGCTTTCCTTCAGGTTCAGTGCATGAGCGTGTCCCTGGCTGCCGAATCCGATTACTGCCAGCTTTTTGGATGATATTGCATCCAGTGTAGCATCCTGGTCATAATAAACTTTCATTTTCTTTTCCTTATGTTTTAAGATTTTAATAAATACTGTACGGATACATATATCCGCCTATAATTTTACACTTATTTTGTCGTTCTTTTTTGCGTCAGGTACCCGGAACTGTTCGCCTCTCCTCAGGGCGACGCTTCCGGTCCGGGCGACCTCCTTGATACCGTACTGCATCATAACATTGATGGCGGCATCTATTTTGTCAGGAGGTCCGGTAACCTCTATGGTCATTGTCTTTGGGTTTATGTCCACAACGTTACCCCTGAACACATCACAGATACCTATAATATCCGAACGGGTACCTTTCTGATAGAACACAGTTATCAGAGCCAGTTCCCTTATTACTGAGGGAGTGCTGGTCAGGTCTGTCACTTTAATGGTTTCGATCAGACGGTTGAGCTGCTTGATGATCTGTTCGATCACCTTATCGTCACCCGAAGTAACAAGCGTCATGCGCGAGATCTCGGGGTCTTCGGTTTCGCCGATGGATATACTGGTAATATTGAATCCTTTTCCGCTGAACATGGTGGCCACCCGGTTGAATGCACCGAATTTATTCTCAAGAAGTACCGATATTATATGCTTCATAGAATTATAAATTATGAATTTTGAATTATGAGTTTTGAATCAAGAGGCGTTCATAATCAGGGTTATTACAAAAATTCTAATACGAACACACGCCTTAATTTTGAATTATTAGTTTAGTCGATATTGTTTTTAAGATTCCTCAATATCGAATCATCCGTTGCACCTGCAGGCGGTACCATAGGCAATACCATCTGTTCTTTTACCACCTTAAACTCCACGAGTACAGGTCCGTCGTTGTATTCGAGCATTTTGTCGAGCAGCGAATCGACCTCTTTGGGTGAATCGGTTGAATATGCCTTTAAGCCGAATGCCTCGGCGACTTTCACGAAGTCAGGGTTGCTTCCGGACAGGTCTGTAAAGCTGTATTTCTCCGAGAAGAACAGCTCCTGCCACTGGCGTACCATACCGAGCACACTGTTATTCACTATTATAAATTTCACCGGCAGCTTATATGCGACTGCAGTAATGAGTTCCTGTATATTCATCTGGAATCCGCCGTCTCCGCTTATCGATATGACAGGCCGGTTCTCCTGTCCCATGCTCTTAAGGCCGAAGCATGCACCGATTGAAGCCGGAACAGAAAATCCCATAGTACCCAGTCCCCCGCTGGTTATGTGCGAGCGCGGGTGGCTGAAATTGTAGTGCAGCGCGGTCCACATCTGATTCTGGCCCACGTCTGTGACAATAATAGCATCACCGTTAGTTTTTTCTGAAAGGCGCTCGAGCATATATTCGGCGCGCAGTCTGCCGTCGCTCTCTTCGTAGAGCGACGGGAATTCATTGCGCCACTGATTTATCTGTTCCCACCATTCTTCCGTATCCGGTTTTTTACCGTTCATTTCGGCAGCCAGTTCGGCAATAACGTGTTTGACGTCGCCGACTATAGGCAGATCCACCACCACATTTTTGTCGATGGCGGTAGGATCAATATCCACGTGTATTTTGAATGATTTTGTCGAAAACTCGTCTATTTTACCCGTTACCCTGTCGTCGAACCTGGCACCCAGCGCTATGAGCAGATCGCATTCCGCGACAGCACGGTTTGCATAATAATGTCCGTGCATTCCCAGCATGCCGAGCGACTGCGGGTCGGTACCCGGGAAGGCACCGAGTCCCTGCAGTGTCATTGTAACGGGCAGGTTATTTTCTTTTGCAAAGTAGTACAGTTCATTTGCACCGCCGGACATTACCACTCCGCCGCCTACATAGAGTACCGGCTTGCGCGCTTTTTTCAGCATGTGCGCTGCTTTTTTTATCTGGCTCTGATGACCGATATACATCGGCTTGTAGCCTTTGAGTTCGATTGTCTCCGGATAAGTAAATTCCGTAAATCCGTCGAGTACATCGACCGGCAGGTCGACCAATACAGGTCCCGGTCTTCCCGTAGTAGCTATATAAAACGCTTTCTTTATTGTCTCGGCCAGTTCATCTATATCCCTGACCAGAAAACTGTGTTTTGTTATAGGACGGGTAATACCAACTATATCCGCCTCCTGGAATGCGTCGTTTCCGATAAGGTGCAGCGGCACCTGGCCGGTGAAAACCACCAGCGGAATAGAATCCATATATGCATCAGCTATGCCGGTCACAGTATTTGTTGCACCCGGTCCCGATGTCACCAGCACCACACCCGGCTTACCGGTTACTCTGGCATACCCTTCAGCAGCATGGGCAGCACCCTGTTCATGACGCACCAGTATGTGCTTCAGAAAATCAATGTCGTACAGGCATTCGTATATCTTCAGGACTTTTCCTCCCGGATAGCCGAATATATACTCTACTTTTTCGTGGCGCAGACATTCAAAAAATAATTCGGCACCGCTCATAGTTTTTTTTGCATTGTTCATATGGCTTCTTTCATTTGTTTGTTGTTCTTTTATTCCTCTTTCCTCAGTCATTCTTCATCACCGCACCGGTACTGGCCGATGTGACCATACGCGAATAGCGCGACAGGTATCCGCGTTTTATTTTAGGTTCAAACGCGGGAACTCCGGCCAGGCGTTCTGCAATCGCCTCATCGCTCAGTTCCACATCGAGTGTTCTGCCGATGAGATCAATTTTTATAATATCACCATCTTTCAGCGCTGCTATCGGACCGCCTTCTGCAGCTTCAGGCGATACATGTCCTATGCAGGCTCCGCGTGTTCCGCCCGAAAAACGGCCGTCTGTGATGAGTGCGACACTGTTCCCAAGTCCCATACCCATTATTGCGCTGGTAGGTGAAAGCATCTCAGGCATACCCGGCCCGCCTTTAGGACCCTCATACCTGATGACCACTACGTCACCGGCTTTTACCTGACCGGCCATAATGCCGTTTACAGCCTCATCCTGGGAGTTATATATTACTGCAGGACCTGTATGCTGCATCATCTCCGCTTCAACAGCAGCAGTCTTTATCACCGCTCCGTCGGGGGCCAGGTTTCCGAACAGTACCGCCAGTCCGCCGGTTTTGGAGTATGGGGCATCAACGCTTCTTATTACTCCCCTGTCCTTTACTTCGGCATCCGCTATATTCTCACCGATGGTTTTTCCGGTAACTGTAGGACGGCTGAGGTCCAGGAGTCCTTCAATTTTGGATAATTCTTTCAGTATGGCAGATATACCGCCTGCTGCATCCACGTCCTCCATATGCACCAGTTTGGTTGCAGGGCTGACCTTGCATATACATGGTACTTTTATCGAAAGTTTATTCAGTTCGTTAAGGTCAAATTTTAATCCCGCTTCGCTGGCAACGGCAAGTGTATGCAGTATGGTATTTGTGCTGCCGCCCATTGCCATATCGAGAGCAAATGCATTCAGGAGCGTTTCTCTTGTGAGTATGTCTGATGGTTTCAGATTTTCTTTTGCAAGACATACGATACGTTTAGCGGCATTTCTGGCGAGTTCTTTTCTTTTGGGGTCTATTGCGAGTATTGATCCGTTTCCGGGCAGCGCGAGTCCGAGTGCTTCCATGAGGCAGTTCATCGAATTGGCGGTAAACATGCCGGAACACGATCCGCACGTCGGGCAGCTGAATTGCTCCAGTTCATTGAGACGCTTCTGGTCTATTTTTCCGGACTGATATTCTCCTACTCCCTCGAATACGGAAATCAGGTCAGTTTTTTCGCCCGACGGAAGCCTCCCGGCTTTCATCGGGCCGCCGGATATAAAGATGACTGGTATATCCAGTCTGACGGCGGCCATCAGCATTCCGGGAACTATTTTATCGCAGTTCGGTATGCAGATCATGGCGTCGAGCCTGTGAGCCTCGGCAACGGTTTCAACGCTGTCGGCAATCAGTTCACGGCTGGGCAGTGAATAGCGCATGCCGAGATGCCCCATTGCAATACCGTCATCCACACCTATAGTGTTGAATTCAAACGGTACGCCGCCCGCCTCCCTGACAGCTTCCTTTATTATACGCCCGAATTCCTGAAGATGGACGTGGCCGGGGATGAGATCGATGTACGAGTTGCAGACGCCAATGAACGGCTTGTCAAAATCGCCATCATCCTTTATCATACCGGTAGCCCTCAGCAGACTTCTGTGAGGAGCTTTGTCGAAACCTTTTTTTACCAGATCGGATCTCACGAATACCTCTCTCAAGATTAAATAACCTTTAGAAATATCCTCAGGGTTGGCCAACCCCATCCGACTTAGTAACTATGATTTATGATATTTGTAAGTATGAATTAGGATTGACCATTATCATTAGCGGGTTAGGCTAATCACATTGACTAGAATGCTAATAATGATAATCCCTAGTAGAACGAGTTCTAAAGAAGTGTTTATAATAGAATTGACAGAAACAGTAATACCGTTGCCGGTTAAGGCATATTTTTTAGCTGGGTTAATATATTCGGTTATTCTGTTCATTACGTTAAGTTATTAAGGTAAACTTAACATTTTTGCTTCATTATGTCAAGAAATTTAAATAAAAACCAAAAATAATAATCAGCCCGGCCAGAGACAGCCGGGCCAGCCCCCCAAATTCTGCACTAACTTGCACTATTGTGCAACTATATTAAAAATATACTGATATTCCGAGTCTGGCATTGCCCGGTTCTATTCTGTATGAATTTGATTTTCTCTCGTGATTAGATTCGCTTGCTGTTGAGAATTTGCTGTTCGTGGTGTTTTTTGTCCAGACATATGATAGCAGCATTCCATATTCTCCCGATAAAGAGATGTTTTTTGTGACAAAGCACTCGACTCCGGCCAATATATCTGCACCGCCTATAAAAGTCTTCAGATTTTCCTCAGTCCGGCTTTCAGGAGAATTATATGCCGATTTATTTGTTGTCTTTTCACTTATATATCTGATCTGCGGTCCAGCCCCCAGATAGAACTGAACATTGTTTACGCTGCTGAGAGTCTTCAGATACTGTATTCCTATCCTGATGTCGTACCTGCTGTAATCAGTATCAGCACCATTTACATTTAACAGGTTAGATGCTTTTTCATTAGAACTTCCTGAATTCCCGGATATCCCGAACCCCGCCCTGAAAGCAGAAGAGGTCCCCAACCGGTACTTGTAAGAAAATGTATATCCGTCGAAATTTTTAAGAGAAAAATCGCTGCCTATCTGAAACTGCACGGCATTTTTAAGAATTTCGGTACTCTCCTGGGCATATGCGCATGAAACTACTGCAGAAACACACAATAATGCACTTACTAACAAAGTTTTAGCTTTCATTTTACTCCCCCTATAAGTTAAGTGTTGAAGAATATATTTAGTTACTGACCTTACGCAAAATGATACCACTACCTATATTGACTCCTATTGGAGCCGCAGATGCAATGCGATTCCTCATTTTCCCTGAAAGGGAAACATATGTCAGAACAGGGTGCCAGTCCTGTGAACCGGATTTATACTCATCGTCTTAGCACTGTAAGTGCGGCAAGAATATGGTAATATTATTTACGTAGATGAATTAAAAATAAAGGATACAACACAGCCATTATGCGGAAAACAGTGCCGCAGCAACAACAGAGAAAATATTTTTAATGACTGAGATTTTTAGAAACGGTAGAGATTTGGTATGGTAAATTTCCCCAATAATTTTAGTTTATTGCCTGACACAAAATCTTAATAAACGGTAAAAGTAATTTAAGTTTAAAATACTTTTTACGCAAGTAATATTTTTCAGTCCTTATATGCCGAATAACGGGAGGAATATATATTGGGGGAGGCATATGTTTCACAGCACGAAGGTTTTGCCTATGTTGTCGAGTCCGAGGTTTATATTATAGTTTACTGCCGACTGCCTCAGCCAGCGCAATGGTTCATCTTTAGGTTCGCGCCCCTGCTCGAATGTGGCACAGTGGATTGGAATGAAGTGTTTAGCCTTTATCCGGTCTGCCATTATCAGGGCTTCCTCCGGATTGCAGTGCACCCTGCGCCAGGGCCGGTAGGCGCCGATCGGCATTATAGCCACATCCACATCCTCATACTTCAGTACGTCCAGTCTGTCCGTCATTGCAGTGTCCCCGCCGAACAATATCTTCCTTCCATTCTTCTCGATTAAGTATGCATTGTAGCTGCGTCCATCCTTGAAAAATCCGCGCGAACGATCCTTCTCCCACGGGAAACGCCAACCGAAATGATTCACTTCATATGCCTTAACTGTAACATCCCTCACCTGGTGACTCTGCCCCCAGTCGATCTCCGTCACGGATTTCCATTTCAGATCTTCGGTCACATCCTTCGACATGTACGATGTAATCATATCTATCTGACGCGGATATTTTTCCGTTATGGTTCTGAGTGTAAGATAATCGGTATGATCCATATGGGCGTGCGACAGCAGTATGAGCGAGGGCTTCGGTATTTCATTTATGGAAAGCGCAGGATAACTGTAACGCGTAGGTCCCCAAGTCGCACCCAGGAAATATACACCTACCCGTTCAAAAAATACAGGATCAGTAAGTATCCATTCGCCGTAGAAATTTATAAGTACCGTTGCGTGTCCGATCCAGCTGATAGTGATGCGGTCATCACTCCATTCTTCCGGCGATGGTTTATATTCCGGTCTGGTGATGGCAAATGTATCTTCACTTCCTGTCAGCCTGGGTATCAGCAGTGTCCCGGCAGCACCCAGTATGCTGTTCTTCAGAAACTTTCTTCTATTCATCAGCTCAATTTTTCATTTCTTCATATACTAAATTAACACATAAATAAACGGAATAATTCCTGTGAAAAGCACCATATTTCGGGCAGTATTCATGCTCAATAGGTAAACACACTCGTATTGCCGGGAAGAACAGCCGGGTTTAGCAGGTTAAATTCAATATTCCATTCATTGTGCTGCTATCGGTGCAATTTTATTCATCGGCACGGATTTCAAACAATATTATATCATGTCCCTTCTTGATCTCACGGAATGCGAATATGACTCCGGTGATCACTGTCAGCATACCGATAAGAAAGCTCGTAATCACCGGCGCTCTCATATCAGCATCGGCCATAAAGAAATCCATTCCGATCAGTAACGATGTCAGTACGAATATGGCAATTGCGCACGTGTATGCCATCACTGCATTCCTGATCAGTTTAAGCCGGGGGACCAGATTGGAAATCTGGCGGGCAATGCTTTCGAGTCTGATACTTTCATCCACTGAAAATTCCTTGCCGCCGGCTCTTGTAGAAAGCCTGCGCTTTTCTTCGTTGAGCAGGCGTATGCGGTTGGTTACAGTGGAGTATTTGTTGTTTATTCCGAGCAGCAGCAGGCCGCATGCGTTGATCATCACACCGGGCGCCAGCATGAGCTGAATTACCTGTGGGATGCCGATTTCCGTTCCCTGAAAAGACATATAGTTCCCATTAATTTTGTATTTAAAATAAGCAAATATGTGCCACTGTTTCAACACAGCCATGATGCAAAGCGCACACGGCAAAAAAGAATTCAATTATTGCGGCGGAATTACTATATTAGCTGGAGCAAATAATGCGTAACCTTCGATAATAACAGGCTGCAATATGAAAACATCTTTACTGCACTCATTTATTCTGCTGTTTTTTATAACGGCTAATATTTTTCCGCAGACCACCGTTCCTAAACTTACGATAAATGAATTCCTCGCTTCCAATGCCAGTAACGCAATGGATCCTGATTTCAAGGAGTATTCGGACTGGATAGAGATCTATAACGCCGGTGAAGCGACTGTCAATCTCAGGGATTATTCTCTCACAGACAATTTGTCGAAGCCAGGGAAATGGAGAATCAAGACAGACATTACATTAGCCCCTAAAGCTTTTCTGGTTATATGGGCTGATAACAGGGACACCACGGTACATGCATCATTCCAGCTTTCAGCCGGAGGTGAACAGATCGGATTGTTTGATCCAAGTGGTGCTGCAGTAGACACGCTGACATTCGCCGCCCAGCAGACCGACATATCTTACGGCCGGTATGTTGACGGAACAAACAACTGGAGATTTTTCAAATCACCCACACCGGGTGCCGCAAATATAATTCCGGATACCGGAAGCGTTTCAATAAACGACCCAATGTTCTCATTGAACAGCGGATTCTACAGCGGGCGCCAGACACTGACGCTCAGCACCGACAATACTGCAGGTTTTGTCAGATATACACTGGACGGATCAGTGCCCTCGGTCTCATCACCCGTATACACGAAGCCTATAGTACTGGATTCGACCACAGTCGTACGCGCACAGGCATGCAGGACCGACCAGCTCGGCGGCAATATTGTTACGCGTACTTTTTTTATAAATGAATCAAGTACACTTCCTGTAGTCTCACTGGTCTCGGATCCGAAAAATCTCTGGGATGATATGACCGGAATTTATGTGGAGGGTAAAAACGGCATAGAAGGCTACTGCTCCACCACTCCCAAGAACTGGAATCAGGATTGGGAAAGACCCGTTTCAATAGAATACTACGACGAGAATAAACAGCTTGGATTCCAGCTGAATGCCGGCATGAAAATCGGCGGCGAGTGTACACGCAAATATCCTCAGAAACCTCTGGCAATTTATGCCCGCAGCATCTATGGAAGCGGGAAAATCAACTACAGGCTTTTTGCTTCAAAAAATATCGAATCGCTGAATAATATAGTATTTTCCAATGCGGGACAGGACTGGTACCGTGCAATGTTCCGCGACTGTCTGGTGCAGAATATAATACAGGGACAGATGGACATCGATTATCTTGCTTATAAGCCTTCTGTGGTTTTCATCAACGGAGAATACTGGGGAATACACCACATACGCGAGAAACATAACGAACACTATATAGAAGCCAATTATGGGATTGATCCTGACAAGATAGACATACTCTCTAATAACCAGGAGGTAAATGAAGGCTCCGGCGAACATTATAAACGCATGATGGATTTTGTAAGCGCCAGCGACCTTACCTTGCCGGCAAATTACGATAGTGTAAAGAAACAGATGGATATAGACGAATATATCAATTATATGGTAACCGAGATATTCTTTTCAAATGCTGACTGGCCGGGCGGAAATACAAAATACTGGCGGGAACAGGGAGAAGGAAACAAATGGAGATGGATAATATATGATACCGACCTTGGGTTCGGCGCACACCCCATGAGCCAATACAATACCAATACTCTGACAAACGTTCTGTCCCCTACCTCTACATACTATGCGAATCCTTCGTGGTCCACACTGCTGTTCAGAAAGCTGATGACCAATACTGATTTCAAAAATCAGTTCGCACAGAGGTTTATTGCCAGCGTGCAGACTGTATTCAAAGCAGAAAGAATGCTCGGCATCATAGACAGCCTGTCAGCACTCCTGGCGCCTGAGATTCCAAGACATCTGCAAAGATGGCCTCTGTCTGTTTCATACTCCAAGGGTGCTGATTCGAAAACCGACTGGAATGTCGGCGTGAATATAATAAAGGAATTCGCTCGGAAGCGTTCGTTATATATCATGAATTATCTTTCAAGTACGCTGGGACTTTCCGGCTCGGCCACTCTCAAACTCAGGACAATACATCCCGAGGGCGGGAAAGTAATGCTGGAATCCATGAAAATGCCGGACAGTACTGATATCGCCTTCTACAAGAATATACCGGTGAGATGCGTTGCGGATCCCAAAAAAGGTTACCGTTTTATAGGCTGGGAGGGTATTTCCACCTCGAAAGAAGATACTATTTCAGTTGTGATTACAGGTACAGCGCAGCTTACTGCTGTATTCGAACCGAAAATAGTTTCTGTGGAAAACGATCAGCCAGGCAATATGCCGTCTCATTTCGAACTAATGCAGAACTATCCGAATCCGTTCAATCCATCTACGGTTATCAGGTTCCAGATGCCTGCATCAGCACGCGTATCACTGAAGGTTTATGACATACTCGGTAGTGAAGTTTCTACACTGATCGACCAGGAAATGCCCGCAGGATATCATAGTGTTACTTTTGATGCTTCAGGACTGACCAGCGGAATCTACATATACCGGATCGGAGCCGGACATTTTTCGCAGTCCAGGAAAATGGTAATCGTGAAATAATTTCGAATTCGAAATTCTGAATTTTGAATTATCTTCATTCATAATTCAAAATTCAGAATTATTAATTCAAAATTAAAGCTTTACCGTTTATATATCCCTTTCTCAACAATTCCATGACCGTTAAAACAGCTTTTCAGTGTGAATAAAATTGCGAAACAGATGCTGAGCATCGATGACACAAATATCGCGATCATTATTGCTATCTGATATTTTATTGCCACCAGCGGCGAAGAGCCCCCGAGTATCTGCCCTGTCATCATTCCGGGCAGAGAAACAATACCCATGGTCGCCATATTCGCTATTGTCGGGCGCATTGCCGAATTGATGCTCTTTCTGAGGAAAGGCATCAAAGCCTCGGCCTTTGTCGCCCCGGCGGAAAGATAATAGAAATACCGGTTCTCATCTTTCTTAAGGTCGTTATAAAATTCGCCGATTCCTATTATATTACCGCGCAGAGAATTTCCCAATAGCATCCCGCCTATGGCTATAATATATTTCGCATCGAATATGTTATCCAGCCCGACAATAACGGAATTAAAATAGAGCAGCACGCTTAAGTTTGCGGCAATAAGCGCGAGTATAGCAGGCAGCATGAAGTATTCCACTTTAAGCCCGGCTCCTTTTATTACTGAACCCGAAGCAAATATAATCATCACGAAAAACCACAGCATGTTTGCATATGGATTGTTAAGACGGAAAATATATGTCAGAAATATTCCAACCAGCAGGAGCTGAAGTGCCATCCTCAGTGCCGATACAAGTGTTGAATTTATTATTCCCAGTCTGAGCTTCGCACTAATGGCTACCGGAATCACAAGCAGCAGCAGGCAGAAGAAAAGCGAGACATACGAAATATCAACTGCGTGGTTCATTGATAATCCTCCAGATTAACTATCCTGATTCCGGCATCCTCAGGCATATAGGTGTCGTGTGAAATATACAGTATAGTATTACCCGGTCGTGAGAATATATAATCTATAGTTTTCTTTTTCATTTTTTCATCGAGAGCCGAAGTAATTTCATCGAGCAGATAGATTTTTCTTCTGAGCAGGAGTGCAATTATCACAGCCACCCTCTGCTTTTCACCACCGGAAAGCTCGCTTATCATTCTGACGTTCACATCAGACGGCAGTTCGAAATATTCCAGAAGTCCGGCAAGTTCATTTTTATATTCAATACGGCTGTTAACATGGAAAGAAAATATTGTATCCAGGAGCTGCTGAACGCTGCCGGTCCCGATATTCAGATCCTGGCTGACGTATGCAGAGGATTGTCTGAACTGCCACAGTGTTTTATTATCCAGATGCCTGCCGCGAAAATATATGCTGCCTTCCGAAGGAGTGCTGAAACCCAGCAGGAGCCTGAATACAGAGGTCTTGCCGATGCCCGAGCGGCCGGCAAATATCACGCGTTCACCTTCACCTATTTCGAGGCTTAAGCTGCGCAGTATAAACCTGTCTGCCGAGCGGAGACTTACATTTTCGAATTTGATCATTGTGATATCCGTATTTTTCCAAAATCATTATGTGACCGGACAAATATAACTGTTTTCTTGACACCGCAGTTATTTTTTCCTATATTAAGAAAAAATCATGAGACATACCTACTTAAATACAGCCCCTGAATCGACTCCGGCAGCAGTTTGTTGTTGCTGTTTGACATCATCATGTCATAGCGGAAGGAGTATGTCTTAGGCCGGCAATACAGAAGTTTCTTACTTTAAGCCCTTTTCGCTATGCGGGAAGGGCTTTTTTATTTTAAATCAACGCACAAAAGATCAAAGGAGAATAAAATGAAGTTCAATAATGTACTGCAGACAATAGGAAACACACCTCATGTAAGAATAAATAGTCTTTTCCCCGCAAGGATTGAAACGTGGTACAAACTCGAAAGATCAAACCCAGGCGGCAGCATAAAAGACCGTATAGCACTTGCAATGGTAACTGACGCCGAGGAAAAAGGACTGCTCAAAGAAGGCAGCGAAATAGTTGAACCCACATCGGGCAATACTGGAATCGGACTCGCGCTGGTTGCGGCTGTAAAGAAGTACCCTCTTACGCTTGTCATGCCCGAGTCGTTTTCCATAGAAAGAAGAAAAGTTATGGCGGCATACGGAGCAAAGCTGGTACTGACTCCGCGCGAGAAAGGTATGAAAGGTGCCATCGAAAAAGCCAGGGAGATAGTCGCAGAGAATCCCAATGCATGGATGCCGATGCAGTTTGACAACCCGGCAAACACTCAGGTGCACCGTACAACGACAGCGCAGGAAATAATAAATGATTTTCCCGAAGGCATAGACTATATATTTGCAGGCGTCGGTACGGGCGGCCATATAACAGGAGTAGCCGAAGTGCTGAAGGAAAAATTCCCGGCGCTGAAGGTCTTTGCCGTTGAGCCGGCACTTTCACCAGTGCTCAGCGGCGGCCAGCCCGGTCCTCATCCCATTCAGGGCATAGGAGCGGGATTTGTACCCTCGATATTAAATACCGGTATACTCGACGGCATTATCACTGTTACAAAGGATGAAGCCTATGAATATGCAGTGAGGGCAGCAAAGGAGGAAGGACTGTTCATCGGAATTTCTTCCGGCGCCACGCTGGCGGCGGCTGCAAGGAAAATACCCGAGATCCCCGACAACAGCCGTATACTCGCATTTAATTACGATACCGGCGAACGATACCTGTCTGTCGACGGACTGTTTGAAATCTGAGTTATTGGTTTTCTCCCGGCTTTGGCGGGATCTCCTGCCAAGGCCCGGAAGTTCCCGGTTACCTGATTAACCGGGAGCTGATTATGTTTTTTCTGCGATTTGTCGTATTTTCGCAATTGTGTATAATTCAGATAAGACGACAAATTATGGAACTGGAAACTTTACTCGCAAGAATTACCGACAACACCGGCATAAAAGACCCATACGGTGCCTCTCACTTACCTATTTACCAGACGGCCACATTTGACCTGAAGAAACAATCGGGTGACAGGATATACGACTATTCGAGGACGGATAATCCTACACGCAATGCGCTGGAGGATATATTTGCACAGGCTGAAAATGCACCCGGGGCAGTGTGTACAAACACCGGACTGTCTGCCATTGCACTGCTGTTTGATGCAGTACTCGATGCCGGAGATACAATACTGGTCGAGTCAGACTGCTACGGTGGAACCTACCGGCTGCTGAATGTGCTGAACGACAAGTATAAAGTAAAGGTGATATTTGCCGACCTGCTGAACCCCGGAACTATCGAAGAACTGCTCTCTGAAAATAATATAAAACTGGTACTATGTGAATCACCTACCAATCCCGGACTGAAGATTCTGGATATTACCGCCATTTCACAGCTGTGCAGAAAATACAATACACTCTTCGCAGTAGATAACAGTCTGGCTACTTTTGCATCTCAGCGGCCGATAGAACTCGGCGCAGATTTTTCCGTGTTTTCCACGACCAAATCCATTTCGGGACACGGAGCCGTTGTATCGGGCGCAATCGCAGCAAGAGATGAAAAGTGGGTGGACAGGTTAAGATACTACGCAAATGCAGAGGGCAGAACACAGAGCCCGTTCGATTCATTCCTGGTTTCTCTGGGTCTGTCTACACTCACCTGCCGCATGAAAGCACAGGAGATAAGCGCACTTGCAGTAGCCCAGTATTTTCTCAAAAGAAATGACGTACTGAGTGTCAGGTTCCCGGGACTCGAATCTCATCCTCAGTATCTGCTGGCAAAACGGCAGATGAAGATCTGTCCCTCAATGCTCACGGTCGATATGGCAGATGAGGCAGCAGCAGAAAGACTAGTGAACAATACCCGCCTTTTCGGCGAGAAAGCCTCTTTCGGAACTACGGACTCCAGAATAGAACAGCCGTCCAAGATCAGTCATCACAGCTATTCGGATGAAGACCTCAAGGCTATTGGAATTACCCGCTGCACACTCAGGCTTTCCATCGGACTTGAAAACACCGGGGATCTTATCAGCGATATCGAACATGCTTTAATATAAGGACTCATCAAAATGGAATATTTCCATCACATACCATGCGGCGCGCGCATCCCTGAAAACAACCCGCATGCAGTTTCGGTCAGCCTTCCCACTGTCAGTGATGTAATCGGATACGAGGAAGGAAGTCCCGCAGTAGTGGATAAAATGCAGAACGCTTATCCCCGCTTCAGACTCAACAAGCTTGTACAGTCTGTACACGACTATATAAAAACAGAACTGGCTATCGGAGATAACGAAGAGATCATACCGGTTTCTTCTATAGCCGCCGTTTCGAAAATAGAACGCCACATCGGAAAAAGCTGCCGCAAGGTGATAATGGATGACCGTGCTTTTATACTTGAAGACAAGGACTCATCCTGTCTTTCTGCAATAAAAGAACTGCGGCAGCATGCAGGACTCATACTTTCATCGCGCAAAGCTGAAGATTACCTGCTGAATAACCGGCTGCTCGATCACCGGTTCGATGAAGATCTTGAATCTGAGGAATCTGCTGTAAACACCATTAAAACCACGCTTGCAGAAGCTTACGGAATGGCCGGGCATGATGATATCTTTCTCTGCAGTGCAGGTACCAATGGCGTGTATGCTGCATTTGAGGCTTTGAAGGCAAAACGCGGCCCTTCCGGAAAGAATATTTTTATTCAGTACGGCTGGCTATACATGGATACCATGGAGATAATCCGTAAGTACAGCGAAAAAAACTTTATATATCTGAACATCTCCGACTCTGCAGAACTTGAACAGTACATACTTGATAATGCCGGCAGCATAGCAGCCGTATTTACGGAGGTTCCGAACAACCCGCTCATACAGTGTATTGATCTGCCCAAGCTTTCCGCACTTCTGAAAAAGAACGATATTCCGCTCGTTATCGATGCCACAGTCGCTTCGGCTTATACAGTCGAAGTCATGGAGTATTCGGATATAGCAGTCGAAAGCCTTACAAAATTTGCATGCGGACACGGTGATGTACTTATGGGCGCGGTTCTGCTCAATAAAAACAGTCAGACTGCTCAGTCACTCAGGGATGTAATGAATGATTATGCAGAGATGCCCTACATTCGGGATCTGCAGAGGCTTGCCATTGAAATAAAAGGATACAGGCAGAGGGTCGAAAAGGTTTCGCAGAATACATTTGATCTGGTCCGCCATCTTTCTGATTCGGATAAGATTAAGCGCGTCAACTGGGCTATGGATTATCTTTCATGCAGAAACTATCTGAAGATCAGAAAAAATGAGGACCTTGTACCCGGAGTGATTTCCGTAATATTCAACGGCAACCTCTCGGAATACTATGATGAACTGCCGGTCGCAAAAGGTCCGAGTTTCGGCACCGAATTTACGCTTGCCATGCCGTATGTTCTTCTTGCACATTACGACATGCTGCAGAATGAAGCAGGCAGGAGCAGACTCGATCAACTGGGCCTGGATCCCGGACTGCTCAGAATATCAGTAGGCACCGAACCGGTATCTGATCTTCTGGCATTGTTCTGATTTTTAATTTCACAAAATAACTTCGGTGGACCAATCCGAATTCTGAATTTTTAATTCTGAATTTTGAATGAGAAATTAACTCATGGTACATAAGTTGAATTTTTAAGAAAATTGCTATTTTGAGCGAATGTTACTCAAATATGCACAACCGCGACGCCAGAGGCGTCGGCTATGAATAGCCATGGGTCGCAGACCCATGGTCAACAAATCAAATACATTTCCAACTCTGGAGGAGTTGGCTGTGAATTACCACGGGTAAAACCCGTGGAACCCAAATTATCTTCAAGGAAAAATAATTTTCGCAAAGTATTTATTACTTTTTTATTCCATTTTTCCAATTCAGTAAAGCATACTAATCCTACCTGTTTTTCTGTCTGCCTGTTTCCAGCCTGGCTTTCTTCAGTCTCAGTGAATTTGTCACTACCGATACCGAACTGAAAGACATTGCGAGTGCTGCAAACATCGGATTTAGCAGTCCTAAGGCCGCCAGCGGAATACCAATCACATTATAGATAAATGCCCAGAACAGATTCTGTTTTATAGTTCGTATAGTCCTCCTGGACAATCTGATGGCATTTACCACTCCGGTAAGTGCACCTTTTACAAGAGTAATATCAGAAGTTTCGATAGCTACGTCGGTCCCGGTACCCATTGCAATGCTTACATTGCTCATTGCCAGCGCAGGTGCATCATTTATACCATCACCCGCCATTGCAACTATACTGCCTTTACTTTTATATTCGGCAACTTTCTTTGCTTTATCTTCGGGCAATATGCCGGCTACATATTCATCTACTCCGGCCTGACGTGCAATCACCGCAGCCGTTTTCTCATTATCCCCTGTCAGCATTACCACACGCAGGTTCATTTCCTTCAATGCGGCAATGGCACTCCGTGAATCAGGCTTAATTGTATCTGCCGCAGCTATAAGTCCTATAATTTCGCCGTCTGCAGCAACATACACCACCGTTTTCCCCTCTCCGCTCAGGCGCATAAAATCACCGGCAACTGATTCCGTATCCAGTGAATACTCCGCCATCAGCTTTTCATTGCCGACTGCAACTGCGCGGCCGTCTACCACCGCAGTAATGCCAAGTCCGGTAACGCTGCTGAATGATTCGGGATTGGTAAGGCTGCTGCCCTTTTTCACTGCATATTCGACTATTGACCTTGCCAGCGGATGTTCTGATCTGTTTTCGACAGATGCAGTGATTCTTATCAGCTCATCCTCAGTAACACCTTTTGCCACAATATCAGTCACCTCCGGGTAGCCTCTGGTCACAGTACCGGTTTTATCCAGAATGATAGTGTCGATCTTATGTGCTTCTTCCAGGCTTTCTCCGTTCTTTATCAGTATGCCATGCTGTGCTCCGAGTCCCGTCCCGACCATAATTGCAGTCGGAGTTGCAAGCCCGAGTGCGCAGGGACAGGCGATTACCAGCACCGATACGAAGTTTATCAGTCCGATGCTGAATGCATTTTCGCCGCCGAACAGCAGCCACGAAAGAAAGG
This sequence comes from Bacteroidota bacterium, assembly GCA_050258935.1. Lineage (GTDB taxonomy): Bacteria > Bacteroidota > Ignavibacteria > Ignavibacteriales > SURF-24 > JBLMZS01. The sequence goes on from JBLMZS010000078.1 coordinate 42,312, forward strand.
TGATAAATGCAATGCCCACAACTACAGGCACAAACACGGCAGCTATTCTGTCGGCAAATTTCTGTATGGGCGCCTTCGAACCCTGCGCCTCCTCGACCAAACGTATTATCTGCCCCAGCACAGAATTTTCGCCAAGCGCAGTAATCCGGAAATCAAACGAACCCGTACGGTTTATCGTGCCGCCGGTCACCAAAGATCCCACAGTCTTTTCCAGCGGTATGCTTTCTCCTGTTATCATCGATTCGTCTACAGTCGACTGCCCTTCTGTAATGATACCGTCGGCAGGTATTTTTTCTCCCGGACGCACAACAACTATATCACCTGTCCTGAGCTCTCCGATATTTATAGTTACTTCCTGTCCGTCCCTTTTCACGGCTGCAGTTTTAGGTTTCAGTTCCATGAGTTTCTTTATAGCCGATCCGGTTTTCTGCTTTGCCCTGTTCTCGAGCCAGCGGCCCATGAGTATCAGCGTAATTATCACTGCAGTGGAGTCATAATAAACGTGCGGTGCTTTGCCGGCCTGTGTTACCAGTACCGGGAAGAGAGTTGCAACGACACTATATATGTATGCCGTTCCGGTGCCTATCGCTACGAGTGAATTCATATCGGCAGTAAAATGTTTGAGATTATTCCAGAATATCCGGAAGAATCTCTTTCCCGGTATGAATACCACGGGAGTAGTAAGCAGCAGCAGTATTTTGTTGGTAATGTCCATAATGGAATCGTGTGCGACCCATGACGGGAACAGGCTATGAAACCAGGTAAATTCCATGGACATGCTGATTATAAATACCGGTATCGAAAATACAGATGCAAAGATAAGATCGTGTCTTAGCTTACGGTTATATTCCAGATTTTCATTCTCATCGTGGGCGTGTCCCGTCTGAGCATCCGGTTTTTTCTCCTCGGGCAGATGCAGTTTGTATCCCGCATCCTCTACTATTTTTGCTATCCTGTTTACGTCGGTTTTGAGCGGATCTATTTCAAAATGTGCTTTCTCAGTGGCAAGGTTCACCGATACATTCTGAACACCGTCCTCTTTCTTTATTGCTTTCTCCACGCGCGCCACGCAGCTTGCACACGTCATGCCTTCGACGGTCAGATTATATTTAGCGGGTTCTTTTATAATTCCCTTTTCTGCTTCCATATCTATTTCCTTTCTGAAATTACTTCCAGCCCTTTTATACAAACGTACTACAGCAGATGCGTCCGGGCGTTACAGAATTCCGAAATTCTGTTATATAATTTCGAAGTATTCACGTAAGCTTATCGATGGGGATACGGTTATTTCCTGAAAGGTTCTTAAACTGGCTGGCAGTAAGTCCGGTTACTCTTTTAAACTGAGCTGAAAGGTGCGCCACTGAGCTGTAGCCGAGACGGTAGGCTATTTCGCTCAGCGTGAGTTCATCATACTTCAGCAGTTCCTTTGCCCTTTCTATTTTCTGCAGTATAAAATAGTGTTCTATGGTGATATTCTCTATGGAAGAAAACAGTGATGACAGGTACTGGTAGTCGTACATTTCAAGCCGTTCTGTTATGTAGTCAGAAAACCTGAGTCCTGAATCCTCCAGCTGTTCTGAATAGACCAGTTCAATTATCAGGCTCTTGATACGGTTGATAAGAACGGCTTTCTTATCCTCTACCAGTTCAAACCCGTTCTCTGCAAGCACCGTCTTTATTTCATCCAGGGGTATGCTGTTTCCGGCAACAGTTACTTCCCCCAGCTGTATGTCCAGAATACTGAGTCCAAGTTTTTCGAACTCTTCGCGAACAACTTTTATGCACCGGTTGCATACCATATTTTTAATGACTATATGAGTCTTCTCATGCATGGTTTTCCCGCTGTGTGAATTTCAGCATGTAATTTATTTCATCATTTTCTTCAGTTTTTCTATTTCATCGCGCAGTGCGGCAGCGCGTTCAAATTCCAGGTCCTTTGCTGCATTTATCATTTCTTCCGAAAGCTGATCTATAAGCTCCTGCTTCTGTTCATTGTTCATGTATTTTACTATCGGTTCTGCGACCTTAGTAAATGCAGAGGACTGTTTTTCGACGTCTTTCTTTCTAACATCCGCAATCGATGTGGAGTTCATTATCTCCTCGACGCTCTTATAGACAGTCATAGGAGTAATACCGTTCTCCTCGTTATACTGCATCTGCACCTTGCGTCTGCGGTTGGTTTCGGTAATTGTTTTGCGCATCGATTCGGTAATCACGTCGGCATACATAATGACCTTACCGTCGGCATTACGCGCGGTTCTGCCTGCAGTCTGCATAAGTGAGCGTTCGCTCCTGAGAAATCCCTCCTTGTCCGCATCAATGATTGCAACCAGTGACACCTCAGGCAGGTCGAGTCCCTCTCTGAGCAGGTTGACTCCGACAAGCACGTCAAAATCTCCCAGTCTCAGGTCTCGTATTATTTCCACGCGTTCCAGTGCGTCTATATCGCTGTGTATATAACGAACCTGAATGCCGATCCTCTCGAGATAGTCTGTCAGGTCTTCGGCCATTTTCTTAGTAAGCGTAGTAACAAGGACCCGCTCCTTTTTTGCCACCCGGTTTCTTATCTCACCGATCAGGTCATCTATCTGGCCTTTTATGGGGCGCACTTCTATTTCCGGATCCAGGAGTCCTGTCGGGCGTATAATCTGTTCTACAAACACGCCGCCGGTTTTTTCCATTTCATAGTCAGCGGGAGTTGCGCTTACATAAATGACCTGGTTGGTGAGCTGTTCAAATTCGGCGAATTTCAGCGGACGGTTATCCATCGCTGAGGGCAGTCTGAATCCATGTTCCACCAGTACTTCCTTTCTGGAACGGTCGCCGTTATACATACCCCTAACCTGCGGGACCGTTACGTGCGATTCATCTATCACCAGCAGATAATCCTTTGGGAAGTAATCGAACAGGCAGTATGGTCTTGATCCTTCGGGTCTTCCATCCATGTGGCGCGAATAATTTTCTATACCCGAGCAGTATCCGATTTCTTTAATCATCTCAAGGTCGAACCTGGTGCGCTGTTCAATTCTCTGTGCTTCGAGATATTTCTCCTGTTTCCAGTAAAACTCCAGGCGTTCCTTCAGTTCCTCTTCGATAGCAACAACGGCGCGGCTGACCTGTTCTTTTGTAGTAACAAAATATTTTGCCGGATATATGGCAGCACTGTCAACCTCGCGCAGTTTATTACCGCTTACAGAATCGATGAATGAAATCCGCTCTATCTCATCGTCCCAGAACTCAATCCGGATTGCCTCGTCGTACTGGTATGCCGGAATGATCTCCACTACATCCCCGCGCGCGCGGAAGGTGCCGCGCGTGAATTCTGCGTCGTTGCGAGTATAGTAAATGTCTATGAGTTTGCGCAGCAGTTTTTTGCGGTTTACCTCTTCACCTTTTTTGATAACTATTACCTGATTTGCGTATTCCTGCGGCGCGCCTATGCCATAAATGCAGCTTACGCTTGCGACTATTATTACGTCGCGGCGGCCCTCAATAAGAGCTGTGGTTGCTTTCAGACGCAGACGGTCGATCTCCTCATTTATGGAGAAATCTTTTTCTATATAAAGGTCGCGTTTGACCACATAGGCTTCGGGCTGATAATAGTCATAATAGCTGATAAAAAATTCCACTGCGTTGTTCGGAAAAAACGCCTTAAATTCGGAATACAGCTGGGCTGCGAGAGTTTTGTTGTGTGAAATAATGAGGGTAGGACGGTTGATTTCTTTTATTACGTTGGATATTGTATACGTCTTACCGGAGCCTGTTACACCCAGGAGCACCTGGTGTTTTTCACCCTTCCGGATACCATCGACAAGCTGTTCGATAGCCTGAGGCTGGTCCCCGGAAGGTTTATATGGTGAAACGAGTTCAAAGTTTCTCATAATGTTGCCAATCTTAAAAAGTTTTAATATATAAGGTAGCAACTATGCAGCAAAAACTCAAAACATAAAAATTGCTCCGTTTTGGATTGCTGTACCGACTGGCAATATACCGTGTATTATTTTATCAGTGTGAGTTTCCTTGTCATCTGGTACACTTTTCCGTTTGCATTGTCAGTGACTCTGAGGACATAGAAATATACACCGCTTGAAAGTCCATACCGCCCGGCGTCAAACACCTGATCATAGGTTCCGGCCGGTTTGTCCCCATCGAACAATACTGCGGTTTCCTTTCCGAGTACGTCGTAAACCCTGAGTGTAACTCTGCCGGATGAAGGCAGCTGATACCTGATAACTGTCGACGGATTAAAAGGATTGGGGTAGTTCTGCCCGAGGTAATATCCAGCCGGCAGTTCTTCACTTTTCTTCACTCCAACGATTGGTTCACCGAAGGCAAACTGCATCACATAATCTGCGAAGTTCTGCGCATCACTGTATCTGACATAATACAGCGGGACACTTAGAGTAAATACCTTATAGACTGCAGTCCTGCGGAGTATGCCTACCGCCCTGCCTTTCAGATATCCCTGTATCGATGTAGCACTAGAAGGAGGAAGATAAGTAAGCACAGTTAAGCCGCTGTCGGCCGGATCGATCGCTTCTATATTCTGCATGCAGAAGGCTGATGACTGTGGTGTCTTCGATGAATCGGCAAACAATGGACCTGCAGCGTCGGGTTGTGATACAGCACCTGCAAATCTGGCCCCGTATTTATTTTCACTGCTCTTTATACCGAGATAGTCATATATAAATTCACCGGGCTGATATGTTTTCAGCGCAATACTTGTGTTGCGGGCAAATGCGCGCGAAGGCAGAAATCCGGTATACAGTAATCTGCCGCCCATATCGAGGTAGCGTGAAATTTCGGAAACGGTATTTGCTGGAATTTCGGTTTCTGTCAGGTCGTTATTGTGCCATATCACAGTCGAATAGGCGCCCAGCACACTAAGATCCGGCTGCCCTTGTGAGCGAATATCATAATTTTCGCGCCTGAAGTTTCCGAATATCTTATCATAATATTCATCGACGGATTTGTCCTCCGGCTTCAGGTAGCTGCCGTCACCGTCAAATGTATCGTCAACGATCAGTATTCCCTGATTCAGCGTGACAGCCCTTGACCTGATGTTCTGGGCTCCGCTGCTTGCATTTCCTGTTTTATCAACGGCCTTAACCGTATAATAATAGAAATACCCGGGAGAGACCTTCTCGTCCGTGTATGTTGTATCATTCAGCAAAGATGCATTCAGTTTAACCGGAGAGGTCAGAGAATCCGTTCTGTACACATCATATCCTGCAAAATCAAGGTCCCGATTTGAGCTCCATACCAGCCTGATCTTACCATATTCCGGAACAGCAGACAACACAGGCAGCGCGGGCACCAAAGCTGGAGCTGCAGATGCAGAAGCAATCACACTTTCATTGCCGCCGGCATTTACCGAGCGCACTTCAACCTTATACTCCACTCCCGGATTCAGGCCTGTTACTTCGAACGGCGGTTTATCTGTAAATGCGGAATATGAAGGAATTGCAGGCACAGTAATTCTGAATTTTTGTATACCTGCATTTGATTCATAGTTCCAGTCAGCCAGAAGTGTGGACCCGTCACCTTTATTTTTCAGAACCAGGCCGTCTACAGGCGGGGGCATTTTAATATATGTAAGCAGTGTAGCGCATGATGCCTTGATTACCTGCGCGCAGTACGACATATTATAATTCGTTATTGTATCGCCGGGAGTGTGATAGAAGGGACTGAATACTTCTTCCTCGAAATAAACAGCAGGATACCCCTGTCTGAAGAATGAGTAGCTGTCCGAACCGCTGCTGTTCATATTACCTGTGTAGCCCTTAATATCCGTATAGAGTCCTGTGATCTGCTGTGTCAGTTCGGCATACTGTGTATAGCCTGAATAGCGGTTTATATTTACTCCCTGTGCACCTGCCGGTCTGTTTGTATAGCTTATCATATCATGATTGAGCATCAGGCGTATCTTCTCACCTGCTGCCGAAGCTTTGGCGGCATAATCTTCGCTTCCATAGAGACCGTATTCCTCTGCAGCAAAAGTAATAAATTTTATGGTCGACTTTGGTACATAACCAGCAGACTTGACAGCGCGCGCAATTTCAAGTGCAGCCGTAGTACCGCTGGCGTTGTCATCGGCACCCGGGGCAAAGACCATCGGATTGCCGCTCGAATAAGAATCGTGATGTCCGCCTACGACATATACTTCATTGGGTGTAACGGTTCCCTTTAGTGTAGCCACAACGTTTTTCTGCCATTTGCTGTTATTCCAGAATGAATCGATCTTCACATCCTCATACCCCATCCTGATGAACTGCTGCTTTATCCATTCGGCTACCCTGTCCTGTGTGGGAGCCAGAAGGAATCTCGTACCGAAATCCTGCAGTCCCTGAATAAATTTTCTTACGCTGTCAGCGTTAATTTTTGCAACCACAGATGCAATCTCATCGTCCTTTGTAAGTGCATACACTGCAGAACACTGCGCTGCTGAACCTGTATTGTCCAGAACGCTCCGGATCCCGGTGCTGCTGCTGAATTCTTTCAGCTCCGCAAATACAAATCCGTCGCGGGGAACAGGTGGTGCAGCCGAACGTATAATTGCGGTATGCCCGTTTTTGTAGAGCACTGTGCCGTCTTTCACATTGAATCCGGCGTTCTTCCTCAGCTTGTCTGATACAATGTAATAGTGTACCGAACTTTGGCTATATGCATTCTGATCAATTATCTGGTAACCGATTCCTGCAGCATTCAGCGCTGACCGTTCGCTGGGACTCAGTGCAGTGATCATCACATTATCCTGTACATGGAATATTTTCAGACCAAGTTTTTCCAGGACTGAAATTTCCGTCCCGCCGGTCTGAACTGCAGCAAGATACTTTTCCTGAGCGTTCATATTCAGTGGAAAAGATGTTAATGATAATAATACCAGTATGATACTGAAAATGCGGGATGAAAGTTTTTTTGCAGATAGCATCGGACACCACTATTTATTTGAAATTGTTTATTACATACCCATGCAATATAGTGAATTTTTATTTTGTAACAGCGCTCTATTTTGAGTTCGGAAATTTTGCGGTATGATATTATTTTACGGATATGAAAAAATATTATATAGCATATAAACCATTCGGCATGCTCACCCAGTTCACTGATGCCGAAGGCAGGCCGACACTTGGAAATCTGTACCCGTTTGAAAAGGACGTATACGCTGCGGGCAGACTGGATATGGACAGCGAAGGACTTGTACTCCTTACCAACGACAGCAAGCTGAACCATTTCCTGTTGAATCCCCGTTACAGACATGAGCGCGAGTATCTGGTTCAGGTAGAAGGGATTCCTGCACATCAGGATCTGCTGAGGCTGGATAAAGGAGTAGTCATAGAAGGAAAGATGACGCTGCCTGCAAAAGCAGTGCTGCTGGATAACCCGCCCAATGTATTCGAAAGGATACCTCCTATCAGGGAACGGAAGAATATCCCTGTCAGCTGGATCAGTCTCAGTATTATTGAGGGCAGAAACAGGCAGGTACGCAAAATGACGGCACATATAGGCTTTCCCACTCTGCGACTGATACGTATAAGGATAGGCACAATAACGCTGGGTGATATGAAACCCGGAGAGGTAAAGGAAATATTCCTGAAGGACAAGGACTGGCAGAAGGTTTTCTGAAGCTGTTGTTCGCTTGATTCTTAATTCATTTGATTTACATTGATGTATATAATGGATTTGTAAATGAATCAGGTGATATGATGAAAAAATTCTACTATATTTTATGGGTGATGCTGCTATTGCCGGCCTTTTATACCGGCAGTGTAAAGGCTCAATTCAGGCTAGAAAACGCATTCCCGAAACTGACATTTCTCCAGCCGCTGGATCTTCAGTCACCGCGCGATGGCAGCAACAGGCTGTTTGTAGTTACGCAGAAAGGCATTATATATGTATTTGAAAATGATTCGAACACTACAGAAAAAAAAGTATTCCTGGACATATCCGACGAAATAGTATACGGCGGAGAAATGGGTCTTCTGGGACTTGCTTTTGACCCCGGCTTCAAAGACAACGGATTCTTTTACGTCAATTACACCGCGCCATCACAACTCAGGACCGTTATAGCACGCTACCGCGTTATGCCCGGAGACCGGGATAAGGCAGATGAATCTGCCAAAACTATACTACTGGAAGTAACTCAGCCCTATGAAAATCATAATGCCGGTCAGCTTGCCTTCGGACCCGACGGGTATCTTTATGTCGGACTGGGAGACGGCGGTTCGGGAGGAGATCCCCAGAACAATGCACAAAACCTCACCCGTCTGCTGGGCAAAATGCTGCGTATAGACGTGCACAGGTCAGAAGGCGGAATGAATTATGCAATACCCGCCGACAATCCGTTCAGGGGAAACACGAAGGGATACCGGGAAGAAATATGGGCCAGCGGATTGCGGAATCCATGGCGCTATAGTTTCGATCCCATTACCGGATGGCTGTGGTGCGGCGATGTCGGACAGGATAAATACGAAGAAATAGATATTATACAAAAAGGGAAAAACTACGGATGGCGTATTACCGAGGGTTATCACTGCTATAACCCTTCCAGCAACTGCGACACTTCAGGACTTATACGACCGGTATGGGAATACTCGCACGATGACCAGGGAGGCTACTCCATAACCGGAGGATATGTCTACCGCGGCAGCAAATTTCCAGAACTATATGAAAAGTATCTGTTCGCAGATTTTGTTTCCGGCAGGATATGGGCGCTGACATACAATAATTCCGGCAGTGCAGACGTTTCTTTGCTGATCAGCAGCAGGAAATCAATCTCTTCTTTTGGGGTTGACGACAAATATGAAATATATGTATGTTCCTTCGATGGTAATATATACCGTCTGGCATATTCAGATCCTACTTATGTGCCGGGCAGCACGAGGCCCAAAGAATACGGACTTTACCATAACTTCCCCAACCCATTTAATCCCAAGACTACCATTATTGCAGACATAAAGGAAAAAGGAAATGTAAGGATCGAAATCTATTCTGTCAGCGGCGAAAAAGTCGCGACATTATTTTCAGGCATTCTTGAAGCAGGCAGACACAGGTTCACCTGGGACGCGGAAAATCTCCCCAGCGGTGTATATATCTACCGCATGGCCGCCGGTAATTTTGAAATATCCAGAAAGATGGTGCTGCTGAAGTAGTTTTCAGTTCTCAGTTCTAAGTTCTCAGTTAACTGAAAACTGAGAACTGAAAACTGAGAACTGTTTACATGAGTTGTTTCAGCGCCTGATCATATTCGTTTGAAAATCTTTCAAACAGTTCTGCGACAGTCGGGATATCTTTTATTATTCCGGCACCCTGGCCTGCTTCCATCAGACCGTATTCAGGATCGCCCTCAAATATTCCGAGTCGTTCGCGTTTTGCGCCCAGCAGTTCCCGCAGTTTTACCGCATCGGCGCCCTGAGCCTCCGCTTCGGATACCGAACTTGTAAATTCGTTTTTCATTGTCCTTACAAGTCCTATCTTTTTCAGTATCAGCACTGTGTCTGCATCCGAAGAACTGACTATTCTGTTTTTATAATTTTCATGTGCGGATGATTCCGCAGTAACGGCAAAGCGGGTTCCGATCTGCACACCCTTTGCACCGAGTGCGAGGGCAGCCAGTATGCCGCGGCCGTCTGTTATGCCTCCGGCAGCTATGACAGGTATCCTGACATTATCGGCAAGCTGGGGAATAAGTGCAATAGTGGTAATCTCGTCAGCACCATTGTGCCCGCCTGCTTCGACTCCCTCACCCACAATTGCATCGCAGCCGACCGATTCGGCCTTCAGTGCAAATTTCAGCGATGGTACAACGTGTACGACAGTCATGCCATTTTTTTTGAACTGTTCTATAAATTTCCCGGGATGTCCTGCAGAGGAGAAAACGATTTTTACTCCCTCAGAAATTACGGTATCCACCAGTTCCTGAACGTCGCCGCGCATCAGCGGGATATTCACTCCAAACGGAGCACTCGTTGCATTCTTACATTTTTGTATATGTTCGCGCAGAAGATCGGGTTTCATGCTTCCGGCACCCAGCAGACCCAGGCCGCCGCAATTAGAAACAGCAGAAGCCAGCCTCCAGCCCGAAGCCCATACCATTCCCGCCTGAACAATCGGATGTTTTATACCGAACAGTTTTGTAATCTCATTGGAAATATTCATCTGTATCCCTGTTGTTTTTATTTCTTAAAACGGTAGACAAAGATAACAGATTTTGTGCATATTTTTCTAATTTTTCCCGATGCGGTTCTGCACTCTTTCATAATTCGTCCTGAATATATTAGTATTGCGGTCATTCACCGCATCACCCATACGGAAGGCTTTTTCGTAATTCTCCAGCGCAGGAGCGAGCTGTTCAGCATTTTCATAGGCTTCTCCGAGACTGTCGTATGTATTGGGTGAGCGGGGGTACAGCTCAGTATTCTTTTTGAATATTGCTATTGCATCTTCATGCTTTCCCTGTCTCAGGAAATTGTAACCTGCAATATTCATTATAAACTCGGGAGCAGTAACAGAATATCCGAATGTTTGGGATAGTTTCCTGTAATGCTCAAGTATGGCATCCAGACCTTTGTTCATTACTCCGTCCGGGACCTGCCAGTCGCGGTATATAAATCTAAGGCCGTCGAATATTGTCATAGGCACAAGAGAACCATGATCGTGTCCTTCGAGGAGTTTATATTCCCGCTGCAGTCCTGACGGAGCGCTGGCCGCAAGCACCTCATTGAAAGCACCCATGGTCGTCTGCAGATCCTCCTGCTCGAGTGAACCGACTGTATAATAAAGTCTTTTATTCAGAGTCTTCAGTCCTTTCAGTCTTTCTTCTGCGTAATCAACGATATAATTATCGTCGGAAATCACCCATGGACTTGCACATATAAAACCGTTGAACATATCGGGTTTGGTAAGCATCGTATAGAGAGAAAAAACTCCGGTAAGCGAATGGCCTATAATAATGCGGTAAGGGTGTGTTCTGTAATTTTTGTCTATGTACGGAAGGAATTCCGTTTCAAGAAATTTCAGGAAATTATCTCCGCCGCCGGAAACAGGCACATCAGCTATTCTCCGCGGTGTGTAATCACGGTTGCGTACTGTGTTGGGTATGCCTGCGACTATCATCTGAGGATAGCCGAGAGTAGCCATATATTGTACCAGTCCTGCAGTATACTGAAAATGTGCCTCGCCGTCGAGTACTATTACGAGGGGATACCGGTTTTCTGAGTTGTTATATCCGAGGGGAAGTGAAATCTGAATGACTCTTTCCTCGCCAAGTACATCAGACCTGAATCTGAACGACTGGCCTGTCACCAGATCAGTCATCTGAGCATTATTCTTTTGTGCATAGTTGACTGAAGAGAGCGCGAGAACGGCAAGCACGCATAAACAAATAAAGGCCCGGATTTTCTTCATCTTAAAACCTCTTTTATTTGTGATGCATTATTAGACGCTTCCATCCGGAAAAAGTCCCGCATGCGGTATACACAGGATAAAGAAAGTTCACTGGAAGGGAAAGCAGTTTCCTAAGGTTTTTTTGCAGGAAGCGATATCCAGAATGTAGTGCCGGCGTTGAGCCTGCTATCAGCCCATATCCTGCCGTTGTTCTTCTCTATCATTTCCTTGCATAGCAGCAGGCCGAGTCCGGTTCCCAGTTCTTTTGACGTGCCTTCGCGGCTCTGCATCCTTGTTGTAAAAATATTCTTCAGGTCATTTTCACCTATACCCGTTCCAAAATCCCTGACCCCGATTGTCATGTTCTCCCCGTCCTGTCTGGCAGTAAACTGAACGAAGCCGGAATATGAAGAGAACTTGACTGCATTTGAAAGAAGATTTCTGATCACCAGCTCGAACATATTGCTGTCAGCATATACGGTTGACCGGTCATCAATGTCGCATGTCACAGAGAGCTTCTTCTCTTCTATCTGTGATTTGTACAATTCTATTATTCCGCACACAGTACGGGAAAGAACAATTTCTGTCGGTTTAAACTCGACACGGCCCAGGTTCATTCTGGACCAGTGCAGCAGGTTTTCCAGGAGAGCATAGACTTTTTTCGAAGACTGGTTAATAGCGGCGGAGAAATTCCTCACTTCATCGGTAGAAAGCCGCTCTTTATCGTCCATCAGAAATTCCGAATATCCGAGTATCACAGTAAAGGGGCTTCTCAGATCGTGAGCAATGATGCTGAAGAGTTTGTCTTTCTCCGAGTTCGAAGAAATCAGTTCCTCATTAAGTTTCTGCAGCTCGCCTTTCTGTCTGCTTACTTCGGCATTTTTCTCATTCAGTACTTTATTTGAAACGCGGAGTGAATTGTATATTATCAGTATGATTATAACGAGGCCGGTAATCAGAAAAATGACAACGATGAGTATGTTTCTCTGTCTGGAGGCCATCTGCTGTTCTCTTTCGAGGTATTTAATTTCCTTGTCCTTTTTCTCGCTTTCGTATTTGGCCTGCATTTCAGCAATATTACGCGTGTTCTCCATGTTGTAGAGAGTATCATTTATATCTGCATACAACTTGAAATATCTCAGTGCATTATTGTAATCGCCCATTCTTTCATACGTTGCAGTAATTCTGGAAAGTGAAGATCTGGCCCCGCGTTTATCTCCCGTGTGCAGTCTGATATCATACGATCTGAGCAGATACGACAGTGCATTGCTGTAATCTTTCTGTTCCATATATATCTTACCTATTCCGGAATACACCGATGCAATACCCTTCACGTCCTGCATTTCTTTGCGAATCTTCAATGCCTGATTGTAGTAGTATAGTGATTTCTGAAAGTTCTTCAGCTCGCGGTTAATAATAGCCATATTATCAAGTGAACCCGCATAGCCGCCCTTATCGCCGAGTTCCAGTTTGATATTCATCGCATTAGTATGATATTTCAGGGCGTCCTGATATTTCTTAAGTGCCTGGTGGATGATCCCGAGATTTTCATTGGAGAGGGCGATACCGAGTTTATCCCCGATTTTCTCGCGTATGGAAAGTGCATTCCTGGTGAACTGTATCGCCTTTGAGTAGTCGCGCATCAGGTAGTTTGTAAGTCCTAAAATATTATAGGAATCAGATGCTTCCTTAAGAAATCCGTTATCCTCGGAAATTTTTGCCGCATCCAGCAGCAGTTCTACAGCATGCCCGAAATTTCCCTGATCGGAGTAGAAAATTCCGAGATTATTTTTTGCTCTGGCTATGCCCTTTTTGTAGTCAGCCTTCAATGACAGGTTCAGTGCATTGCGGGAATACCTCACGGCTATTTCGGCATCACTCAGTTCGTAATATACGCGTCCCAGTGCAACAGACAGATCGGCTTCACCATGTATATAACCCTGGTTGCGCGCAAGTCTGAGCGCTTCCTCTGCAGTTGACAGTGCCTTTTTCTGGTCGGTAGTAACATAATAATTCACCAGATCCGTCATTCTGTCTATCTTGTCGGTTCCGCTGCTTTTCTTTACCAGACCGAGCAGTTCGTTTTCACGGTCACTGTTAAACTGCTGTGCCATGGGTGCCGAAATGGCGTACAGCACGCACAGGGAAAGACAGATTGTATATTGTTTCAGCTTCATAGATGTACTATTTCCGTATAGATTTGTGTACTGCAGCCCGTCTGTTCATAATATTAAAAATCCCTTCAGATAGTTTCCTCATTTTGGGCAATGCGGGCTCCTCTTCGATTGGCATAAAACAGGAAACAATATATCGGATATTCCCGTTGTCCACAACACCCACATCGTTTGTCCAGTATGAAAACCACCCGGTTTTATGATAGAACATTGCACCGGCAGGAAGTCCTGAGGCCAGCTTGGATTTATCCAGCTGACGGCCGAGCAGCGCTTTCATCTGCATACTGACCCATGGATTGACCAGCTGACCGGTATACATTTTATACATAAAATCGGCTGCGTGAAGTGCGCATGTTTCAGTGCCTTTCACTTTTTCATATCCGGGGTCTTCGTACTTGCGGCTGAGGAATTTCCTGGTTACTTCGCTTCCCTGCCAGTTATTGGATTTTATAAGTTCATTGATGTTCGGTCTGCCTGCAATGTCTATCAGACAATTTGCCGCAGAATTATCGCTACGCGTTATCATAAGGTCCAGCAGATAGTTGACTGTAACGGTATCACCGTTTCTCAGAAGCGGGCGCGGGTCGTGGGCGATTTCCTTTGAACGGTCGACATCATTAGGCGATTTCACTATGTATGGCGCATATAGGGAATACTTCCCCTGGCTGACCTGGTGCAGCACTTCTGCGGCAACATACATTTTATAGACAGAAGCCGGATATATAAAGTTATCCGGATTGACACCTGCAAACACGGGAGTCTTTCCGGCCAGGTCGATAACAGCAAGGGAAATTAACTCCGTGCCGTCTTCACCTGTCTGGAATTCCCTGTCGAGTTCCAGTTCTGCTGCAAGGCGGCTCAGTTCCTTGTTAAGCTCCTTATCGAATCTGTAATACGGCGGAATAACCGGCTTTGTCTGCTGCTGTGAGGACAGCGGCTGAGAAAACACCAGTGAGGTCATAATGATCCAGACGGCTGCAAGATATTTCATAATTTATCCCTGTCAGATTTTTTATATGCGAGTAGTAAAGCAACCGGGACTGTGTGTGCGAGTGTGTGTGTGTCAGTAAATGGAAAAATCAGCGTTACCACAGTCACGGATTCACCCGGCAAACCCGTTCCGGTTTTTTGTAACACAATTTACAAAATTTTTCCAAGAGTAAATACAGGAAGTTTAGATGCAGCGATGGAGCGGACAAAAATTTAACGGGCAAAAAAAATGCTGTGGACCTGGGGATCCACAGCTACGGAAAGGAAAGGAGGGAACATATCAGAACAAATTCTATTCTGCTAAAATAATATATTTTTACTTATTTTCCAGAAAAAGTTTTTTTTATACCAGTCCCTGATCCAGCATTGCGTCAGCAACCTTCAGGAATCCGGCAATATTAGCGCCGTCAACATAGTTGCCGGGTATGCCGAATCTTTCAGCTGTTGTAAGGCAGTTTTCGTGTATTCTGATCATGATTTCGTGCAGTCTGTTGTCAACTTCTTCTTTTGACCACGGCAGACGCATGCTGTTCTGCGACATTTCGAGGCCTGATGTTGCAACACCGCCTGCATTCGAAGCCTTGCCAGGCGAGAAGATAATTCCTGCTTCCTTGAATATATGATATCCGGCGAGCGTAGTAGGCATATTTGCAACTTCGCAAACACACTTACAGCCGTTCTTCACCAGATCCTTTGCGTTTTCTTCGTTCAGTTCGTTCTGTGTTGCACAAGGCATTGCAACGTCAACCTTGACGCCCCAGGGTCTCTTGCCCGGGAAGAATTCGGCTTTGAATTCTTTTGCATAATCTTCAACGGCGTCTTTTGCGCTTGCTCTGAGTTTCAGCATATAATCGATTTTCTCTCCGCTTACGCCGTCTTTGTCATAAATAAATCCGTCAGGGCCGGATAATGTAACTACTTTACCGCCCAGCTGATTGATCTTGGTTACAACACCCCAGGCTACGTTTCCGAATCCGGATACTGCGAATGTTTTTCCTTCGATGCTCTCGCCTTTGGTCTTCAGCATTTCCTGTACGAAGTATACAGCGCCGAAACCAGTTGCTTCAGGACGGATGAGTGATCCACCCCAGTTCAGGCCTTTTCCGGTCAGCACGCCGGTAAATTCATTTCTGATTCTCTTGTACTGTCCGAACAGGTAACCGATTTCCCTGCCGCCGACGCCAATGTCGCCTGCAGGTACGTCTGTGTCGGGTCCTATATGTCTGCATAATTCAGTCATGAAGCTCTGGCAGAAGCGCATAACTTCGTTATCGCTTTTACCCTTCGGGTCGAAATCGCTTCCGCCCTTACCGCCGCCCATTGGCAGAGTTGTAAGACTGTTTTTGAATGTTTGTTCAAATCCTAAAAATTTAAGTATGCCCAGATTTACAGAAGGATGGAATCTCAGACCACCCTTGTACGGGCCTATTGCGCTGTTAAATTCAACACGATAACCACGGTTAATGTGAATTTCGCCCTGATCGTCCATCCATGGAACGCGGAACATAATGACTCGTTCCGGTTCAACCATTCTCTCCAGAATTTTTGCTGCTTTGTACTCGGGATGACGGTCAAAAACCACTTCCAATGATTCTGCCACCTCCTGGACGGCCTGATGAAATTCAGGTTCGCTCGGATTCTTCGCCTTTACTTCTGCCATTAGTTTGTCGATGTAGTCAGACATAAAAACCTCTACGTATGATGTTATAATAAATTGTAGAATTCAGGCGGATTTTGTCCGCCCTAAATAATAAAGTCTTAAATGACTTAGTCTAAAATAGGCCGATTATTTCTATAGGTCAAATAAAAAATTATGTTTTTTTGCCTTTTGACACCGGATGTGATCTACTCCATATCCAGCAGGCGAATCGCCTTGTCTACCGCCATATGCGTACCGTAAATCACCAGTGTATCACCGCTTTTCAGCTGTTCCGTACCCGGAGGATTTGCATACGTCTTGCCGCTGCGCATTATTGCAATTACAGTTGCGCCTGTAAGAGCGCGTATATTCAGCTGCCGCAGAGTTTTTCCGGCCTGCTCGTTTGAATCCTCGACAAAGTATGTTTCGGTAAGACCTTCGGCAAGGATTTTGTCTATATGCGACAGTGACTGCTCGGCAGTGGTTTCCTTCCTCAGCATCCCGTATGATTCGCGCCTGATAATATTGTTCTGTTTCATTATAATGTTCACGGGAATGTGGTAACGCCGCAGTACCTTGCTGAATATCTGGAGAGATGTTTCAAATTCTTCAGGAATCACCTCATCGGCTCCGAGGCTGAGCAGCTCGTCTATCTCGCTGACATAACGCGTGCGCACTATGCAATATATGCTGCCATTCATTTCCTTTGCCTGCCTTATACCCAGCTTGGCCGAGGCCGGATCGGAAATAGCAATCACCATTATATTGGCGCCCGCTATCCCCGCCTGCTGCAATACATCCTTTCTGGTAAGGTCACCGTAAACAATATTTATCCCTTCGGCTTTGCCCTGCCTGACAGTAACAGGATTCAATTCCAGAACGACATACGGAATTCCGGTTTCACCCAGTACGCGCACGACATTCCGGCCGTTTAATCCGAAACCCGCAATAATGACATGATCTTTCAGTTCAGCTTTTCTGGATACGGCATCATCAGGAAGCTCTGAATCCGGGGCTCCCGCTGAGGAAAACTTTCCAGACAGCCATGGCTCAAGCTGCAGAAATACCGGTGTAAGCAGCATAGTAAAAATGGAAGCTGCGATGAATGCATTGAAATATTCAGCACTGATCAGTTTCTGCTGTGTGCCGGCCTGAGCCAGAACAAACGAGAACTCACCTATCTGAGAAAGCGCAAGTGCAGACAGTATTCCTACCCGGGCAGGATATCCGATCATGAGGCTGACAAGGAGAATAATTATTCCTTTCAGCAGTATTATCCCTGCAGTCACCGCTACTATGATTAACGGATATTGTACTATATAATTGTAATCGAGCAGCATTCCGATAGATACAAAGAACAGACTGTTGAATGCGTCCCTGAACGGCACGATTTCAGCTGTCACCTGGTGACTGTAATCTGACTCCGAAAGTATTATGCCGGCAAGAAATGCGCCGAGGGCTAAGGACAGTCCGACTTTTTCGGTAAGGTATCCTGTCATCAGTATCATCAGTATTACACCGATTGTAAATGCTTCCCTGCTGCGCAGTTTGGCTAACTGATAGAGTATCTTTGACATGAGATATTTTGCGATCGCAAAGGCAATTCCGAGTACAGCTGCGGCAATCAGCAGTTTTAATATTATTGCAGAGATGGCCACCCCGCTTCCTGCACCCAGTACCGGCAGCATCAGCATCATCGGGACAACCGCGAGGTCCTGAAATATCAGTATTCCAAGTGCGATCCTGCCGTGCGGAGCTTCAAGTTCATTTTTATCTGCCAAAAGCTTCAGTACAATCGCAGTGCTCGACAGACTTATGAGCATGCCATAGAAAACAGCACTGGTCAGGTCCACGCGCAGGAAAACAAAAATAACGGCCGACAATGCTATGGTCAGTCCCGTCTGCAGTCCGCCGGCCATTAGCAGAAAACGTTTCATCTGCATCAGCTGCGAGACGGATATCTCAAGACCTATAGTAAACAGCAGGAGCACTACTCCAACTTCTGCCATTGCCTTTATGTCTTCGGTATTTGTGATGAGTCCCAGACCATGGGGCCCGATAATTATACCGGCAGCGAGAAATCCCATGATAGACGGTAGCTTGAATTTTCCGAACAGAAAAATGATCGGTAATGATGCCAGAAAGATTACCATCACATCGACTAATATATCCAGATGCTCCATGTACGTCCGTTCTTAGTATATATTATTGGACTTTAATATACCGTTTTTTTCTTTAAACCGGATCTAATATTTCCTCTCCGCCAAAATCTGAAAGTAATATTTATTATGAGTCAACGGGCATATTCAACCTTGCCAAAATACTCATAAATAATTATGTTTAATGGTTAAGTATAGTTCAAGGGACCGTAAAGCCCTGAAGCTATAACTATTATTATATAAGTAAAATTTTTCAACCCAAAATTATTTTCGGGGGCGTAATGTCTAAAGAAATGGTACTGGAAAAAATTGAGCAGTCGGTTAAAATTCTGAAAGAAAAGAATATAGATATGTGGCTCATATTCACTCGCGAGAGTTCCAATATGAAAGACCCTTCGATGGATATGGTTGTCGGTACGAACTGTACATGGCAGAGTGCCTATATTATTTCCAAAACCGGCGATACTATTGCGCTTCTGGGTTCACTGGATGTTGCAAATATGAAAATGCAGGGTACATTCAAACAGGTAACCGGATATCTGAAATCCATAAAGGAACCGCTGCTGTCAGTACTGAACAAGTATAAACCGAATAAGATCGCGATCAATTATTCGCGCGACTCCAACCTTGCCGACGGACTCACGCACGGCATGTATCTCGAGCTGATGGATCACCTCAGCGGTACCGAATATGCCTCCAGACTGATCTCCTCGGAGGAAATAATCTCTGCCCTGAGAGGACGCAAGTCGAATTCGGAAATAGCTATAATGAAAAAGGCCATCGCTGAAACTCTCAGAATTTTTGACGATGTTACCGGTTTCATAAAACCCGGCGTCAGCGAAAAAGAAGTGGCATCATTCATAAAAGGACTGGTAAAGGAAAGAGGTTTCGGACTTGCCTGGGAAGCCGATCACTGCCCTTCGGTATTCAGCGGCCCCGATACTGCTGGTGCGCATGCAGGTCCGACTGACAGAATAGTCGAACCAGGTCATGTACTGAATATTGATTTTGGAATTTCCGTGGACGGATACTGCTCTGACCTTCAGAGGACCTGGTATATACGCAGAAACGGTGAGACCGCAGCTCCCGAGGAGGTACTGCGCGGATTCAATACCATCAAAGAATCTATCAGACTCGCTGCTGATGCACTCAAACCGGGCTGCCAGGGCTGCGACATAGATGACATAGCACGCAAATATATCGTTCAAAAAGGCTATGAGGAATATCCGCATGCACTGGGCCATCAGATAGGCAGAATGGCTCACGACGGAGGCGGTCTGCTGGCTCCGCGCTGGGAACGCTATGGCGACCTTCCTTTCAAACGCATTGAGGAAGGCCAGGTATATACTATCGAGCCGCGCCTCCCGGTCAAGAACTATGGAATAGCCACAATAGAAGAAGAAGTGATAGTTACAAAAGACGGCTGCGAGTTTATTTCTTCACCGCAGGATGAAATTATTTTAATATAAGGTTCGCCCGGATATATATGAAAAAATTTGAACAGTTCAGGATTGATGACCTCTACGGTGCAAGAATACAGAAATTCCAGAAGCTCATGCCGTATAAAATACGCGATATACTTCTGGTTTCAAGTGAATACGATTCGTACCTCTTCGAAGAAGAAGGACGCCTGTATGAACTGCTGAGACAGGAATATCAGATGCTGAACCTGAACTTCGCTCCTGAACTGACACACGTTTCGACTGGCAGTGAGGCACTCGAGCAGCTGAAGCAGAAAAATACTTACGACCTTATAATTTCCACGCTTCACATCGAAGATATGCACACCGTAGATTTTGCAAATGCAGTGCGCTCGGCCGGTGTAAGTACTCCGATCGTACTGCTTGCATACGACAACCGTGAACGCAAAGAACTGGTACTGAATTATGACACCAGCATATTTGAACGGATTTTCATATGGCAGGGCGACTTCAAGCTTCTTATAGGCATTATAAAATACGTTGAGGATAAGATGAACGTCGATAACGACACGCGTCTTGTCGGCGTTCAGTCCATTATTCTCATCGAGGACAACGTCAAGTTCTACTCGTCCTATCTTCCTATCATATACACAGAAATACTGAAACATTCCCAGCGCCTTATATCCGAAAGCCTTAACCTGACACACAAGTATATAAGAATGCGCGCCCGTCCGAAGATCCTCCTGTGTACTACGTACGAGGAGGCGTGGGAATATTTTGAGAAATATTCGGAATTTATACTGGGTGTAATCTCCGATATAAACTTCAGACATAACGGAGTGAAGGACCCGGAGGCAGGCATCAAGTTTGCGCAGGCCGTTAAAAGAACACATGCCGATATCCCTGTGCTGCTGCAGTCGAGCAATCCTGATTTCATGACAAAAGCGCGTCAGATGAACGTCTCTTTCCTTCTGAAGGGTTCGCCTACACTGCTGCACGATCTTCAGCATTTTATGATCTCCAACTTCGGTTTCGGCGACTTTGTTTTCTATACACCGGATGGCCATGAGGTCGGACAGGCCAGCGACCTGAAGACACTCGAAGAACAGCTTAAGATTGTACCCGGCGAGAGTATCTCATTCCACGCCGAGAGAAACCACTTTTCCAACTGGCTGAAGGCCAGAACAGAATTCTGGCTGGCTCATAAACTCAGACCCAGAAAAATTACTGACTTTGCTGGTGTTGAAGAACTGCGCAATGATCTTATATCTTCCATACGCCAGTATCTTGAAATACGTTCGCGCGGTGTGATCACCGATTTCTCCAAGTACTCATTCGACGTGCGCAACAGCTTTGCGAGAATTGGCGGCGGTTCAATAGGCGGAAAGGCAAGAGGACTCGGTTTCGTCAATAACCTGATAGTCAACTACGACCTGCGCGACCGTTTCCCGGGAATCGAAATATTTGTACCCTCTGCAGTGGTCATTGCCTCCGACCTGTTCGATATGTTCCTGGAAGAAAATGACCTTTTCGGCTTCGCTCTTTCATGCCAGGATGATGAGGAGATCACGCGCAGGTTCCTGCAAGCCGGCAATATATCACAGGAACTCGTAGACAAGCTCGCGGAATTTCTGGATATAGTACACGAGCCTCTCGCGATCCGCTCTTCAAGCCTGCTGGAGGATTCACAGTTCCAGCCATTTGCCGGTGTCTATCAGACATATATGATCCCCAATAACGATGCCGATCCGGCTGTAAGGCTGAAAGAACTGCTGAACAGCATAAAACGCGTATATGCCTCTACATTCTACAAAAGCTCTAAGGACTATATGAAGGCCACAGCCTACAGGCTGGAAGAAGAGAAAATGGCCGTGATAATCCAGAAAATGGTCGGCGCTCCCAGAAACGACCGCTTCTATCCGGATTTTTCAGGCGTGGCAAAATCGTATAACTTCTACCCGGTCAAACCGCAGAAGTCATCAGACGGTATTGCAATGGTTGCTCTCGGACTCGGCAAGATGGTGGTCGAAGGCGGAAATTCTGTCAGATTCTGTCCCAAATATCCGCGCCACCTGCCTCAGTTCTTTTCCACAAAAGAAACCGTGCGCAACGCCCAGCAGGAATTCTATGCACTCGAACTTAACAGCAGCCTGAAAGACAAGACTACTCAGTCAGAAGACATACTGGTAAAGAAACACGGACTCGAGAAGGCCGAGAAAGACGGTCCCCTGCTGTATTCCGGTTCGACCTATTCGGCCGAAAATGATTTTGTCTATGACGGACTCTCCCGGCCCGGAACTCGTATAGTGACAATGGCTCCAATATTAAAGCACAAGCTGTTTCCGCTGGCCGAGATACTCGATCTGGTTCTGGATATCGGACGCTGGGGAATGGGTACACAGATCGAGATCGAATTTGCAGTGAATATGGACGTGCCTAAGGGATACCCCAGAGAGTTCGGACTGCTGCAGATGCGCCCCATGGTTCTCTCGAGCGAAATAGAGGAACTGAACGTAAACAACTACAGCGATTCGGATCTTATCGTGCAGAGCCAGATAGTACTGGGCAACGGATCGATCAGGGATATATTCGACATTGTAGTTGTGGATATAGACGAGTACGACCGCAGCAAGAGCCGTGAGGCAGCTCAGCAGGTGGGAATGCTGAACAGCAGACTCGTAAATGAGAGAAAACCGTACATACTCATCGGCGTCGGCCGCTGGGGTACAATGGACCAGTGGCTGGGCATTCCGGTAACATGGGACCAGATCTCCGGTGCAGTCGCAATAGTCGAATCGGGATTCAGGGATTTCAGTGTCACCCCCTCCCAGGGTTCTCACTTTTTCCAGAACCTGACATCCTTCCGCATAGCATACTTTACGGTTAATTCTTTTATGAAGGAAGGATTCATCGACTGGCAGTGGCTGAAGGAACAGCCGGTATATGAGGATATGGGGATCGCAAAACACCTGCACTTTGATCAGCCGCTATCTGTAAAAATTAACGGACACCTCTCGAAGGGAATCATTCTGAAGCCGGGAATCTGAAAGAGTTCTGAGTTATGAGTTATGAGTTATGAGTTATGAGGTGAGGAGCATCGGCAACTTAGAATATTTACATATTTAACCATACTGCGCACGGTTAAATCAGTACATTGTACACTTTACATGAATTTGCAGAATATGAAATTTGCCGGCATGATAGACAAATCATAACCGCTTAGGACCTTAAAATAATTCGACAATAGTGTATGGTATTTTGAAGGCCGGTTCATAATTACTCTCCAATTTCTTATATTTAAAGTTAATATTTTGTTCAGAACTCAGAACTCAGAACTCAGAACTCAGAACTCAGAACTCAGAACTCAGAACTCAGAACTCAGAACTCAGAACTCAGAACTTATAACTCAAAACTTAAACTTAAAACCAACACTATGACTTCAAGCGAAATCAGACAGCAGTTTCTTGAATTTTTCAGGAACAAGGATCACCGCATCGTACCGAGCGCTCCAGTGGTTCCTTTCGATGACCCGACACTACTTTTTACCAACGCTGGCATGAACCAGTTCAAGGATGTGTTCCTCGGAAAAGGAACCCGGAAATATAGACGCGCAGCGGATACTCAGAAATGTATACGCGTAAGCGGAAAACACAATGACCTCGATGAGGTGGGACACGATACATATCACCATACGTTTTTTGAGATGCTGGGCAACTGGTCGTTCGGTGATTACTATAAAAATGAAGCCATCACGTGGGCATGGGAATTACTGACCGGTGTATGGCAGCTTCCTAAAGAGCGCCTCTGGGCTACAGTTTACAGGACAGATAATGAAGCCTATGAAATATGGAGAAATAAAACCGATATTCCCGCAGATCATATATTGTACTTCGATGAAAAGGATAACTTCTGGGAAATGGGCGAAACCGGCCCGTGCGGCCCGTGCTCTGAAATCCACATAAACCTGAGCGACGATTACAACAATCCCAAATACGTCAATGCCGGCACACCCGAATGCATTGAGATCTGGAACCTGGTATTTATTCAGTATAACCGCGACGCTTCAGGCGAACTGCACGAGCTGCCCGAGAAACACGTCGATACCGGTATGGGTTTCGAAAGAATATGCGCCGTTCTGCAGAAAAAATCTTCCAACTACGATACTGATGTATTTTCTCCGATTATAGATTCTATCTCTGCCATGTCTGGAATTAAATATGATACCGAACAGCACCAGATCCCGATGAGGGTCATTGCTGATCACCTGCGTACACTTTCATTTGCAATTGCAGACGGCGCAGTGCCGGGCAACGAAGGCCGGGGTTATGTGCTCAGAAGAATTCTCAGACGCGCTGCCCGCTACGGCAGAAAACTCAATCTGAACAAACCGTTTATTTATCAGCTCGTAAAGGTGCTGGTTGAATATATGGAAGATATATTCCCCGAACTGAAGCACAAACAGGAATTTGTAGAGAAGATAATTAAATCTGAAGAGGAAAGTTTCAATGTCACACTAGACCGCGGTATAGAACTGTTCGAAAGAATTGCCTCAAAGGCAGAATCTGAAGGTTCAGCGGTCATAAATGGCGACGATGCGTTCATGCTCTACGACACGTTCGGATTTCCTTTCGATCTGACTGTGGTTATGGCGCGCGAAAGGAACCTTAGCGTAGACGAAGCAGGCTTCAACGTACGCATGGATCAGCAGAAAACCCGCGCAAGGGAATCCAACAAGGAGAAATTCTCCTCGGTTGAAGTATCACTGAACGACCTGGATTCTTTTGGAGTTGCAGAAAACACTTCCACAGAGTTCCTCGGTTATGACACCCTCTCCAGCCAGTCCCTGGTGATCGGCCACAAGAAAGAAGGAGATACTGATCTGGTAATTCTGGACAAGACACCGTTTTACGTCGAGTCGGGCGGACAGAGCGACGATCAGGGTATACTGACTGTAAACGGAAAAAGCCTCCGCATTACTGACGCTACAAAAATAAACGACCTGATAGTCCACATAGTCGAAAACCCGGAAGGTGTTGCCATACAGAAAGGCATGACTGTCACTACGGATATCGACGAGGCTAGACGCTGGGACATTATGCGCAACCATTCGGCTACTCACCTGCTTCACGCTGCACTCAGGAATGTACTTGGCACGCACGTGCAGCAGTCGGGCTCATATGTGGGACCTGACCGCCTGAGATTTGATTTCTCGCACTATTCAAAACTTACAGAAGAACAGATCACGGAAATCGAATCAATTGTAAATGAGCAGATAAGAAAACGAGTGCCGCTGTCTCACCACCGCGCCATGGCATTTGACGAGGCAAAGAAAATGGGTGCACTCATGTTCTTTGGCGATAAATACGGCGATCGGGTAAACGTTGTTCAGTTCGGCAGCCTCAGTATGGAATTCTGCGGCGGAACCCACGTCCATAACACATCTGAGATCGGCTTCTTCAAGATACTCAGCGAGTCTTCCATTGCAAGCGGCATCAGAAGAATCGAAGCTGTTACCGGAAAAGGTGTGGAATCGTTCATCCAGTCGCAGACTGAACAGCTGAAAAAGGAGAACGAAAAAATCGCACAGCTGATAGAGGAAAAAAGAAAGCTCGAACGTGAAATTGCAGAGCTGAGCCTGAAGGAAAAACTCGGCAGTCTTCAATCCATTCTTTCCGAACCCGTCCAGCTGAAGGATATAAAAGTATATAAAGGCCGCGTCCAGGCTTCATCAATGGATGAACTGAAATCACTCGGTGACGAGATGCGCAGCAAAATCAAAGAAGCTGTCGGTGTTCTTATGAGTGAGATCGACGGCAAGGCTGGTATTGTATGCGTTGTTACAGACGAGCTGATGAAGGATAAAAAACTTGCCGCCGGAAAAATAGTCGGCGAACTTGCAAAGCTGGTAGAAGGCGGAGGCGGCGGACGCCCTCACCTGGCAACTGCCGGCGGAAAGAACGCTGCGGCCATTGATACCGCACTGGCTCAGGTTGAAGAGGTTGTCGGCAGATTCCTCTGATAATCTTAAGGATTGAAGATCATTATATCCGGATTGTTATTCCCGGGTACTTCCGTAGTATCCGGGATTTTTTATTTCCTGCGCCTACGCCACTCGTCTGTAAGAAATATATTCACTACGATAGCAAGTGCAAACGCAGTTGCAATAAGGAACATTATCATTGCCGGACCCGGATAGCCAAGGAATGTAAATGTACTTTTCACATCCATCATCAGAGCCGCACCAATCACCAGCGCAGCCAGTATGAGTCCCAGCGTTATGCGGTTTGCAATTTTCTGCAGATTCTCAACCAGTCGCATTTCATCTGTAATTCTTATTTTCAGTTCGAACTGGTTATTGCTCACTATCTCCAGCAGGTTATTCAGTCTGGCAGGAAATTTCTGCAGCAGTTCGTTCAGTTCCAGAAGAGTCGACGCAATATTCCCGGGAGAAATTTTCTTCCAGAGGTGGCGTCTGAGTATTGTATCTGCATGCTCGCGTATAACCTGATTCGGGTCAAAGTCCGGATCGAGAGTACGGCCTATCTCGTCGAGGTTCAGCAGCGTTTTACCGAGTATCGTAAGTTCAGGTGGTGTCCTTATACCATTGCGGGCAGCTATACGTGTCAGCTCTGCAACCACTCGTCCCACTTTAATCTGATCGAGCGTTGCATCCTGATAGCGGGAAATTAGTTCACTGCCTTCCCGTATAAATACATCCTCATTAAAGTCAGGCAGTTTGGTACCCATTTTTATACTAAGACGCGAGGCTTCCTGGCCGCGCCCGTCGCTGAGATAGAGCAGAAACTTCAGCAGATTCTCTCTAGTTTCAGGTTCGATTCGCGCCGTCATACCCAGATCTATAAGCGCAATTTTCTTATCATCGGTAACAAACACATTTCCCGGATGCGGATCTGCGTGGAAAAATCCGTCCACCAGTACCTGATCCAGATACGCTTCAAAGAGTTCGCGGCCCAGCTTTTTCCCGTCCAGCTCCAGGTGCGCAAGCGGCGAGAGTTTAGTTACCTTTGTCCCCTTTATATAGTCCATAGTCAGTACGCGCGAGGTAGTATAATCATCCACCGGTTCAGGGATGATTATGTTTTCATACTTTGCAAGGTTCCGGCCCAGCTTCTTCAGATTCTGTGCTTCCTGTCTGTAGTCCAGCTCCTGAAGAAGTGTCTGTCTGAACTGCTTCAGCATTTCCCGGAAAGCGAACTGCCGGCCTGTCTCAGTATAGTCATCCACTGCGCCCGCAATTTCATTCAGTGCATCCAAGTCCTGAAGCACCAAATGTCTAATTCCCGGGCGCTGGACTTTTACAGCCACAATACGCCCGTCCCTGAGCACGGCGCGGTGCACCTGTCCCAGTGAAGCTGCAGCCATGGGTTCTGATGAAAATTCCTGAAACGCTTTGGACATTCTCACTTTCAGTTCAGCAGTTACTATTTCCTCTACCTCGCTGTATTCGAATGGTTTTACATCATCCTGAAGCCTGCTTAGTGCCTCAATATATTCCGGGGGCAGAAAATCAGGGCGCGTAGAAAGCAGCTGCCCCAGTTTGATAAATGTCGGGCCCAGTTCTTCCAGATCGTGCGCAAACCGTTCGGGATTACCCTGTCCTGCTTTTCCCTTTTCATGGTCATCTTCATCCGGCAGTTCCTGACTGCCGGCATTCTGCATAATGTTTTTGTTGGCGTGTCTAAGTATAAGAAGCGCGATGTCCTTGTAGCGCTTTAATTTATCGGGACTCAGTGATATAGCCATATTCTCCTCATTTTCACTCTTCTTGTATATATACATAATAAGCGAAGCAAAGTATCAAAATCCAATCCATTAAAGTACAGCTTGTTTCTTTTGAATAATATTTTAACTTTTAATTTAAAGGATCGCTATTCAGATAAAGGGAGGAATCATGCTTTGGACAATATTCGTCGTATTGCTTGTATTGTGGGTGTTGGGCCTTGTAAGCGGGTATACACTTGGCGGATTTATTCATCTGCTGCTTATTGTTGCGATTGCAGCCGTGCTGATAAGGATCATTCAGGGCCGGAGAATACTTTAGGATGGTACTATAAACGTGCTGCAGGTTTGCCGGGTTAGTGCGTAACCGGGTTAATCCAGATACGCACTTTTAGTCTAGAATTCCATCTGGTTTGACAGTTCGTTTTTGTCTTCTTTGCCGGGAGGGAAATGGATACTGAGTATTTTCCCGGCCTCTCCGATCCCGAAAATGATTCCTTCTGCAAATTTACCCTGTTTGAAGTGCTGGACCATTTCATCGCGTATACCGTCCCACACCTGCTGAGGGACTTTTTCATTTATACCCGAATCCGCCAGTATGTAGAACTGCCTGTCCATAAGCTCAATATAGATCAGTATACCGGTCTTGTGGCGGGTTTGATCCATCTTAAGCCTGAAGAATTCCTTCTTTGCCCTTTCGAACAGGTTTTTCTTGTCATCCAGAAAAGGAATTTTTTCTTTTACGCTTACTCTGATCTCACCGGAAGTGGTGAGTTCCGTCTGACGGATCTTCTCTGAGACCGCTGTCAGGTCTTCATCTTTAAAGTACTGTCTGATTAACGCATTTTTCATTTTCTGCTCACAGCATACCGGTCCGGTAGATTTAAAGGTTAATGATAATTACCCGTGAATTATTTATATTATATAATTAAATATTCTGCAGTTTATATAACAACGACAAAAATAATATAATAAACAAGAAGGAAAAATAAATGACTCTAACGTTGGAAAAACTGAAAAATTTTCATGGAAGGCCTGGTCCCCTCCTGCTTATAATCATGGACGGAGTGGGCATTGGCAAGAATGCAGACAATAACGCGGTATTCCTGGCAAATACTCCCGTGCTCGATAATCTGATGAAGCTACCGCTACGCACACAGCTGCGCGCACACGGACCAGCAGTCGGTATGCCTTCAGAAGATGATATGGGCAACAGCGAAGTTGGACACAATGCACTCGGTGCCGGGCGCGTATTTTCACAGGGCGCTGCGCTGGTCAATAATGCCATAGAAAACGGAGCCATATTCGAAACCGAAACCTGGCAGAAGATTATCAACATCGGCAAGTCCGGCAGGACAGTACACTTTATGGGACTGCTTTCTGACGGCAATGTCCATTCACATATAAAACACCTGTTCGCCATGGTGAAAAAGTGCGTTCAGCAGGAAGTCGGACATGTAAGGCTGCATGTGCTGCTCGACGGTCGTGACGTCGGCGAAAAATCGGCGCTCAATTATATAGTCCCCACAGAAGAGCTGCTGAAGGATATCGAGAAAGAAAAAGGCTACGATTACAAGATCGCATCCGGCGGCGGAAGAATGAACGTAACTATGGACCGTTATAATGCCGACTGGAGCATAGTAAAACGCGGCTGGGACGCTCATGTCAATGGTATCGGCAGAAGCTTCTCCTCGGCATCAAAGGCCGTTACTGCATTCTACGAAGAGGATTCCGCCATGACAGACCAGTATATGGCTCCCTTCGTGATTACTGATGATAAACAGCAGCCCGTAGGAAAAATAAAGGACGGCGATGCAGTTGTATTCTTCAACTTCAGAGGCGACCGCGCCATAGAAATTTCACGTGCATTTACCGAGAAGGATCTGACCTCGTTTGAACGCGGTTATATGCCCGATGTATTCTTTGCCGGCATGATGGAATATGACGGTGACCTGCATATACCTCAGAACTACCTCGTAGTTCCGCCCGAGATCGACCGTACAGTCAGTGAATATCTCTGCTGCGAAAAAGTACCCAGCTTTGCGATCTCCGAAACACAGAAATACGGACACGTTACATATTTCTGGAACGGTAACCGTTCGGGTTACATAGACGAAACGGTCGAAAAATATTTCGAGATACTCTCAGACAGAATACCGTTTGATCAGGCCCCGAAAATGAAAGCCTATGAAATAACAAAGCAGGCCGTGGAACTTCTGCGCAGCCAGCAGTTCAGATTCGGCAGAATCAATTTTGCAAACGGCGATATGGTCGGACATACAGGCGATATGAAAGCAGCAATCACTGCTGTCGAGACGGTCGATGAATGTGTCGGTAAACTGCTTAAGGTAGTAGAGGAACTTCAGGGAGTTGCACTTATTACAGCTGACCACGGCAATGCAGATGAAATGTTTACGGTAAAGAACGGCGTTCAGACACCAAAGACATCTCATACACTCAACCCAGTACCGTTCATCATTTTCGATCCGCAGTACAAGGGAGAATACAGAATGGCTGACGTCGAGGGCGCCGGCCTTTCAAATGTGGCATCAACGATACTTAACCTTCTTGGATACAGGAAAGTCGAGGATTATGATGCGTCACTTATCTCAGTAGACTAGTATATATTCAAATATATATGCCGCCGGGACATTTGTCCCGGCATTCTTTGCTCAATGGCATAAGGTACATATGGACTGAACCTGCAGAAAATTTCATCTTGACTTTATTAAAAATATTAGCAATTTTTCCTCAAACGGAGACACTACCTTATGACGAAAACTGTATTCAAAAATCTTGCTGCTTTACTCGGATTTATTTTAGTTCTTTCAAATACACAGTCTGCCCAGACAGTAATAGGAAAATACGCCGGTGAGTTCATGTCTATCGGTGTCGGCGGAAGGGCCAACGGTATGGGCGGAGCGTTTACCGCGATTGCAAACGATGTTACTGCCGGCTACTGGAATCCCGCCGGACTGGCACATATGGATTATCCGCAGATATCGCTGATGCACGAGGAACACTTCGGTAATCTGGTCAACTACAACTATGCAGCAGTAGGCATTCCCTACGGCAGCGACGCCACCGTCGCACTCAGCGTCATTCGCCTCGGCATTGACGGCATACCCGATACGCGCGAAGCACTCATAGACAGAATAAGCGGAAATGTTATTTACGATATCAATAACAGGAATGCCAGCATTGACCCGTCGAAAGTAAAAGAATTCAATAACGCAGACTGGGCATTCTATCTGTCATATGCTAAACGTCATTCTGATAAATTTCTTTATGGCGCCAACGTCAAGATCATCAGACGCGATATAGCCGAGTACGGTGCAACCGGCATCGGGTTCGATATCGGCGCACTCTATACCCCTGTCGATAATCTCTGGCTGGGTGCTAACGTACAGGATATCACGACCACTATAGTTGCATGGAGCACCGGCCGCAATGAGCTCATTACACCTACACTCAAGCTGGGCGCAGCTTACGGACTGAATTTCTTCTACGGCAGAATTACTCCTGCGGCTGATTTTGACGTCCGCTTCGAGAACAGAAAGTTTGCTTCACAGTTCAATGTGGGACCGGTGAGTATCGACCCGCACGCCGGACTGGAATACAGTTATAAGAACCTTTTTGCCGTGCGCTTCGGCTACAACGATGTAAAGGACTTTACTATCGGCGCTGGAATAAAACTGCCCAAGATGAATATCGACTATTCATTCGCAAAGTTCAGCGGTGCAAAGGAAGATGATCTGGGTGACTCACACAGGATATCGCTTATACTCACTCTTGAAGAACCTAAATTTAAAAGATAAACGGCTATGCCAGATGAATCAAAGAAATAAAAACTTTTTGAAGAAAGAAGCGCTCGTATTTGCGCTTCTTTTTTTTTCCGCCTGCAGTTCTATTTGTCTCAACTCATGCAAACCCGCTGAAAAAGTCTCCGTCTACCAGACCGGATACCCGCTGAGTGATAAGGATGCATTTTCACTTTCTGGCGGACTTAGGGTCAAAGTGCCTCAGGGCTGGTTTGCTTCTGAAGACGGTGAATGCGGTTGTATAAGTATATGGCTTATACGGAAGGATTTCTCCGCATCGCTGAATTTTGTGCAGTTCAATGCAGATTCGCTTTCTGGCATGCAGACGCTGCCGGATGAAATGTCTAAAATAGAGACCATACTTGCATTTTCGCAAAGACAGAGGCAGAGCCGTCTGAACGGCAAGTTCTCTCTGCTCGAAACCGAAGACCCGCGTATATTCTTTATAAACAAAAGACCATTCGGGACATATCAGTACCAGGGAGATGAAGGACTGCCGGTAAGAACGGTTGTATTTCTCTACGGAAGCAGCGCCTATGAAGTAACCGCCATGCCCGCATCAGAAACCGGCAGAGGCAGTGTGGACCCGGCCGAGCTCTTCCGTGTACAGCAGACGCTCATCAGTTCGATTAAATAAATGCGGATTAAAATACAAAAGGACAGCCCCAAAGGGGCTGTCCTTTTTTTATGTACCTGAATATGCGATATTCCGGATATAAGCCGTGCTTACAGACCGTAATTGATCAAAGTAGGCTGGGCAGGAGTATTCGGATTTTTATCAACTTCAGAATCGGGGTATGTAAGCCATTCATGGCTCAGCATATCACTTCTCTGCTGGTTGACTATATCGATACCGTCACCCTTGAATCTCCTGAGATCCTCCCAGTGCTGAGCGGTCAGATAGAGTTCATAATATCTCTGCCAGAAAATCTCTTTGAGAATATTGCTGCCGCTATAGGGCTGGAGTCCTGCAGCTGCACGTACTTTATTGACTTCTGCAGCCGGATCGCCGCCGCCGACGCGTGCATAAGCTTCAGCTTTTATAAGGCTCATTTCGTTCAGCGTATACATTTTATACGGTTTGGAAGGAGCATTGTATTTTGTTATAGCATAAGCTGTATCGCTGCCGAAATATCCCTTCTTTGTTGTAAGGTCAACAGTAGCGGCTACACGCTGGTCACCTGCCTCTGCACCTTCAACCCATACATCGAGAGCCTGTGTGAACTTCATAAGTGTGAAATGTTCATACAGCGGATTGTAACCGTTGGATTCTGCATAAACAAACTGCGACTCAGCTGTAACTGCCGAAGCTGCAGCTGCCGCTGCCGCATAGTCGCCTTTCATAAGCAGGAATCTTGCCCTGTAGGCTTTTGCTGTATTTGCAATATCGAATCCTGTACCCAGAATGTTCTTGTTGAATTCATTTGAGAAAGCGCCTGCTGCAACTTTTGCATCAATGTCATTCAGCAGGTTCAGGCATTCAGCAATTACAGCTGCACGATCTGCAAATGTCGGGAAATCAACGTTGGTGTTCAGCGGTATTTTCTCCCAGTGAGTGATCAGTGTATAGAAAGACATCACTTTGCCGAGTTCAGCAAGGGATATGATGCCTCTGCGTGTGCTTTCATCCATTCCGATATTATTTACATTGTTCAGGATGTCATTTGCGGTTTTAATTACCTTGTACTGGCCGACCCATACAAGTCTCACATATGAATTTGCCTTGTCGAGGCGTGTACGTTTTGTGTTATCGGTGTATTTTCTCAATGACTGATAATCCAGGTAGCCGATACCGGGAGTAGTCTCACCGGAAACAGCACCGGAAACAGTAATATAATCGCCAATGGTCTGTGACAGTCTTGCCTGAAGACCTATCGACAGAAGCTTGATGCCATCGTAAGTTTTCAGATCCTCTTCAGTCGGAGAGTTCGGATTTGAGACGTTCAGGTCGCAGCCGCTGAAGAATAGTGCAGCTGTTACCAGACAAGCCAGAAAATATTTTATTTTAACTTTCATATAAAAAATATCCTTATTAGTCAATATTACTTTTATAATTATTGTTTATTTGCTGTACCTGACGAAATCAGAGATTAAGTGTTACGCCGAAAATTACGCTGCGCGGATTTGGCGTTGTAGCGAAATCCCAGCCTCTCAGAATAACATCCTGACCTGCCGCGTTTACTTCCGGATCATAACCTGTATAATCAGTAATTGTAAATAAGTTTCTTCCTGTAAGGTTCAGCTGAATATTTGACAATCCGAATGATCTGATAAGATCATTTCTTAATGTATAGGATACTGTAACTTCCCTGAGTTTTATGAAGCTTGCGTCAGAAACGAATTCGCCGATGGCACTGGATTTTCTTGCGCAATAACCCCAGGGCAGTTCGCCCTTGAGTTCTTTTTCATAATCAGGATGGTTTGGATATAATGCCGAGTACATTGATCTGGTGTTCCAGTCGAGAATTTCATAACCCCAGACTGCATCAAACATAACTTTTATGTTGAGGTTGTTCCAGAGTGTAAAATCGTTTGTGAACGACCACATGAAGTCCGGATTCGGATCGCCCAGATACTGCAATGTTTCGTTTCTCAAAGGAAGTCCGTTTGCATCAAACTTATCCTTGTAGAGAAGCTTTGTATAGAATGTTGAAGGAGCTTTGCCTTCTTCGAGTATTGTCTGGCTCCACGAGTTGGTCGTTTTTACGTTTGCGCCATAGAGCTTTTCAATGATCGGGTTGTTTGTAGAATAAGTAAATGTACTGGTCCATGTGAAATCAGGCAGTTTGAAGTTGACTGTTCTGAGTAAAAGCTCGATGCCTTTATTTGTCAGGACGCCAACATTCTGGAGCTGTCTTTCGAAACCAGATGAAGGATTGACTATCTGTTCGATGATCAGGTCTTCAACTCTCTTGTTGTAATAAGTAAATTCAACACCGATTCTGCCTTTGAGGACTTCGAAATCTGTTCCGAGTTCCCATTCTCTCATTCTTTCCGGTTTGAGATTATCGTTTCCGAGCAGTGTGGAGTTGACTATACCGGCCTTGCCGCTGTATGTAGTCTGTGAATATGTAGAGAGCCTTCCAAAGCTGGAAACCGGCTGGCCGCCTGAGTAACCAAGGGCGCCGCGCAGCTTGAATGAATTGACATATTCGCCGATATTATCCTGCCAGAACCCGTATTCAGAAAGTACATATGATGCGCTGAATTTCGGGAATATCTGCCATCTTTCATTTTCACCGAAAGTTGAGGCACCATCGGCGCGGATTGAACCAGTCAGATATAATCTGTCCATATAATTCAGAGTTTCCTGGAAGTAGTAACCCAGGGTTCTTCTCTTGTCTTTTGACTCGCCGATAGCATCATATGCAGAGCTTCCGTTCAGAAGTTCTGTCAATGGTGTAAGATCCTGTGTCGATGCTCTCAGGAGATCATATTCGCTCTGATAAAATTCCATACCGGCTGCCGAAGTGGTCTTCAGTGAAGGGAACAGCTGATAATTATAAGCTACGTCGATGTTGGAATTGATGACAGTAGAATTTTTTTCCACACTTTCGCTGTAACCGTTTGGATATTTTGTCTGCGAAGAAACGCGTGGTATATAATATTTAACCGATTGAGCATAGTTGTCATATCCGAGGCGGTACTGAATTGACAGACCCTGCATCGGAGTGATGTCAAACTTGATACCCCCGATATATCTGTTGATCTCTTCGGGTGATTTCCAGTTGTTTATTACATCGAGGAAGTTTGCTCTGTTGGCCGGGTTCCATCCTGCCAGAGGATAAACACCGTTTGCATCGGGAAAATTGTTGTATGTATTGGGTGACTGTGTAAGACCGGTAAGAACACCGAATCCGTTTACGTCAACGCCGCCGTTTGCAACAAGATCGTTCAGTGAATGAACGTAATTAGTGCTGAGTGAAACGTTCAGCCAGTTGTTGAGTATCTTGTCCAGGTTGAATCTTACACTCTGTCTGTCGTACTGTGATGATTTAATTATACCTGCCTGACTGTTCCATGATCCGGCAACAAAGTATTTTGTGGTGATATCGCCGCCGGAAAGTGAAAGGTTAGTGGTATATCTCGGAGCGGTTCTGAAAATTTCATCCTGATAGTCATAACGGGTCACAGGAGTAAGCGGATCCGCAGCTTTGGCTTTTGTATACGGGAACTCGACCATATCGAGTTTCTTTACTATCTGGTCAAACCCTACTGTGGAGTTCAGTCTGACCTTCATGCTTCCTGCCTGACCGCGTTTTGTGAATATCTGTACGACACCGTTGTTGGCGCGTGATCCGTAGAGTGCAGCAGCTGCAGCACCTTTGACAACTTCAACTCTTTCGACGTCTTCAGGATCCAGGTCAGCAAGACGGTTTGTTGCGTTACCACCAAGATCGATCAGTGACGAAGCACTGTTGTCGATGATAATACCGTCAACTATATATAAAGGATCTGATGTGCCAGAATAGAGTGTGGAAATACCGCGCAGCCTTACCGATGTACCGCCGCCCGGGTTACCGGAGTTGACCTGTACGAGTGCGCCGGGAATTTTGCCTGTCAGTGCAGCATCCAGCTGAGATGTACCAACATTCTCCAGTTCTTTTGCCGCAAGAGTATTAATGCTGTTACCGAGACTCTTTTTCTCAACAGCTTCTGCAGTACCAGTTACGACCACCTGATCCATCTGAAGTATGTCCTGAGAGAGGGAAAAATTCATTTCCTGCTTTCCCTTCAGGCTTTTGATTGATTCGCGTTCTGTCCTGAACCCGATAAATTTTGCCTCGACCGTAGTCATACGGTTTTCGGGTTTCGTAACTTCGATCGAGTAAGAACCGTCAGCATCTGTTGATGTACCAAGGGTGGTACCGACGATAATTACTATAGCTCCGGGAAGAGGTTTGCCTTCTTCATCAGTTACTTTTCCCTGAATTGTAAGCTGAGCAAATACCTGGCTGCAGCTTAGTAAAAGGAAAATAGTGATAGAGCACAAAAGTAAGAACTGTTTTCGCATGAATTACTCCCACGAATATTGTTAAAGTGCGTTTATTGTTAATTAGGAATAAATTCTGAATTAAATTATTACGCCGCTAACCATACACTTGTAATTCACCGAATCATATTGGCTTGCCGGAGGCATTCATCAATATCTCAGGACAGACATTCCATCAATATATTTTTCCATAATGGTAAAAAACCTACCTATTCTTTTTATAATAATCAAGTTAAATTCGTAAATGAGAAGTCTTTCTCAGGGCGCTCAATTCCGGGTTCTGCCCAATATTCAGGCTATGAGACTAAAGATCGAATGTCGTCATTACTCCGCCCGTTATCCAGCGGCCGGGCATCTGAATGCCTCCGATATCCATATAAGACCTGTCGAACAGATTGGTAACTTCCATGAATACATCAAACCTTCGCATACTGTAATTTATTTTAGTATCGGCAAGTGTATGATCCTCCAGATTTATGCGGCTTTCGTAGCGCAGTGCCCAGGAGTTCGTCAGACCCGGTATGATCTGGAAGTATACTTTTGCTATCAGCTGATGTTTCAGATGATCCAGAGCATACAGTGAAACCTCATTTTCTCCCGTCAGCTTGTCTGAACTTAAATAGCTGTAGCTTATCTGTAATTTGTCCGCCAGCAAATACTTTGACCATCTGTTTGGATTCAGCGTCACTTCCGCTTCGAAACCCGTTGTGTTTATACGCGTCAGATTCCTGGCATTCCACACCTGTCCTCCGCTGCTGCGCAGCCAGTCAATGATGTGTTCGCCTTTCCTGCCGAACACCGAGATACGCGCGGCAAGGTTACCTGAGCCAAGTACTACTCCGCCTTCATACGTCAACGCCTCCTCCGCTTCGAGCTTTTCGTTTCCTTTCTGGGCAGGACTATTGTAATACAGATCTGTAAAAGTGGGTATCCTGAACGACTTGCCGACAGATACATACGTCCTGAGATTGCTGAGTATCCGGTATGACATGTCTATTCCCGGCCAGAATTTCCACCCGTAGTCTCCGTATTTATACAGATATGCACCGGCAGAAATATTCAGCGGTTCTATGGGTGAATAGCTGTGATCCAGAAACAGCCCGCCTTTCAGGCGTGAATGGTCTCCAAGACTGCTGCTCAGTATTTCATCATTGCCAATTTCCCCTCCCAGCGCGGTGGTTCCGAGCGGTGAGTTTATGAGTGCCTGTATTTCCGCTCCGTAGCTGTATGTCTTGTGCCTGTTGTGATACCAGTCCGGCCTGCTGAAGTCAAGTATATAATCATCATCACCCCTCCTCCAGTAGACTCTGGGGGTGAGCAGTACAAATCCCGCGTTGTAATCCGAAGAAAGCGCGAGGAATGTTGTTTTTGTGCGCTCCCACTGCGAAGGGTATTTGCTGCTGTAAAAGCTGTTTGCTCCGAACTTCTTATCCGTATAGCCCGCAGACAGGCGCACATTGCCTTCCTCAAAATCATACCCGGCGGCGTATGATAATGTGTTTATGTCAAAATGGGTATTGTATATATAGCCGTCTGACTTGCTTTTTGATACTGACACCCTGTTGGAAACCGGTCCGGCAGGCATGGACAGGGACGCCTCGCCACTATAAAATCCATACTCTCCGCCCGAAGCTTTCAGTGCGAGCTCTCTCCTGCTGCCGCGTTTTGTGATGATGTTTATTACACCCGAAAATGCATTTGCCCCATATGCCCTCGATCCCGGCCCTTTGAGTATCTCGATCCTCTCAATATCTTCGGTGTTCAGCGGAATATTCAGATTGTGATGACCGGTCTGCGGATCGCTCAGTTTCATTCCGTCGACCAGTATCAGTGACTGTTCATATGAGCCGCCGCGTATGCTGACGTCCGCCTGCACTCCCACCGGTCCCCTCTTCTTCAGGTCCACACCGGAAAAATACCCCAGTATATCCTGCAGATTGTCTGCTGGAAGAGCTTTGAGCTCCTGCATATCAATGACAGTCACGTTCCTAGAAAGTTTTGAAAAAACCGATGGTATTCGGCCCGAGGTTACTATGACCTCTTCGGCATTATACGTCATATCTGTATTCTGTGCCACAGATACGGCGGGAAGTAAAATAAACAGAACAGCAGCAAATTTTTTGCAGTAATTGAACATAACTTTCCCTTAAAATATTATTTAATGATGAAGGGAGTCATGCTCTTCTATGGCGTCAGTCCTCGGCAGGCATGCGTCTGAATATCATTTTATCCTGAATATAATAATTGATGAGGCCGCTGAAAATAAGAGCGATGAGGTTGCAGAAAACCACGTGCAGGTGAGTTAATCTTTCGATAAATATGATAAGGCCAAGTTTGACAAGGAAAGCAAGTGCAGAATTCAAATTATAATAGAGGAGACGTTTGAAGAAATCTCCCTTCTTTAATTCTACCCTCTCTTTCCATATCCAAAAGTAAGAGGTCATATAATTCTTGAACATAGCAATTTCGAACGATATGGCCGGGGCTGCTATGTATTTTCCTGTATAAGAACTGAAGAAGTAATTTGAAAAAAGCCACAAGAAAAAAGTATCGACCAATGTACCGGTAAAATTCGAAAGTACGAATTTTCTGAACTTTACCAGCGGCAGCTTTCTGATAATAACAAATATATCAGTTTTTTTGCGGCATTTCAAGTTTCGCAAGTTCCGCCGCCTGTTTAAATGTCATCACAATGAAAAGAATAAACAATACAACCGCGATCAATACCGCCAGAGAATCATAGACCGTTATTTCGCCAAACGGCGTGCTGACCAGAGGATTGCCGACAAAATATATTATAGTATTGGCAATGATGAGTATGAGCCTGACTTCAGTAGGGCCTATCTTTGAATATGAAATCTGGAAGACACCCTTTACATAGGTGGTGATATATACCAGTACCGACATGAGCATATAGCCTATGAGGGCCAGGAGTGCAAGCTCAAAATTCACATAGGGCGAAAGTCCGATGCCGAGTCCCACGAGCAGTTCGCTGAAGGCATCCACCGTATGGTCGATAAAATACCCGTACTTGGGTCTTTCGATGTGCCTGAATCTGGCGAGATTGCCGTCCAGACTGTCGCCGAACCAGTTAAGTACAAATCCGAAACTGGCAAGCCACAGAAAGTTGCGGTCGTAGGTGGTCAGCCAGTAGCTGACAAAAATTATTACAGATGCGAACACACCGATACCTGTCAGAACATCCGGAGTCACCCAGCGTGGCATTCTTTGTGCCATCCAGAGCAATGCCGGTCTTTCGAGAGGCCCCAAAAGTATATCATTTATTCTGGTATGTGGAGCTATTTTTGCCATCGACGGATTCCGCAGCTATGAATAAGTGCACAAATTTACAAATTTTTTTCAAAAAGTGCGGAAATATTTCTTTTGGAAGGACAAATTAGTTCTGAGTTCTGAGTTTTGAGTTCTGAGTTAACTCAGAACTCAAAACTCAGAACTAAATCAGAGGCTTATCAGGTCGTTGTAGATAATGAAGGCCATGAACAGAAGCAGTATCACAAATCCTGCATTCTGTATAGCTATTTTTGCCTTCAGCGGAATTTCCCTCCTGATTATTCCCTCAAT
>JBLMZS010000079.1:0-12989 GCA_050258935.1 Bacteroidota bacterium
TGTAGCATACTGACCTCCTTTGAGCTTCTTTTCAAATCCTTCGGGGATGTAGAATGCACCCTGCAGTTTTCCCTTCAGTACACCTTCTTTTACTTCGGTGATTGAGACTGCGTGCATTACAATTTTCATCGAACTGGTGGCATCCATAGACCTGGTTACAAGTCTCGACAATTCACTGTTATCCTTGTCGATCACAGCGACGGGAAGTTCGCGCACGACACCTTTGACGTATATGAGCGAAAGAAACGTAAAGAGTACCAGAGGCAGCAGAATTATCAGGAAGTACAGGGTTTTCCGTTCTGCAATTCTGTGAAATTCACGCCTCATTACGTTCAGCAGGGGATTATTTATTTTTTTCGATTCCATCATCTTGTTTTTGAAGTCAGAATATTGTACCCAACTTATAGTTTTATGTTTACAGTCATACCGGGTCTGAGATCTTCCACCGGCTGATTCGGCCTGAGGTGAATTTCAAATGTTTTCAGGTCGAAATCACCTTTCTGATTTGTAGCCTTCCAGGTGGCAAATTCTGCCATCGGTGCTATATATGTGACTTTGAAATCAATCAGTCTGTTTCCTAGCGCCGGTACTCTGCCCTGGAAAACCTTGCCTTTCTTTATGGAAACCATCTGATCTTCTCTTACCTGCAGCACAATCCATTCATCCTTTGGATTGATCAGTGTGAACAGGGGATATCCGCTGGCAATTATTTCTCCCGGGTCTGAGATCTTTTTGCTGACCTCGCCGCTTATCGGGCTGATAAGCTCCAGTTCACTGTGGTAAGCCATAGCCTCGTTATAGGTGTTCTGTGCCTGGTAGAACAGTGCATTTGCTCCGAAGATTTCTTCGCTGCGGGCACCTTTTTTGACCATTTCATACTTTGCCCTGGCTGCTTCCATCTGTTCTTTGGCAGCTTTATACTGAAATTCCACCTGGTCTTTTTCCTGTGATGAGATCACCTGATCTTTGTAAAGCGACTGAATTCTGTTCCAGGTTTTCTCAGCCAGTTCATACTGGTGCTGTGCCTGAAAATAAAGTTTCTCCGTGGCTTCTTTCTCCTCAGGACGGGCACCGTTGTGTGCCATATCCATCTTCGACTGTGCAGCTTCCATAACTCCGCGTGCCTGTTCAAGCTTTGCATCCATTTCCTTGCTTTCAAGGCGTGCCAGTATCTGTCCTTTCTTTACTATATCACCCTCCTCAACATACACGGTATCGATACGTCCCGGAATTTTTGAGGCCACATCTATTTCGTTTGTCTCTACAATACCGGTAATTACCAGTTCCTTTTCAGTCGTATCCTTTCCCAGGAGCACTATAGCTGCAATGAGAACTATTACCACTGGTACTGCAAGTATTATGTAAGTTTTTTTCAATTTCATTTTTTAATTCTCCTTGTTCCATACAGTTAAAATTTCGCGTGGATTACCCGATGCATTAAACAGGTCGGTAAGCGAGCGGTAATAATCATACAACGATATCAGACTTTCAATCCTGTTCTTCTCCAGAGACAGCTG
The DNA here is from genome assembly GCA_050258935.1 of Bacteroidota bacterium. Lineage (GTDB taxonomy): Bacteria > Bacteroidota > Ignavibacteria > Ignavibacteriales > SURF-24 > JBLMZS01. The sequence goes on from JBLMZS010000079.1 coordinate 1,518, forward strand.
GGCGTCTATGACTTCAAGAGATGTACCCATGCCCGACTGGAATCGTTTTTCGTTCAGCCTGAGGCTTTCGCCTGCAAGATTCAGTGTCTTTTCGAGTTTTGTGTACCTGGTCTTTGCATTCTGAACATCACGGAACGATTTATTTACCCACAGATCAATTTTTCTTCTGGTTTCTGCTTCAATAAACGAAACTTCCTTCTTCAGATGAACAGCGTTCTGCAGTCTGGAATAATCCCTGAAACCGTTGAACAGGTTAAACTTCATCTGCACACCCACCACCCAGCGGGGCTCAAGACTGGAGAGATATTCCGGGTACATTTCATACTTGCCGAAGGCTGCCAGTTGGGGCAGAAATGCTGCACGCTCTGCAATGTATTTGTCTGAAGCGGCATCTTTTTTCTTGTCAATGAGTTTCAGTATCTGCTGATTCTGGTGAGACTGCTGTATGTAATAACTGAGTGAATCGTTTACTTCAGTATATTTAAGTGAGTCAGAGACTGTGATTGTTTCTTCTTCGGGTATGCCGGCAGAATGCTTCAGTGCGATCATTGCGAGTTCCAGCCTGTTCTGATCGTCCGAGAGGTTCCTTTCGGCATCGGCAACGGCTACTTCAGCGCGCATCAGGTGATAGTTAGCAATCAGTCCCTGCGAATAAAGTTTATCGGCGTCATTTTTGTGTCTTATGATACCGGCTAGCACGTCCTGCCTTGTTTTTACGACGTTTTTCAGCAGTACAACCGACAGATAATTATTGACAGTTTCCTGTATAATTTCATTGCGTGTTTTTTCCAGTTCAATTTCAGCGGCCTGTTTTTCATCCGAGGCATATTTCTTTGCTGCATACAGTTTTCCGCCTGTAAACAGGGGCTGAACTCCCACGAGTGTGGCGGTTTTGTAGTCCTGCTTTTTCAGCGTCTCTTTAAAAGGCGGTATCAGGTTGTTCAGTGAACCGTATGCCTGAGCATAAACAGCAGCCTTCTGTGCGTCATTCAGCGGCTGTCCCTTCATGGTGCTGTAAATGTTTGTCAGTTCAGTCTGAGTCTTTGACTGCAGTGTCAGTATAACGTCTCTGACGGGGGAAAGGTCGAATTCGAGCGGGTCATTCAGATGGTTATAGCTCGCTTCGAAATTTACCACTGGCATGAAATTTCCCCAAGATTCGAGGTCCTGGAATTTCTTCTGCGCCAGTTTTTCCTGGTATTGTTTTATTTTTTCGTTATTTGTCAGCGAAGAGTTTACAGCATCGCTGAGTGTAAACGTCTGAGTATAGACCATCTGGGGGCAGAGTAAGAAGAATGCTGCCGCCGCAAACAGATGTTTCGGACTTAGGTACGAAACGAAAAATGGTGTCTTTTTACGCATAATTTAGTGCATCCGGAAAATAAATTAGTTATTGTATAATGAATCAATATTCACTAATGATTAAAACCTATAGTATTGTCATACAAACAGCCGGCAAAGGGTGTTCTCAGGAATTTTTCAGCAAACCGTGTTTTACTATATATTTCACGTTTTTGCGTATCAGATTCAGCTGCAGGCTTTCGGGCGATTGTGCCCACTGGTGCAGCAGCTGCCTGAGTCCGCCCAACACGAACAGTCTGAAAATTTTTACCTCGAGGCTGGGGTCGAACTGCTTCAGCTCGATACCTTCTCTGACCACATTTTCTCCCAGGTCCAGGAATTTGTCATAATAATCGGAATGACTGTTGCTATTGTTTAGCGAAAGCTGGAACTGTTCGTTTACAAACACTATCGCCAGTGAAGGGTTGGCGTTAAAAGTATCAAACAGCAGATCGATCATGGAATCGAATTTATCCAGGGGCGGGATATCAGTCCTGCTGACGACAGCACTGAACTGAGTATATAGTTTCTCCCATACCTGACGGAGTATTTCGTAGAGTATGGTTTCCTTGTTTTTATAATAAATGTACACGCTGCCGATCGCCACACCAGCTTCTTCGGCAATTTTGTGTATCTTGGAATTGTGATAACCGTAGGCGGCAAAAACTCGTATTGCGGCTTCCAGTATGTCGATTTCTTTGTTGCCTTCTTTTGTTCTCATATATAAATGATAAATGAATCAATATTCAAAAATAATTCATTTCTGTTTTTTTGTCAATGATTTTTTCTGCAATTTGTGTTTTTTTTTTCCTGTATAAGTGTAAAAATGCCGTTCCATGGAGCTCAAGGTGGGAAATTACACGATTTTCACGTATCTTTGTGTTTATTTATTATCACCAACAAATTCAAGGAATGACAATGCAGCAGGCAAAAAAGGGAGACAGCGTAAAGGTACACTATACAGGAAGACTCACAAGCGGGGAAGTATTTGACTCATCTGAGGGACGCGAACCGCTGGGTTTCGTGGTTGGTGATGGGAGCATGATAAAGGGATTTGACGCTGCAGTCGACGGACTGGCGGTAGGCGAGAAAAAGACGGTTACTATTCCCTGCGAAGAAGCTTACGGACCGTATAACGACGAGTATGTGATAAAAGTGGAACGCGCTCAGCTGCCCGAGGGCATGGATCCGCAGGTAGGTGAGATGCTCGGAATGACCGATCAGTTCGGACAGCAGCACCACGTAATTGTGAAATCCGTTTCGGAAGATTCAATAGATCTGGATGCAAACCACCGCCTGGCCGGAGAAGATCTGGTTTTTGACATCGAATTGGTCGAAATTGCTTAATACACCGCGTTTTTTTACTGAATCCCGGCACAAAATGTACCGGGATTCAGTGTTTTTGTAATATCCATTCGGACAATTATTCTTCAGACAACAATTTCTCTCAGTTCTAATCCATTACTGTTTATGACCTGGCATTCTATAAAGGGATGCTGAAAAATATCATCTGGTTTTCGCCCATACCTACTCCTATCTGAGGCAAAACGGCATCGTCTTTTTTGTGTCTGCCGGTTACAAACTTTCCTACAATATATCCTATTGAAGCTCCCAGAAATACGTCGGAAGTCCAGTGCTGGTGGTGATAGACACGCGATGCGGTAGTAAGTATTGCCGGTGCGTAGAAAAGAGCTTTCAGCCAGTTGTTATCTGTGTGAGATGACAGTACCGTAGCCAGAGAAAATGCTAGCGCCGAATGTCCGCTGGGCAGCGACAGGTAATCGTTCGAACCGAGCCTTAAGGGTGAATATGTGGCCGGACCATTCTTCTTATAGGGGCGCCAGCGGCCGAGAGAGTATTTCAGTATGCCGGTGATCATGCCCGAGTAAATGGCAGATTCTCCGATTTCAAATCCTATCTGGCGGAATTCACTGTCATCTGCGGCGAGTCCGTACAGGTAGAAACCCGCGGTAAGTGCGGCTGTTGTTACAGGTTCACCAGTCCACTTTCCAAACTGGACCGGAAAACTGTTGTCGTATCCTGGATTCCGGGAAACCATGTCATCAACATCCTGATCAATTGTCATGAGCAGGGCAGTGGTGCCTCCGATGGCTGCCAGCTTTACCCAGTCGTTCTTGTCCCATCTGCCTGGCTGCCTTGCGAGACTGAGCCCGTCGTGATAGAAATCAGTAATGTCCGAGCGGATGGTCCCAAATACTGATTTATTTTCCTCCGGTGCACCCTCTGCGGTCTGTGCAGCCGGTACACTCTGCAATAAAAACAGCAGCAGGCAGGCAAGGCCTGCCAGCTGTTTGCGGAAATCTCCCAGTAGTAACGCGTATTGATTATTGTGCTGCATATACGAAATATCCTTATGCCGGTATTTAAACAATAGATCCCTGAGGTGCAAAAAAAAGGGCCATTTATATGGCCCTTTCCAGATCCTTCCTTATATAAGATTTTCTTACGAGTTGGTAAGAATATTATTATAAAAGTCTTCGAAAGATTTCTTTATCTGATCCCTGATCCTGCGGAATCCCAGAAGAATTTCCTCATCGCTGCCGGTGAGTTTTGCCGGGTCTTCAAATCCCATATGCATCCGGTGTTTTACTTTTCCGTTAAACACAGGGCAGGTTTCCCTGGCGTTGTCGCATACGGTAACGACAAAATCAAACGGCTGTCCGAGGAATTTCTGTACGTCTTTCGTAGAATAACTGCTTATATCGATATTAAGTTCCATCATTACTTCCACTGCCTTAGGATGTACTCGTGTAGCCGGATCAGTTCCGGCTGAAAACACTTCCAGCTGCGGATCAAACGATTTCAGGAATCCTTCTGCCATCTGGCTTCTGGCTGAGTTGCCCGTACAAAGTATCAGAATTCTGCTTTCCATAAATTTCCTGACCTTATTATTCTACGAAATATACCTGTTTATACGATTTATGTCAAATATCAAATAAAATGACAATATGCGCGCATGATTCAGTCTCAGAAACGCAGTCCCACAGTCATGTAGTGCACGTCCTTGAGCCTTCCGAAATCCTGATATGCATAGTCCATCAGTATAGAGAATATGCCGTTGAGTCTGTAGTTTATACCGGCTCCAAGCGTGAGGCCCTGCTCTGTGTTCTCTTCGAATATTGATTTATAGCCCGCGCGCACGAAGAAGGTTTCCTTCCAGCTGTATTCGGTGCCGGCGTTTACATATTCAGTATGGTCGTTTGGATGAACTGCATCTGTTTCAACTGTAAGGCGCATATTGTCTGTCTTCAGAAAATCTGCTGCCAGTCCGAACCTGAACATTAGCGGCAGGTCAAATTCATCCAGTTCCAGATTAGTATTCAGCAGATTTCCGCCGTTTGCACCGGTCTGAATTATATGGAGTATATCGCGGCCTTCGAGTCTCATTTTGGTACCGAAGTTCGATATGCTCGCAGCGATGCGCAGCTCATTGAGCACATGTATCCTGTAGAGAGTTCCGATATCGAGTGCAAATCCGTTTGCACTCATGTTCCACAGTTTCTCGTTTATGTACTTTACATTTGCACCGACGCTGAAATTCTCTGTAAGACTTCTTGAATAGCAAAGTCCCACGGCCAGTGTACCGTAATCAAAATATTCACCGGTACCATTTGGCTTTTCAATTGTTCTTACCGGCATTTCATCTGTAGACAATACAGATACGAAAGCGCCGAGTGCACCGAATCCGGGTATCTCCGAAGCAAATGCGGCATAGTCATAGTTGATATCCGCAAACCACTCGACGTGGCTGAAGAGTGCTTCATTTCCCGAAATATTTGCCAGTGCACCGGGGTTCCAGTACATGGAGCTTATATCGTATGAGTTGGCGGTGAAAGCACCGCCCATACCGATAGCACGGGAACCTACGCCGATTTTTAGAAACGACGCAGCTGTGGTTCCTGTTTTAGTTATACTCTGTGCATAGACTGCAGTGGAGAAAAGCAGCATGAACAGGATGAACTTTTTATAACCATTAAATCTCATTTCTTTCTCCGCTAAAATTTTGAGCATTATTTATGAATTTATGCTTCAACCGGGATTACAGTAATTCCGATCCTATTTTATCAACGCAAATTTCACTATCTTTTCGCCTACACCTGGAGCATCAATGTGTGCGATGTAAAGACCATAAGCCACACTGAAGCCGTCGCGGTTGAGCAGGTTCCAGTACTCGCGTCCGTTTTCAAACGGGGAATCGTGGTTTATTTCCTGCACCGGGTCACCTGCAACAGTAAATATTCTGATCTTGCAGACAGGTGGCAGGTTCTCGAAATAGATCCTTCTTTCGCCGCGTGACTGCCCAGTAAGCTTATTGACCGGCTCCATCTCATTATACCCCACGTAAGGGTTCGGGACCACGTATATGTTATCCAGTGCAGACTTTGCTTTTTCTGCTGTGACTTTTCCTGCCGTAGTCTTGATATAGAAAGTGTCCCTTGATGTGAACGGGCGCTTTGTACTTATAAACAGTATGTCGCCTGTACCCGGCAGCACTGTATCCTTCACGTTGGGCGTATAGGCAAGCTTAACTCCCCAGGTGAGTTTATCGGAATCCTTTGCTCCTGTAAATCCTGGTTTGTACAATACTATTTCCTCTCCAGGATCCCACTGGTTATTCTGCGTCTTCGGATCGCTCTGGTAGAGGTATGTATAGATCTTCTGCGGTATTCCCGTTGTTACGTCGCGTACTGTGAATTTGACGGGAATTTTCGTCTTTGGTTTACCCGGCAGTTTTGTATACGCCGAATCGATCACATTGTCAGAAAATTCTATCTCATAATCCGAGCCCCATTTCTCCTTGATACTTGTAGTTCCCGGTGTTGCGAGTGCTATTGTATAGGTGAGATTTGTCTTATGTTTCAACCATTTGGTTTTTGCTTCGTCGATCTCAAGGACCGGATTGTCGGTCAGTTTCAGTTTGATGCCGTCGAATGCCGGGTTATCGTCTTTACCGGAGAAAGATGTACTGGCGCTGACAGGGTTGTATCTGTACGATATTGTGTATTCAATATCGGAGTTATCGGGTATGCTGCTGTTGTCAGTGCGTTTTATTTTTCCTGTAGCGATATCCAGAATAAAGTCGGTTGGATTCTTATATACCTTCCCGTTTCCATCGGTAAGTTTCAGGTATTCATCATCAATAATATTTCTGATACCCAGTTCGCTGTATTTGGTCCCGAAGAATTTTACCTTCTGCTGGTATACTTTCTGGTCAAACAGAGTATAGTTTTTCTGAGCTATCATTTTTTTATTGTACATCATCGAGTCGCTTATTGTCAGCCTGTATGTATTGTCCGGTATTGCCAGATCGTTGAGCACTATTGTTTCAATCCTGGCATTGCTAATACCGCTGGTATGAAGGACCTTATCACTCTCGATGACAGGATCGGAATAACCGCCTGCGCGGGGACCGGGTATGACCTGAACTGTATTCTGGTCAAACGAGATTTCCGAAGTGATCGGATTGTACGATATCTTCTTTGTCGTCTCGGTAGGAGGGAAGCTCGTAGGGTCACCATGGTCATAGGCTACGAGAGCATAATAATAAGTCTGTCCGTTTATTACGTTATTCGAATCTGTGTATGTATGCACCAGGCCGGAGTTATCGCCCAGATAATAATGCAGTCCGCGTCCCTGATAATCCACGGGATGGTATCCTTTCCAGGTATCTTCCAGTCCTGAAGTCCAGACGCCGTCTTTATTTATATCTGTAAATTTCTCCCTGTAGTCATATCTTCCGTTACCGTTTTCATCGGTATAAGGTTCATCGTATTTGTCTATATCCCATTTGCATTCGTTGCCGTTTAACGTCTTCAGCGGTTCGAGCAGGAATCCGGTACCCTTACCGTCTGTTACAGTCTGCTGATCGGCAAATCCCGGGTCGGTGCTTCTGTATATTACATAACCTTCAAAGTCCTTTCCGGTGATGGGGTCCACACTTGATTCTGCCTTGCTGTCCCACGAGAGTGTAACCTTGCGGTCTCCGGGAGTAGCTGTCAGTGTAGGCAGGTCTGGCGGTCTGAAGAAGTTATAATTCTTGTCGTATATGCCCTGGACGGTTTTGGCTGTCGTCAGCAGGTCAGACAGGTCGTCGCCCAGAAGGAGGGCCATGGAAATTCTCTTGGATTCTCCTTTCTTCAGGCTGATATAACCGCTGCCGAAAGTAAAGGTGATGTCGGCGCCCTTCTTTTCAAACTGTCCGAAGCTTCCGGGCAGGTTGCGTGTCCAGATATCCTCGTCATTGTTAACACCGGTGGTTCTCCAGATCCAGTTGCTGAAGCTGGTAAGACCTATCTGATCAGATTCATCCAGGTCGGTGTATTCGAAGTTAGGTTCACCCGGGTGCAGCGGATCTATAGATCCGTTCGCCAGAAGCCGTCCTTTAGTAGGCAGCCCGTCTTTTTCGCCTTCATCAAATGTACCGGCAATTCCGTCAACTCCGACGTCGTCGGTTTCTGAATTCCAGTCTTTATCGTTGTCGATATTATCGCTCTGGCTTTCATCAACCATACCGTCGCCGTCATTGTCTTTCTGATCGTTCGGGTTACCGGGGCTTTCGAGGAACTTGCATCCGAGCACACCGATAGGCAGTCCGTAGGCACCTTCTCTGTTACCGTCATCATTGAAGTAAACCATACTTCTTGCGGAAACCGGAATATTATCCACATTATAGCCCGGAATACTGTAAGGGGGAATAAAATAGCCCTTATCGTCAGAGTTATCTGTCTGTCCTCCGATATCCGGGTCTCCATATATACCGAATAGTACTGTATCGAGATCCTTGTCGCTTACGTTTGTTATAGTATAGACAAAGAATACGGCGTTCTCTGCCAGTGAGTTGCTCCACTGGAAGGCCCGGCCGTCTATCTGAATACCGATGCCTTTCTTTGTCCTGTCATTGTACGGGTAATAGTTGAATTCCATATTGTCGCGGTCATCCATTGCCCAGAATACTTCCAGATCAGCATTATTTGCATCCTGTTTCAGGTATCCGGGCCACACGTATTTACCGAGTGTTTCATTGTACCAGCTTCTTGCCCAGCTGTCGGGTTTGCCATCTTTATCCCTGTCAAAATCAGGATTGTGGGCCATATTCGACTGGTTCGGATCGCAGTATCCGGCGATTGGCTGGAACTGCCACAAAGTATCCTTGGTAAGATTAATTTCTATAAGATTATATGATTCATAATCATTTAACGCATCAGAGATTATATGGAGCTTTTTATTCGGATTTTTGTCATCCGGTACTGAAGCACCTACGATCGGTACAAACTGATATACGTATGGAAGGCTTTTCCATATTACGTCACTGATCTCTCTGAGTCCGCCGTAGCCGGTTCCAATTCCGCCGTAATCAGTAAGTTCCACCTGAATTTTGTTGCCATTCATCAGAAATGATTTTCTGTCGCGCTTCATGCTGGTTTTCAGGATGCCTTTGGGTTCATACTTCTTGCCGGCAGGAGGGTTTTCCGTCACACGTCCGGTTTTCTGGTCAACCGTTCTGAAGAAGTCCTGCACAGCCTGGACCTCCTCCTGTGTTACTTTCCACTTGTTTTTTTCCTGTGCAAACACAATGCTGCCGGTATTGCTACAGACGAGCAGGGCAGGCATTATAAAAAGCTGTAATGTTTTCAGAATTTTCATTTATTTTTCTCCGTTTTATTTCTCTCAGAAATCAATAGATACACCGACTCTCACTTCCCTCGGGGCGGTATAGTAGTCGGGACGGTTCAGATATTCGCTTGAGGGCTTGATAAGAGGATTCAGCGATGCATAATAATCTGCCAGCTGTGTAGTTCCTCTTTCTTCCTCAAGGGTATATGTAGCTCTTCCGGTATCGGTATAGACGCTGGCTTCATTGCGTATGTCGAAGAGGTTGAATATCTTCAGGAATAAAGTCAGATCGAATCCCAGCATCCTGAGAGTCTTGTCTGCAAGCAGGTCAACACTGATCTGCGAAGGTTTGCGCGAACTGTTTGTCTTGAGATCTATCTGTGATTCCAGCAGTCTCGGAGTATATGGCAATCCTGCGCCGATCTTTCCTACGAGAGTCACATTCCAGTCAGATGACTGTCCGAAATTCAGAGTAACGTTCAGCGTATGGGGCTGATCCCAGTCCAGGTAGTAGGGGATCTTTTCGCTCTGGCGTCCCGACAGCAGGTCCAGGAAAGCCGCATCGGAGCGTGTATCGCTGCCTTCAGTAGTCTGGTATGTGTAATCTATGCTTGCACCGAATATGTCGTCAGCTTTCCTGCGTTTGTTCAGCGAGAAAGTTACACCTTTGATGTTTGCGTAATCTTTATTTACGTAGATCTGGTACGACTGGCTGCTTGATATTCGTATGTTCTGCAGTGCAAGCAGGTCGCGCACATCCTTTACGTATGCAGTCAGGTCGAAAGCCAGGTCGTCTGAAAGCTGCTGCTGCAATCCGATTTCGTATGTAATAGTCTTTTCAGGATTCAGGTTCGCATTGCCCATAGTAGGTGTACCGCTTACATCAAATTTGAAATCAGGATTGGTGTAGAGATACATGAACGGAGGGATCTGGAAAAAGTGACCATAAGAGAAATGTATAATTCCTTCGTCTGTAATGGGGAAGGAGATACCGATTCTGGGACTCAGCTGATGCTTTGCTGATGCATCGCTGAGAAGCGAGGATTTATCGATATTATCGGGAATGCCGGACATTTTATCAGAAGGATACAGAGTATTGGTTGAATAACGTGAACTCGGATCGAAGTAATCATAACGGAGTCCGACATTCAGTATGATATTTTCGAATTCCATTTTGTCCTGTATATACGCCGATATTTCCAGCGGTTTTTTGTTGTAGTAATTGTGCTGTGATGAATTGAGTCCGGGTATATACGGAGCAAGTGTATCCGGAACGACCACTTCAAAGTTATCATACTTTATTTCGTGTGATTTGAACTCGGCCCCGAACTTTACTTCGTGGTTGAAGTTCAGCTGGCTTGTCATGTCAAATTTTGCATTGATAGTAGATGTTTTCTGATACGACTGAGTGTTCTGTGTGCCGCCTGATCCGAAAGTGTTTGATGCTACTGAAGTTATGTGAGTTGTTGGCTGATAGCGGGGATCAGGATGCAGATTGCTGAGGTTATCACCTGCATGAAAATCGACTTCGTTGCCGTTAGCATCCAGCAGGGGATATTCATAACGCTGATAGTCATTGATATTATATGAGCCCTTAAGAGAGTAAAATGTAGAATTGCTCAGAACGTGTTTCAGTTCGAGTGAATTCAGTAATCCCATTTCGAATCTCTTGTAGTTGGCATCAGGATTATACTTAAGCGAGTGTGTATAGTACTGATACTTTGAATCCGTATAGAACATGTCGTAATTGATCTTAAGAGTGCTGATCGGCTTGAAGGTTACCTTGGCCGTACCATTAAAATCTATGCTCGGATTCATGGAAACTATATCGCCGTTGCCTGTAGCCGGTACATACATACTGTCAGTATTGCGGTAGCGTATGTAATCCTGCGGGGTATGCTGTTTCACACCGTAGAGGTAACCGTCATCGTTATTATATCTCGAAGAGACGAAGAAAGAGAGTTTATCGGCCGTATAAGGAACAGGGCCGCCGAATGTAAATTCAGCAACGTGATTGTTCAGCATATTGACCTTGTCGATATTGAAGAAGGTTTCTTTCCTGGTGCTCATAAAGTCACCGGTGTAAAACGATATGCTTCCTGAATACTCGCTGCCGCCCTCCTTGGTCACCGAATTGATGATACCGCTGAGAGCGTTTCCGTATTCAGCGTTAAAAGTACCGCTGACAACGGAGAGTTCCTGGATTGCATTAGTTGAGATCTGTACTGACCGCGAATAATCGAAAGGATTCGATATTGAAACGCCGTTCACATTATAGGATATTTCGCTCGAGCGTCCGCCTTTTATATGCAGGGCACCGTCTGAACCCTTGATGATACCGGCTTGAAGTGAAAGTATCTGGTCAACGCTTTCAACAGGCAGAGTTTCGATCTGGCTGGCGTCAACAGATGCCTGGGAACTGGTAAGGTCTTTTCTGACCATTGGGGCTTCTGCAATAACCACAACCTCATTTTTGGAAATTGCTTCTACCGTCAT
>JBLMZS010000080.1:0-33881 GCA_050258935.1 Bacteroidota bacterium
GTGTTTGAACCGTCGATGGTAACATAGCTGCTGTTGTTCAGAGTAATACCATTATACTGAGAAGCTCCTACTGCCGAAGAACAGCCGCTGAGGGTAATTACTGGAGTTTTTCCTGGAGCAGGTTTAATGATAAGCTGTCTGTTTGGACCCATATCGGATCTGTTAATGACGCAGTTGGCAGCAGTTTCATTCAGGTCGCCGTCAATGTAGAAATTGACAGTTCCGTCCAGTCCGCTGTTACTCACTTCTGTCAGAGCAGCAGCAAGATTGTCGAATCCCTGCAGATGATCTCCTTTAGGGATATAATAATCTCCGCTTAAGGCCTGAGAATACAGGAGGGCCGGGAAAAGAACAGTGATTAAAATAAGTAACGTTTTTTTCATGTTTTTCCTCTATTGGTTAAAAATTTCTGTACGGGCAACACGATTAGTTAAGGTTAAAGTGTTTAAACATTACCAGAGCAAAATATTAAACTTTTTAATTGGGTGCAATCAAAAAGATAAGAAATCCTCATACTTTTTTGAACTAAATGTGAAATTTTTCGGGATTGCATGTTGAAGGGCAGAAAGCGGAGTACGGGCAGCAATATATTCCCGAAAATCCGGCGGAAGAGCGGTTTCGCCAGCCGGATTTTCAGGAGAATTTCAGCTGCCAGATTATTTCATCAGCTGCATCTTTTTTGTAAGCGTAACATTGTTAACAGTAAGTCTGTAGAAGTATATGCCTGATGTCAGGCTGCCGGCATCAACAGATACAGAATGAGTACCTGCCTGCTGGAAAGTATTTACAAGAGATCTGACTTCACGCCCAAGAGCGTCAAATACACTCAGCCTGACCAGCCCGTCCTGCGGCAGCTGATAGCTGATGGTAGTAGACGGATTGAACGGGTTCGGGTAGTTCTGTGAAAGTGAATAGTTCTCAGGCAGTCCTGATGCAACATTTACCACGCTGCTGTAAGAAAATGAACCGTCAAGATCGATCATTTTGAGCCTGTAGGAATAACTGCCCGGTGCCGGGAGCCTGTCTGCGAATGTATAAATTCTGGCAGTGCTGCTGTTTCCGGATGCTGACACCCTTCCGGCCTTTACCCATGCACCATTACCAGATCTTCTTTCGGGCTCAAAGAACTGCGAATTCAGTTCGGTTGCAGTTTTCCATGTAAGTACAACATTCAGGCCTTCTGTACTGCAGCTGAAAGATGTCAGTTCAACCGGAAGCGGAGCAGTGGTATTTTCATCTGCACCCATATACGGGAAAAGCGGATTCCTCAGGTCACCGTCAAAATCTTTCGTAATAAAGCTGACAGGAACAGCCGTTAGGTTTTTGTCTCCAATTGAGCTGCCGGCCAGATGCACATCGGAAGGAGAAACAAAATTAACCGCAACTGCGACAGATGCAGAATCCTGAAGCGATGCAGCCTTCCAGGCGTCAAGTGTCTGATGACTCGTGGTATTGAAGTGACCGGTGAAGCTGCTGGTATTTGCGGGATTTATGAATATATCGTTGTGATTCGAAGTGAATGTTCCGTCAGTGCCTGCTCTTCTGATACCCCAGACTTTCATGACTGTTTCATCGCAGATGATGAGATTGTTTTTCAGATTCACAGCGCCGCCTGCCTTCGGTGCAACCTCTGAAAGAGCAGCGTATGTTATGCCGGCAATAAATGAAGCGCCGAATAATGTCATATCTGTCATTTCGGGTATATAGATAGTATTGTTGAAAATGTTGGCGGTTGCCATACTTGTGACCCTGATACCATAGAGCTTGGCATTTGCCGTAGCTGCAGTAGTGCCCAGGCCGGAGATCATATTATTGTAAATATTGAATACCTTAGGATCCTGTGACTGTATGTCAATTCCGATGATTCCGTTTACATTGCTTGCCGTAGTATTCTGAGTCGTCAGTGAAGCGAAGTTATTATTGTAAATGTTGAAGACACCTGCATCGGCCATTGTGGAAATAAAGAAGAGACCGACTGCACTTTGCGCAGCAGCTGTGCTGTTTATGTTGAATGTATTGCCGGAAATTTCGCCTTCGCTGACAAAAAGAATATAAATGCCGCGCTGACGGGCATTCAGAATATTATTGCTTATCACATAACCTTTTGCACCAACTGTCGGCGAGCCGGAATTTCCCAGATACATTGCTGCCCCGCCGTTTCCTGCGGTACTGTTCAGTGTGCAGTTCGAAACAGTCAGATAATCCGGCGCGGAGCTGGGTGCAAAGTTCGAAACGTTCAGTGCCGCAGCCATACTGGCGCTTGTGCTGTTGCAGGTGATGATACAGTTTTTAATGGTAATATTGTCATTGTTTCCGAATATTCTTATAACTGACTTCTGTATTGCGGTTGCGGGTCCAATAATACTCAGGTCCTTGGTCGTTCCGTCTGCGGCATTTGAACCATCGATCGTTACATAATTTGTAGGAACGAGATTTGTATTGACGCCGGTAGGCGAGCCGATAACGAACGAACCGTCGATCGAGCCGGCAGCACCGGTATTGCCTTCGGTAGTGAATGTGATTTTTACACCGGTAACGCCGGTATATGGCTTAAATGTTACTGTATTTGTACTGGATGTTCCGGCACAGCCGAGTGTAATATCTGCCGGTTCAGTATAGTCGGTACTGGTAAAATAAAAAGTACATGCCCCGCCGACACCGTTAGTATTGAGTGCATCGACAGCTGCTTTCAGAGATGTGTACTCGGGATCACCGCCGCCGGGTTTGGTACCAGCCGCACCGATATAGAAAGTTCCGTTCATCGGGGCCTGTGCCCATACGTTGGAGACAGCAAGGAAAACAAATACCAGAATAGTAGTGATTTTTTTCATAGCAGGTTCCTCGAAAGGTTAAATGATCATTTTCAGTAATAGTTTGGGTTTAATAAAGAACAATTATAGCGTCAGGGTCCGTGTAAAACCATTGCATATAACCAGCGTAAAAAGGCTGTTTGTAATCTACGCTGTAAACCGCGATGTATAGGAAGAAGGATTATGCCATGCATACTCCCGCTGAAACATAGTTAAATTGGCGTGAAATATCAATCAAAATGTATATTGGCCGGGGAGAATTTACTCTCCTGTCGCAAATATATGCCCGCAGTGTAATTCTCCTTTTTGTGCTTTCGTGTGCAGGATTACCGGGGAGAAATTTATTTCCATTCAGGAACTTTATTTCTTTCGAAAATTTGTCGGATATTTTTTGTATCTTGGCTGCCAACTCAAAAATAAGGTTAACGTATCATGTCCGGAATTTTCAGCAGAATCAGACTTGCAGTAATTATTTGCTTATTAGCAGTTATTAACATAAATGCACAGAACCCTAAAGACGACCTGCTTCGCAAAAAAGTGGGACAGATGATAATGGTCGGTGTGTACGGACCGTTTCTGTACCTGCAGGATTCTCTGAAGTATGACCTGCAGCACCGCAGTCTGGGCGGGGTTATCTATTATAGTTATAATGTGCTGAATCCGCAGCAGGTGAAAAACCTGTCGGATTCCATCAGGCTGGCAGCTCCGGAAATTCCGCCCTTTATCGCCATCGATCAGGAAGGCGGAAATGTTGCGCGCCTTACCAGCACCAACGGTTTTTCCAGGACATACACGGCTTACCGTCTGGGCAGCATTTTCAAAGCCGAGGATTCCACAAGGGCGCAGGCTTCCAGAATGGCAGGATGGCTAAATAAAAGCGGTATCAGCGTCAACTTTGCTCCTGTAGTTGACGTACGGGTCAATCCCAAAAGTCCCGGACTCGCATCCAAAGAGCGGCTGTTCTCGGGAAATCCGGATTCAGTATACTATCACTCCAGCTGGTTTATCGATGAATTTCACAAAAAGAACATACTCACTTCGTTAAAACACTTCCCTGGACACGGCAGTGCAAGCGTTGATTCACACGCCGGACTTCCTGACGTTTCACATACATGGAGCGATATGGAACTGGAACCGTATAGAAAATTATTCGCCGACGGATATAAGGATGCGGTGATGGTCGCGCATCTTTATAACTCTCAGATTGACTCGGTTTATCCCGGATCACTTTCATATAATACAATCACCAGACTCCTGCGTCAGCAGCTTGGATTTGAAGGCGTTGTGATTACAGATGAACTGACCATGGGAGCCATAGAATCCGTCTATTCAATGGATAAGGCCGCAGAACTGGCAATAAATGCAGGCGCGGATATACTTCTCTATAAAATAAATGATACCGACAACCTTACATCTCTGGTGGATCATCTGCAGAACTTGGTCCTTCAGAAAGTCCGGGAAGGCATTATAAGCGAGCAGAGAATAGATGAGTCATACAACAGGATAGTCGCGCTCAAGGCCAGATATCTGAACTATACTGCTGTTGAGGAGAACAGACCGGTCAGCGTACCTGAGAATTTTGCGCTGCAGAATTATCCGAATCCTTTCAACCCTGAAACTATAATTATGGCTGAGGTTCCCGAATCATCTGAAATGTCGATAAAGGTTTATGACCTGCAGGGACAGATGATCGAAGAGGTGGCAAAAGGCAGGTTCGAGCAGGGTGTTCACCGCTTCAGGTTTAACGGATCGAATCTTTCTTCAGGAGTGTATTTTGTGCGCATGATTACTCCGCGGCACTCTGTAAGCAGCAAGATACTCCTGCTGCGTTAACTGAAAACTGAGAACTATTTCAGCAGCAGCATTTTGCGGCTCATGAACTTTGTGCCTGCTTTCAGCGTGTAAATATATACACCGCTGCCCAGACGCTTGTCTTCAAATGAAAGCGTAAGCTCATAGGTACCCCGCGATTTCATGCCGTCTTCTATTGCTCCCACGCGTTCCCCTATGGCGTTGAACAGTTCAACCGTTACATAGCAGTCTTCAGGTATTGTATATTTGATCCTGGTGACAGGATTAAACGGATTCGGGTAGTTCTGGAACAACTGATAATCATCGGGCACTGCAGCAGCAGATCTGACAGTATCGGCAATCCGGGAAACGAATGAAGTAAGTATTCCGAATAATTCTTTGTCGGTTTCGTTGAATCCGAATCCGTCATCATAGTTCAGCGCCGGGTGACGGTATTGCCAGATGATTGCCGAGCCGTACCCGTTCCTTACCATGCTGTTCAGCCATTGTTCATAGACTTCGGCCTTATTGGTCCTGACTCCGAACTCAGACAGCAATGCGGGCTTTGAAGCCGAATATGCCAGACCTTCATGTTCTTTTATCCAAGTGGAACCCGCTGCAGGTGAAAATCCGTAGCCGTCGGGGTACAGATGATATGAAGCGTAATCGATATTATCGAGGCGTGTATTGTAGAAATAACTGGTCCCTTTATACCCGCTGAACAGGAAGTTGCTGCCGTTATAAAACAGATCCGCTCCGGAATACTGTTCCCTGAAGCAATCGTAACCGGCCTCCCCCGTTGAGAGCAGGTGGTTTTTATCTAGCTGTCTGAAATACGATGACATCTGGTTGTACCATCCCAGCAGCATTCTGTAAGGCTTGCCGGTGTTTTCGGCTTCATTGATCAGTTCAAACGAAAAAATGGCCGGCTCATTCCTGTATTGCAGGCCGGTAAATTTGTTAGTCCTGCAGAGTATGGTGTGCATGTATCTTCTGAACCAGTTCTTCAGTGAATCATTCGTGAAGAAATCACTATGAGATAGTTTTATGTTCAGATACTGTTCTGCCCAGCGTATGTACTGCGGTATGCCGCCGAAGTCCTTATAGTTATTGGTTAATGTAAGTATGAGCCTGATGTTGTTCTTTTTTGCCTGTGCCACAACATAGTCAAGCGCTTCAAGACCTTCCTCTGAATAAAGCGACGGGGCGGTTTGTATTACACCCGGGAAGTGTTCATCCCCGTTATCGTTGAAAGCCCAGGTTCTGATTACATTGAAGCTGTTTTCAGAAGCAATTCTCATTACGTCGTCAACAATAAACCTGTTCCCTTTGGCAGCCTCGCTCTGGAGATAATATGCATTCATTCCCAGGAAAGAAAATGGTGTAAGGCCACGGAAGAACCTGCTGCCTTCTATCCTTACAAAGTCCTGTGAGATCAGCTTACTGTTCAGTAGTATCATAAGAAATACAATATTTTTAACTATATTAACGCAAATTCTCATTCTAAAGTCAATGATCCGGATTAAAATAATTTTCAGTGAAAAGAAGATCTTCCACAAAACCGGAAGTTAATAAAATAAAATTTAGGGCGAAAGTCGTATTGAATAATCCTGCCGCTATTAGTATCTTTAATAGTGTTATACATTATATGCAGACCCGGAAAAAGATCAAAACACAAGGAGAGCAGTTGTGAAAAAATACACTATCCCGAATACGACTCTTGAGGTATCGCGCCTGGCATACGGATGCATGAAGATAGGAGGCGCGTGGAGCAGTGAGCCCCTCGGTCACCAGGAAAAGAAGATGGCGGTCGACGCCGTGATGGCCGCATACGAATCGGGTATAAACTTTTTCGACCATGCCGATATATACTGCCGCGGGCGTTCAGAGCAGGTATTTTCGGAGATGTGGAATGTGGAGAGCGGATTCAGGGACAAGATTTACCTGCAGACAAAATGTGCCATACGGTTCCGGGCCACACCAAGGGAAGATGATCCGGGCAGGTATGACTTTTCGCGTGATCACATTATCTCGTCTGTGGAAGGCAGCCTGAAAAGACTCAATACGGAATACATAGATATACTGCTGCTGCACCGTCCCGATCCGCTTGCCGAACCGGAGGAGGTTGCCTCCGCATTCGACGAACTGTATAACAGCGGTAAAGTCAGATATTTCGGCGTCAGCAATCACCATTCTTACCAGATAGCATTGCTGAAAAAATATATCAATCAGCCCATAGTTGTCAATCAGGTGGAACTGAATATACTGCACAGTTTTCTTATCAATGACGGAGTGATATTCGACAGGGTTGAATCTTCGGGATCGGTAGTGTCCGGAACGCTCGATTATATGAGACTCAATGATATATTCGTTCAGGCCTATTCTCCCGTAGCCAGGGGACTGCTAACGGGCTACAGGGACGATGTGCCGCAGAATGTAAAAGATACATTCCACCTTATCGAACAGCTGGCCCGGGAAAAACAGACTACTGCCGAGGCAATTGCACTGGCATGGATACTCAGGCATCCTGCCGGAATTCAGCCGGTTATAGGTACTACAAAGCCCGAAAGAATAAAGGCGTCGGCCCAGGCAGATGATGTGGAGCTCACAAGAGAGGAATGGTATAAACTGTTCATAGCAGCGCGCGGCAATGTGCTGCCGTAGTTTTACTGTTTCCGGGTATGTATAAACAGACGAGTCTTAAATTTTTAAAGAATTTTGGAAAGATTGACTAAATTATTTAAGAAACCAGTAAATATTCTTGACAAAAAACCAAAATTAGGCTAAATTTGTGAAGTATATAAAACTATGTATTTTTATAGACCGGCAAATGAAAACTTTGGAAAACGGACATATTATGATGATGCATATGATGCCTTCAACCGGGGTTGGCTGAAGAATTCGGTGCATTATATAAAATTTTATAAAAACCGGCTTCAGCACTGAGGCCGGTTTTTTTTTTACTTTTATCAAATCCCGGGACTTTACAAAAATGAAAATATTGAAATTCGGCGGATCTTCAGTAGGTGACCCCGAAAGAATAAAAAATACTATTTCAATAGTTCTTGAAGCTAATGAGAAGAACGACAGGATCGCAGTTGTTTTCTCTGCATTTCAGGGCATGACTGACCTGCTCATAAAGATCGGCGCACTTGCTTCAGCTGATAATATTGAATACCGCAAGTACCTGCACTATTTTAAGGAAAATCACATCAACGCTGTGCGAGGTCTTATATGTGCAGACAGGCAGAAAGAAATACTCGACCGGCTGAATACCCATTTCTCAGAGCTGGAAAACATATTGCTGGGTGTTCAGCTGATAAAGGAACTTTCACCCAAGAGCTCAGACTATGTACAGAGCTTTGGCGAACGGCTTTCGTGCTTCATAATCAGCGAAGCTGTCAAGGAGAAACTGCCGTCAACGGAATTGCTGGACAGCCGCTTACTGATAAAGACAGACAACAGTTTTGGCGCAGGGCGCGTGAATGTGGATATAACCTATGAAAATATCAGGAGCTATTTTGCCGGTCACACTGCGCTGCAGGTGATTACCGGATTTATAGCCTCAACACTGAACAATGAAACCATCACTCTTGGACGCGGCGGCTCTGACTATACGGCAGCTATATTCGGTGCGGCACTCGAATGCGAGGAGATCGAGATATGGACCGATGTAGACGGTGTAATGACCGCAGATCCCAGAAAAGTTAAACGGGCATTTTCGATTTCTGAGATGACATGGCATGAGGCAATGGAGATGTCACACTTCGGTGCAAAGGTCATTCATCCGCCAACGATGACTCCGGCTATGGACAAGTGCATACCGATCAGGATAAAGAATACTTTCAATCCGTCGTTTCCAGGGACGGTGATATCCGGCCGCAACAGCAACCAGCTTTCCACGGTTAAAGGAATCACTTCCATCGGACCTATTTCCCTGCTGCAGATAGAGGGTATGGGCGGAGTGAACCCTGCAAAGGTCGGAAGCCGCATATTCAGCTCGCTTGCAGAGAAAAAAATAAACGTACTGCTGCTGACTATGGCTTCATCCGAACATTCATTGTGCATTGCTGTTCTGCCTACGGAAGCTGCAGAGGCAAAGCAGCTGCTGGAGAAGGAACTGCGTCTGGAAATTCTTGAAAAACAGATAAGTGAAATTACTGTTGCCAGTAACCTCTCTATAGTTTCAGTGGTCGGCGAAAATATGAAAAATACTCCCGGAGTATCCGGCAAACTGTTCCAGGCCCTGGGCAAGAACGGCATTAACGCAGTTGCCATATCGCAGGGTGCATCAGAACTGAATATCTCAACGGTAATAAACAGCGAGGACGAGGCCAAGGCACTCAATGCACTCCATGATGCATTCTTCCTGTCCAACTACAAATCGCTCAATTTGTTTATAATCGGTACTGGTCTGATCGGCCGGACACTGTTCAAACAGATACAGAACCAGCGCGAAGTACTGGCAAATGAACTGTTCATAGATGTCAGAATAGTTGCCCTTGCAAACAGCAGGAAAATGCTGTTCGATACTCATGGATTTTCCGTGGACGACTGGGAAAACAGGTTCGAGAAGAGTACTGAAAAAATGGATCTGGATGCATTTGTAAGGCGCATGAAGGAACTGAACCTTCCCAACAGTATATTTGTGGACTGTACTTCCTCGGAACAAATACTGCCGAAGTATCTGGAAATACTGGGCTCCAGCATATCAATCGTAACACCGAATAAAAAGGCAAATTCGAGCAGTTATGATTTCTACCTGGAACTGAAACATGCTGCACTGAAGTATAACGTCAAGTTTCTTTATGAAACCAATGTGGGTGCTGGCCTGCCCGTAATCAGTACGCTCCACGATCTGGTTACCAGCGGCGATAAAATAATCCGTATTCAGGGAATTCTCTCCGGTACGTTAAGCTATATATTCAACACATTCGACGGAAATGCTTCTTTCTCGAGCGTAGTAAAGGAGGCACGGGAAAAAGGATATACAGAACCCGACCCGCGCGAGGATCTGAACGGTCTCGATGTGGCAAGAAAGCTCATTATACTCGTGCGCGAAGCCGGTATAAAACTGGAATTCGATGACATCAGGGTTGAGAACCTGATACCGGAATCGGCCCGCAGTGCATCTTCAATTGATGAGTTCTTCGTACAGCTTGAAAAGTCGGATGCGGAGTTTGAGGCCAAGCGCGCTGCAGCCGCAGCGGAAGGAAAAGTGCTCAGATACATTGCAACGTATGAGAACGGAAATGCCTCGATATCCCTGCAGGCTGTCGATAAAACCCATCCGTTCTACTCGCTGCAGGCAAACGATAATATCATTGCTTTTAAGACGGTGTACTATAATGAACGCCCTGTAGTCATTCAGGGACCCGGAGCCGGAGCTGAAGTTACTTCGGGCGGAGTATTTGCAGATATAGTTAGAATTTCAAATTATCTGATCTAAGCCGAACCGGCTTAACAGTAAAACGGAAACAATATTTATCAGGAATATATATGAACACATCACAGAAAATACCTGTGGCAGTACTGGGTGCAACCGGAAGTGTTGGCCAGAAATTTATCGAACTGTTGTCGAATCACCCCTGGTTTGAGATCAGCGAACTGGCTGCTTCTGAAAGATCGGCAGGAAAGAAATACAGAGATGCGGTAAACTGGATACAGTCTTCACCCCTGCCCGCTCATATAGGAGATATGATAGTCCGGGAATGCAAACCCGATCTTAAGAGCAGGATTGCATTTTCCGGCCTTGACGCATCCGTCGCAGGTGAGATCGAATCTGAACTTGCACTGAAAGGCTACTATGTGATATCGAATTCGCGCAACCACCGGTTTGATCCGGATGTGCCGCTGCTCATTCCTGAAATCAATCCGGATCATCTGGAACTTGTAAAGACTCAGAAATACGACGGTGCAATAGTCACTAATCCTAACTGTTCTACCATAGGACTTGTTATGGCGCTCAAGCCGCTGCTGGATAATTTCGGGCTGGATGCAGTCAACGTAGTGACCATGCAGGCGCTATCCGGTGCCGGCTACCCCGGAGTATCTTCTCTGGATATTAT
This sequence comes from Bacteroidota bacterium, assembly GCA_050258935.1. Lineage (GTDB taxonomy): Bacteria > Bacteroidota > Ignavibacteria > Ignavibacteriales > SURF-24 > JBLMZS01. The sequence continues at coordinate 10,670 of JBLMZS010000080.1, forward strand.
TGATAATGTGGTGCCGTTTATCGGCGGAGAGGAAAAAAAGATGGAAACCGAACCGCTGAAAATACTCGGTACACTCAGCGGTAATTCTGTGATAAACTGTGATTTCCGAATCAGCGCACAGTGCAACCGTGTGGCCGTAATTGACGGACATACAGAGGCAGTGCAGGTAAAGCTGAAAAAGAAAGCTTCTGCCGCAGAAATTATTTCAGCATGGAAAAGTTTCAGAAGCCTGCCGCAGAGACTGCAGCTGCCGTCTGCACCAGAAAATCCGCTCTATTATTTTGAAGAAGAAAAATACCCCCAGCCCAAGCTGCACCGCAATATTGATAAATCAATGGCCGTCAGCATCGGACGCCTGAGGGAATGCCCGTTGTTCGACTATAAATTCGTACTGCTCTCGCACAATACCGTGCGTGGTGCCGCAGGCGGAGCGCTGCTGAATGCGGAACTCATGCTTAAGACCGGTTACTTCTCCGGCCTGTCTGTGTGATAATAAATGAATCTGAATGGTAATGAAAAAGTAACCGATAAAAATATGATCATTGGAAAAACAAAATTTTTGCAGCTGTTTGAAAATGAGCCGCTTCAGCTGGAATGCGGACGCACCCTCTCTCCGGTAACCGTTGCATATCAGTGCTATGGAAAACTGAACGAAAGCTGCGATAACGTAATTCTCATCTGTCATGCCCTGACCGGTAACGCCCATGCCGCGGGCATACAGGCAGAACTGGAAAGCGATCCGGTAAGTGAGTACGATTTTCTGCACAGCTACACAAAGATGAATCTCGGGAAACCCGGCTGGTGGGACGGCCTGATAGGCCCGGGAAAAACTTTTGACACGAACAGGTATTTTGTGGTATGCCCGAATATACTCGGCTCGTGCTACGGAACCACTGGACCTTCAAGTATTAATCCTGTCACCGGGAAAAGCTACAATAAGGACTTCCCCACAGTAACAGTGAGGGATATGGTAAGGCTGCAGTATGAGTTCCTGAAAGCGATAGGCGTAAAAAAAATTGCAGCCATAAGCGGCGGATCGCTGGGCGGGATGCAGGTGTTCGAGTGGGCAGTGATGTACCCTGATTTTGTCGAACGCATTTTCCCCGTTGCCACTTCTGTTTATAACTCGGCGTGGGCAATCGCTCTGAATGTGCCTGCCAGACAGGCAATAATGAATGATCCGGTGTTCAACGGCGGTGCATACACTGAGCAGCCGGAAAAGGGTCTGGCGGTTGCACGTATGCTCGGCATGATATCCTACAGAAGCAATGTATCATACAACAGGAAATTCGGCCGGGAACTTTCAGGTGCTGAAGATGCCGGCAATATGAACAACCGGTTTGCCATCCAGAGTTATCTGAACTACCAGGGACAGAAGCTCGTAAACAGATTTGATGCAAATACTTATCTGTGCGTTACCAATGCGACTGACCTGCATGATCTGTCGCGGGACCGCGGGAAAATGGAAGATGTGCTGGGCTGTATAAAAGCAAAAACTGTATGTATCGGTATATCGAGCGACGTGCTCTATCCGGCAGATGAAATGAAGCAGTATGCATCATTGATCCCGGGAGCCGAATATGCAGAAATAATTTCTGAAGTAGGGCACGATGCATTCCTGATAGAATTCGAACAGATGTACAATATAATAACTCCTTACCTATAGATTCAGAAGCCTTGTTATATTGAACCCTATATGCCATTCACCACTGCTGAATGCGTTATTGGTGCCTGCAAGAAACTGCGAGGTATTCAGCAGCGTTGAATTTACCAGTACTATTTTGAAAAAATGGCCCCCGGTTTCCAGCTCTATTCCAAAAGCAACAGGATTATTTCTTGTCCTGAAACCTGTGACGGTCGGATTCCATTCAAACACTGCACTCAGCATCCTTGTGATATAGACCTGAAAATATGTGCCAAATGTAAACGAATATTGCCGGTCACTGGTAAAGATGTAGCTGTTCTCCAGATATGAAGGCACCAATCCGATACCGAATTTTTTTGCTATCAGTGTATTTATTATTAGTTGTCCGAAAAACTGAAAATTTCTGTGATCGCCCGAACTGCGGTCTGCAACTTCGGTATTCCATGCACTTCCTATGCGTACTGCTGCGGTCATGGGAAGAATGTCATTTGGCAGTTGGATTACCTTGTACTTGATCCATAAGTCTACATTATCATGCAGATTGCTGCGTCCCAGTGTGATTATCATCCTGTCTGTGGGCGCATATCCGAGTGCGAGTCTCATATTGACCGGTCCGTCAAACCCATACAGGGATTTGGAACCGCTTTTTATATCAGGAATGAATCGGTGTGAAATTTCAAATTCCAGGTTATTCTTCTGCAGCGTTTCTGTTGTAGGCAGGTTTACTGCCTGTGTGGAATGGAACAGCTGCAGTTCTCCGCTTTCATCCGGACTGCTTCTTTTCCATGTTACCTGTTCATCCTGTGCCGCGGTTAGCGATGAGATAATAACAATTGCTGAAAGCAAAATATTTATATTCATGTCATTGTTTTTTTGTAATTAAAAAATCAGCCACAAGGTCTATTTTATCGCTTATTTTCATGAACATGAGTTTGGGAACTTCGATACTATAATCGGTCAGTTTTATACTGAAACTGCTTTTGATTCTGAACCCGTTTTTTTCATACGTCATTATCCCTTCTATTTTTACTGGCTTTGTCACTCCGTGTATCGTCATTTTACCTTCAGTGGTGGTGTTATAGCTGTTGTTGTCCTTCCTATCAGCTTTTATCACACGCCCGCGGAATGAAGCATAAGGATACCGGTCGGTATGAAGGTAGTTATCGCGCATGTGACGGTTCCGGAGTCCTATGCCGGTGTCGAGTGTACGCAGGTCGACTTCAAAGTACAGATCACTCTTACTGGTAAGATCCTCACCGTCCCACTTGATATATCCGTCGATGGACGAAGTCGTGCCTTCAAAATCCTCCATCGGAGCGTCCGAAATAAACTTCACCAGATTCCGGGGTGATTTTTCGACATTGTATTCAATTGCGTATATCAGGAGCGAGAATATCAGTGTCAGAAACGCTGTATGCAGAGCTTTCCTAATCATTGGGTGCTCCTCTGTCAATCCAGGCTGCAACAGAATCTATGACTGCGGGGCTCAGTCTTCCTGTCGGCGGCATTACCGTAGGCACTCCTCCTCTGAGTACCTTGATAAGCAGGCTTTCACTGCTGTTTCCCGGTATTACCCTTTTCATCGAGGGATAGAGTTCGCTCTGCACGTTAATTAGACTTGCATAAGAGTGGCCTGAAGACAGATCAAGACCCGCCTGGGGGTCCCTGCTGCTGTGGCAACCGGAGGTAGCGCAGGTGGTTGTAAACAGATTCGACTGAAGGTCGCTGAATTTTGTAAGCGCTCCGGTTTGCGCCGGAGGAGGTTCTTTCATGTCATCTTCAGAAACTATCTGGTCCTTGCAGGATGAAAGCAGCAGCGGAACCAGAAAAACGTACAATATGACTTTGCTGCGGGAAAAATATCTATATGTCATTGTATCCTCTTTTCAAATTTGTCAGGATCATATTGTCACTGAATCAGAAAATTCACGGGACAAAATTCACGGGACCGGGATTGTCAGACAATGTATAAAAAGGCACCATGTGTAAATAAAATAACAGAAAGGAGGTAAGTTGCAATGTCTGGGTTTGAAGAAATAAATGCAAAAAAACGGTATGAAAATATGCTGTGAAGCGGGATATTGGAAGAACCCGGTACCGGCAATTTGCATAGCCTTCGTGCCGGGTTCCTGCATATCACTGTCAGTTCATTTCGAGTGAGTTTATATTGTGCTCGGTAACGAAGTGGAACTCAAGAGCAGGAAATTTTTCCATGGTAGTCTTCAGCAGCCACGCGGAAGCGGCGAGGAATACGGTATTGTCGTGCTTATCCTTCGCAATATTCTCTGATCTTATTCTGAGAAATTCTTCGAATTGTTCTTTATCCGTATAGGTTACCCAGCAGGCTTTGTATACACTCATGGGTGAAAAACGGCATGAAGCGCCGTATTCATTCAGTAGCCGGTATTGTATTACATCGAACTGGAGTTCTCCCACGGTCCCTATTATTTTTTTCATGCCCATGTGCTGAGTGAACAACTGAGCCACACCTTCATCGGTGAGCTGTCTGATGCCCTTCTCGAGCTGTTTTGATTTCATAGGATCAGTGTTGATCACTTCCTTAAATATTTCCGGTGAGAAGCTGGGTATTCCGGTGAACATGAACTTGCTGCCTTCTGTAAGAGTATCCCCTATCTTAAAGTTGCCGGTATCGTAGAGGCCTATTACATCTCCGGGGAAGGCCTCATCTATTACGCTTTTATCCTGCGCCATAAAACTTGTGGGGTTCGGGAATTTCAGTTCCTTATCCAGCCTCACGTGGTGAAAGAATTTATTGCGCTCAAATTTACCGGAACATACCCTCAGGAATGCAATCCGGTCGCGGTGTTTCGGGTCGAGATTAGCATGTATTTTAAATACGAAGCCGCTGAACAATTCATTGTCAGGACTTACTACATCCGCATTTGTCGGACGGCTGCCGGGAGAAGGTGCAATGGAAATAAATGTATCGAGCAGTTCTTTCACGCCGAAATTATTTATAGCGCTTCCGAAAAACACCGGAGCCAGTTCGCCTGCGATATACTTAGACTTTTCAAACTTTTCATATACACCGTCTACAAGGGCTACTTCCTGACGCAGTTTTTCGGCATCGGCTGAAAACCTTTCATCGAGCGCCGGGTCGTCAATATTGTCTATAAATAAAACATCTTCTGCGATCTTGGTCTTGTTCGGCTGAAAAAGCGAGATGCTGTTGTCGTATATGTTGTATACTCCCCTGAAGGAAAAGCCCATGCCTATAGGCCAGCTTAAAGGCCGTACGTTTATGTTCAGTTTTTCTTCGAGCTCATCCAGCAGTTCGATCGGGTTCTTGCCCTCGCGGTCCATTTTATTTATGAATATGATTACAGGTGTATTGCGCATACGGCATACTTCCATGAGCCTTTCAGTCTGTTCCTCAACGCCCTTTACACAGTCGATCACTAGTATCACGCTGTCCACTGCGGTCAGTGTGCGGTATGTATCTTCGGCAAAGTCCTTGTGGCCGGGTGTATCGAGAAGGTTTATCTTGATGCCTTTATATTCAAATGACATCACCGAAGTAGCAACCGATATACCGCGCTGGCGTTCAATTTCCATGAAGTCGGATGTGGCGCTTTTTTTAATTTTGTTCGATTTGACAGCTCCGGCTGTCTGTATTGCTCCGCCGAAGAGCAGAAATTTTTCTGTCAGTGTAGTTTTACCGGCATCGGGATGGCTTATGATTGCAAACGTTTTTCTTCTGTTTATTTCCTTTACGTATTTCATATCTGTATGGATTCTCTCTCTATCAAAATTTTGTAATGTGACGAATTCGGCTGAAAACAGGTTCATCCGGACGGCAGATACTGGTGTCTGCAGCTCAGGAGAAATATATAGCGTTATTCTCCGGAGTTAAACTTCTTTTCAGATTTAAAATTGCTGACGGGCAGCTTAGGGAAACAGCTAATGGAGGCTTGAACGATGAGAAATAAAGTTATAATATGTAGGTATAATGGTCATATTGAATTTCAAATATACCTAAATCGGCAGATAAAACCAAGGCGGTAAAACATCACCGTAAAAGAGTCCCGGCTGTACCGGACCGGGCAAGCCAAAATGGTACGCCGGGACTATCGGGGGCTTTCTCAGCACAAGGAATCTATATTATGAGTTACACCGTAATAGACGTCCTGTTCTGACCTCAGTTTATCGAGCAACCTGCCTTTCGGCAGAATGACGTCGTCGTATGTAAGGATGGCATCCTTTTGTATGTCATTCTTTAGTATGCAGCCTTCGGCTACACCTATCGGCAGCAGGTTCTGGCTCCTTGCCGTCTGCCAGTTTTCACACAAACCGTATGTCATATAGTGGCCAATTCCATCCAGCATGTCTCCCGATTTAAGATCTTTCTTTGCGGCGGCAATTACTTCGACCATCGGTTCACCTGCAGATGCAATTGCAGCGTCGTGGAACAATACTGCGCGGGCAACCGTATTGGGCACTTCAAAGTGGCACAGGTGGTAGGGAGTATAGAAACAATATAGCGGACCGGTACCCAGTTTATAGAGGTTGAGGTAGTGCTGCTGACGCGGGTCGCTGTGTGTGCCGTATACGAACACTCCTGGTGACGGTTCTGCGCCGACTATATAGTCGACAATGCCCGGACCGTCTGTCATTACATCCAGCGGGAAAAGCTCTGATGCGTCACGCACGTGTGTTCCGGTGGGCACTGTGGGACCGAACATACCTGTCTTTCCAACGCGCATGCCGGTGGCATTGGCTACAATAGCCTGTTCAAAAGATATCTTGCTGCCGTCTGCAAATGATGTTACCATCGACGGGTTCTGTCCCCACTTTTCGGCAAACCCTTTCTGTGTGGTCGGATTTCTGTACGGATCGTGCAGTCCCTTTATATTTCCGCACAATACAGGCTTAACTCCAATTGATTTGACAAACCTGTAAAGGTTCATGATAACGCCGGGCTGATCACCGTCGGCATTTGTAAATATTACGCCGGCCTTGTCAGCATATACCTTCAGTATTGAACCAACCGTGCCGTCCACTTCGGCGTTCATCATGATTACATGTTTTGAGTTCGAAATTGCTTTCATGGCTATCTGGCAGCCGAACTCAACCGCGCCGGTTACTTCAATTACTGCATCGATGCCTTCAGCCTGACATAAAAGCATTGGGTTATCGGTCACAGAATAAATTCCATCTGAAATATTATCCTCCAGGTCCTCAAGCAGGCTGATCTTCCTGGGATTTTCTATACCCGCTTCGTGATAGGCTCTTTCAGCCTGTTCGACGTGACGGTTTGCTATGGCTACTAATTCCATTCCCTTTGTATAACGGCATATCTGGAGCGCAATTCCCCTGCCCATAAAACCTGCTCCAATCATGGCTACCCTGACCGGGCGATTTTCCTTGTAACGTTTCTCGAGCGCATTGTCGACTAATATCATATCTCTGTTTCCTTTGACTTGTATTTAAATCTCCTGATCTCCGTGTAATAACCGGATATCAGCTATACACTTACATTTGACGCATGACTATAGTCAGGGTGGTTCCTGTCTTTTTCAGAAATGACCACCGGTTCGGCGGGCCAGTGTATGTTGAATTCCGGATCATTCCATCTCAGACCGCTTTCACTCGAGGGTGAATAGTACTGAGTAACCATATATGTCGCTTCTGTATCATCCTCAAGAGTAATAAAACCATGTGCAAACCCTTCCGGAACGTACAGTGTCCTGTGATTGGCCTGAGTGAGTTCCACACCTATCCATTTCTTATACGTAGGGGAATTCTCCCTGAGGTCTATTATTACATCATAGAGTGAGCCTCTGGTGCAGCGGATCAGTTTGTTCTCCTCATATGGATGATTCTGATAATGCATGCCCCTCAGTGTGCCACGGATTTTATTGTAGGATATATTGGCCTGCACGATATTCCCGTTCAGGCCATGTTCTTCCAGTTCTTTCCTGCAGAATCCGCGGGCAAAGAATCCTCGTTCGTCACTGCGTTCTTCTATTTCTATTATGAAGGCTCCGCTGAGTTCGGTTTCTATGAATTTCATGGTTGTGTATCCTTATTGTAATGATTGACGTATGTTCCCCGGTGCTTTATTTCATTTCCATCTCGAAGTGATCCGGCTGTGACTGTTTTACAACCTTGCTTGTCCATTCCAGATTTCCGTTGAGTATATTTTTTTCCTGCAGGTCATTGAGTATGCGGAGCCTTATGTACTTTGAGTTTCTGAAGTCCTTGTCATCGAACCTCATATTGGTCAGGCCGTCTGCAATTTCGCGTACAGTGGTTTTCAGGTCAAATATCGGCTGGTGATCCGGAGCGAGTTTTTTATAAAGATCGAAGTTGACCCTGTACGAGCGCTTATCAGGCTGTGAGTTGGGGTTTACAGATACTTCCACTCCGGGTATTTCATGAGCTACAGCTTCGGCCAGTTCTTTTACCTGATAGTTCCAGCTTTCTGTGCCTACATTGACAGCGAGGAAATGACTGGTATTGGTATCGCGGATAATGGCCCATTCGATTGCCCTGGCCATATCTTTATTATTTATAAGCGGACGCCATGGTGTTCCGTCGCTGAGTATGGTAATCTTTTTATCGGTAATTGCGCCTGCAACAAAGTCGTTGAGTACCAGGTCGAGGCGCAGTCTATTGCTCATTCCGCAAGCAGTTGAAAATCTCAGGCAGGTCACATTAAATGTGTCGGTGGCGAGCGGTTTGAGATCCTCCTCAGTGCGGACCTTGCTTTTTGCGTATGCAGTCAGCGGGTTCAGCGGGGAATCCTCGCTCCTGGCTGTACCGTCGAGTGCTGCTCCGTACATGCTGCACGAAGATGCAAATATAAAAGATCTTACTCCCATCTGTCTTGCTTTCCTGGCAAGTTCAATATTTGCCTGGTGATTAACTCTATAGGTTATATCTTCAAACCTGCTGCCCATAGGGTCGTTTGAAATTGCAGCGAGTGCTATTACAACGTCGGTGTCCTTCAGTAATATCTCCGGGAAATTTCTTACATCCCCGAAGTACTGGGCGTCTGTGAGCGATTCGGGAAAAAAAACGGGATCGGTAAGGCAGTGTGCAAAGTAGCCTGCATCGAAGCCCGTTATTATTGCCGACGGAAATGTTTCTCTAAGCTGTTTTACGACAGCAGGACCCACATATCCCATGTTACCGGTTATGAGTATCTTCATTTGGAATCCCTCCTGGAAAATTTTTGCAAATTTCTATGTTTGTACTTTCATTCTTTCAGATATCTTAAGATTCTTTCAGATATCTTAAGATTCTTTCAGATATCTTAAAAGGAGCGGCACAGAGAAAAGTTATCAGATCATCTCCTGCAGCATTTTGTCTTCTTTCTTATCCCACAGGTTCCACGGTGCAATCCCCTTCTGCCATAGTTCCTCGAGATAATTCTTGTCGCGCAGAGTATCCATGGGCTGCCAGAAACCGTGATGCCGGTATGCAGAAAGCAGTCCCCGGCCCGCAAGAGTTTCCAGGGGTTCTTTCTCGAAGACTGTTTCGGGGCCTTCTATGTAGTCGAATATTTCGGGTTCGAGTACAAAAAAACCGCCGTTTATCCAGGCGCCCTCGCCGTGGGGTTTTTCCTTAAAGTTGTCGATGATGGTCTGGTCCGGTTTGAGTGTAAATGCACCGAATCTGCCCGGAGGCTGGACAGCAGTCAGTGTGGCGTGTGTCTTCTGTGTTTTGTGGTAACTGATGAGCTCGGCTATATTTATATCCGAAACACCGTCTCCGTATGTCATGCAGAATGTCTCGTTCCCTACGTGATTGCGTATGTGTTTGATCCTGCCGCCGGTCATGGTTTTCTCCCCGGTGTCTATGAGACTTACCGTCCAGGGTTCGCAGCCGTTCTGCAGTATATGCATATTATTGTTCTTGAGATCGAATTTTATGTCGGATTTGTGCATGTGGTAGTTTGCGAAGTATTCCTTGATCACCTGTCCTTTATAGCCCAGACATATAATAAAGTCGTTGATGCCGAACGCCGAATAGATTTTCATTATATGCCAGAGTATTGGCCGGCCTCCGATTTCGACCATTGGTTTTGGTCTGACGGATGTCTCCTCCGAAAGCCTTGTACCATACCCTCCTGCAAGTATTACTGCTTTCATTTTTGCCCTCGATTTATTTTTAAAAGCCCCTGTTAAACGGTTTTGTTTCTGCTCCTATTTTGTCCCCAGCACATAATTGGTCTTTGCCTGTTTCTTCGCGGAAAACAGCTGTCTTATTAGAATCAGTATTTCGAATGACAGTCCCTTCCAGTGTCTTGCCGCCCACAGCAGGACCTGCCAGTAACAGGCGATTTTTGAATATGCGGAAAGAGGTACCCTGCGCACCGCATCCATATATCCTGCAAACATTCTCCATCTGCGCAGCTGGAGTTTTTTCCGGTTGCCCGGATTGTACCAGGCTGCCAGATCCTTTACTGATCTGTTTTTGTGGCCTGCCGCGTCCGGATGAATGCGCCTGAAAAAATATGATTCAGGCACTTCAAAGAATCTCCCGCGCATAGCCAGTTCTCCGAGCATAATCTCATCCGAAGCTATATATCCCTCTATCAGTCTTGTTTTTGCCAGTACCTCACGCCTGACAAGCCCGAATGCAGGTTCACAGTATGTATTGCTTCTGAAGCGGTGAAAAAACTGTCCGAGTCTTTTCTGAGGTGTATTGCCGTAGAGCGCCAGTCCGTCGGAGTAGCCGCTCGTAATTACTTCGTCTTTCTCGTTTATTCGCGTAGTTCTGCTGTAGCAGAGAATATAATCCTCCTTGTGTTCGAGTACGTTAACCAGCGATTCCAGCAGTCCGGGTGCACTCACATCATCGTGCCCTGTCCACTTGAAATATTTTCCTGCAGAGAGTTCGAACACGCGTCTGAAATTTCCGGATGCACCGATGTTGATTTCATTTCTGAAATATTTTATACGGCTGTCTTTCTGTGCCATCTCCTCGCAGATCTTCTGTGTAGAATCTGTTGACGCATTATCCGAGATTATCAGTTCAAAATTTGTATAAGTCTGCGCCAGTATGGATTCAATAGCGCTTTTAACGTAATTCTCTCCATTGTAGACCGGCAGGCCTACACTGACCAAAGGTAAGTAGTTGTACATTCGGCTTCCGATGTTTATAAATGCAATACGCAGGAAGGGTAGTGTGAATGAATAGATTTTGCCCCTCTATTATCCCTCCTTAATTATTAATCTAAGATTTATTTTTTGAATGTCTATAAAAAAATTTCAAAAAATAAATATCTGTTAATGAGGCGGCAAATTATTATATTAAAACAGCCATAATTGATATTTACTGATATGAGAGACGGAAATAATATTGCGGATACCGAAGAACTAAGGTTCAGGGAAAAGTTTTACAGCGAAAAGTTTTACAACGAGAAGCTGAAGGGCTTCCGTATACGTCTGACCATAATTGCCTCAGCTTCATTCCTCATACTCCTGTATATGCTTTTAATAATGAACCTGTACGATAAGGAATTCAATACCTATTTTAAAGGTGGTAACATTCTTCAGGTTGCGGCATTGATGCTGGTAATGATAATAATGCGCGAAATATACGTGGGCATTATTATAGAGAAGAAGGTCAAGCAGGGAAAAAGAATATCGGATTTCTTCCGGTACGCAAATTCATTCATCGAGATCTCCATTCCGACTATAAGCATAATTGTAATCTCCAGTTATTCTCAGCCGGTTTATGCCTTCACGTCACCGGTCGTACTGTTTTATTTTGTATTTATCATGCTTTCAACGCTTGAACTGGATTTCATACTGAGCATGACAACCGGAATAGTGGCCGGACTGGAATATACGGCGGTTATTTTATGGTTCATCAGGGATATTCCTGCCGATCCGCATCTGCCGCTTTTCGGTCATCCGGTGTTTTATATGGGTAAGGGGCTGATAATGGGACTCTCGGGTATAATAGCGGGCATTGTCGCTCTGCAGATCAGGCGCCGGGTTATTGAGACATACAAATATCAGGAAGAACGGAACAGGATTGAACGGTTGTTCGGGCAGCAGGTTTCCAGAGAAATTGTGGATGAGGTGATGAACTCCAGGATAGATGACGAGAGCCGTACTCGCCGCGTATGTGTGATGTTTCTGGATGTAAGGAACTTCAGCGGTTACGCTGCAGACAAAAGACCCGAAGAAATAGTGAAATACCAGAATGACCTTTTCGGATTCATGATAGATACGGTAAACAAACACCACGGCATTATTAACCAGATACTCGGTGACGGCTTTATGGCCACATTCGGGGCGCCGGTATCATACAAAAATGACTGTCAGAACGCAGTCAGTGCGGGACTTGAAATTATCAGCATATTGCAGCATAAATGCGGTCTGGGAGTACTGCCTCAGACCAAAGTCGGAATCGGCATCCATACGGGTGAGGCGGTTACGGGAAACGTGGGTACTTCCATACGCAAACAATATTCTATTACGGGTAATGTCGTAATACACTCATCGAGAATTGAACAGCTCAATAAGGAATTCGGAAGCCAGCTGCTGATCTCAAGAGAGGTGCTGGAATCCATAAGTACCGACGGACTGAAAATCCAGAATATGGGCAGCGTCATGATCAAGGGAAGCACCGAACCCATTGAAATTTTCAGGCTGGCCTGAGAAGAATAAATTTAAGTTTTATATTTCTGTCTTTTATTTAAATTGAAATAATACAGGTAATAAGTACCTTAAATAACAATAAACTGACAGAGGGTTGCTTGAACAGTAAGCTCCGGGTTATTCTTTGTGTGCTGCTGGTATTTTCTACTCAGTTGATTAACGCCCAGGAATCCAGGTACACTCTAAGCGGATATGTGGAGGATTCTGCATCCGGTGAGCGGCTAATAGGAGCAACCATATATGCGGTAAACCATCAGAAGGGTACTGTCACCAATTCCTACGGATTCTTCAGCATCACCCTCCCACCCGATTCACTGCTGATAATCATATCATACGTCGGATATAAGTCGCGGCAGATGCACGTTGAGCTGAATGAAGACCGCCTGCTGGAGATACATATGGATCCCGCAGAATATCAGATGCAGCCCTTTGAAGTTAGCGGCAGCCGCATGGAGCGCATTGAAGCCAGGACTCAGATGAGCGAGATCAACCTGCCTGTGTCTGCTATTCAGACACTTCCGTCCATACTCGGTGAAACCGATATACTAAAAATTGTACAGCTGCTTCCGGGTGTGAAGACCGGTTCTGAGGCAATGAGCGGCTTTTATGTGCGCGGTGGAAATCCTGAACAAAACCTTATACTGCTCGATGAGGCGCCGGTATACAACGTATCACACCTGTTCGGATTTTTTTCGGTATTCAATTCTGACGCGGTGAAAAATGTAAACCTGATAAAAGGGGGTTTCCCGGCGCGCTACGGGAGCAGGCTGTCTTCCGTACTCGACATAAATCTGAAAGAAGGAAATATGAAGGAGTTTCACGGAGTGGCCTCTGTGGGACTGATCTCCTCGCGCATTACTGCCGAAGGCCCGTTGTTCAGGAACAAGACTTCCTATATTATTTCCGGGCGCAGGACATACTTTGACCTGCTCGCAAAACCTTTCATGAAAAACGATGAGTATGCCGGATACTATTTCTATGACCTGAATATGAAAGTCAACCATATCTTTTCACTTTCAGACCGTATTTACGGCAGCTTTTATCTCGGGCGCGACGTGCTGTATGTAAGGGAAAACACATACGATAATTTTCATTTTGATCTCGACTGGGGAAATATAACTTCGACATTGAGATGGAACCACATATTCAGCAGCAAACTGTTCTCAAACCTTACGTCCATCTATACAGATTACAGCTTTCAGGTGAAATCCAATACAGACCAGTATACCGGCGATAAATATTACGCAAAGTACTTTTCCGGAATCAGGGACTTCGGAATAAAAGCAGATCTGGACTATTCGCCTTCTCCTTCTCATTATATAAGGTTCGGCGGCAACTTTGTTTATCACTTATTTACTCCCGATGCTCTGCAGCTGAAAATAAATTCACTGGAACAAATAGATACACTTATTTCTCCCAGCCAGAAGATCCATGCCCGTGAATACGCAGTATATCTCGAGGACGATTTTGAGATCAGCACCCGCGTCAAATCCAACCTTGGTGTACGCGCTTCAGGATTCAGCGTGCCTGGAAAATACTATCATTCAGTACAGCCGAGAATTACAATCCGCTATCTTTTCAGCGATGACTGGGCACTGAAAGGATCGTTTGCCACAATGACTCAGTATATACATCTGCTGTCAGCAAACCGAATAGGATTACCCAACGACCTCTGGGTGCCGTCTACTAAAAGAGTCGTACCTCAGAAATCATTGCAGTATGCCGCGGGTCTGTCGCATACCATGGGTGAATATGATCTGAGTATTGAGGCGTACTACAAAAAAATGGATAAAATTATCGAGTATCAGGAAGGTGCCGCATTCATGCTGCGCAGCAGCAGCTGGGAAGATAATGTGGAAACGGGAAGCGGAAAATCGTACGGCGTGGAACTGATGATACAGAGGCGGACCGGCAGACTGAACGGGTGGATCGGTTACACACTCTCCAAAACTGTAAAGCTGTTTCCGAATCTGAACGGAGGCCGGGAATTCCCGGCCAAGTACGACCGGCGGCATGATCTGGCAATAGCAGCGGTGTACCGGGTTAATGAGTCACTGGACCTGTCAGGCGACTGGGTCTGGGGGACCGGTAACGCCATTACCATCCCGGAAGGATATTTTATGGTGAATACAGGTTCCATAAACCCGCTCAGCTACCGGTTACTGCAAAGCGATAAAATGAAACTGTACAGTTCCAGAAACGGCTACCGCATGGATTCATACCACAGACTCGATGTTTCTCTGAGGTATACAGCGGGCAGGAATATATGGACTTTCTCCGTGTACAACGTATATAACAGGAGGAATCCGTTCTTCATCTATTTTGACGAAGATTTTGCCAATAATAAAATAACGGTGAAGAAGGTCAGCCTGTTTCCAATTGTGCCTAGCATAAGTTATTCGTATATATTTTAACGGAAGGTCAATATCAGGTGAAAACATCTGCAGGAATACTACAGGGCATGCTTGCCGCTATGTGCATGTGGCTGTTTGCCAGCTGCGAAACAGTGACAGACATTGATTTGCCTGCTGCCGGCCCGCTCATTGTTGTCAGCGGCTTTTTTACTCCAGACAGTGCTTTCAGCATTTCCCTCAGCAGTTCGACCGATTACAAAAATATCGATGATATACGGGCAATAGAGAATGCCCGGATTGAACTGTTGGATGACGGGACCCCGGCCGGTACGATGACTTATCTTGGAAACGGTGTCTACCGCTCTGAGAATAAAAAGCCAAAAGTGGGTATATTATATTCGATCAGTGTTTCTGCACAGGGATTCCACACAGTCAATGCTGAAGACAAAATACCTGCCAGTGTACCCGTATCGCTAGTATCTTTTGATACGAACAGGACTACTGAAAAAATAAATATTTATCTTATGGTCCACGATCCGGCCGGTATAAAGAACTATTATGAACTGGTGATAGTCGGAAAAAATTCTCACGGCATCAGCAGCATAATGAACTTCGATGTGAACGATCCTTCCTTCAACGCTGAAGAAGGTAAAGCTGCGGGATTTGGCGCTGATAATATACCATTTGCTGACTTTACAGATGTGATATTTGACGGAAAAAATTATAAATTCCGGATATCCATAGATTCATACTATAAGACAGAAGAAGTCACCGTATATCTTATATCACTTTCACAGAACCTGTATGAATTCCGCAGGACATACCAGAAGCAGAAGGACCTGGGGGATTCGCCATTCTCTGAACCCGTAAGGATACATTCAAATGTAACAAACGGTGCAGGGATTTTTGCCGGGTTCTCGGTATACAAGCTCAAATTTACTTTCTGAATTCTGCCTCGGAAGTAAGTGCAAAAAATTTTCTGCCGCGTGGAACCTGTACGGCTGTATTTTCTGTTCTATAGGAAAATAACCATATATCAACAATATTTGGAGCATTCATTGAAATATTTTCTACCAGTGCTGATAATTTTTATACTTTCTGCTGAGATATATTCCGGGCCGGTAACAGCGGTCCTGAATGACGGTAGTATTTCGGGAAAGGTACTGGATGCCGTTTCGCGTCAGCCGCTGGCAGGAGCCAGTGTAGTTGTAACCGGAACCGGATATGGTGCGGTTACAGATCTGGATGGATATTTCTTGATAAAGCTTCCGGATGCAGGGCGCTATAATCTGAAGGTTTCAATGATAGGATATGAGACTGTGATTAAGCCTGAAGTTGTAGTGACTCATACCAGGCCGGCCGATGTGGTTTTTGAGCTCTCACCAGTCCCCATAAAGCTGCGCGAGGTAACCGTAAGAAGCGAATATTTCCAGAGGGATGCAAATTCTGTAAACAGTATAACAAATTTTTCCTATGAAGAGATACGCCGGGCACCCGGCGGTTTTGAAGATGTGATACGCGCACTGTCCGTACTGCCCGGCATTGCGCAGGCTAATCCCGGCAGAAATGACCTGGTGGTCCGTGGCGGTGCTTCTTCGGAAAATCTGTATCTGATAGATGGAGTGATAGTGCCAAACATAAATCATTTCGGTACACAGGGCGCAAACGGGGGTTCGCTCAGTTTCATTGACCTGAATTTTGTGCGAGATGTGAGCTTTTCATCCGGCGGATTTCCGGCTCTCTACGGGGACAGGATTTCTTCTGTAATGAAGATAAACCTCAATGACGGCAGAAGCGACCGGATAGGAGGAAAGGCAACTGTATCGGCTTCACAGTTCGGGGTCAATGCCGAAGGTCCCCTTTCCAAAGACCTGAATTTTTTATTCTCTGCAAGAAGAAGTTATCTCGATTTTATTTTTAAGGCTGCAGGCTTTGGTTTTGTGCCTGAGTATTACGATGTACTGGGAAAGGTGACATACGGATCTGCCAGAAAACATTCGCTGTCATTCCTGTTTATAGGTGCATTCGACAATGTAAGGTTTTTCAACAATACCTCTGACCAGCGATATGACAATTCGCGCACTCTGGGAACAGACCAGCTTCAGTATGTCAGTGCACTAAACTACAGATACCTCTTTAATGACGGCTTCCTTACGGTCAATCTTGGACGCAATTTTGTAGATTATGATTTCTCACAAAAGGATACACTTGGCATACCGTTATTCCTGAATGATTCGCGCGAACAGGAAAATAATCTGAAGGCCGACCTGCTGATAAAACTATCACCTTCCTCAGAACTCAATGCAGGCGCCGATATAAAACTGATAGAATTTGACACTCAGGTGAAACTGCCATTTTTTGTCACTACATTCGGTGATACACTCACCATCACCTCACTGAACAAAAATACTGGGTTCAAAAAAGCCGGTGTTTATCTGCAGTTCTCGGACAGATTTTCCGAGTACTTTGCTGCCACAGCCGGAATAAGAGCGGACTATTTCGACGCCATTGACCGGTCTGTGGATATAAGCCCCAGAGCCTCGGTGAGTTATTTCCCCGATGAGGTATCAACAGTTAGTTTGTCTGCGGGACTGTATCACCAGAATCCTTCATACATCTGGCTCGCAGGCGACAGCAGGAACAGCGCCCTAAAAAGCATACGTGCGCTGCATACTATTCTGGGCTATGAGAGACGCATAAGTCAGGATATGCAGTTCAAGATCGAAGGCTTCATAAAGCAGTATACAAATTATCCGACCAGTCTGCTCAGACCGTACCTGATCCTTTCAAATACAGGTTCTGGCTACGGCGGTTCGGATGATAACTTCTCGACCTTTGCGCTGGAGCAGCTGGTAAGCAGCGGTAAGGGGAATGTGAGGGGGATCGAATTGCAGCTGCAGAAAAAAGCATCAGACATTCCTTATTACGGAATTATGAGCTTTACTTACAGCCGGTCTGTATTCACCGCTGCTGACGGTGTCTCAAGAGCAGGCAGTTACGATCAGCAGTATATATTCAATCTGAGCGGCGGATATATATTCAACGATAACTGGGAAGCCGCACTTAAGTTCAGGTATGCAAGCGGCAGGCCGGTTACTCCTTTCAATTCTGACGGTTCACAGAGCGTTATCCGGTATAACTCTGAAAGACTCGACGCCATACACAGTCTCGATATAAGAGTGGACAGACGCTGGTTCTTAGATGACTGGACGCTCGTGGCATACGTGGACATTCAGAATGTATATGGCAGAAACAATGTTACCTCTCTGAAATGGGATTACAGAAACAGTAAAGTTGAAAAATCATCGAGCATTGGCGTGCTTCCTTCGATTGGCATCAGTGCTGAATTCTGATACGGACTGTATGTTATTGCTTTGACTGCGCGGCATCTGCACAGTGCCGCGCATCAGTAATTCTTGCCCAAAATACTGCTTTTGCTTCCCTGCATAGAAATACCTTATATTTACACGATGAATTTATAACAATATCTTTCGCCGGGAGGAATATGGAAGAAGATCTGAATATTGCCGGCAGGCAGACATACAGTGAATATACACAGAGGATCAACCGGGTGATTGATTATGTAGAGACGCACCTGGATGAGGAACTTAATGCAGGAATGCTGGCCGATATTGCCAATTTTTCCAGATTTCATTTTCAGAGAATATTCAAAAGCTTTACCGGGGAATCACTGTATCAGTTTATACAGCGTGTGCGGCTGGAAAAGGCTGCAGGACTGCTCATCGGCAATACATCAAAATCAGTCACTGAAATCGCACTGGAATGCGGATTTTCGGGATCAGCCACATTTGCCCGTGCATTTAAGGATACATACGGAATAAGTGCTTCCGGATTCAGGAGCAGGAAATGCAAACCGGATAGCACAATATGCAAACCGCTTGGCAATACAAGCAAAGAATTTGAGGTCTCCTCCAGTTATTTTTCTGGTGTAACTAATTCAAACACCAACAAACAGATTTGGAGGATCAGAATGAAAACTAACAGCAAACTGGAGTGCCAGGTAAGAGTAGAGGATATTGAGGAATTTACAGTCGCTTATATCCGTCATATAGGTCCGTACAAGGGCGATGAAAAAATGTTCATGGGACTTTTTGACCGCCTGTTCAGGTGGGCAGGCCCGAGAGGTTTCTTAGAAGCACCGGATGTGAAAGTGATCATTGTCTACCACGATAATCCTGAAATCACGAAAGAGGAAAATCTGCGTACGAGCGTTTGCGTCTCCGTTCCGGCAGATGCAGAAACGGGCGGAGAAATCGGAAAGATGCAGATACCCGGAGGAAAGTACGCTATAGCAAAATTTGAAATTTCTGCCGAAGAGTACGAAGATGCATGGAATGCAATATGCGGCGGCTGGCTGCCCGAAAGCGGCTATCAGCCCGATGACAGGCCTCCGTTCGAACTGAGCCTGAATGATCCGCAGACACACCCTGAACACAAACATATAGTTGATATATACCTGCCGGTTAAACCCCTGTAGTTATTGATTGAATTTCCCGGCTGCTGACAGAGTAATAATGCCTGCAGCGGCCGGGTATTTTATGCCCGCTGAAATCCGGATGTCCGATACATTTTGCTTCCAGCCCGTTGCAGCTTTTGTGTTAATGTTTAATATTTAATATTATGAATTTGAGAAAGGAGTCCGGCTGGTTCGGTATGTATGGAAAAGAAATTATTATTTTATATCCGGTCATTGATTTCAGGCCGGGAAATTGTTGTCCTCTCAGCTTTGCTCATCACCGTATTCACTGTCTCGGCAACGATACTTTTTAGCATTGACAAGTATATTTTTATCTATTTCGGCGATGCGGCCTCTCATATAGTCAGGGCGCGCCAGTTTATTGACTCGCAGCAGCCAGGAATTTATAACATTGGTACCGTATGGCTGCCGGTGCCTCACCTGGTGCTTCTGCCATTGACACTTATCGACCCTCTGTTCTATTCAGGAATTGCAGGAACCATATCCGGCGCTGTATTCCTTACTGGCACCTGCATATGTCTGTACCTGATCATCAGAGAAACCGCGGGTTCTGTTCCGGCGGCGCTTAGCGGTGCACTTCTGTTCGGACTGAACCCCAATGTCCTGTATATATGTATGGCTCCGATGAATGAGGCGAGCCTTTTCTTCTTTATTGCGCTCGGCGGATATATGTTCATGCGCTGGCTGAAGAGCGGCAGCGACAATTTGCTGATGGCATGCAGCATCTCGGTTATGATTGCGACTCTGTGCCGGTATGAAGCCTGGGCTGTTGTTCCTTTCATAGTCATTATATCTGCTGAACGGATTATTCATGCACTGAAAATGAAACAGACGGTGCGCTCCATGCACCTGCTCTTAATAGCAGTTGTATGTTCTGGCGGAATTATAGCCTGGCTGGTGTGGAATCACTTTGCATACGGCGATTTCATAAAATTCGCACGCTGGACATACTCTATCGCTCCCGATGGTGAGAGGGGACTGATCAGAAAGGAACCTTTTGTGGCACTGCTTCTGTTCGTGCGGGCGATACTGAATATTTTCGGGATCATTCCTTTTATTTTTGCAGCTTTAGGACTTACATACCTTTTGAAAAGTAAAGACAGGCACAATCATTTCCTGATGTTTATATATTTCCTGCTGCCGGTACTATTTATTATGCTTTCTGTTATGTCCGGCTTTGTGCTGATCGACAAATGGCAGTGGAACTGGCGTTTCATGCTGATACTTGGATTATTCTTGTCAGTAGCTGCAGGTACCGGACTCGCCTCAGCATACCGGATGAGAGTTCCCGTGACAATAAAGGTGCTGCTGTTTGCTGCATTACTGTCAATGCCGGTCATTCAGATGACCGATTCCACAGTCGGGGTTGCTATCTACAATGATGCAAGAAGAATATTTACGGACAGTACAAAATACGCAACTTTTATGGGCGAGCGTCTGCAGAAGTATAATACAGGCGGCAAAAAGATAGCTCTTATTACAGGTTATGGGCTGGCGCAGCGGATTATGATAACAAGCCGGCTTCCGCTGAAAAATTTCCGCATTATATATAATCCGGCAAAGACAGAGCGCATGGAACCATCCACCATATCCGAAAGATATGTGGTGCTTGGAAAAGATTCCCTTCCTGAAACCAGTCGTGTGCTTGCCCGGTGGATGAGCGAAAGGAATAAGTGGGTACAAAATTTCAGTATCCTCTATGAGGACAGGCATTATATGCTTCTTGAACGAAGGTTCCCGGACGCACATGACAATTAAAGTCATCAGAGTTTTCCTCCCCCTATTCTTCGGATATATTTGACATTCTTGTAAGTTTCTGAATATTTTTACTCAGGGTTAAATTTTGATTGTGCCCGGAGAAACAGGAATAATTTGCGCTGGAGTCGATTCCTTAACCGGAAATATGCCGGCATTGCATCCGGACAGCCTTTCATTCAGCAATACAGAGGAGTTATAGCAAAATATGAAAAAACTTGCAGGATTTTTTATTGCATTATTTATTTCATTCAGCTGCATTTATGCTCAGACAATTCATTCCCCCGGAAATAAGCTGAGCCTGGAGGTCGGCCTCAGTACAGAAGGAGAACCTGTCTACCGGCTTTACTTCGCCGGAAAGGAAGTGATCAGAACGAGCAGGCTGGGACTCACACTCAGCGATCAGCCTTCTTTTGACAGAGGGTTTACTCTCGTCAGTGCCGATTCTTCAACGTTTGATGAAACATGGACGCCCGTGCTGGGTGAGGTTAATAGGATCAGGAATAATTACAGAGAACTTGCTGTTACTTTCAGGCAGGCGGCTTTCAACGGGCGTGAACTGATAATCCGTTTCAGACTCTATGATGACGGGTTGGGCTTCCGTTATGAATTCCCCGAACAGCAGAATCTGAGGTACTTTATCGTTGCAGATGAATTGACTCAGTTTGCACTCACCGGTGACCACAAGACTTTCTGGATACCGGGCGACTACGATTCGAATGAATATGCATATTCGACCAGCAGTCTGAGTGAAATTGATGCAACCCGCGGAAAGTCGTCGGGTGAAATAAGTACAAAATCGTTCATCGCTCCCAATGCGGTGCAGACTCCGCTTATGATGAAAAGCAGCGACGGACTGTATATAAACATTTTTGAGGCTGCCCTTGTAAACTATCCGGCCATGAATGTGCTGGTAGATCAGAAAAACTTTGTGCTGCTATCCAAACTCGTTCCGGATGCAGTAGGCAATAAGGCTTATATGCAGACCCCATGTTCAACACCATGGCGTACGGTAATTGTGAGTAATAAAGCTGCTGACATACTCGCATCAAAAATGATACTGAATCTCAATGAGCCGTCAAAATTATCCGATGTCAGCTGGATACATCCGGTAAAATATGTCGGCATATGGTGGGAGATGCACGTTGGAAAATCCTCGTGGAATTACTCCGATGTCAACAATGTGAAAATCAGCGGAACCGACTGGAAGAGTCTCAAACCAAACGGACGGCACGGAGCCACCACTGAAAATACCAAGAGGTATATAGACTTTGCCGCAAAACACCGCTTCGACGGAGTACTTGTGGAAGGATGGAATATCGGCTGGGAAGACTGGTTCGGGAACTGGAAGGAGAATGTGTTCGATTTTGTAACTCCCTATCCTGACTTCGATGTCGCTGAACTCCAGAGATATGCAGCATCGAAGGGCGTAAAACTGATCATGCACCATGAAACCTCCGCATCTGCTACGAATTATGAACGCCGCATGGATGAGGCATACAGGTTTATGAATAAGTACGGATACGATGCAGTAAAAACGGGTTATGTCGGCAGGATCATTCCACGCGGCGAATACCACGACGGACAGTGGATGGTAAATCACTACATACACGTTGCCGAAAAAACTGCGCAGTATAAAATAATGCTGAACGCACATGAACCGGTCAGACCAACCGGACTCCAGAGAACTTATCCTAACTGGCTTGCCTGCGAAGCGGCAAGAGGCAATGAGTTCAATGCATGGAGCATCGGTAATCCTCCGGAACACGAAACCATACTTCCGTTCACAAGACTTATGGGCGGACCCATGGACTATACTCCGGGTATATTCCAGATAAAAATGAATTACTATAATCCGGAGAAGAAAGAGCAGGTGCATACTACTCTGGTCAAACAGCTGGCACTGTATGTTACTATGTACAGTCCCTTGCAGATGGCTGCTGACCTGCCCGAAAATTACGAGCGCTATCCTGATGCATTTAAATTCATAGAGGACGTGGCAGTTGACTGGGACGATACCAGGATACTCGAAGCCGAGCCGGGAGATTATATTACTATTGCACGCAAGGCAAAGAATAGCAATAACTGGTTCATAGGTGCAATAACCGATGAACAGGCACGCTCTGCGGAAATAAAACTGGATTTCCTGGATAACGGGAAGTGGTACGTTGCGGAATTATATACGGATGCAAAGGATGCCGACTGGGAGAAAAATCCCATGGCATACAATATAAGCAGATATCTTGTAAACTGAAAAACAAGGCTGAATCTTCAGCTTGCAAAAGGCGGTGGCAGTGCGGTCAGCATCATGCCGGCTGGC
>JBLMZS010000081.1:0-10925 GCA_050258935.1 Bacteroidota bacterium
GCAAAAATATATCCCAGGAGTGAGACCGTAGACTTCCAGCGCGGTGAAGTGGAATGGAGAGGCGGCAATCTGTACTTTGACAAGTGGGATTACCACATGGACGTGGAATACAAATAAGAAATTCTCCGATATCTTACAGCGCTCGTTTTTTGGTGAGTGATCTCTTTACACAGGGCTAATACGCCCTGTGTGACGGATTCTTCCTAACGTCCTTGCGTTGTAAATGTGCAGGATTTTTTTGTGTAATATTGTTATTATGGATTGATACAGTCCTTATTCTGGCAGACTGATTGGATTTTTGTCCTATCTCACACGCCATAGTCTCTGATGAGGTATCCCCAATCCAATACCTTCCGTCAGAAAGCTGTCTGTTCTGTCTGCTGATATTTATTGGACTGCCAAAATTTAGCTTGAAATAGTACAGGCCTGAAGGCAGGTGAGGATAGCCTTTAAGAACCACACTCCTGCTTATTGTTTTCCCGCTTTCTATTTTTGTAAACCATTTACTATCATAGCTATCAAATGGATCCGGTTGTAAAGTCTTATATCTCGATTCATATAATATTTTTTCATTATCATTATAAAATACCACCCCATTTGTAAAGTAATGGTAGAGATTCGTACCCATTTTGTCAGGGTCAAGAACATAGAGGTTATCTGAATCCATATTCCGGACAGTGTAATTATATCTGATAGTGGCAGTATCAGAATTATTTGTAATAAAAAGGCTGTCAATCGTCAGCTTTATACCTTCATGAAGAAGATTTATGCTCTTAAGATATGCCTTCATCTCCTCGTTTTGTCTTCTATCTTCAGCAGGGAAAAACGGCCAATCCAGGTATACTATATCATCCGGATAATAATGCTCTAAATCAAAGTCCAGCATATTGGCAAAAGGCCACATTTCATTTGTCCATATAGGCTGAAAGTAACCTGCAAGAAACTTCTTATCTTTGGAGGCAAGAACAAATGGTTTAAAATCCCAGCTATCAGGAATAGACAACTGTCCATTGACTGAAGGAAAGAAACTGCTCTTGCTTTTTTTAAGATAAATCAGGTGGCTGGACCAGTCATAAAACTCAATGTCCTTATCAGAAATCCAGGCATCAGGCTGAAGTTCGAATGTCGAGAGGTCTTTCTGAAACAGGTATTTAATTTTTAGTGAAGAATCCTTAAGAAAATATATTCCAAACTTTATGTCACCGTCGGCAACAGGAGTAACTGGATTATTGCTCTCCTTAGAACAACCGGACAGAAATAATGCGATTAAAAATACTATAAGATATTTCATGGACCTACAGCTGATTATTTAACTTACCTAACTGCTAATGAACCAATGCAAAATATTAATTTTGAATTATGAATTTTGAATGGAAACCTAACCTATGGTTCATAAGTCTAATTTTTAACAAAAATTATTCTTTTGAGCTAACCTTACGCAAAATGACATTAAAACGACCAAGCTACCTTGCATTCACTGCGTAGTCAAATGCCGTGACTCCATAATGAATCATCATTCTGGTTATCGGCTGTTATTAACCGAATAGTATCGCCAGAAATAAAAGTCTATTATTTGTAATGATGTATATGTGGAAAGGACCCTATTTTCATAGTAAGCTCCCCCACAAATATGTTACAAAGCTAAAAAATACCTGTGATATAGTCAAATACACCACTATATAACATATACTTCCCCGGCTATTTGCATGTTTCGCTGAAATAATGTATAATAGTGTACAAAAGTACACGCTTATTATGTATCTCTACACACACACTGAAAATAGTAATTCTGCACTGCTCGACATGGATGTTTACAGCCTGCCGAAGAAGAACAAGACTGTATCGATATATCCTGCGGTGCCGCGCAATACACGGGACGTACCGTTCGACATATATGACTATGATATGCTGTTCCGTGATCCCCAGACTCTCGAGCTGATGCGTTCCGGCAATACCATCGGGTGTTTTTATATTGAGTCGCCCGGTATGCGCTCACTGCTCAAGCGCCTGTCGGTAGATACATTTGAAATGCTGACAGCGGCCAGTTCCATAATCCGTCCCGGAGTCGCCGAGAGCGGCATGATGCAGGAGTTTATAGACAGGCACAAGGATCCTTCAAAACGTAAATACCTGCTGCCCGAAATGGAGGAGATTCTGGGCGAGACCTACGGCGTAATGATATACCAGGAGGATGTCATCAAAGTAGCGCATCACGTTGCGGGACTTTCTCTTGAGGAGGCCGACCTGCTCAGGCGTGCCATGAGCGGCAAGATGCGTTCTCACACCGCCATGCAGCAGCTGAATGACCGCTTTTTTGAATCGTGCAGTGCGCGCGGGCTTTCAGATACCGCAGCTGAAGAACTCTGGCGGCAGATAGAATCTTTTGCCGGCTACGCATTCTGCAAGGCGCACAGCGCTTCATTTGCACTGCTGTCTTTCCAGGTTGCATTTCTTAAGGCACATTATCCTGCAGAGTTTATCTCCAGTGTACTAAGCAATCAGGGCGGCTACTACAGCGCTGCAGTATACATCCAGGAAGCCAGGCGCATGGGACTTACTGTAAAACACCCTTCAGTAAATGAAAGCATGTATGAATATAAAGGCCGCGGGAATGAAGTGAGGGTGGGATTCCTGGCCATAAAGAATTTCTCTGCCGATACTGCTGAAAGGATTGTCGCCGAGCGCCGTAATAACGGACGCTACGTTTCACTCGCTGATTTTCTGGTGCGCACACACGCGGGTTACGAGGAAACAGCACTGCTCATCCGATGCGGAGCTATGGACGAGTTCAGGCAGACACGCCCAACACTGATGCGGCTGCTGGATATATATGTAAAGCGCAGACATATACTCGACGATAGCTACAATGATCTTTTCATGAACGAATCGTTTCAGATGGAGAAAGATGCGGTCACACAGCGCAATTATTCTCTCGAAGAAATATGTGTAATAGAATACGAAACCCTCGGCTATATGCTCACCCGCCACCCGCTCGAGTTTTTTGACAGTTATATATCAGATCCTGACGTGATAAAAGCCGGGCATATGCATAAATACCGCGGCAAAAAGGTAAAGATGATCGGCTGGTATATGGCATCCAAAAGGATAAAGACGAAGAAGGGTGAAATAATGAAATTCCTTTCGCTCGAAGATCTTACAGGCACATTCGAGGCAGTACTCTTTCCCGCTGCATACAGCCGCTACGCCGAAAGTACGCTTTCAATGGGACCATATCTGCTGGAAGGCCGAATTGACGGCAAGGATACCACTAATCTTATAGTGGAAAAGCTGGAAGTGGTAATATCACCCCGTGTCAGGTCAGTAACACAGAAAGACAGCGCGGAGAATAAATATTTCGGTGACGTGGAAAAAATTTCAGAAGAGGAATTCTCTCTCGTAGGATCACTCGACCGCGAAGAACTGCAAAGAGCATATCTTTAGTTCTGAGTTCTGAGTTATGAGTTAACTCAAAACTCATAACTCAGAACTCGTTTTCAGTGGTTGCGGAAGCGGGGTTCGCGCTTTTCCAGAAATGCCGAAGTGCCTTCCTTGAAATCCTCTGTAGCACAGCAGTATGTAAACGCCTGGGCTTCTGCTTTTAATCCATCGGACAGAGACATATCTGCTCCGGCTCTGATAGTTTTCAGCACCTGTCTTACAGCGAGCTGACCTTTCCCCCCGATCTTCATGGCAATTTCGCGTGCCTTTTCGAGCAGCTGCTTCTGAGGAAACACGCGGCTTACAAGTCCCATCTGCAGCGCTTCTGGGGCACTGATCAGATCGCCTGAAAGTATATAGTCATATGCCCTGCCCTGACCTGCAATGCGCGCCATACGCTGCGTACCGCCGAAACCGGGGATGAGTCCCAGACCTGTTTCCGGGAATCCGAACCGCGCATTTTCAGATGCTATCCGTATATGGCATGCCAGCGCAAGTTCGCAGCCACCGCCAAGCGCAAATCCGTTTACTGCAGCTATCACCGGCTTGTCCATATTCTCGATCATGCTGAACACGTTCTGTCCTTCGGCGGAAAAACTGTATGCCGTGTTTGCATCCAGTACGCTGATCTCTGAAATATCCGCACCCGCGGCAAACGCCTTTTCTCCAACGCCTGTGAGTACAACCGAATAGACTCCGGTATCGTTTGCAAGATAGGCCATCAGTTCCTTCAGAGCCAGAATAATGCGTATATTCAGAGCATTTAGCTTGTCGGGACGGTTGAGGCTGACTATTGCAGTGCTGCCAATATGTTCCAGTTTCAGAAAATCTTCATTCATATCATTATTCCCTACAGCTGTATAAAAATTGGAATGCGCACGCTCAGGTTGGCAGAAAGGCTCTCGTTCTTCGGGAAATAATTGTAAGCTCCTGTCAGTTCCAGCAGAAACATAGAAACTCCGGCACCGATATGGAACCCGAAACGCGAAGTACTCTCAAGATAATTATTTCTGCCGGTTCCGGTCTTAAACTGATGTGACTTTTCATACAACGCATACGACACACCCAGTTCCACCTCCGGCATCAGCAGTACCAAATCCTCAACTATCGGCGGAAAAAATAGTTTAGCCCCCGCATATACCGGTATTACGTGAGTGGTAAGCGAGGAGTAATCTGACTTTCTGTAGAAATCCATCGAACCGGGAAACTGCTCATAACCAATCTTTGTGTACAGGAACAGAGGCAGATATTCATTGTCGGTATAGGATATTTCCATGGTCATGCCGAAACCCATCGACTGTTCAGATGCAAATTCAGAGACAGGTATTCTGGGACCTATGCCAACGGAGAAGAAAAGTCCCCTTGCCCTGTCAGTATTCAGCGGCTGGGAGTATATGATGCCAGCGGACAGGAATAAAATGAGAAAAAGGTATTTAATGTAGTTTGATTTCATCTGTATATTTAGCTGCCGGCAGATGCTGCCGGAAGTTCCTGCATTATTGCTATTTTAGATAATAAGCAATTTGGCGCAAAAAATCTATCTGTTTTTTCCGAAACTCATAAGTAGCGGAACGATTGAGAACAATATCACCACGACAAAAAACCCGGGCATCAGGAAATCAGCATAATTCTTGGAAATACTGAAGAATCCAGTCCATTCGTCATACTGTGCTGCCAGCAGCATTCTGATCAGGGTTTCGGACTTGGTTCCAAATACCAGTATAAAGCCCCAGAGAACTGTAAATAATGAAGCTGCGAAAAGATATATGTCACGGAAGCGGGATATTATCATAGCAAACAGAAACACAGCAGGAACATATGCCATTACATCCGGCAGACTGAATTGCGTCTTGGGAAGCGGAACAAATTCATAGGCAAACAGAGACAGCAGCACCAGAAACACTAACGGAAATCTGTACTTACCGCTTTCGGCAATATTCTTCAGGAACAGTCCGAGGATAATTAGCTGAGGCAGATTCCAGAAAAGATAAACCGGATAATCGATGAATGAAGAGAGTCCCAGCTCATAGAAATAATCCGGATCGGCAACATCTGTAATCTTAAAATAATAGAGCAGTGCGGTAACGATGCACAACGGAAGCACACCTAAGAATGCTATAAGATAGCGGCTGCCCTCGGGTTTTGTAAGCGACTTCTTTGCAAAGCTGAAAAAATCATTTTTGAAGAAGATCAGTGCCGGAATTACAAGAGCCAGATGAAACCTGAATCCCATAAATATAAAGAAACGGTCATATCCGCCGGAGCGCAGCAGATAGCCTGCAATGTTAACGATTATAAGTATAATAAGAGTGTACAATTCAAATCAACCGGTGATTAGTATTTATTATCAGAAATAACTCATCTGCATAACTGAGAACTAGAACTAAAAACTGAGAACTAAAAACTGAAAAGCGGAGAGAACTCTCAGTATTTTACCTTGTAGAGAAACAATCCGCGGGCAGGAGCAGCCTCTGCGGCCTTTTCCCTGTCCCTGCTCTCCAGCACTTCCTCCAGATATTCCGTGCCCAGTTTCTCCCTGCTGGCTTTCAGAAGTGAGCCTATGGTAGTTCTGACCATTCCGTGCAGAAATCTGTTAGCTTCAATATAGAAAATTACAAAACCCTGCGTTTCTTTCCAATGAGCATCATAAATAATGCAGTTTTTATTCCTGGTTTCGCTGTTCTTCCGTGAAAACGAAGTGAAGTCTTTTTCACCCGACAAGTATTTACTGAGGTGGTTCAGATAACCGAGGTCGCCCACATACCTGCTGCTGCAGGCAAACCGGTAGTAAAACGGGGATTTGTTTTTTGCGAACAGGTATATATAGCTTCGTCTGACGGCGCTGAACCGGGCGTTAAAATTTTCATCGACCCTCGATATACCGGTTATGGCAATATCCCTGGGCAGAATTGCATTCAGCGAGTGCACGAACTTATATTCATCGATATCGCGGCCGGTGGCAAAACTGGCGACTTGTCCGAGTGCATGCACACCCGTATCTGTCCTGCCTGAGCCGATGAGGTTTATTTTTTCTTTAGTAAGTATTTCAAGGGCAGAGGAAATCTCCTGCTGTACTGTCCTGGCATTATTCTGTATCTGCCAGCCGCAATACTCTGTACCGTCGTACTGAACCGTTAATTTATAATTATTCACAAAAACAGATTTGAGTTTTGAATTCCGGGTCTTGTTTATTCATCAGGTTGCCCTGCACATTACAGCGGTTTAAACAGCACCAGTGAAAAGTCGCTGGGCACTGTATTCGGCATGCCGTTCATACCTGTATTACTGCCGCTGATGAATGACATCTTCATGGATTTATCTTCGCCTGTCAGTCCCTTGTTGTATTTGCTCACCATTCTGGCAGCGTTGATGGCACTGATGATTCGGTTCACGACCATTCCTGCGACGGCGAACCTGACGTTGTTGAATGCCTGTTCGCTGGAGACCCACATATTTCTGTATTCCTTGCGCTGCTGGTTATCGGCCCAGCTCCAGTAGCGTACTTTTGCGTCATACATCTCATTGAACTCCGCCTTCAGCGCCTTGCTGGTATTATATGCATCTACGCTTACATAATCTCCCATATCCGCATACAGGTCAGCATCATCGATTGCCGGATTTACATTTCCGTGGGTAAGTGCAAATGATTTATAGTTATCTCTCTGCCAGTTGCCGTAGATCTTGAATCCCGCATACACTCCCCAAAGAGCGCCTTCTGCAATAGTAAAATACTTTCCGCTTTCGTATGATCCGGCGTAAAGCTCACCCATACCCGGAAGCAGCAGAGAATACAGAATTGCAAGCCCGCCGCTTTTCCTGCCGGACACAGCTGTTTGTCTGCCGGGCAGTTCCTGTTGATTGTAAGCAGACTGCATAGTCTCCTGTTTAACTCCCTCAAGTGCAATGCTTCTGGCTTCGAGCAGGTTTTTCCTTTCTGCTGTCTGTGCGAAACCGGATCCCAGAAAACCAGACAATAATATCAGGCAGAGTATTTTTTTCATATCAGTATGACTTTGTTTATTGTTTAGACAAAATTAAAAAAATATATAAATTAAACAAACTGGAAATCCCTCCGGGATTTTGAATTATGAATTCTAAAATATAAATTCTGAATGAGCTTCAATTCATAATTCAGAATTTATAATTCATAATTAAACTCTCTCTCCCGTGCAGATTTCGCGGCCGGAGCTTAATATCTTCACCCGGGATATACTGTTGACCAGTGACTGGTCGTATGGAAGTTCCACGCGCACATAATTGGATGCAAATCCTTTCATCATTCCGTCGTGGTTCTGGTTTTCAAAGAGTATTTCCAGATCCTTGTTCACCATTGCAGAGTAGAATTCTGCTCTTTTCTTTTCGCTCAGGTGTCTGAGACGGTTATTCCTGTTCTTGCGCTCCACTACGTCCACACTGCCGGGCATGTTGATTGCCGGTGTATCAGGACGTTCAGAATAAGTAAATACATGCAGATAAGATACTGGCAGTGACGCGATAAAATTATAGGTATCCTCAAAATCATCCTGAGTTTCCCCCGGGAATCCGACTATCACATCAACCCCGATGCCGGCATCAGGTATTGTACTCTTTATTTTGCAACAAAGTTCCTCATAAACCTCTCTTAAGTAGCGGCGTTTCATCAGTTTCAGTATTTTATTGCTGCCGCTTTGCAGCGGAACGTGGAAATGGCTGCACATATGCTCACTCTCCCTGGTCAGTTCGAGTATATCATCGGTCAGCAGGTTCGGTTCAATCGAACTGATCCTGATCCTGTAGTCGCCGGGTAAGCTGGTAAGCCGGAGCAGCAGCTTGTAGAAGCTGGAGCCAATTCTTTTGCCATAGTCGCCGATATTTACGCCTGTCAGTACTATCTCCTTATATCCCTGCTGTACGAGTCTGCTGAAATCCGAATATATACTCTCCTCGTCAAAGCTTCTGCTGTTTCCGCGCGCAAGCGGAATGGTGCAGTATGTACATTTATAGTCGCAGCCGTCCTGTATTTTCAGGAATGCCCTGGTGCGGCTGTCGGCGTCGGTTGAAGCTGCAGGGTTGAGTACGTTCAGCTGATCGGATGGAGAGACGTATATGCAGGAAAGTTCATTTTTTCTGAAATCGGAGGTATATCTGAAGAGGTCCATTTTTTCGTTATTGCCCAGTACCACATCGACACCATCTATTGAGGCCACCTCTTCTGAACGCAGTTGTGCATAGCAGCCGGTGACGGCGATAAAAGCGAGCGGATTTTTTCTGAGCGCGCGTCTTACAATCTGGCGGCATTCTTTTTCCGCCCCTTCGGTAACCGAACACGTGTTTATCACGTACACGTCGGCCGGGTCGTTGAATTCTACTATTTTGTACCCTTTGGAAAGAAATTGTTTGCCGATCGTGGAAGTTTCCGAGAAATTCAGTTTACACCCCAGTGTATAAAAAGCTACTTTACCCTGCACGTATGATCCTTTCATAAACCATTAAATCAAATAAAAAGCAAGTAAATCAAATAAAAAACAAGCTGCGCATCTGACCGGATGAACCGGGAAATGCGCAGCTGTTAAACAGTACCAATAAAATAAAGATTTATTTTATTTCTTGTCAGACTGATCGTTCGAGCTGTCTGCGGTCTCGAAATTCGGGAAATCCGATGAATCCACTGCATCAGCATTGGCATTCTTGATATCTTCGGCAGTTACTTTTTCAAGTTTGTGTCCGTTGATATACTCCTGAATTTCCTCATCAGATTTTTCCTTAAGAGCACCGAGTGCGCTGAGGACGATCTTCTTGTTTTCTTTATCGAATTCAACTACTTTCAGCGGCAGTACTGTATCTACCGGGAAGCAGAATGAAATGTTTTTCAGTTTGGCTGTTGAGAGCTGAGTAGCCGGAACGAATCCGTCAACCTTTGCAGGCAGTTCAGCAATAAGGCCCTTTTCGATGATCCTTACTACTTTACCTTCCGTCAGCGTACCAACTGCGTAATCTCTTTCGAATACATCCCAGGGATTATCCTGAACCTGTTTGTGTCCGAGAGAAATCTTTCTCTGGTCTGTATCGACACCGAGTACTACAACTTCGATCTTCTCGCCTTTCTTTACAACTTCCCCGGGGTGGCGGATTTTCTTTGTCCACGACAGGTCAGAAATGTGAACCAGACCATCAACACCAGGTTCGAGTTCAACGAACACACCGAAGTTAGTAAGGTTGCGTGCGATACCGGTATGTTTTGAACCAACC
Source organism: Bacteroidota bacterium (assembly GCA_050258935.1). Lineage (GTDB taxonomy): Bacteria > Bacteroidota > Ignavibacteria > Ignavibacteriales > SURF-24 > JBLMZS01. Next base: position 9,667 of record JBLMZS010000081.1, read on the forward strand.
GGATATTTCTGCATGAGCTCTGTCCATGGATCCGGAACGAGCTGTTTCATGCCGAGAGAGATCTTCTTGTCATCTTTATCGAGGCTGAGTATAACAGCTTCAACAACCTGTCCCATAGAGACAAACTGTGAAGGATGTTTGATATGCAGTGTCCAGCTCATTTCAGAAATATGAATAAGGCCTTCGATGCCCTTTTCGATTTCGATAAATGCGCCGTAATCTGTCAGAGAAACTACGCGGCCGGATACCTTATCGCCGACCTTGTATTTAGATTCGATATTATCCCACGGATGCGGCAGCAGCTGCTTGAGTGAAAGCGAAATTCTGCGTTTTTCCGTATCGAAATCGGTAACGACAACTTTGATCTTTTCGTCGAGTTTAACGACTTCGCTGGGATGATTGATTCTGCCCCAGCTAAGGTCGGTAATGTGAATAAGACCGTCCACGCCGCCCAGATCGACGAATACGCCGAAGTCTGTGATTGCTTTGACGGTACCTTCAAGGATCTGACCTTTTTCGAGGCTGTCGAGTATTGCTTTCCTCTGGTCTGAGATTTCTTCTTCAATGAGTACTTTATGCGAAACGACAACATTTTCAGTCGGTATGTTGATCTTGACAACCTTAAAGTCCATAGTCTGACCGACGAAAGCATCGAAATCCCTGACGGGACGGATATCGATCTGTGAACCGGGGAGGAATGCCTCAATACCCATAAGATCAACGACCATACCGCCCTTGATTCTCTTGAGAATTTTACCCTGGAGAATTTCTCCGGTGTCATAAGCACTGATAACCTTGTTCCAGATTCTGAGGAAGTCAGCTCTTTTCTTGCTGAGTACCAGATTACCTTCCTGATCTTCCACGCTTTCAATGACGATTTCAACTTCCTGCCCGATTTTTATTTCATCACCGGCAGTGAATTCTGATCTGGGTATAGTACCTTCGGACTTGAAGCCGACATCAAGAATAATGCTGTCGCCCTGTATACTAACGATCTTGCCCTTAATGATCTCGCCTTCCTTTACATCCTTAAAAGACTGCGAGTATAGGGCCGCTAAGGTATCCAGTTCTTCCTGTGAATATTCATCGGAATTAAAGAACTTTATGCGGCTCTGTTTTTCAGAAACCTTTGTCTCTTTTGTCTCTTCAGACATCAGACCTCCAAATAAAATAGTGTTTACCTGTCCATGTTTCCGTCATCAAAAAAACCGGCCAGATAATTTTGTTTTAGTTTGACATGTATATTTAACGATGACTCT
>JBLMZS010000082.1:0-70865 GCA_050258935.1 Bacteroidota bacterium
TCCATATTTTTATGCGGTTCAAGAATTTCTGAGATTTCAAACAATCCATATTTGCCGAATTCCTGTTTTATAGAGTCGGAATCATAGAAGAACATTTTTACTCCTTCCATTATCTCGAAATAATCTTTACCCAGCTGGTTGCCCTTTCCATACATCGGGGCCTCTTTTGAAATAGCTGTAAAGACCATGTATCCGTTTGGCTTTAACTGATCATAACAGTCCTTAATAAATTTTTCTCTCTCATGACCGTTAAGTAAGTGGATAAGTGCATAGCAGAATATGCCGTCATAAAGTTTGTCGCTGAAAGGCATATCAGTCACCGAACCATGAAATATCTTAATATTGATCCCATCCTTTTTTGCCAGATTAATCGCCGTTTTTGAGATCTCAATTCCGGTTACACTAATCCCATTGTCAATAAAGACCTTTGCATTCCTGCCGTATCCAACACCAGGTATCAAAATGTCCTTGACTCCCTTTTCAAGAAAAAAATCCTTCGTCTGTATTGCCGAATCTGAAGGGTCAAATCCCCACATCATCTGATTTTCTGCAAAACTCGATTCCCAGAATTCTGTCATTGCTCTATCTCCTTTATATAAAGTTAGGCGGGAAATACAAAATAAAAACCCTCAAAATTATTACTCTGAGGGTTTCAAATAGAAAGGGTTAATTCAAATATACCGGAATGTCAAAGACTGGCGGTGCCGAAACTTACTCCTACGGCTTTCGCAGAAATTACCGCCTGCGTGTCTGCCTTTACCAGCTTTTGTCTTGCGATGGCATCCTCTATCTTTACACTCGTTATCTCAGTGCCTTTCAACGCTACCATGCGCCCGAACTTTCCTTTTGCTGCCAGCTCTATCGCATATGTGCCGAACTTCGTCGACAATATCCTGTCGTATGGCGTGGGACTCCCGCCCCTCTGAAGATGGCCCAGTACAGTCACTCTGGACTCTACTCCGGTATTCTCCGATATATTCTTCGTCACCAGTTCACCAATGCCGCCTAACTGTATCGGATCGGTCCTCTTTATGTCCTTCGCCTTTACTACCATCTCTCCGTCCGACGGCTTGGCGCCTTCAGCTACACATATGATGCTGAAACGCTTGCCCATCATGCTCCTCTCGGTAACCTTATCGTATATAACATCCCATGAAAATGGAAATTCCGGCAGCAGTATAATATCGGCTCCGCCTGCCAGTCCGCCGTTCAGTGCTATCCAGCCTGCATAGCGGCCCATCACCTCCACCACCATAACACGGTGATGCGATGAGGCGGTAGTGTGAAGTCTGTCAATTGCTTCAGATACTACAAATACAGCACTGTCGTGACCGAACGTCTGGTCTGTTGCATCGAGATCATTGTCAATTGTCTTGGGTACCCCGATGATGTTCATACCCATCTTTGACAGTTTGTCGCAGATGTGCATGGTGCCGTCTCCGCCAATCGCGATCAGTGCATCCAGATTCCAGCCTTCGTAATACTGCATTGCCGTTTTTGATTTATCTGTTATGCGGATCTCTCCGTCTACTTCCACCGGCCAGTGGAACGGATCACCTTTATTCGATGAACCCAGTATCGTGCCGCCTGTAGCCAGTATTCCAGATACATCCTTATTGTACAGCTGGCGGGCACGGCCCTGTACAAATCCTTCAAAACCGTCTTCAATGCCAATTACTTCCATCCCGCAATCGTGCGCCGGTTTTGATACACCCCTGATTACGGCATTAAGGCCGGGACAATCGCCCCCGCCTGTCAGTATCCCAATCCGCTTTATTTTTGAACGTTTCATATTTTCCCTGATTCAAATTATTTCTCTTGTTTCATACAGCGTGTTTTTCTTCGATAGATTCTTCAGCAAATCCGCTTACTGCAAGTTCCTTATTCTTTCCAAGCGAAGCGAGCATCAGAAGCATGCTCAATATCAGATATGCTGCTGCGAACTGATACGGCACCTGTCTGTATGGATCTGACAGTGTCCAGGGCAGGTACATGGTGCCTTCGGGAATTGCCGAATGTATTACTCCGAAGAATGTCAGGAAGGCCATTACTGCCAGATATATTGCCGCCGACCGGAGCTTCTTTTCAATCATATGCGCCACAAAGGCTCCCCACAGCATGGCCGTAAGTATAAATCCGTTGCCGAGCGCAACAGTTACAAGCATCTCGGGCAGTGTCTTGCCTGCTACTGTCATTAGTTCTGTCAGACGCTGCGGTGGTACAATATCAGGATTTGTCAGCTTTATCTGCATCAGCCTTGCTATGTTCGGGAACAGAGAGAACGCAACTGCCGGCAGCTGTATCTTAGGCGTGGCTTCAAATGACTGGACGATAATGTCCAGCGCCACGAATATCAGTATCGGAGCCAGTACGGAACGCGGTATAAGCTCGACAATAAATGAGATTACACCAAGGCAGCCGCCTATGCCTATGAACAATCCTGTCAGAAGAGTATAACCTGCGCGGCTTCCCATCTCTTTATATGCAGGCTGACCGATGTAAGGAGTAGTCTGCGCAACACCGCCAAATATACCAGCTATCAGCGTCGCAAAAGCTTCTGTCAGAAGTATGTCGCGGGTTTTGTAATCGTCGCCTGCAACGCGGGCGCTTTCAGTAACATTGATGCCGCCAACTACAGTCAGTATGGCAAAGGGAAATGCTATTGGCAGATATCTGAGCGCTTCCGAAAACCCGGCAATAAATCCAAGCGAGGGAAGCGGTATGCCTGCGTGGAACTGAGGCTGCGGAAATGAGAAGCCCGTTCCTAAAAGTCCCATCGGCGCAAAAATATAATAGATAACCGTTCCGACCAGTACACTGGCAAATACTCCCGGGAATTTTTTCGGCAGGTGTATTTTTGCCACGAGAGTGTAGAGTATTATGCCGAGAGCTATCATACCGACTACCGGCATTCCGAATATATCTACGAGAGGCACAAATCCCAGCAATGCAATACCGATGCCGGCAAGACTGCCCAGTAGCCCTGCCTGTGGTACTATCTTCTGCACCCATCCGCCGATGAATGAGAAAACGAGCTTGAAAATTCCGATCATTACCATGGTCGCCATACCGATGTACCAGGTCATCATGGCTGCATCGTAATCGGGCATGCCTTTTCCTTTCAGGAAAATAAACGAGGGGCCCAGAACGGTAAACGCTATACCGATTGTTGACGGGGTGTCGAGTCCCAGAGGCATTGCTGTGACATCCGAACTGTTCTTCTTCTTTGCCAGCTTGAAGGCCATATATGTATATACCAGATCGCCAAATAATACTCCGAGCGCTGTACCAGGAAGCATGCGCCCAAATACTATGTCGGCCGGATATTTGAATACCAGTATCAGTATGAATGAGAGAAATGAAAGAACTGTTACGTTATCGAACATCAGTCCGAAAAATCCGTTAAGATCTTCTTTCACAAACCATTTGTACTTAAACGCAGATGGTGCAGTGGATGCAGTGTTGTTCATGATATCACTTAAGATTGATTATAAGTTATAAAATTTTAAAGAATATGTTATTATTATTTTGCCTAATAGTCAACAAATTTTTCGGACGGAAAAAAGATGAAAGGTGTTAAATTATGCTAAAAATATCCGACAATAGAGGAAAAATTGCATACGAATGAATTACAGCAGAAAAACCAAGCAGCAGCTTATAGAAGAAAACATTGCATTGAGAGCCGAACTCGACAGACTGGGTCAGTCTGCAGCGGTTTCAGCGAATGAACGAAAAGTATGGGATGGAGATGCGGGGAGCATTTTCAGGAATATGGTAGTTATCAGGAATATTGCCGAGCTGAAAAGGACTGAGCAGGAGATACATAAGCTTTCGCTTGTCGTAGAGCAGAGCCCTGTAATAGTATTGATAACAGACAGAAATGGAAGCATTGAATATGTAAATCCCCGGTTTACAGAAGTGACAGGTTATACACAGCAGGAAGTACTGGGAAAGAATCCCAGCATTCTGAAATCAGGATTCACGCCTGCTGAAGAGTACGGAAGACTCTGGTTTAAACTGCACAGAGGAGAACACTGGACAGGGGAGTTCTGCAACCGCAAGAAGAACGGAGAACTGTTCTGGGAACTGTCGAGCATATTCCCGCTTAAAAACCCGCAGGGTGAAATAACTCATCTGGTGGCGGTCAAGGAGGATATTACCGAGAGAAAGGAAATTGAAAAGCGTCTTTCAGAATACCAGGACCATCTGGAACGCCTGGTTGAAGAAAGAACCGATTCACTTACACAGGTCAACCGGCTGCTGGGTATTGAGATTAAGAAGCAGAAAAAATCAGAAGCTAAAATACAGGATCAGCTGCAGTTCCTCAGAACACTAATTAATTCAATTTCCAATCCTGTCATCATAAAGGATAGACAGGGAAGGCTTATCGACTGCAATAAGGCTTATGAAAACTATTTCAATCTGACCCTGAAAGATATATTGCATAAAACTGTAAATGATATAGTACCGGCACACCTGCTGCAAAAGATTACCGCAATGGAAAAAAGCCTGCTCACTTCACCCGGACAGCAGTCGCTTGAACTGGACTATGTGAATGCTTCGGGAGAACAGAGGACTCTGCTGGTTTATGAGTCGACGTACCTGCTGTCTGATAACTCCATCGGCGGTACGGTTGCCAATATGGTGGACATTACTGAACAGAAAAGACTTCAGGAAAAAATCGCAGCAGCGCTTCAGAAAGAACAGGAACTGAACGAGCTTAAGAGCAGCTTCATTTCCACGGCATCCCATGAATTCAGAACACCACTGACCACTATACTTGCCTCGACGGATCTGCTTGAAATGTTCGGCAGACAGTGGAAAGAAGAGAAGTATCTGGAACACATAAAGAAAATTCAGAAGGCAGTGGATTACATGAAGGAATTGATGGACGATGTTCTCATTCTCAGCAGAAGCGAGGAGGGGAGGATACAGTTCGTCCCTGCACAAGTGAATTTTAAGGAACTGTGCTGCGGACTCATTGAGGATGCAAAAGCTGTATCGCAGGGAAGGCATTTGTTCAAAACCGACTGCCCGGATATAACGGTAGTAATAGATCCCAAACTTGCAAGACATATTATTTCAAACCTGCTGTCAAATGCTGTAAAATATTCACCCGCGGGTGGTACAATTTCTATCAATGCCGAAATAAAAAACAATATGCTGATGGTCGATGTGTGTGATGAAGGCATCGGAATTCCAGAGAAAAACCGGGGCCGTTTGTTTGAACCTTTCTACAGGGGTTCTAATACCAATGCTATACATGGAACTGGTCTGGGACTCTCTATAGTAAAACGTTCCGTTGATCTGCACGGCGGCACTATTGCAGTCGACAGCGAAGAAAATAAGGGTACTGTAATGCATGTCCGGCTGCCTTTGGGGGCAATAACGGATTCATCAGGAAGTGAGATATAGACGGGATATGAAAAAAATTCTGATAATAGAGGACGAATACCCTGTAAGAACTAGTATCTGCGACCTCTTGGAAGAGGTAGGGTACAGGGTATATTCAGCAGAAAACGGAATTGAGGGGGTAAAGACCGCCGGGGAAATTCTGCCTGACCTTATTATATGCGACATAATGATGCCCGGTATGGATGGTTACGGAGTAATTAGAAAGCTGGCGGAGAATGAATCCACAGCTGTTATCCCTTTTATATTTCTGACTGCTAAGGCCGAAATGAATGACCTGCGTGCGGGAATGGATTTGGGAGCCGATGATTATATAGTAAAACCATTCAAGGCCGCCGTCCTGCTGAATTCAGTTAAAACAAGACTGCTGAAGTCCCAGAAGATACGCGAAATTTATTCCTTCTCCGATGAGACTGATCAGGAGGAAAAACATGAAAAGCTCAGGGAGGGTGAACGGATATTCCTTTCATCAACGAATAAAACACAGTTCGTAAAAGTCTCCGATATTGCGTGCATAACTGCTGAAAGTGAGTACTCGGTAGTGCATATGAGCGACGGCAGCAGGATAACTTTGCGTAAGCTTCTGAAAGAATGGGAAGCAATACTGCCGGACGTAAACTTCCTCAGAATACACCGCTCCACAATAATCAACCTTTCATTCGTCGAAAGTGTAGAAAAATGGTTTAAACGCTCGTTTATAGTCAGACTCAAAGGTATAAGCGAACCTTTTACAATTAGCCAGAGATACGCAGCCAGAATAAAGACAAGGCTGTAGATGTTCGGCTTATAAAGCAATTCCTGCCACCGGCTGCAAATTCAGAATTCAAAATTCAGAATTCAAAATTTGACTTGGTTCATTTGCAGTTATCATTCATAACATCGTTTATATACACATTGTATCGCTTACTTGTTATACGTCGCGGTTACTTTATTTCCATTCTTTTTCCATTTCCTGATTGCTAAAATGCGTACAGAAAAAATAATAATCAGGATAAGGAACTATGGAAAAAATATTTATTATCGAAGATGAGGAAAGCCTGAGGACCAGTATAAGCGATTTTCTTGTACAGCTCGGCTACCAGGTATCAACTGCTTCAAACGGAAAAGAGGCTCTAAGCAATATTAGCAATTACGGGCCGGATCTGGTGATTTCGGACATAATGATGCCTGAAATGAACGGGTACGCGGTCCTGGAGGAGCTTCAGAAAAATCCGGTCACATCTCTGATCCCGTTTGTATTCCTGACTGCCAAAATCGATCATGCAGACATAAGAAAAGGAATGAACCTGGGAGCAGACGATTATCTTACAAAACCATTCCGGCTAAGCGATCTTTTGAAAGTTGTAAAAAAGCGAATCGAAAAGAAAAGGATCATAGATGAAAAGATCAGCAGCATTACAGATAGCATAACAAAATTTGTTCCCCATGAGCTCAGAACTCCGCTTGTCTCAATCAGCGGCTTTTCAGACCTGATACTCGATGATTTCGAATCACTGATGCCCGAAGAAATATATGCCATGGTGGAAAGAATTAAGAACGGCAGTAAACGGCTGCACGGTACGATAGAAAAATTTATAACATTTACGGAGATAGAGCTGATTTCCAAGGTTCCGGAACACCGCCGCGAAGTATCTTCAAAACATGTTTCAAATCCGTATGATCTTATAAGCACAATTATTCAGCTGAAAGCTTCGCAGGCGGGCAGGAAAGACGATATCCGGCTCAGTGAAAATGATGTCAACTGTGCGGTGAACATTCCTCAGTCATTCCTGAATATAATCACTACTGAACTGGTGGAAAACTCACTGAAGTATTCTGATACCGGACGCCAGATAGAGATCGCCTTCAGAATAGAAGATGAGTTCTTCGAGTTTACCATAAAAGACAATGGCATAGGAATGAGCGAAAAACAGATAGCTATGATCAGTCCGTTCATTCAATTCAACCGCGACCGGCTGCAGCAGAGCGGAAATGGACTGGGACTGATAATTGTAAAAAATATACTGGATATATGCGGGGGAAGCATGAGAATAGATAGCAGATTAAATGAATATACATGTGTGACTGTAACTCTCAGACGCATTTAATTACGCGGCATCTGATAATTGTAGTTGTACTCAATTAAAATTAAAAAGGAAACGGAGAAGACCAAAATGAAAAGATTTATAAATCTAAAACTGCAATCCAAACTGCTGCTCGGTTTTTTTATAATCGGAGTAATTTCAGCGGTTATAGGAATTATAGGAATTTCAAGGATAAAGACTGTCGCAGCACAGGACACCCTGATGTATAATAATATGCTTGTACCGGTCTATGACCTGCAGCAGATAACTTACTCATTTCAGAGGATCAGAGTACTTGCCAGGGATATGATAATTACAGACGATCAGGCGGTACTGAATAACCACAGTAAAGAAATCGAAGCAGAAAAAAATAACATAGTAAAACACTCGGACAATTTCAGGAAAACACTGTTAACGGAAAGGGGGAAAGTGGCATATGTGAATTTCAGACAGTCTTATGAAGCTTACCTCCCGCTACTCGATCAGGTGGTGTATTATTCAAGGGCGGGTCGCGATAAGGAAGCTTCATCACTATTATACGGTGAGATGGGAACTGCAGCGCAGAGGGCAGGCAAGGCATTTGACGAACTGGTCAGCATCAAAGTCAGAGTCGCAGGCGACACCGCCAGGGACAATACAGCTATTGCTTCAAATGCGACAATCATGATGATTGCACTCATACTTCTTGGAATGCTGTGCTCGGCTGCACTGGCAGTCTATATAGCGAAATATATTTCAGGAGGAATAACACGGGTTGTAGAGCGCTTTCAGAGTCTTGAAAAAGTATGCCTCAAAAATCTTGAGGAGGGCAGCGGACACCTGGCCGAGGGATTCCTCGATTTCACAATTCGGACAGGAACTGAGCCGCTTGAAGTGACTTCAAAGGATGAAATAGGTGTGCTGTCTGAAAATCTGAATGTCATTATTGCACGCGTGCAGAGTACTGTCTCTTCTGTGGAAAATGCAGTAACAAAGGTCAGGGAAGTAATAGCTGAATCGAACAGACTGGTAGATGCAGCTCTTCACGGCAGACTGTCCGAACGCGGCAATGCCGAAAACTTCCACGGTGGATACCGCGAACTGGTGGAAGGGCTGAATAAAACATTTGCAGCTGCAGCTGCACCTATTAATGATTCGGGGAAACTGCTCGGTATACTGGCATCCGGAAACCTTACTGTGAGAATGACCGGCGAATATAACGGGGAATATGCCAGGCTGAAAGAGAACATCAATTCACTTGCAGAGTCTTTCAGCAGTGCACTCTCAGAGGTCGATGAAGCTATACAGGCGACAGCCAGTGCCGCTACAGAAATCTCATCTTCATCCGAGCAGATGGCCGCGGGTTCACAGGAGCAGTCACAGCAAACCACAGAAATTGCCGGTGCTGTTGAACAGATGACGAAAACCATACTGGACAGCAATAAGAATACTAATTATGCAGCTGAGAATTCCAGACTTGCAAGTCTGAATGCTTCAACCGGAGCAGTAAAGATCGCGGAGACAAAGGAGGGAATGAAAAAAATAGTTGAATCCACAAAGCAGACTGGTGATAGGATTACATCGCTCGCAAAAAGAACCGGTCAGATCGGTGAGATCACTCAGGTCATAAACGACATTGCAGACCAGACAAACCTGCTGGCGCTGAACGCTGCGATTGAAGCTGCAAGAGCCGGTGAACAGGGCAGAGGTTTTGCTGTGGTAGCGGATGAAGTGAGAAAGCTTGCAGAAAGAACCACGAAGGCTACAAAAGAGATTGGCGATACTATAGAGCAGATACAACAGGAGGCCAGACTGGCAGATGAATCGATGGAAAATGCCGGCAGGGCGGTCGACGAAGGTATGAGACTTACCGAGGAAGTTGCCGGCGCGCTTGACCAGATACTCAATGTGAATCAAAAGGTAAATGACATAATTACACAAGTGGCCGCAGCCAGCGAGGAACAGTCAATAGTTGCTGAACAGATCAGCCGTAATATTGAAGGAATAAGCAGCGTAACACAGCAGAGCGCAGCCGGTACAGAACAGATCGCAAGGGCTGCTGAGGACCTCAACAGACTTACCGTCAACCTGCAGTCACTTATGGGAAGGTTTGAACTGCAAAAGAGGGAACGCCATAATCATGAGGCGCAGCATCAGATTGCTGGCGGGCAGATTGCTGCACGTATGAGAAACAAACTGATGGTTAACTGATCCGCATCTGTCCAATATTCCGCCCTGCAATAAAGGGCGGAATATTCAGGATGCAGTGCTGTCGATTACCCGAATACTCTTCCACTTCCCGCTCCTGAACCGGAATATCAATGTAATGCAGAATATAAGAAAAAACACAATCATCAGCAGCCAGCTTATTATGACCGATAGCTTCAATACATTCAGAGAAATATAAATGATTGGAACAAACGTCCAGTGCCCTATTACTGAAGCCATCATAGTGAAATGAGTATCCCCGGCCCCTCTGAGTGCCCCAATAGTCGCGGCCAGTATAGCCTCGAATAGTACATACAAAGCTGCCAGCCTGAGCATTCCTGTTGCTAACGGTACGGCTCGTTCGAATACTGAACTATACTGCTCAGGACTGAATACACGCACAAGTGTTTCAGTGCAGAAAACGAAGAAGAACAGGACGGTTACCGAGTAAAATATGCCGGTCTTTATTCCAGAAATCGCAGAACGGTAAGCAGTATCCGGTGTTCGCGCTCCCATATAGCGGCCGACCAGACTCGTTACAGCAATTTCGATTCCGACGAGCGGAATATAAGAAACAAGATCCCAGTTGAAAAGAATAGTAGTGGCAGTGGCTACGTGCTCACCCTGTCCCTGGAACAGAGATATCATCGCGCTGAAAGCCAGGAAGTTCAGGAAAAATTCAAGTCCGGCTGGATAGCCGTAATACAGCAGCTTCTTCATGATTGTCCGGTCAAACCTGAATGAACTGAATACTGCAAATGCTGAGCGGTTGGCCCTGCCCAGATAAGCAAAGCCCAGAACAACAACAGCGCAAAATGACCCGGTATTGGTAGCAATAGCAGCACCCCTTACTCCCATCTCAGGCAATCCGAGCTTTCCGAAAATCAGTATATAGTCGAGTATAATATTGACCAGCATGGCAGTAATTGTTGCACCCATTACAATTCTGGTCTTCCCGATACCGGTAAAATAACAGCCGATGGTATAGCGCATAAGCGAAAAAACAGAGCCCCAGGCAAGCACATCCATGTATTCAATCTGATATGCAAATTGCGGGGCCGGAATATTCATTACGCTAAGATATATCTGCAGCAGGGGTTTCAGTATCAGAATTACCGGCCAGGCAATAAGTGTAATCAGCATTGCCTGAAAAGCTGCCACCGTTGTGTTACTGTGTTCTCCGGCACCGAAATATTGAGCAACCAGCGCGGTAGAGTATCCGGTAAGTCCGATGAAAAAGAACATAAGCACCTGTAAAGCAACGGCTCCGCCCATAGCAGCATTCATCTGCTCTGAACCAATTCGTGCCAGAAACAGCCTGTCGGTAAAAGTCATTACACCGTCGCATGCAGATGATATGACCATGGGTGCTGCCAGCGCGAGCAGTTCCTTTATTCCGCCTTGTCCGTTGTAGTCGGAAAAATATTTCATCGCATAACTTTCAGATGTTGGATAATCCGGATATCTGATCGGTTCAGCCTGGGAAATATCACATAATTGCAGGCGGTGAAAAGACCAGAATTTTAAATATAAAGAAATATATGATATCTATAAAATAATTTTACTATGATTATTCTATTCACTTCCCGAAACAAATATGGCAGACACAGGGTACGGCAAAATTATTCTATGAGATAATTAAGCCGTACACTTGCAGTGTGTGCCGGGTTCTTGCAGTTATCGGGCCCTTGTTGCTATATGGAATAAGCCTGTTTAAGTGCAGTGTCAAAGTCTTCAATTATGTCGTCAATGTGTTCGAGGCCGACTGAAACCCTTATCAGGTCTGCCGTTACACCCGACTCAGCCTGTTCTTCTGCCGAAAGCTGCTGGTGCGTTGTGGAAGCAGGATGAATAACCAGTGTCTTTGCATCTCCCACATTTGCCAGGAGCGAGGAGAGCTTTACATTATTAACGAAAGCCTTGGCCTTCTCCAGTCCGCCCTTTACTCCGAATGCCAGCATGGATCCGAACAGGCCGGGGCGCAGGTATCGTTTTGCCAGATCATGATACTTGTCACTTTCGAGTCCCGGATACCATACCCATTCGACCCGTTCATCAGTCTCCAGCCATCGGGCAAGCTTAAGCGCATTTTCACTGTGCCTGTCGACCCTGAGAGACAGTGTCTCGAGTCCCTGCAGGAACAGGAACGCGTTGAACGGACTCAGTGAGGGCCCCAGATCTCTCAGTCCTTCCACGCGCGCACGGGTTATAAATGCAATATTGCCGAACTGGCTGCCGCTGCCGAAGACTTCCCAGAAACGCAGTCCGTGATAGCCCGGACTGGGTTCAGTAAAAACGGGGAAGTTGCCGTTGCCCCAGTCAAATTTGCCGGAATCAATAATTACTCCTCCGATTGATGTCCCATGTCCGCCTATCCATTTTGTCGCAGAAGCCGTAACAATATCAGCCCCGTGATCGATCGGTCGGGCCAGGTAGCCTCCGGCACCGAAAGTGTTGTCTACAATCAAGGGCAATCCATGTCTGTGAGCTGTATCGGCAATAGCGCGTATGTCTGCTATATTCAGTCTGGGATTACCGATAGTTTCCACGTACAGTGCTTTTGTCTTTTCTCCTATCAGTTTTTCATAGTCTTCGGCTGACTCTCCGTTTGTGAATCTTACGTTTATCCCCAGTCTTTCGAATGTAACTTTGAACTGGTTGAATGTGCCGCCGTAGAGCAGCGGACTCGATACTATGTTTTCTCCTGCCTGCAATATTGTAGTCAGTGCAAGGAACTGGGCCGCCTGGCCCGAAGAGGTTGCAAGTGCTCCTACACCGCCTTCAAGTGCGGCAATGCGCTTTTCAAACACATCGGTCGTCGGATTCATTATGCGCGAATATATGTTGCCGAATTTTTTCAGCGCGAACAGGTCTGCAGCATCCTGTGCATCATCGAACACATAAGAGCTCGTCTGGTAAATTGGTACAGCCCTGGAATGGGTTAGGGGATCGACTTCCTGGCCGGCATGCAGCTGCAGTGTTTCAAAACGGTAGTTTTTTGTAGTACTCATGGCAGTATTCCTTGTATTTGTGAATATTAGTGTTACGGATTAGAATTTTTTTTCAGCTCACTTTCTCCGCAACAGGGACTAATATTTTTTATAAGAACTACTGCCCAATAAAAAAAGCCCTTTCGCGGGAAAGGGCTTTATAAACTCTATTTATATGTGAAAATAATAAATATACCCTTTCTTACGTGTGCACACAAAGGCACATCATCTGCATACAGCAGCACATCGAAAGGGGCATATTTGTATTTACATATTTCATTTTTTTATAAATATACGGATCATGACTCGATAATGCAATCATTATTTTATATTTTTGAACTCTATATTTTTATTTTCCTTTAACGTTTACAGGCTGATCGGTTATATATGGATAATTTTATCATTACACTGGTATTTATTCTCATTGGTTATCTGCTTAAAAGGGTCCCGCAGTTTCCCGGGCAGACTGGAAGTGTACTGAACCTGTTTGTTATTTATGTATCGCTTCCGGCAGTGGTATTGTCAAAAATTCCTGAGCTGAAAATATCTCCGGAGATACTTGTACCGGCGTTGATGCCGTGGATGATGATTATCATTTCAGCAGGAGCTGTATTGCTGCTTTCGCGGGCTTTCGGCTGGACAAAGCAGATAACAGGGTGTCTGCTGCTGCTTGTGCCCCTCGGAAATACTTCTTTCCTGGGGATACCTATGGTAAAGGCATTTTTAGGGGATGCGGCGATTCCGTATGCGGTGATATATGATCAGCTGGGTTCATTCCTGGCCCTTGCCACTTATGGTTCGCTTATTATTGCAGTCTACGGAGGAAAAAACTCCGTACCCACGGTCAGGGAGATAATTAAAAAGACACTTACCTTCCCGCCGTTTATTGCTCTTATCGCTGCTCTGATTCTGAAAGCATTTACGGTCTATCCGCCTGTAGTAAATAGTATTCTTCAGATGCTGTCTGCTACGCTTGTCCCGGTTGTAATGATCGCCGTCGGATTCCAGCTTACTCTCAGCATCAGCCGCCATGAGGCTATTCCGATGGGTATCGGCCTGCTGCTCAAACTAATCGTGGCTCCGCTTACCGCGCTGCTTTTGTGCAAGGCAGTCGGCAGCACCGGTCTGCCCGCTGAAGTATCAGTGTTTGAAGCGGGTATGTCACCGATGATTTCCGCCGGTGCACTTGCAATAATTGCAGGACTTTCACCGCGTCTGACTGCAGCTATGGTCGGACTGGGAATGATTATCAGCTTTGTTACGCTGCCTTTGTTATTCATGCTCCTCTGATAAAAGCCTTATCGCATTTAATCCCCAAAAATCCACTACGATAAATTTATTGACGGATCAGTGTTTAAATGGAACCTGATGTCCTGTTTAATTGTTTGGCTTGTATAATTAGTGTAAAGTCTGTCGTATGACTTTGCAAAAGACAAATTCATCCAATTATAATGAGAGGTCAGTATAATGAACAGCCTGAATAACAGAGCAAATGATAGAATGAACAATGCCGGTACGGATTTCAGCAGCGGTAAGGGACAAATGCTTGTCAGTGATATTGTGAAGTCGGATTACAGAGCCGCAGCAGTGTTTGAACAGTATGGCATAGATTTCTGCTGCAAGGGCAACAGAATGCTTGATAGCGCCTGCGGGGAGAAGGGTATTGATACAAGCGCGGTAATCGGCGAACTGGACCGGCTGGGGAGTGTTGCAGCTGTTGATTCAAACCGCTACGAGTTGTGGGACCTGGATTATCTGGGCCAGTACATCATAAATAATCACCACAATTACATAAGAAATTCGGTGCCGAGAATTGCTGCTCATGTTGAAAAGGTTGCCTACAAACACGGCGGCCGGCATCCGCAAATGATTGAGGTTGAAAGTCTGTTCTCTCAGATATCAGCCGAACTGCTTTCACACCTGCAGAAAGAAGAAAAGATATTATTCCCGATGATCAACAGCATTGCAGAACAGGCCAGAAGCGGTAAAAATGCAAGTGACAATATGGTAAGCATCAGCGGGCCCGTATCGGTTATGGAAGCAGAACACAGCGGTGCCGGCGAGATACTGGAACGCATCAGGCTGCTGACGGATAATTATACACTTCCGGCAGATGCATGCAATACATTTGCTGTTACATATCAGGAACTGAAAGAATTTGAGACCGACCTTCACAAGCATATCTTCCTCGAAAACAGTATTCTTTTCCCCAGGGCTATTCAGCTGGAAAATCAGCTGAAGGCTGCATAAACAGATAACACTGACTGAAAAATGAGCAGGGCTGATGATGGTCCTGCTTTTTTATATATTTCCGCACAAATTGCAAAGTCATCCGCAAATTTCGCAAAACAATATTGAGCCGGGACTGTTATTTTTAAGAAATCTTTCGCTATTTTTACGGTTATATAAATACTCGCAAAAATAGTTTCCCGGAGCCCATATGAGAAAAATAATTACTCGCAGTTTATTGGTATGTATACTGTCATTTTCTTTTCTGAAGGTGTTTGACGCTCAGCTCTATGCGTGTACCTCTGCCATTATATCCGGCAAGGCAACTGCAGACGGCAGACCGATATTGTGGAAGCACAGAGATTCAGACTTTGAAGAGAATAAACTGATGCACTTCAGCGGCGGTAAATATGATTATACCGGGATTGTAAACTCAAAGGATGCTGAAGGAAAAGAAATATGGATGGGCAGCAATTCTGCCGGGTTCAGCATTATGAATACCGCTTCATATAATCTTAACCAGGGTGAAAAAATCGGAGTTCCCGACGACCAGGAGGGATTGCTCATCAAAGCTGCACTTGCAGAATGTGCAACTGTCCAGGACTTTGAGAATTTTCTGAAACGCGGTAAAGGGAAGTGGGGGATATCGGCAAATTTCGGAGTTATAGATGCAAAAGGAGGAGCAGCGTATTTTGAAACCGGGTATTATTCTTTTACGAAGTATGATGTCAATGACCCGATGGTTGCCCCGAATGGTTACCTTCTGCGTACGAATTATTCTTTCAGCGGAGTAAAGAACAAGGGCTATGGATATGTCCGTTATCTTACCGCAGAGGAACTGTTCTACTGGAACAACATAAAAAATAACATTTCGGTGGAATTCATACTCAGAGATGCCGACAGGTCGCTCAGACATTCATTGCTGAAGACCGATCTGTATAATGCTCCGCTTCCTGAAGATTCGTCGTCGTATGCATTCATACCGTTCAGGGATTATATAGTCAGGAACTCATCTGTTTCCACTATGATAATCCAGGGTGTAAAAGCCGGTGAAGATCCGAAACTTACTACATTATGGACAGTCTTGGGTTTTCAGATGACTACACTTGTTGTGCCTGTCTGGGTGGCCTCGGGTGATAAGCTGCCTGAAGTACTGGTGGCTCATGAGGGTAAAACGGCGCCCATAAATGAAAAGTCGCTCGTACTGAAGAGAAAATGTTTCCCGATAGAATATGATAACGGAAAGGATTATCTGAATCTCGCTGTATTGCTGAACAAAAAGGGTTCGGGAATTGCTCAGAAGCTTCTTCCTAAAGAGGCGGAAATAGTTCAGCGCACCGGAAAACTGCTGGGTGTAATGAGGTCTAACGGCTTTGATAGTCAGTCGGTCTCAGAACACTATAAATGGCTGGATACATATGTACTGGATACATATAAGTCACAGTTCGGAATTTAACTCACAATGCCGGCTGCGTACGGACACAGCCGGCTCTCCCTTCCTGTTTACCGGTAAAAACGGCCTGTTCACCTATTTGCAATTCCTACTTTGATTTTCGTTATACATTTTTACAATTCTCAGGATTGACATATTTTCACTGATCATATGTTAGTAGTAATCGGTTAGTCCGAAAATTACTATTGCAATTATTTCTAAATTTTCGAAATTATAAATTATTTCAGGTATTCTGTATGGAAACAACCAAGACTGATCTGTCGGCGCTCAAGATTGATCGTTCCGGCAGCAATTACAAGTCAGTATACAGGCGAAAACAGGCGCTCAGATATTCAATGATAGTGCTGATACTGGCTGTTTTATTTTCGGGCGGATATTATCTGTGGAGTTCGTATGTGAACAAGGCAGAAGAGGTTGATCTGGTAACTGCCAGTCTGCAGGTCCCCTCAACTTCAAATGCTGTGCTTACTGCCAGCGGGTACGTAGTTGCCCAGCGTCAGGCGGCAGTAGCTTCCAAGGGTACGGGCAGACTGGTTTATCTCGGAGTAGTTGAAGGTGACCAGGTCAGGAAAAATCAGATCATTGCCCGTCTGGAGGACAGTGATATCAGGGCTCAGCTGGCCGAGGCAAAAGCCAATCTGAAGCTGGCCGAGGCTGATTACCGCGATGCCGAAAAATACCTGAACAGGCAGAGGGCATTGTTCAAGACCGGATCAGCTGCAGAAGAAGCATTGGATGCTGCAGAAGCAAGATTCCTTAAAGTACAGGCTGGTATTGAAGTTGCAAAGGCTGTGGTGCAGGCTGCGGATGTCGCCATGGAAAATACTCTCATACGTGCTCCGTTCAATGGTACTGTGCTGACAAAGAACGCCGATGTCGGTGAAATTGTTGCCCCGCTTTCTGCCAGCACCACATCGAAGGCTGCGGTTGTTAATATTGCCGATATGAGCTCGCTGCAGGTCGAAACCGATGTGTCTGAATCCAATATACAGAGGATTGCATCAGGGCAGGATTGCGAGATCATTCTGGACGCTTATCCCGACAGACGGTATCCGGGTTATGTGGCAAAAATAGTTCCAACTGCTGACCGCTCAAAAGCGACTGTACTGGTAAAGGTCGGATTCCGCGAGTATGATTCGCACGTACTACCCGAAATGAGTGCAAAGGTTTCGTTCCTTACCAGAGGTGACAATCAGACCAAGATTGAAAATGAAAAACCAATACTGCTGATACCGTCATCGGCAATAAAAGAACGAGACAGCAAGAAGATCGTGTTTGTGGTAAGAGGTGAAAAGATATTCGAGTCAATAATTACAACGGGCCGTCAGTTCGGTACCGATATGGAGGTGGTTTCAGGTATCAATCCAGGTGAACAGATAGTAGACAAGCCCGCTGAAAAGCTGAAAGACGGCACAAAAATAAAATTGTGAACTGAGAACTTAAAACTGAGAACTGAGAACTTAAAACTGAGAACTAATAAAGCGAGGAGCAGCAATGTCAGAAATCATTCAGGTTAAAAATCTTTCAAAGTCATATTACAGAGACAGTCTGGAAATTCCGGTGCTCAATAATATCAATCTGACGATTAACGAGGGCGACTTCATGGCGCTTATGGGTCCTTCCGGTTCGGGAAAGACCACACTGCTGAATATGATTGCCGGAATCGATAAGCCCACAGGCGGCAGCCTGGTTGTTGCAGGTACTGATATTGCCAAACTGGGTGAATCGGCACTGGCAAAATGGCGCGCCAATACGGTCGGATTTATTTTCCAGTTCTATAATCTGATACCGGTCCTGACAGCCTATGAAAATGTGGAACTGCCGCTGCTGCTTACAAAACTGAATAAAGCTGAACGCCGCAAACACGTGGAACTGGCGCTGAACATTGTGGGCCTCGGCGAAAGGATGAACCACTATCCGAAGCAGCTCTCCGGAGGTCAGGAACAGAGGGTCGCAATTGCCAGGGCAATAGTGACCGATCCGGTACTGCTTGTCGCCGACGAACCTACGGGTGATCTGGACAGGAATTCGGCTACAGAAATTCTCAAGCTCATGGAAAGACTCAACCGTGAGTTCAATAAAACCATACTGATGGTTACACACGATCCGCATGCGGCTGAAACCGCACACACTGTACGCCACCTGGAAAAAGGAGATCTGGTTGAGGAGAAAATATGAAAATACTCAAACTGATATTCAAAAATTCGCTCAGGCATAAACTCAGATCTGTGCTGACTATTGTCGGCATTGCAATAGCTGTTATAGCTTTTGGAATTCTCAGAACTGTTGTTACAGCCTGGTATGCAGGAGTTGAAGCCTCTGCAAACGACCGGCTTATTACGCGTCAGTCCATATCGTTTATTTTTCCGCTCCCCTATGCCTACAAGGAAAAAATCCTGAAAGTTCCGGGTGTGGAAAATGTAACCTATGCAAACTGGTTCTCAGGAGTATATAAGGACAAGAATCAGTTTTTCTCGCGCCTGGCGGTCGATCCGAACACGTTTTTTGACGTCTACCCCGAGTTCATGGTTACTGAAACTGAGCGGGAGACTTTCAAGAAAGAACGTAATAGCTGCATAATCGGGCGCGACATCGCCCAGCAGTATAACCTGAAGGTAGGCGATCCTATGACGCTTGAGGGAGATATTTATCCTGGCAGATGGGATTTTATTATAAAGGGAATTTACATCCCGCGGGATAAGAGCACGGACGGTACGCAGATGCTTATACACTGGGATTATCTGAATGAACGCATGGAGCAGGAAGCACCGGCAAGGGCAAACGAAGTGGGATGGTATATTGTAAAGATAGACAATCCCGCGCGTGCTGCGGCTATTTCGGAACAGATAGACGCACAGTTCAGGAACTCCACCGCAGAAACAAAAACAGAAACCGAGCGTGCATTTGCAATGCAGTTCATGTCCTCGATGAGTGCAATTATTACTGCCATGGATATAATGTCCTTCGTTATAGTTGGTATAATCATGCTTGTACTGGGAAATACAATGATCATGTCTGCAAGGGAGAGGACCAGAGAGTATGCTGTGCTGAAGACTCTCGGTTTTACAGCGAGTCACATTGGCGGACTGATCTTCGGAGAATCACTGATGATTTCAATAATGGGAGGCGGATTGGGATTACTGCTGACTTTCCCTATAATCGAGGGCTTTGCCCAGGTAATACCGAAGGGTGTTTTCCCGATATTCCAGCTTGAAAGCACTACGGTAGTCCTTGCGGTTTCAGCCGCTCTGATGATCGGTGTTCTGGCGTCCATATTCCCGGTACAGAGAGCCCTTACGACAAAGATTGTCGAAGGTTTCAGACACGCCGGCTGATATTATTCCATACTATAAAGAAAATTTAATCAGGGTGAAAAATGAAAATACCTTTCAAATATATAGTCAGAAATTTCAAGACACGCAAGCTGACAACCGTGATTACAGTTACCGGTATTACACTGGTTGTATTTGTATTTGCAGCTGTTCTTATGATGGCAAACGGAGTCGAAAAAACGCTGATAGAAACCGGCAGTCCTGATAATGTGCTGATCTCAAGAAAGGCAGCCACCGGTGAGATCAGCAGCATCATCGAAGGTGATATTCAGAACGTTATCAGGACTCTTCCGAATATTGCACGTGCCTCTGACGGTGCACCCATAATATCGGGTGAACCGGTAGTGATTATTAATCTTCAGAGAAAGGGCGGGGGGCTCAGCAATATTACAGTGCGCGGCGTCTCACCTCAGATAAATCAGCTGCGTCCGAATATAAAATTAACAGAAGGACGTATGTTCAGATTCGGAGTGAGAGAACTGATAGTAGGCGAATCGATAGGCAAGAGATTCAACGGTACCAGAATAGGAGATGTTGTTAAGTTTGCAGGTGACAACTGGAAAATAGTAGGTAAATTCACGGCAGGCGGCAACGGATTCGATTCGGAATTCTGGGGTGATGCACTCCAGCTGCTGAATGCTTTCAACCGCGGCAGCGCTGTATCCACTATGACACTCAAGCTCGACCGGGCAGAAAATTTTGAAAACTTCAGACGCGCCTTCAGTGCTGACAGACGCCTTCAGCAGTATGAGCCCAAAATCGAGAGCCTGTATTTTGAGGAGCAGTCCAAATTCCTGTCCAATTTTATAAAGATACTCGGTACATTCATTACAATAATTTTCAGTTTCGGTGCCACCATCGGTGCTATGATTACAATGTTTGCCGCAGTTGCAAACAGAACTGTTGAGATCGGGACAATGCGTTCACTGGGATTCAGCCGCAGAAGTATACTGAGCGCATTTCTGAGCGAGTCGCTTTTTATTTCTCTTCTCGGCGGAGTCATCGGACTTTTTCTCGCATCCTTCCTGCAGTTCTTTTCTTTTTCGACTCTGAATTTCGGAACATTCTCTGAGATGGAATTCAGTTTTGCAATATCATCTTCGGTAGTAATATCTTCGCTGATATTTTCAGTTTTCATGGGACTTCTGGGTGGTTTCTTCCCGTCGGTGAGAGCAGCCAGGATGAATATTGTGAATGCTCTGCGTGCCGAATAGTTTTTCTTTCATGTGCACTCCTTATAAACCGGAATGATGAATTATGAGTCATTCCGGTTTTTTATTCCTCCTTTTTTACCCAGGTGCAGCTCGTTGCTAATCAGAAAATAATTACTATTTTAGTATGTTATTATTTTACATATCGTCGTGCAAATATTCTATATAATAAATCAATCAATGAGGATGAAAAAAATGGGTTCAGCAGGGAGAATTTTGTCTCTGATATTTTTATTCGTTATATCGTCAATGGTTCCGGCCCAGAATTCACGGCCTCTGCCAGTGGATAAGAATGTTACAATGGGCACACTGAAGAACGGAATAAAATATTACATAAGAGTAAATCACAAACCGGAGAAACGTGCCGAACTGAGACTGGCTGTAAATGCCGGTTCGGTACTCGAGGACGATTCACAGAATGGTCTGGCACATTTTACAGAACACATGGCCTTCAACGGATCAAAACATTTTAAGAAGAATGAACTCGTA
Organism: Bacteroidota bacterium; assembly: GCA_050258935.1. GTDB lineage: Bacteria > Bacteroidota > Ignavibacteria > Ignavibacteriales > SURF-24 > JBLMZS01. Next base: position 21,367 of record JBLMZS010000082.1, read on the forward strand.
GATTATCTGGAATCCATAGGTGTAAAATTCGGACCGGAACTGAATGCTTTTACAAGCTTTGATGAAACGGTATATATGCTGCAGGTACCGACGGACAATACTGAGATAATGAAGAAGGCATTTCTGGTATTAGAAGACTGGGCGCATAACCTGTCGCTTGAGAACAGTGAGATTGATAAGGAGCGCGGAGTGATCATTGAGGAATGGAGACTCGGGCGCGGAGCACAGGCCAGAATGTTTGATAAACAGGCGCCCAAAATATTCTATAATTCGCAGTATGCAAAGCGCAACGTTATAGGAGAAAAAAATATTCTGGAATCTTTTAAGTATGATGAACTGAAAAGATTTTACAGAGACTGGTACCGTCCCGATCTGATGGCTGTTGTTGCAGTAGGTGACTTTGACCCTGAACAGATAAAAGGTTATATCGAAGAGCACTTTGAAGGCATACCGGTTCCGGAAAATCCGAGAGAAAGAAAATTCTTCGAAGTTCCCCCGCACAAGCAGACTCTTTTCGCACTGGCTTCAGACAGGGAGGCAACGCGCTCTACTGTATCTGTATATTTCAAGCACCCGAAAGAGTATATAAAAACCGAAGATGATTACAGAAAGCGTGTAATTGCCGGCCTTTTCTCAGAGATGATGAATATGCGGTTTCAGGAGCTCAGCAAATTGCCCGAGCCGCCTTTTGTATTTGCCTTTACAGCGAAGGGAAGTTTTGTCAGGACTTCCGATGTTACTTATTTAAGCGCTACAGTAAAGGACGGTGAAATAGAAAATGGCTTAAAAACACTCCTGCGCGAAGCGGAAAGGGTAAGGCAGTACGGATATACAGCAACTGAGCTCGAACGCACAAAGAAGGAAATAATGAGAGGCCTGGAGCAGGCAGTCAGCGAAAAGGATAAGACTGAATCTTCCAGTCTGGTTTGGGAATATGTAAATAATTTCCTGGAAGGTGAGCCGGTAACCGGAATAGAAAATGACTACGAGCTCTATAAAAGAATTATGCCCGGCATTACGATTGAAGAAGTGAACAAACTTGCTTCCGAACTGATGCAGAAGGATAACCGTGTCGTAGTGGTCGGTATGCCGGAAAAAGAGGGACTTGCGATGCCTTCTGAAGAATCGCTTGCGGCAATTCTCGACGGGGTCTCTAAGGAAAATATTACTGCCTATACAGACAAAGTTGCAAACACTCCGCTGATAAGTAAAACTCCGGTTCCGGGCAGGATTGTCGGATATTCAAGGAACGAAAAACTTGGAACGGCCGAATGGAGACTTTCAAACGGGATAAGAGTAGTTGTTAAGCCGACCGATTTCAAGAACGACGAAATTTCATTTAACGCATTCATGCCCGGTGGAATTTCGCTTGCCGGGAAAGACAATTATGTTAGTGCTTATCTGTCTTCAAACGTAGCCGGTGAATCCGGAGTCGGGGAATTCAGCATCATTGAACTCCAGAAATTACTCGCAGGAAAAATTGCCAATGTGAATCCCTATATCAGCAATATGTCGCAGGGAATCAGCGGCGGCGGAAGTCCGAACGACATCGAGACTCTCTTTCAGCTGATATACAAATATATCTCGGAGCCGCGCATGGACTCTGCTGCATACCTTTCCTATTTTTCGCGAGTGAAGACAAATCTCAAAAACAAGGAGAACGATCCTGCAAGTGCATTTTATGATACACTTTCGGTTACACTGAACAATTATCATTATACTTCGCTGCCGTGGACTGTGGAGAGGCTGGATGAGTTCAGCCTGCCGGAGGCCAGGAAATTCTATAGCGACAGGTTTTCAGACGCCGGTAAAATGACTTTCATTTTTGTAGGTACAATAGATACTATTAAAGTCAAACCGCTGGTTGAAACCTATCTGGCAAGTCTGCCTGCTGCCGGCAAAAACGAGTCATGGAGAGATCCGGGAATTAAGTATCCTAAAGGAGTTGTTGAAAAGTCAGTCAGGAAAGGAATCGAACCCAAGAGTACGGTATCGCTGAACTTCTCCGGAGATTATAACTGGGACAGGCACAATGAATTTGAGCTCGAATCTCTCGTCAGCGTTCTGGATATTAAACTTCGCGAAGCGGTCAGAGAAGACAAAGGCGGCAGCTACGGGGTAAGTGTCAGACACAGCATTTCGAAAATACCTGCACCCAGGTTCAGCATAAATGTGCAGTTCGGGTGTGCCCCCGAACGGGTTGAAGAACTGACCAGAACAGTATTCCAGGTATTTGACAGCCTGAAGCAGTTCGGTCCGTCTGAACTGGTGGTGAACAAAGTAAAAGAGATAGATAAAAAGCAGAGAGAAGTCAACCTGAAAAAGAACGGGTTCTGGAGAGGATTTCTTACGAATTTCTACAGTAACGGCGACGATCCATTGGTTCTGTTTGAATACGATAAATTTGTAGACAACCTGAAAACCTCGGATATACAGAGAGTTGCCAGGCTGTATCTTGACGAAAAAAACTATGTGAAATGCGTACTCTATCCTGAAGCCCGTCAGAACTAACTGATCTGCCAGTAATTACTTTTCAGTTTCGCCTCATTTTCCCGCGTGAAAGTGAGGCGAAAATTCCTGCGAAACAAAGTACCGAAAATATTAGAAAGGCATACCTTACTGACTTCAGCAATGCTGCATGGTGAGCCGGAGTGATTTTGACGTGACCTATAAAGATCGAAAAGATCAGTATGGCAATTCCCATGCTGAACATCTGTCCTGACAGGCGCATAGTGCCGAGTGTGGAAGAAGCAATGCTGTAGTGCTGTTTGTCAACGGAACTCATCACGGCGTTTGTATTGGGCGCTGAAAACATTCCGAACCCCGCTCCGAGCACGAGTAAGCTTAATATGATAAATATAAGTGACGAGGATTCCTGCATAAATGCAAGCATCAGCAGTCCGGCAGTAATAAGTCCCATGCCGAAAGAAGAAACTATGCGTGGCTCAGTCTTATCTGAGAGCTTACCGGCAACAGGTGACAGCAATGCCATCATTACCGGCTGTGCGGCCAGTATTATGCCGGCACCGCGGGGAGTAAAGCCCTGCACAAACTGCAGAAAAAAACTCATCAGAAATCCAACGGCGAAAGTTGCCGAGTAATTTATCAGTGCCGCCAGATTTGAAAAAACAAACACGCGGTTGTGCAGCAGCAGTTTTATATTCAGCACCGGAGAACTGGTGCGTGATTCAAAGTAAACAAAAAATACCAGACCGGCTGCACCCGATAATATAAGATAAAAACCTGACAGACCCGGCAGAACAGTAAATCCGTACATAGCTGCCAGAAGCGATATTACGTATATGAACGAACCATATATATCGAATCGCTCTCCTTTGGCTTCGGCCCATTCGTCATGCACTGTAAGTATTAGTAATACCGCTACTATGATGCCGAGCAGGGCAGTAAATATAAATATCGAACGCCATCCGAAATATTGAGTTATAAGCCCTCCAAGGAAAGGTCCGGCAGACAAACCCGTATATACAGCTGTTGTATTTATGCCAAGTGCCCTGCCTCTCTGGGCCGGGGGATAAACCGAAATGAGTATTGCCGTCGATGTGCTGAATACCATTGCAGAGGCAAATCCCTGGATTATCCTGAGAATGATCAGTATGCTGCCGGTCGGAGCCAGTGTGCACAGCAGTGATATCAGCGAGTACATCATTATTCCCGACATGAAAAGTCTTTTCCTGCCGGCAATATCTGCCAGCCTGCCCATCGGCATAAGGAACACCGCCGAGCTGATAAGAAATGAAGTTGCAATCCAGCCCAGCATGACCGCGTCAAGTGAGAATTCCTGACCGAGAGAGGGAAGTGCAATATTTACGGCAGCGCTTACAAACGGAGTAATGAATGAACTTATGGTTGTCAGTAGTAATACACTGCCTTTATTTGTTTGTTTTGTCATAGCTGTGTGCCGCCAGCCTGGATATCTAATCCGTCAGTGCAGAAGTCCCAGTGTAAACACCAGAGCCTTGTCGTGATAATCATTAAATGATATGGAATAATCCAGATTTATGAGTATCTCAAAATTATATGTTCTGAACAATCTCAGTCCTGTGTTCAGGAGCAGTTCAAATCCGTCGCTCCTTTTATCCTTTTTCTCCTGATATAAATTGTTATGTGATGAATCCCATGAATATATTTGATCAGGTTCATCATGGTTAACCCAGTGAAAACCGAATCCGCCGCCGATATAGGGACAGAAGTCGGTTCTGGTCAGCAGGTAGGAGCTGAACAGATTTATCGCAAATCCCTTGCGTGCTGCAAGATTCAGTCCTACGGCAACCTTATCGAGTTCGTACCCGCTGCGCAGATCAAGCGAAAATAACTGATCGCTTTCGTCATAGCCGCTTGAAGGATAAAGGTATCCGAAGTTTAGCCCGAAAAAACCTCTCGCGCCGCGTCTGGCTGGTTCCATGGATTCTGAGGCCATAATAGCCCCGACCTCGGCACTGCCGTCTATACTGCTTCCCTTAGATATGCTGAGTGCAATTCTTTTCATTACCTGATCGAGATCCTCAACAGTAAGCGAAGTTGCATTATCGGCGAGTATTTCTTTGTGTGTCCGTGCATCGATGAGTACATACTGAATTATGATCTTTTCTCCGAGCGGGCTGAGGTTGACCGAAAGTACATAGCCATAGCCATTCTGTCTGGCTGTGCCGTATGCTGATTGAATATCCCAATCCCGGCTCAGAACAGCGTCATATCTGCCTTGCTTCTTTATCTCACTCTTGAGCAGTCCCACAGCAGTGAATACGGAAGCCGAGTCAATAGCTATAAATATCGGGCGGGGTATCAGTATCGTATTACTTACTCCCGAAGTATCCGGTATTGAAGGAAAAGATGTACCGGACTGATCCTGTCCTGCTGTCAGAACGCTGCAGCTGATAAGCAAAAAGGTAAGTAGTATAAATAGTTTTCTGTATAAATAAAGACAATTCATCAAAGTGCCCCTGGTAAGTGTGAGAATATGAATTTTCCAAGTGAAAAGTACGACTAAAACGAATAATTGTCTATAGGGGACACAGAGGCAGATATAAAAACAGGCCTGCATGTGTGAATATTGCCATGGCAGGTGAATATTTATGGGCATATTATTGTTCCGAAAACAGTTAATTATGAAACAAAACGGAAAAACCAAATAAATGGTCAATCTTATTGTTTGATTTTTTTTAATTTAGCGTATATATTTGATAACTTAAATAATTGTAATTTGCTACAAAATATTCCAGCAGAGTTATGAAAGAATTTAGATTTAAACTCATTATCATTCTTGGTGCAATAGCATTGAGTGTGTACTTGTTACATTACACCTATTCAGATTACCAGAACACCAAAAAAATTGAGCAGGTGAGGGAATCTGTCATTAAGGCAGAAAAAGCCCGCAACCCGAAAATTGACAAGGATAAGCTTGAAAGGATTGTCGATTCAAGAATTGACAGTCTCAAGGCAGAAGATCCTTCTATAGTTAAAGACCGCGAAAAAAGGATAAAGCTTGGTCTTGATCTGCAGGGTGGTATGTACGTGGTCATGGAAGTCAACACTGCCAAGATGCTTGAAAAGCTTGCAAAGGATCCCGATGCCAACTTTAAACAGGCGCTTCGTGAATCCGAGAATGAAGCCAAACTGTCCGACAAGGATGTGGTTTCACTTCTGACGCAGAAATTAAAAGCCAAAGGCATCAGGTTAAGCCGCTATTTCGGTACCATCAGGGAAGATGATGATCAGATAGTAAGCAAACTGAAGAAACAGTCTGAAGATGCTGTCACCCGTGCAATGGAAATCATCAGGAACAGGGTTGACCAGTATGGCGTTTCTGAACCTAGCATTCAGAAACAGGGCTCGCGCAGAATTATTGTCGAGCTTCCGGGTATAGCCCGCGAAGAGGAAGCAAAGAAACTGCTTCAGGGAAGTGCACTTCTGGAATTCAAACTTGTCAAGGAACCGCAGTATACCATACCGGTAATGCAGAAAATTGATGAAATACTCGCTGGAAAAATTAAAGTTGATTCGACACTCTCAGACAGTCTGCAGGCAAAAAATGATTCTGCCAAGGCTGGCGCAAAACAGCCAAAGGGACAGCAGACAGCCGAGCAGTTCGCTAAGGAACACCCGTTCTTCTCTGTCGCTCTGATCAATCCTCAGAGCAGAACTGCCGATGCGCTGGTCAAGGAAGAGAACAGATCCAAACTGGATCTTATGCTCAGCCGTCAGGATGTGCAGAATGCTATTCCGAACAACGTTGAATTTTTATACTCTGCTAAACCGATAATCGGACAGGACGGAGCAAAATATTTTTACCTGTATCTTGTAAATAAAGAAGCCGAACTGACCGGCGGCTCAATTACAGATGCACGCGCCAATATCGATCCTAATTCGTCGGCTCCTGAAGTATCAATGCAGATGAATTCCGATGGCGCCAGAGAATGGGCAAGAATTACAGGCGCTAATATACACAAGAGAATCGCCATCGTACTCGACGGTTTCGTTTACTCTGCTCCGGTCGTAAATCAGAAAATTCCTTCAGGCAGCTCACAGATCTCCGGTATGGCGGATCTGAACGAGGCTAAACTGCTTGAAATCGTTCTCAAAGCCGGTACGCTTCCTGCTCCGGTCGAAATAATGGAACAGAGATCTGTCGGTCCGTCTTTGGGCCAGGACTCGGTTCAGAAGGGCTTCAGCTCTGCACTGTTTGGATATGTTTTAGTTGCTATCTTCATGTTGTTCTATTATCAGAAAGCTGGCGGTATAGCAGGATTCTCCATCGTCTTTACGGTTCTCTTTACACTTGCTGCTCTGGCAGGTTTCCAGGGAACACTTACCATGCCTGGTATCGCCGGTATCGTTCTTTCAATTGGTATGGCAGTCGACTCCAACGTTCTTATTTATGAACGTATTAGAGAAGAACTTGCGGTGGGTAAAACCATGAAATCGGCTATTCAAAGCGGTTTTGCCAGTTCTTTCTCGGCTATTTTTGACTCTAACGTTACTAACCTTTCAACCGGTATAATTCTGTATCAGTTCGGCAGCGGTCCTATTCAGGGTTTTGCTGTAACGCTGATGATCGGTATTATTTCCAGCTTGTTCAGCAGTCTCGTTATTACCAGAGTCGTATTTGACTGGATGGCCACGAAGAATTATGATATTTCAATCGGATAATCTCACCGCCATGGCGAGGATTATTCAACATTCTGAAGATAAAATTAAAATTTGCCGATAATAATCTCTATTGGAGTTAAAAATTAAATATGAGAATCTTTAAGAACCTAAACGTCGATTTCCTTAGCAAAAGAAAATCATTTTATATTTTTTCAGCCACGCTGTTCCTGCTTGGACTGATTAACATAGCTTTCAGAGGACTCGAATTCGGTATCGATTTCCTGGGAGGAAGCGAAATTGCGCTCGAATTCCAGCAGCCGGTGAAAATCGTTGAGCTCAGGGATTTTGTCAATAAGATTGGCTTGGGTGAGCTTGAGCTCAAAACTTTCGGCAGCGACCGCGCCATTCTTATGAGAACTGAACTGCAGGAAATACCTAATAACCTGTTCCCGCGCGTACAGAAAAATATCGAGAGTGCTATAGATAAACATTTCCCCGGACTGGTGAAACAGGAAGTTTCCAGAACAGCCGGCAGCATTACCTACCAGTTCCCGAATGCTGATACTACAAATGCTGTTGCCGAAGCTTTGTTCGAAGACGGATACCAGAGTGTAAAGGCTACTGAAGAGCCTACCAATACTCAGCTGACCGTGCGCGTCGGTATCTCGGACTGGATAAAGGAAAGCCTGAAAGAAAAAATGCCGGATAACAACTTCAAGGTGCTGAAAGAAAACCGGGTCGGTCCTAAGGTTGGTAAAGAACTGAAGACCGACGCAGTAGTTGCAATTTTCCTCGCACTGGTAGTGATCCTTATATATCTCGGATTCAGATTCAAGTTCATCTTCGCTATCGGCGCGGTGCTTGCTCTGTTCCACGATGTGCTCATTACTCTCGGCCTTTATGCACTGCTCTATGGTGTGATACCGGGACTCAACCTTGAAATTGACCTTACTATTGTGGCGGCATTCCTTACACTCATCGGTTATTCGGTAAGTGATACCGTGGTTATCTTTGACCGCGTCAGAGAGGATCTTAAACTCCACAAAACACTGCCATTGAAAGATAACATAAACAACGCTCTGAACAAGACCATGAGCCGTACAATTCTTACCGGCGGTTCCACACTGCTTTCTCTGCTGGTGCTCGTACTGTTCGGCGGTGAAGTGCTGAGAGCTTTCGCATTTACTCTGTTCTTTGGTATTATCATCGGTACATATTCATCGATCTTCGTTGCTAGTGCTATTGTTTATGACTACGCAAACTACGCAAAACGTAAAATAGAATTCTAATCCTAAGAATTAGATAGTTCTTCTGAGAAGCCGTCCTCACAAAGGGACGGCTTCTTTATTTTAAATACTGCATGTAATTTTGTAACTATTATTCCACATCCATCGTCTTTTACTATATGAATATGTTTAAGTCTGTAAAATATAACTATCTGGTAAAACAGTATAAGCATATGATCTATACCTATTCCTACTATATGACCAGGAACAGGATGGATGCGGACGATATTACCCAGGATACACTGATCAGGCTGTGGGAGAACATAGAATTATTTCAGGAAAAATCCACACGCGCCTGGATAATGAGGACCGCTCATAATCTCTGTATAGATCTGCTGCGCAGACGACAGAAATCCATGGTGAGGGAATACCATCCGGATATGGATGATGAAGACGCCGTTGAAAACATTGGAGCCAGCGATGAGTCACCCGAGATGACGGTACATCTGCGCCTTGCAGGAGAAGAGATAAAAAAAGCGGTGGAGAACCTGTCGGACCCGCTCAGGAGCGTTTTTGTTCTGTATGAGATAGAAGGATTCAAGCAAAGGGAGATTGCCGATATTCTGAAGATGCCCGAAGGTACCGTGAAAGTTGACCTGATGCGGGCAAGGAAAAGACTGCAAATGGAGCTGAAGAGTTATGAAAGCTGAAAAGAAAAAGATTAACGCGGAAGATGTCACCGCCGCCATATCAGCAGCTTACGGTGACGGACCATTCTATTCCAGAATTCCCACCCTTATAAGGGTTTTCAGGAATTCTGAGACGCGAAATATTTACAGACACTACAGGGCCGCTGCAAAAGAGGTACACAAAATCCGGATGGAAAGCTGCCCGGACTACGTGATAGACGGACTGAAATCAAAGAAACGCCCGGGAGAAATAAAGATATTCGGATACATCAACTATCCCAAACTTGCTTTCACCATGGCTACGGTGATTCTCCTGGCTGCAGCAACCGTGTTCTATCTGAATCAGAAACCGGACATGTATACTCCGCCGGTGATTGCGGAAAAAAACGAACCCGCGGCAAAACCCGCTGCAGCACCTTCAGACACCCGCTCTGCGGTTGCAGCTGCAGAAATAATACCCAGGCACAGTACAGCAGTGAAGGCTCCGGCAGCGGCGCCTAAAAAAGTCAGGGACGAGATTATTACGAAACAGATAAAACAGTCGCTGGCACTGGTCGCAGATGTATTCCAGAAAACAGATTCAAAAATAGAAAACAACAATCCATTTGAAATTGTAGATAAGCAGTTGAACAAGTCAATCAGGGCAGTAAACGAGCTGCTTAATGGAGGTAAAGATGAAATGTAGATTATTATTACTGGCGTTCCTGCTCCCTGTATGCATGTTTGCACAGCACAGAGAATTTGCCAACCTGCCGGGAAATGCTCACTTTGATGATCTGAAGAAATTCAGGAGCTATGGAAAAGTTTCAGAAATATTTCTCGACCAGAAGCTCTTCAATATGATAGACTACGAAAGTACGGATGAAGGTGAAGAACTCAAAAAACTGCTGAAACCTATTAAGCTCATTGTCCTCTATACCGTTGACGATATCAGGAAGAGTTATGCCGATTCTGTAAGACAGGAATTTTCAGAGATCGATTCAGGACTGATTTCCCGCGACTGGAACAAACTCATGTCATTCGATGAGGGAAATGAAATGGCAAATATCTATCTGAAGTATACCGGGAAAAATACCGTGGCTGGTCTGGCAATTACTTTCCTGGGCGGATCGGGCAAAAAATACAAGGCAAATATAATAAATATCATCGGGGAGATTGATATGAACAGTATCGGCAAGATAGGCCAGAAGTTCAGGCTCCCGGCACTGGGCGCTGTAGAAGGTAAAGAAGAATAAGCCGGCACAGTTTATACAATCTGAAATATAACAGGAGTTAAGAATGAAAAATATAGCTACCGTTTTTGCATTATTGATTTTGATATGCAGCCCTCTGTATTCACAGGCAGAATACGATACGCTTGATACCGTTGGCGGAAACAATGCTGCAGGTGAGACGTACAATGAGAATACGGACCAGGACGGCCATCATTCATCCAGCCTTGAAGGATGGCTTTCGAAGCTGGGTATCAGGCTGAAGAAGAATCAGCAGGAGAGATATAATTCGAGTTTGTTCAGGGACAGACCTTCGATAGAGTTTGGCTATTTCTATTCATCTTTCCTGTCTGACAATATCGTGCCCTCATTCCCAAAGATCGGGGCACTCCAGGTGGGACTCGGGTATGAATCACTCAGAAGTTCGCATTTTTCCGAACATGTAAGAAATATTCAGTCTCATTACTTCAAATTTACGATTATGGATGATAACATATCGCACAAAAAAAATGTACAGAAGGACAGGGACAAATACAAGATGTGGCAGGTGTCATGGAACCAGAATAACGGCCATGGAATAGAATTTTCCGAAGACTTTTACCTTATTCCTTATTACAGCTTCGGATTTACCGGCACTCATCTGAAATACGGAGATAACTCTTATACGGGGACCCATGCAGATTCGGCTTTTATCAAACGATTCAACGATAAGTTCAGGATCGGGTCGATGGTAGAAAGCGGAATAAGACTGAAACTGTTTCAGACTGTTTCTCTCAAAACCGGCTATACCAGGCATATCATTCTTCCTGGCATACTGTTCTGGAAGCAGAGTGCCAGCTACTGCATCGATGTATCTATTATGGCAATACTGGACGACTTCGTGGATGATCTGGCGCAAAATTCGCCGTACCTCGGCACTATATTCAAATATGCGATACAGGGCGGTGTGCTCTATGGCATGACTCAGCTGCGCCACGAAAAAATGGCATGGCCTTTTAACAGTGATGCTCCGCTGTACAATGATTCATTCAATTTCAGCGTATCATTTATGTTCTAGAATACTTCCCGCCATAGGCGTGAAAGAACTGATAACAGATAACCGAGAACTGAAAACCGAGAACTGAGCGCTCCATTGCTCCATTTGCAGCAGACCGGAAAAACTTGCATTTTATCAATAGTGGGTGTATTTTCGAAGCTGTAAATTTGGAGTAGTTAAAAATGCCCGTGATACGCGAATATAAAACGATAGCAGAGTTATTTGTAATTCTTACTGAAGAATATGGTCCGATAGCTGCAAAGCCGCTCATTCACCGTAAGATCGACGGTGTATGGAAGGGAATTACGCACGCAGAGTTCAAGGAGGAAACCGAACGGTTTGCGCTCGGACTGGCATCACTCGGTATAAAACGCGGCGACAAGGTTGCAATCATTTCAGAAAACCGTCCCGAATGGGTCTTTTCTGACATGGCTATGCAGATAACCGGAATAGTTGATGTACCGCTGTATCCTTCACTTACTGCTGACAGTGTTGAGTTCATACTGAACAATTCAGAAGCGGTTGCGATCATAGTTTCTAATAAGTTTCAGCTGAACAAGATCAACAAGATTAAATCAAAATGCCGCAGCCTGAAATATGTAATATTATATAATGCGAAGGATCTGCCCCAGGACAGCACGAACATCTATACGTTCAGGGAAGTGCAGGACAGGGGACTGATATACCAGAAAGAGAATCCTTATTTTATAAGTGAGTCGATTAAGAAGTGCAAAGAAACCGATCTTTGCACTGTCATCTATACTTCCGGTACCACTGGTGAACCCAAGGGTGTTCTGCTTACACACAAGAATATTGTTTCCAACGTACACGCCGCGGCCGAGCACCTGCCGTTCGATAAGAACGATGTGTTTCTCTCGTTCCTTCCCCTGTGCCATATATTTGAGCGTACTACAGGCTACTACGTCGGCTTCTCATCGGGTGCCGCAATTTACTATGCCGATAGTATAGAAGCCGTAGCGCAGAATATGGCTGAAGTGCATCCTACCATCATTACTACAGTACCGAGACTGTTTGAACGAGTATTTTCAAAGATCAGGAAAAACGTCGAATCTCAGTCGGAGAGCAAGCAGAAAATATTCAACTGGGCCGTTGAAGTTGGAAGAGAATATGTTGCTGCAAAAAAAACAGATTCGGTTTCCCTGGCGCTTTCATTAAAACACAAAGCTGCCGACAGACTGGTGCTGAAACAGCTGCGCGATAAAATGGGCGGAAGGCTGAAATTTTTTGTTTCAGGCGGTGCGCCGCTTCAGCGCGAACTCGGAGAATTTTTTGAATCTATCGGCATACTGATACTCGAGGGCTACGGCCTGACCGAGTCTGCACCGGTAATAGCCTGCAATAAAGTGGACAACTATAAATTCGGTACTGTCGGTAAAGTGTTCGCGGGTGTGGAAGTAAAAATAGCCTCGGACGGTGAAATACTCGCACGCGGTCCCAACATTATGCAGGGATACTTCAAGAATAAAAAGGAAACCGATGCCGTGCTCAAGGACGGATGGCTGCATACGGGCGACATCGGAGTATTTGACGCAGAGGGATTTCTGGTCATTACCGACAGAAAAAAACATCTGTTCAAAACCTCAGGCGGCAAGTACATTGCACCGACTCCGATTGAGAACCTGTTCCTGGGCAGCAAGTATATAGATCAGTTCGTACTGATCGGCGACCGCAGGATGTTCCTGAGCGCGCTGATCGTCCCTGATTTTGAGGCTATCAAGGAATATGCGGATTCAAACGAGATTCCTTACGATGATCCTGAAGAACTTACACAGAAGAAGGAAATCTATGACCTCATAGAAAAGGACCTGGAACGATTCCAGAAACAGCTCGCCAACTTTGAGAAGGTCAGAAAGTTCGTTCTGCTCGACAAGCCGTTTTCTCTTGAAACCGGCGAAATGACTCCGTCACTAAAGCTGAAACGCAAGGTAATAGAGCAGCGCTACGGCAGTCTGATAGATGAAATGTATACCAGCCTCGAAAAGTAATTTGCTGAAAAAATAATTTCCAGAATTCCGGTCAGTGAACCACTCTCTGACCGGAAAAAATAAATTCTTTATACCTCCATTACAATCTTTCCCATAATCAATTGTTCTTAAAAAATGAGAACTTCCCGCCTGCGGCGGGATCCCGCCAGAGGCGGGAGAAAACTGTATTACCATTTTTGCTGTAAAACACGTATTTTTAATATTAGCATATTTTTCTGTATGTATTGAATTTAGCTATGAAATTATATTATGGAGTTTATCTTGAATAAGGAAAAAATACTCGTTACCTCGGCATTGCCTTATGCAAACGGCCCGATACACCTGGGACACCTTAGCGGTGCATATCTGCCTGCTGATATTTACGTCAGGTACAAACGCCTTAAGGGTGCAGATATCGTCTATATCTGCGGATCTGACGAACATGGTGTGCCGATTACTATCAGTGCCGATAAGGAGAAAGTATCCCCCAAGGAAATTATCGACCGATATCACAACATAAATAAAAATGCGTTTGAAAAGTTCGGGATGAGTTTTGATATATATTCCAGAACAAGCATTCCGCAGCACCATGAGACTGCAAGGGAATTTTTCCTGAATTATTACAAGCAGGGAATACTGAATGAGAAGAAAAGCATGCAGTTCTTCGACGCCAGGGCCAATATGTTTCTGCCCGACCGTTATGTGGAAGGTACTTGTCCGAACTGTGGTAATGAGCAGGCCAGAAGCGATGAATGCGAAAACTGTGGAGCGCTGTATGATCCGGCTGAGCTGAAAAATCCCAAAAGCAAGATTTCAGGAGAAACTCCGGTACTTAAGGAAACATCTCACTATTATTTCCCGCTCGGCAGGTATCAGGAACGACTCGAAAAATATATAGCCGAAATGGACGAGAAGTACGGCTGGAAAGATAACGTGCTTCAGTACTGCAGGGGCTGGTTCAAAGACGGTCTGCAGGACCGTGCGGTGACGCGCGACCTGGACTGGGGTGTTCAGGTGCCGCTGGACGATGCAAAAGGAAAAGTTCTCTACGTGTGGTTTGAGGCAGTGCTGGGATATATATCAGCCACCAAGGAACTGTTTGCAGCAAGAGGTAATTCGGAAGGATGGAAAAATTACTGGCAGGATCCCGATACAAAATACGTGGCATTTATAGGCAAGGATAATGTCGTTTTCCATACTATAGTTTTTCCTGCAATGATAATGGCCTGGAATGATGCAAATGATAGCAAATATGTACTGCCTCAGAACGTTCCGGCAAATGAATTCCTGAACTTTGAAGGAAAAAAATTCTCCAAGAGCAGGAACTGGGGAATTGATGTCATAGACTTCCTGAACTTATTCCCGGCAGATCCTTTGCGCTATACTCTGGCTGCCAACCTGCCGGAATCAAGAGATACCGACTTCTACTGGAAGGAATTCCAGCTCAGGAACAATAGCGAACTTGCCGATATATTCGGTAATTTCGTAAACCGCACATTTACATTCGTGCACAAACACTTCGAAGGAAAAGTGCCGTCAGCCGGGGCTGTTGATGCCATTGATACGGAAATGCTGAAACTGATATCTGAGTTTCCGGCAAAAGTATCATCACTGTTCGAACGCTACAAGATACGCGACGGTGTAAATGAAATAATGAACCTGGCAAGAGCAGGTAACAAGTATTTCAATGATTCTGAACCATGGAAATCGGTAAAGACAGATAAGGAAAAATGCGCCGTTACGATCAATATATGTCTTCAGGCCATTAATACTCTTGCGGAACTTTTTTCTCCGGTAATTCCTTTTACATCTGAGAAAATATTTAAAATGCTCAACAGCAGTCCTGTGGAATGGGATCAGTGCGGAAAAGCCAATCTTCAGCCGGGACATCAGCTGAATCAGGCGGAAATTCTCTTTACAAAAATAGAAGACAAAGTAATTGAAGAACAGACGGTGAAACTTGGTGCAGGAGATGTTCCTGCTAAACCGGAAACTGCAGCGGCTGCACAGACTACAAAGGCAGAACCGGTGCAGAAAGAGAAAAAGAAAACCGAAGCAGTCGATGACAATCCGGAGATCAGTTACGATGACTTCATGAAAGTTAAACTCAGGGTGGCTGAAATCACTGCGGCCGAAAAATTGCCCAAAAGCGAGAAACTTCTGAAACTTCAGGTGAAACTTGACAGCGAGGAACGACAGATAATTGCCGGCATTGCAAAAAACTTTGATCCTGAAACTCTTCCTGGCAAAAGGATTATAGTAGTGGCCAACCTGAAACCGGCTAAGCTTATGGGATACGAATCACAGGGTATGGTGCTGGCAGTTGAAACGAATGACGGCGGTCTTCAGCTGCTCGAAGTACCGGAAAATGTGAACTCCGGTACCAGGGCAAGGTAGCAGAAAACAAATTGCGGACCTAAACATAATGAATAATGGAAAGCATATGAAAATGAAGAGTTATAAAACTAAAAAATATCTGGTGATGATTGCGGCAATGCTGATCTGTTCTAATATTTTTGCTGCCGGTAAGTTAACCCGTGCACTCTCAGATAAGATAAGTAATGCGAAATCAGGTGAAAAAATACTTGTCTGGGTGAGCTTTACCGATAAGTCTCAGGAAATAGGCAAGTATACGGTACAGCCGGAAATCCTTATGAGTCACCGGGCACTTCTCAGGCGCTCGAAAGTTGCCACATCTTCATTGATAGACGATTCTGATTTGCCGGTGTCTTCAGAATACATGAAGCTGTTAAAAGAAAAAGGATTCGAAGCCAAAAGGGTGTCCAGATGGCTGAACTCTGCGAGCGGATTTGTTACTGCCGGAGTGCTGGAAGAAATATCCGCGCTCCCGTTTGTCAAACAGATTGATGTGGTGCGCAGATATAAGAACGTGGCACCTGTTGAACTGCAGGCTGCTGAGCTGCCGAGGGAGTCTGTGGCCAGAAAAATGAATTATTCGCTGAACTATGGCGCATCACTTACCCAGCTGGAACAGATTAACGTTCCGGCAGTACACGATATGGGGCTCCATGGTGAAGGAGTGGTCATTGGTGTGTTCGACGCCGGATTTGATAACCTGGCACACGAGGCTTTCTCTCAGATGAACATACTGGCCAAATATGACTTTGTAAATAACGACACAAATGTCGGTAATCAGACCGATATGGGGGAAGGTTCACACGGCACGGGAACACTTTCCACTATTGGCGGGTTTAAGGAGGGTACTTTGATAGGCCCTGCATTTAAGTCGTCTTATATTCTTGCAAAAACCGAGAATACAAACAGCGAAACCCCTGTCGAGGAGGATAACTGGATTGCTGCACTCGAATGGGCGGACAGTATCGGAGTAGATGTTACATCGACTTCGCTCGGGTATCTCGATTATGACTATCCGTTTACCAGCTATACATGGCAGAATATGGACGGAAAGACTGCAAGGATAACAGTTGCGGCAGACCTGGCAGTAAAGAAGGGAATTGTTGTTGTAAATTCGGCAGGCAACGAGGGATTCAATAGCCAGCACAATACACTTGGAGCTCCTGCTGATGGCGACAGCGTTATTTCTGTCGGCGCAGTCAATTTAAAAGGAACCAGAGTCGATTTCAGCAGCGTTGGTCCGACGGTCGACGGCAGAATTAAGCCTGACATCATGGCAATGGGAAGCGGCGTGGTTACTGCCGATTCATACGGCAATAATTACTCATTTGCAAGCGGTACATCATTCAGCTGTCCGCTGGCAGCCGGAGTTGCGGCACTCATTGTAAACGCTAATCCCGCCATTAAACCTATGCAGGTGAGGGATGCAATGAGGCTGACTGCATCTAAAGCCTCCAGTCCGGACAATCAATACGGCTGGGGTATACTTGATGCCAAAAAAGCTGTCGAATATGCACGGAATATTACGACTGTAACGGGAAAGAATTCTGTACCTGAAAAGTTTTATCTGCAGCAGAATTATCCGAATCCGTTTAATCCGGCTACCAGTATCAGGTTTGATCTTCCGGAAAAATCTATGGTCAGCCTGGATCTTTACGACATACTCGGACGCAGGATTGCAGTTCTGTTAAATGGTTATTTTGATGCGGGTGAACATGTGTACAGATTAAATGCGGCTTCTCTGGGACTGTCGAGCGGGATCTATTTTGTAAGGCTCGAAGCCGGCAATTATACCGGTGTTATCAAAATTGTTATGAATAAATAGCACAATGGCTGCAGGTCAGAGTGCTGTTACAAGTTTTATGTTGATTTTATTAACTGCTTTACGTAAAATACCTGACTAAAAATTTCAATTATGGAGGTTATTAACATGCGATATCGGATTCTATCCGTTATTCTGAGTTCATTAAGTATTGGTGCTTTGTCTTTTTCACTGTCATCTTGTTCTCCGGAACATTCCAGGACAGTATTGGCTGAATTTGGAAACGACAAAATAACACTCGGTGAATTTGAAAACGTTTATGCAAAGAATACCGGCGGATATACTGCTGCACAAAAGGATTCACTCGGAAAATTGAAAAATTTTCTGGACCTGTATGTTAACTTCAAAATGAAATTGAAAGATGCACAAGTCCGGGGCTTTGACAAAAACCCGTCTCTGAATGCCGAACTGAAAGATTATAAAGAAAAAATAGGCGTTTCTTATCTGCTGGAAAAAGATATCGTTACTCCCGGTATCGAAACCCTCTATGACCAGCTAAAATATGAACTGCGCGTCAGCCATATCATGATCAGACCCGATTCGACTGGTGATGAAAATGCACGCAAACTTACTGCGGCCATTATTGACAGCCTGAACAACGGAAAGAGCTGGGATGAAATGACAAGAAAATACTCCACCGACTTTTATTCAAAAGGTAAGGGCGGAGATATTTATTACATTACTGCCGGCATGATCTCTCCGGATTTTGAGGAATATGTCTATAAGACACCGGTAGGAACGTATTATCCCGAACCGGTAAAAACCAAATGGGGTTACCACGTTATAAAGGTAACAGATAAACGTCCCAGACTCGCAAGACTCAGAGCCGCACATATAATGATCGATTTTAAGGATGATTCTTCGCGTGTGGATTCGGCAGCTGCTCTGGCAAAAATAAAAGATATAAAGAGCCAGCTCGACAAGGGTGCCGACTTTGCAAAACTTGCAGAGAAGTATTCTGAGGATCCAGGTTCGGCCAAGAACGGTGGAGATCTTGGATTCTTCGAAAGGGGAATGATGGTTAAGGAATTTGATGAAACTGCATTTAACCTGAAGGTCGGCGAGGTTTCAGGCATCATCAAAACTGTATATGGCTACCATATCATCAAAGCTCTCGAACATCAGGCGGTTGGGCCGTTCGAAAGCGAAAAGGAAAACCTGAAAAAACTTTTCAGAAAAACCAGATATGACGCTGCATATAACAATTACGTCGCAGGACTGAAGAATAAGTATTCGTTCAGTGTTAATCAGCCGGTTGCCGGTTATATCGCAAAAAACAGCGATTCGACCAAAGTTGGATCTGCATATTGGGAAAGCAACTGGAGAACGGCTGTAAAAGACACGGCACTGTTTTATATAGACAAGAGCGGTATTACTGTTGATTCGGTATTCAACAAAATTCAGGATGTTCAGCAGTTTGCAAACAGAATAATAGACGCAAAGCTGATTAACGAAGCTGTAAACAGTGTGGGTGCCGAAATGCTGCTGACTCGCGAAGCCTCTCAGCTCGATAAACGCGACTCCCAGTTTGCCTCGCTTATGGATGACTACAAAAACGGTATTTACATATTCAAACTGCAGGACGAGGAGATCTGGGGCAAGATAAAACTTGACAGCCTCAAGCTCGTTGAATACTACGAGAAGAATAAAGAAAAATACAGGTGGAACAACAGAGTGGCATTCAGCGAGATATATGCGACCAACGACTCACTGATCAACCGTTACTATGATATGCTTACTAAAGGTGAAAACTTTGATTCGCTCGCAAAGAAATTTACTGAACGTTCGGGTTTTAGAGAAAAAGCCGGCGCTTTCCAGCTGATGGACACCAATGCAAGTCTGCTGGCTACAAAAGCAAACGAACTGAGTGTACCAGGCAGCTATACAAAACCGTTTAAGAGCGGAACCGGTTTCTCGATAGTGAGGCTGAATTCGAAGGATGCGGCCAGACTTAAAAGCTTTGAAGAAGCAAAGGCCGAAGTATCCGGCGCATATCAGGAAAGTGAAAGCAAACGTCTCGAAGATGAATACATTTCCAGCCTGAAAAATCTATATAAGCCGGTCACGCATTACGATAAGCTTGAAGAGGCATTTAAGAACAACTAGAACTTAAACTGATATTCCTGATCTTTTATCCCCGCTTAAGATCCGAAAAAGGACCTTAAGCGGGGAAAGATCATGACAGCTCAAGAGCGTTGCCAGTGCCGAAAATCATAACCTGCCGACAATGCCTCAAAATTTTTTTATTATTTCGTTCGAAGGGATCAGATGAAAAAGATTATTTTCTTGCTGCTTTTGTTTACCGGTTCATTTTCATACGCTCAGGAAGTGCTGGACAAGGTTATTGCCGTTGTCAATAATGAAGTGATACTGAAGAGTGAACTGGATTTTCAGACCATGCTGTTTGCTTCACAGAAAGGACTGAATCCGGAAAGCATGTCGCTTAAGAAGCAGGTGCTTAACTCAATGATAGAGGATAAGCTCGTTTATGCACAGGCACTGCTGGATTCTGTTACTGTTACTGATGAAGATGTGAACCGCAGGATCGAATACCAGATGGATATGTTCATTCAGCAGTATGGTTCGAAGGAAAAAGTTGAAGAAGTATACGGCATGTCTATGGAAAAGATCAAGCGCGAACTGAGAGACGACGTGCGCAAAAATCTTATGGCTCAGAGCCTGCAGCAGAAGAAATTCGGTATGGTTGAGGCGTCACGCCGCGAAGTAGAGGAATTCTTCAACACCTACAAAGATTCACTCGGGATGATCCCGGAAAAATATACCATCGCACATATTTTCGTAAATCCCAAGGCCAGTGAAAAAGTAAAGACTAAAGCCCGGGCTATGGCTCAGTCAATACTCGATTCTGTACGCAGCGGAATGGACTTTGCAACGATGGCAAAAAAGTACTCCGAGGACCCCGGTACAAAAGATAACGGCGGTGATCTGGGATTTACCAAGAGAGGCAGGCTCGTTCCTGAATATGAATCAGCTGCTTTTGCGCTCAGGGAAGGCGGAATTTCTGAGGTGACCGAAAGCCAGTTTGGTTTCCATATCATACAGCTTCTCGAACGCAAGGGTGAAATGGTCCATACAAGACATATACTGATAAAAATCAAAAATGACGAGGACGACGATCTGAAGGCTATTACTCTTCTCAATGACCTGCGCGACAGCGTTCGCATGGGAGCGGGAACGTTTGACGAATTTGCGAGGAAATATTCTGACGATAAACAGACTGCAAAGCTGGGCGGCGTACTTGGAAGCTTTGATATAAATCAGCTGGATAAATCTCTCCTCGAAATAGTTTCAAAACTGAAAACCGGCGAGATCAGTTTTCCGAAAAGAATGGAAATGGGACAGGGCATATACGGTTATCATATAGTTAATCTTCAGAAGAAAATACCCGAGCACAAAGCCGACCTGGCTATAGATTTTAACGAGCTCAAACAGCTTGCTGAATATAACAAGCAGCAGAAACTGTACATGGCCTGGATGCAGGAACTGAAAGGTAAAATATACTGGGAAATAAGACTCTGAGGAACATTATATAAAAAATTTTATATTTAAGTATAACCCATTTTCAAGGAAACCCTGCATTGAAAGATCATGCTAATGATGATATTGAACTGACCGCGCGCCTTAGCGATTCGATTAAAAACGTAAAGTCGGAAATAAGTAAGGTAATAATAGGGCAAAACGAAATAATAGATAACCTGCTGCTGTCTATTCTGTCGCGCGGACACTGTCTGCTCATTGGAGTGCCGGGACTTGCAAAGACGCTCATTATTAAAACACTGTCAGAAGTCCTTGACCTCAAGTTTAACCGCATTCAGTTTACTCCTGATCTCATGCCCAGCGATATTACCGGTACTGAAATCATTGACGAGGATCAGACTACCAGAAAAAGGGCATTCAGGTTCATAGAGGGACCCATATTCTCGAATATAATACTGGCAGACGAAATTAACCGTACTCCTCCCAAAACACAGTCGGCACTTCTCGAGGCAATGCAGGAACACAAAGTTACTGCTGCGGGCATGACATATGCGCTGCCCGAACCATTCTTTGTGCTGGCTACCCAGAACCCCATAGAACAGGAAGGTACCTATCCGCTGCCCGAGGCACAGCTCGACAGGTTTATGTTTAACCTATGGCTGGACTACCCGGCGTACGATGAGGAGCTGGAGATAGTAAGATCAACTACAAGCAGTTATCAGGCAGAGCTGAAGAAAATAATATCAGCCCGTGAAATTATAGAATTCCAGGATCTGGTCAGGCGTGTGCCGGTTGCGGATAACATTATAGAATATTCTGTTAAACTTGTCAATAAAACCCGACCTGGCAGCAATGGAAATGACAAGTACATAAAGGACTGGATCAGCTGGGGCGCCGGACCGAGGGCATCACAGTATCTTATACTGGCAGCCAAGGCAAGAGCAGTAATGCAGGGCCGGTTTACTCCTTCGCTTGATGATGTAAAAGCATCGGTTATTCCTGTGTTAAGACACCGACTCATAGTAAACTTCAGTGCCGAGGCAGAGGGCGTGACATCTGTGGACATTATCAACAGGATTCTGACGAGCCTGTAATACAAAAAATACAATCCCAAGTGTTCAGTTAAGTATATAACACACACTGTCCCGCCGCAGGCAGCAGACGGGGTGTGTTCAGAACTCAGAACTCCTGACTCATACCCTGTTTCTGGCAATCGAATATTCTTTATAAGCAAGGTAGATTTCCCTGGCTGCTGTTTTTACTACTGTCGCCAGCGGAACTGCCAGCAGCAAACCTATTATTCCCATCAGCTGGCTTCCTATGGTCATGAGTATTATTATCAGCAGCGGGTGCATATCCACGCTCTTTGAATATACGTTCGGCTGAATAAAACCGTTGTCCACTGCGTATACCATCAGCAGCATAAAAAGGATTTTCGGGAACATTGAAAAATTTCCAAACTGTACGGCAGATATTATGATAGCGGGTATTCCGCCTATTACCGGACCGAAGTACGGAATCAGATGTCCTACGCCGGCTATAATTCCAATCAGTATCGAATTGTTTATGCCCAGCATACCGAGCCCCAGCCCTACCAGCAACCCGACCAGAAATGCATCCAGTATCCAGCCTCTTGCAAATCTTCCGAGCTGTGTGGATATCTTATTTGCAATCCAGTATGACATCTCAAAATATTTGTTCGGCACCAGGTTTAATATCCCTTTGAGAATGGATTTTGTATCCTTCAGCATAAAAAAGGTCATAAACGGTACTATAACCAGTATGGCCATTACCGAGACCAGACTGGATATAAAATTGGTAATCCTGTCGAGTGAATTTACGAGAGAGTCGGTGATAAATCCCTCAATCCTGCCCGAAACTGTCCCGCGTCTGACAAACGGTACGTATTTAGTAACATCGCGGTCCACATTGTTCAGGAACTCCTTTATATTTTCCTGATTGACGGATGTGCTGAGGTGAGTTATCTGTTCTGAGATCTTCGGGCCGAAGTATGAAGCAGCAGAAAATATAACCGTTCCGGCTGCAATGACTATAATAAATATAGACAGTCCCCGGCTTACTCCCCACCTCTCCAGATAGCGCACGAAAGGATTAAAGATCAGAGACAGCAGAACAGAGATTGCAAGCATTACCAGTATGTCCAGAAATATATAAGCCAGCAGCAGCACAACAGAGATAGCTGTTATTGCCAGCAGCAGTTTCACAAAGGAGGGACGCAGTGTTTGGTTTGAAGTCATTTGCTACATCGTTTTTGTTTCCGAATATCACTTCAAAACAAAGGTAATCAGCCTATCCAAAATAGTCAATACCTGCATACAAGGCATCCGGCAAAATGTGACCCGGTCCACTCTCCCGACAATTAAATAAAATTCGGTTGGTATACCTGACACAAAAAATTATTATATTTTAACGTGTATTTTTAATAATTATGGAATGTTGTTATGTCTGAAGAAGTAGAATTATTAGAAAAGATCAGGCAGCTTGCCGCAGGTAAAAGGAAGACAATAGTGCTTCCGGAATCTCACGATGAACGTGTACTGAAGGCAGCAGAAAAAATTACCGCTGAAAAAATGGCTTCGGTTATTACGCTGGGGAATGAAGAAAAAATCCGTCAGGATGCAGCCCGACTGGGTGTGAACCTGCAGGGCATCAGGATAATTGATCCGTTGAAATCTGAGAAACTGAGTGACTTTGCAAACCTGTTCTATAACATGCGCAAACAGAAGGGGAAGGAAATATCCATAGAAAAAGCCCGCGAAACTATCAGCCGCGATATATTTTTCGGGGCAATGATGGTAAAGGAAGGCATGGCAGACGGATCGGTTTCAGGATCCACTGCAACCACTGCCGATGTAATGCGCGCTTCGATAATGGTGGTCGGTATGCCTGCAGGCTGCTCGATAGTATCGAGTTTTTTCCTCATGATATTCCCGGACCGTGTGTTCAGCTTTGCCGACTGCGCAGTCAATCCCAACCCGGATGCAAAACAGCTGGCTGATATTGCCATATCCACTGCCGAAAACCACAGGAAACTAACTGGTGAAGAACCCTATGTAGCAATGCTGTCGTTTTCAACAAAGGGCAGTGCAGAACACGAACTAGTGGACAAGGTTCGCGAGGCTACACGGATAGCAAGAGAAAAACGGCCTGACCTCAATATCGATGGCGAACTTCAGTTCGACGCAGCTATTGTGGATGCAATCGGCCGCAAAAAAGCACCTGACAGTCCTGTCGCCGGAAAGGCCAATGTGCTGGTATTCCCGGATCTGCAGGCCGGTAATATAGGCTACAAGATTGCAGAACGGCTTGGGGGAGCAAGAGCCATTGGTCCTATCAGCCAGGGACTGTCAAAACCTTTCTTCGACCTCAGCCGCGGATGCAGCGCCGATGACATCGTTAATACTGCTGCTATTGCCATACTGATGTCTTGAGCATTTTTTCATCTGACATAAAATTTTGCGTCAGATTTCTTATCATATAAAAGCTGTACCTGTTTTATTCAGGACAGCTTTTTTTTTGCAAATAAACATTTATTACCGCCTGCTGAACCATTCTGTCTATGATTTTGTTAATAGGTTTATATTCTCTACAATAATATAAATACTACAATTTCATTCAATCATTACGGAGGTGTGCATGAATAACGGGCGAATACAAAAGCTGCTGCGGTATATCCCGGCCGTTCTGTCAATATTCACTGTTCTGTTTTTTATATCACAAGCAAAAGGGGCAAACAATATGAGTAATTACTCTGCGGTAACAGCAAACAAAAATTACATAAGTGACATAACGGTAAAGGATATGGATGGCAAAGATGTGAAACTCTCCGGGTACAGGGGAAAGGTTCTGCTAATAGTCAATGTTGCAAGTAAGTGCGGTTTTACGAAACAGTACAAGGGACTTGAAGCGATGTACGAGAAATACCGCAACAAAGGTTTTGAAATACTCGCATTCCCGTGCAACGATTTCGGGGGACAGGAACCCGGAAGTAATGAAGAGATAAAAGAATTCTGCAGTCTGAATTACGGGGTTTCATTCCGCCTGTTCGATAAGATAAAAGTGCTGGGAGACGAAAAGAGCCCTCTATATGCCCGGCTTACTGATAATGATGTGACTGGAAAATCTGATATCAGGTGGAACTTTGAAAAGTTCCTGATCTCCAAAGACGGTGAAATTATAGAGAGGTTTGAAAGCAAGGTTACACCTGAAGATGAAAGACTGAACAGTATGATTGATAGTGAACTGAAAAAAGGTGTCTGACATACTCTGGCCGTTTTGAATAACTGCAGACATGCTGATCCGACCGGATAAGCATGTCTGCTGCAAAACCAAATTCGGCAACTCTTAAGCATGTCTGCTGTAAAACCAAATTCGGCAACCCTTAAGCATGTCTGCTGTAAAACCAAA
Source organism: Bacteroidota bacterium (assembly GCA_050258935.1). Lineage (GTDB taxonomy): Bacteria > Bacteroidota > Ignavibacteria > Ignavibacteriales > SURF-24 > JBLMZS01. The sequence continues at coordinate 46,745 of JBLMZS010000082.1, forward strand.
TTCGGCAACTCTATTGTTCGACCTCAATTTCAACGTGTTTTCTTTCTTTGGGAGGTCTGTCGTATAGCATCGTCATTTCTTTATACCTGGCAGGCAGTTCTCCCGGAACCTGCTTCCATGTAAACCTCCAGTTCCAGTTTCCGCCCAGTGTGCCCGGAAAATTCATCCTGGCGTCATTACCGAGGTTCAGCATATCCTGCATAGGTATAACTACCATATCTGCAACCGATGCATATGCAACGCGTATCAGTTCCTGAGTAATATTGTCACCGTAATAGTTTAGATATTTCTGCGCAAACTCGTAGATATCGTTGCTCCTGTCCTCCCTGGCTTTTTCAAAGTAGGATCTGGTTGTGTCGTTATCGTGCGAGCCGGTGTGTACTACGCAGTTTCTGGGATAGTTGTGCGGCAGGAATTTATTTTCCATTTCAGTGCCGAATGCAAACTGCATTATCTTGATGCCGGGGAATTCGAACCTGTCTCTGAGCTGTTCGACTGATTTTGTAATCACACCCAGATCTTCGGCTATGATGGGCAGTTTGCCAAGATGCTTTTCAATGGTACTGAAGAAGTGTTCTCCGGGACCTTTTACCCAGCGTCCGTTGATTGCAGTTTCTGCATCGCCGGGAATTTCCCAGTAAGCGTCAAATCCGCGGAAGTGATCTATTCTGGCTATATCAACGAGTTCGAATAGTTTGCTGAACCTTTTTCTCCACCAGGCGTAATCGTCCTTTGCCATCTCCTGCCATTTGTACAGCGGGTTACCCCAGAGTTGTCCGGTGGCGCTGAAATAGTCGGGCGGTACTCCGGCAACAGTCAGCAGGCGTCCTTTGCTGTCAACGGTGAACAGGTGTTTGTTTGCCCATATGTCGGCACTGTCATAGGCGACAAATATCGGAAGATCGCCGATTATGGTGATATCTCTTTCTTTGGCGAAAGCTTTCAGTGCTTTCCACTGTCTGAAGAATTCGAACTGGAGGAACTTGAAGAACAGTACGTTGTCTGAAAGTTTTTCATTCCATTCGGCAACGGAATTCCCCTTTCTGAAAGCGAGATTCTTATCCCACTGCGACCAGATCTTCCCTCCGTGAAATTCTTTTGCAGCAGCAAACAGCGCATAATCATCTAACCACTCATTGTTCTGTGAGCAGAATTCCAGGAATTCCTCTTTAGCATTGTGTCCGCCGGCCTTAAATCTGGAGAAAGCCTTCAGATGAAGTTCGTGCTTATAGTCGATCACCTGTCCGTAGTCAATTTTATGAGGATTAAAAGCAGGAGTATTTTCCAGTTCGTCATATTTCAGCAACCCGTCTTCCATCAGCAGCTGAGGACTTATAAGCAGGGGATTGCCTGCAAATGCAGAGAATGTCTGGTACGGAGAATCCCCGTATCCTGTAGGTCCCAGCGGGAAAATCTGCCATATTCTTTGACCACATGCGTCAAGAAAGTTCACAAAATTATATGCTTCGTTTCCCAGGTCTCCAATGCCGTACCTGCCCGGCAGCGAGGTGGGATGAAGCAGTATTCCTGATGAGCGTTTGACCATATTATTTCCTTCTTCAATTTTTGTTATAGAGGATAAAATCTCTGTCTGTCAAAATAATAAAATTTCATCGAAAAGTATATCGTTAAAAGTCTTTTGAACAGCGTATAAATACAGCTTATATTATGTTAAGATAATATTTTACAGATAATATACGGCATGTCTAAGCGGTATATTTGTCATGGAGAGTCAGTTTTTCACACCGGATATCGCATTTTCAGCCGCAGAAATTTAAATTTTCGCGCCGCGAAATTTAATTTTCACTAATTAAAAAAAATTATTATCTTTTCGATCTATTGTTTTCCCTTCCGGAACAAGACGGCAAATCCGATCTCAAAAGTTGTTATTTTGTCAGACAGGCTTACAGCCGGGTGCCATAGTAATCAGAAATATGGTATCTATGCAGTGTTATATACTTTTTGAACACCTAAATTGCCAAACTGCGGGAAGTTTTTGAATCGTATGATATTTTATCATATATTGTAAAAATATTATCCGGCTGAGATCCGTTTAACGAAAGTATCCGCTATTGCATCAGCAACGAGATAAGGGAACTACAGTATCAAATGATTCGTTAAAGAAGATATTACCAAACTGACATATAACCCAGGAGTTTTAATGAAAATAAAACGAATATTTACCAAAGAGGGAGTTGATCCGTTTTCAACTGTGGAATTTATCAGCCGTACCTCTGAGATTAAAAATCCGGATGGTTCAGTCGTTTTTAAAATGGAAGACGTCTGGGTCCCCAAAAGCTGGTCTCAGGTGGCGACTGATATAATTGCTCAGAAATATTTCAGGAAAGCCGGTGTACCCAAACTCACCGTAAAAGTTCAGGAAGAGGGTGTCCCCGAATGGCTGCAGTGTTCTGCCGCAGACGATGAAAGACTGAAACAGCTGCCTGAAAAAGACCGTTATACATCAGAAACCGATTCCCGCCAGGTATTTTCGAGGCTTGCCGGCTGCTGGTCGTACTGGGGCTGGAAAGCGGGATATTTCAACTCGGAATCTGACGCCAGGGCATTTTACGATGAAATGCTTTACATGCTTGCCAATCAGTACGCTGCTCCAAACAGCCCTCAGTGGTTCAATACAGGTCTGCACTGGGCTTATGGAATAGAAGGTCCTTCGCAGGGACATTTTTATGTGGACTATATGACGGGTAAGCTGACAGAATCAGCCGACGCATACACACATCCCCAGCCTCATGCATGCTTTATACAGTCCATAACAGACGACCTGGTAAATGAAGGCGGTATAATGGATCTGTGGGTCAGGGAGGCCCGTCTGTTCAAATACGGATCGGGTACCGGTTCAAATTTTTCAAATATAAGGGGTATGAACGAACCTCTGAGCGGCGGCGGCAAGTCATCCGGACTGATGTCGTTTCTGAGAATTGGCGACCGTTCGGCCGGTGCAATTAAATCGGGCGGCACTACCAGACGCGCAGCCAAGATGGTCACACTCGATATGGATCATCCGGATATCCAGGAATATATCAACTGGAAAATGGTGGAGGAACAGAAAGTTGCTGCACTGGTTTCCGGCAGCCAGCTCTGCAATCTTTACCTCAACAAGATTATGCAGGCATGCTATGAAGAACATCCGGAGAACGATCGCTTCAATAAAAAGCTGAACCTGAAGCTGAAAAATGCGGTACTTGAGGCCAGAAAAGCTATGATACCCGATAACTATATCGAAAGGGTGATACAGCTTGCCAAACTCGGTTTCAAATCAATTGAATTCCCGATATACGATACCGACTGGAATTCTGAGGCTTATGCAACTGTGTCGGGACAGAATTCAAACAATTCAATCCGGGTTACAAATGACTTTATGCGCGCCGTCATTACCGACGGTGACTGGAGCCTGTTCTGGCGTACAGAAAAACTGAGGGCTGAAAAGGAAAACAAAAAACCCAAGTCCTGCAAAACTCTGAAAGCAAGGGAACTGTGGGACGATATAGCATACGCTGCATGGTCTTCGGCAGATCCGGGTCTGCAGTACGATACAACTATAAACGAATGGCATACCTGTCCGGCAAATGGTCCTATACGTGCTTCAAATCCGTGTTCGGAATACATGTTCCTAGACGATACCGCATGCAACCTGGCGTCACTGAACCTGGTGAAGTTTTACAACGAGGATAACTACAAATTTAATATAAATGCTTACAGGCATGCATCAAGGCTCTGGACAATAGTGCTTGAAATCAGCGTGCTTATGGCTCAGTTCCCGAGCCGCGAAATTGCACAGAGGAGCTATGACTTCAGGACACTCGGACTGGGTTATGCCAATCTTGGAAGCCTGCTCATGCTGCAGGGAATACCTTACCACAGCGAAACAGCCTACGCTATATGCGGTGCGCTGACTGCAATAATGCACATGAGCGCTTATGCTGCATCTGCAGAAATGGCAAAAGAACTTGGCACATTCAGCCAGTACGAAAAGAACAAAGATAATATGCTGCGTGTAGTCAGAAACCACAGGCGTGCAGCTTACAACGTTCCCAAAGAGGAGTACGAAGGATTATCCATCCATCCGGTAGGCATTAACCCTAAAAACTGTCCATCCGACCTGCTCGAAGCAGCAAGGGAAGATGCAGACCGCGCTCTTGAACTCGGTACAAAACACGGATTCAGAAATGCACAGGTCACAGTAATTGCTCCGACCGGTACTATAGGACTCGTGATGGATTGTGATACTACCGGTATTGAACCCGATTTCGCCCTGGTGAAATTCAAGAAACTTGCCGGCGGCGGTTACTTTAAGATTATTAATCAGTCTATACCTCCTGCACTGAAACGTCTCGGATACAATCAGGAACAGATCAGTGAAATAGTGAAGTATGCAAAGGGTTCAGGCAGCCTGCAGAACTGTCCTTACATAAATTTCGAATCACTGAAGGCCAAGGGCTTTACCGATGACGTACTCAATAAAATTGAAGAGATACTGCCGACCGTGTTTGAGATCGGTTTTGCATTCAACAAATACGTGCTGGGCGAGGAATTCCTGAAGAAAACTCTTTCACTTACAGATGAACAGCTGGGTTCATGGGATTTCGATCTGCTCGCTCACCTTGGGTTTTCCAGACAGGAGATCTCGACTGCGAACGATTATGTGTGCGGTACCATGACCATTGAGGGCGCTCCGTTCCTGAAACATGAACACTATCCGGTATTCGACTGCGCAAACAAATGCGGAAAGAAAGGCTCCCGGTTTATAAAAACCGATGCTCATATAAAAATGATGGCATCGGCACAGCCGTTCATTTCCGGCGCTATTTCCAAAACCATCAACCTGCCTAACCAGGCTTCCATTGAAGATATAAAATCGGCATATATGGAATCCTGGAAAATGGGATTGAAGGCAAATGCACTCTACCGCGACGGCTCGAAACTTTCTCAGCCGCTCAACACAACCGCCAGTGAGGAATATGAGAGCATAATGGAGGATAAGGAAGATAACGATATAGTAAAGATTGCCGAAAGGATAATTCACCGCTATATCGCAAAACGCAGGAGACTTCCGGACAGAAGAACCGGTTATACGCAAAAAGCAAAAATAAACGGCCAGACAGTATATATCAGGACCGGTGAGTACGAGAACGGACAGCTGGGCGAGATATTCATCGATATGCACCGCGAAGGCGCCGCCTTCAGAAGTCTGCTGAACTGCTTTGCCATAGCAATTTCTCTGGGTCTGCAGCACGGCGTACCTCTCGAGGAGTTCGTCGATGCATTCGTGTTTACACGCTTTGAACCCAGCGGCATGGTGATGGGTAACGAAAAGATCAAGATGTCTACTTCTGTGATCGATTACATTTTCCGCGAACTTGCCGTCACATACCTGGGCCGCAACGACCTCTCGCACGTGGGAGCTGCCGAATCCAAGGGGGCGCAGGGCATCAGGCAGGATGAGGAATTTGAAAGCGAGGAAGTGATCAGCGAAAGAACGATCGAGATGCACCGCAAGGATTTCAAGGGGCATAAGATCAAAGTCGATCTGAGGGGTGCTGAAACTCTCCATGCTCCAAGACCGAATAAAATGACAACCAAAATAAGGGAAGCCCGCGAAAAGGGCTATACCGGAGATGTATGTACAGAGTGCGGAAGCCTTACTATGGTACGCAACGGTACGTGTCTTAAATGCATGACCTGCGGTTCTACTTCGGGCTGCAGCTGAGAAACATTCTGTATTGAAAACTAGAAAAGGCGGATTTATGATCCGCCTTTTTTCATATATATATATATTGTGCGGCTGTAAGTAAACACGGGCTGCCGGAGGTTTCATCCGGAATGTCTGTTTTTTGTTGATTTTTATGGCCAAATGATTTAACTTCATTATCTTACAAATAGGATTATGACAGCCTGAAACATAAATACTCTCACGACCATGATAGCCGAAAATATAAATATTCTCATAGATGATATAAAGGAAACCTGCCTTAAATGCGGACGCGATCCGGGTGAAGTCAGACTCATTGCCGTTTCTAAGAATACCGGACTTGACCTAATAAGACAGGCACGTAATGCGGGTCTGGTTATGTTCGGAGAAAGCAGAGCACAGGAACTCTCTGAAAAAGCCTCGCTTCTTGGCCCTGACTTTCAGTGGCATTTTATAGGCCATCTTCAGAAGAATAAGGCAAAATTTGTCGTACCCGTGGCAGAAGCAATACACTCAGTCGATTCGGAAGAACTTGCCTCCGAGATAAACAAGCATGCTGTGAAGGCAGGGAAAATCCAGAATGTGCTCATAGAAGTAAAAACATCCGGAGAAGAAACAAAACAGGGAATTGAAGGATACGAAAAACTGATGGACCTCGCACGGTTTACCGCTGACTGCACTAACCTGAAACTGTGCGGACTTATGACGATCGCTCCTTTTACTGATGATGTTCAGCTGGTGAGAAAGAGCTTTTCTGAACTGGCTCATCTCAAAAACCAGCTCAACGGGCAGGGATTCGGACTTACAGAATTGTCTATGGGTATGACAGGTGATTACAGGATTGCAATAGAAGAGGGAGCAACAATGATCAGGGTAGGAACGGCTATTTTCGGACAGAGGGATTATTCTAAAAGCTGGAAGGAACAATGAAATTTTCTGCGGTAAATATCAGAAACCAACAGTTCTCTGTATCATTCAGAGGCTACGACAAGGATGAGGTAAAGCTTTTCCTGGAAAAGCTGGCTGATGAGTATGAGAAACTGGACAATGAACTGGAAAGCCTGAAAAAAGAAAATGAGAAAAATATTGCCGAACTGACGGGCTACAGGAATACTGAAAAAAATCTTCAGAGCACGCTTCTTAAAGCCAGAGATACATCGGTAAAAGCCATAGAGGCGGCAAAAAAACAGGCAGCAGCAATAGTCAGGGATGCTGAAATAAAATCTGCACAGCTGATAGGTTCTGCACGCCAGAATGCCGATGAAATGCGCAGTACCGTTATCAAGCTGAGGGAGGAAAAGAACCTGATCGTCGCCAAGCTGAAAGCGTTCGTACAGTCGCAGTCTCGTCTGCTGGATTTTGAAACAGCAGAGCCCGCCGGCGATGAAGCAGCTGCCGCTGTGCCTGGCGCGCAGACAGCAGAAGAAATCAAACCCGTCCCGGCGGCAGATGACATTGATATCGAGGACATACTGAAAAAACTCGATTAGTAAATACTTCTACCATACTGAAAACTCAAACATATACGGAATACATATGATCGGATTATTGACAAAGATTCAGGAAACACTGGATGTAATACGCCGGAAAACAGGCGATGAATACCAGACCGGTATAATACTTGGCACCGGACTGGGCGGACTGGTGAAAGAAATTAGCATTGATTGCGAATTTGATTATTCGGAACTTCCTCACTTCCCTTTATCCACTGTTGAATCGCACCACGGCAAGCTGATATTCGGCAGCATCAACGGAAAAAAAATAGTTGCTATGCAGGGGCGTTTTCACTATTATGAAGGATATTCGATGCAGCAGATTACATATCCTGTACGCGTTATGAAGTTTCTGGGCGTCAAAACACTGCTGGTCTCAAATGCCTGCGGCGGCATGAATCCATCCTTCAGACGCGGCGATATTATGCTGATGACAGACCATATAAATCTGCTGGGTGACAATCCCCTGATAGGGAAGAATGAAGACGAACTGGGTCCCCGTTTTCCGGATATGAGCGAACCATATTCGATGAGGCTCATATCGAAGGCTGAAGAAATTGCAGCGAAAAACGGTATCCCTGTACAGAAGGGCGTGTACGTTGCTGTTCCGGGCCCTAATCTTGAAACAAGGGCGGAATACCGCTTCCTGCGTACTATAGGTGCCGATGTGGTCGGTATGTCTACTGTTCCGGAAAATATAGTTGCCAACCATATGGGAATGGAAGTGCTGGGATTCAGCATTATTACCGATGAATGCTTCCCGGATACGCTGAAACCAGTTGAATTAAGTGAAATACTCGAAGCTGCTGCGACTGCGGAACCAAAAATGACACTGATAATGAGTGAAGTCATTGGTTCGCTCTGATCAATGAAGATGCGGCAGAAAATAAACGATGTAATAATCAAAGTGGAAGTGAAAATATAAAAGTGAATACGAAAAAGACATATTACTATCTGACACCCTTTATGACGGCTATTCTGATATTCTCTTCGAATTTTCTGGATACAGAACTGTTTCATTTCGGAGGTCTGAATTTTGCGGTCTGGTTTGTGCTTTCTCTGTTTTGTTTCGCCTGCGGATGGCTGATGGATAAGACGCTTGGCTGGAAATCGGGCGGCAAGGCACTGTTCGCACTTACGACTGCGTCATCACTGCTCAGCGTCGGTGTAATATCGTTCTTCAGCGACTATTTCGGCACCAGCCAGCTTCTTGCGGAAAACCTGATACTGTATTCATTGCGCAACGTTACTCTCGGCTGCATGGGCTTTTTCGGTATGACGCTTGCAGAACTGATGATGGTGCAGAGCGATATACGCAGCCAGAATTTCAAGATAGATGCTTACGAGAAGATCATCGAGAATGCACACCGCGAGGCGGAAATGGAAGTAAAAGAGGCTAAACTGAAGGCAGGACAGATAATTGCCGATGCTGAAGTGAAAGCGAAAAAGATGCTCGAAAATAAAGAAAGAATAGAAAAGGATCTGAAGGAATTTATTCAGACGGAAAAGGAACTGCTGAAAAGATACGAGGAATGAGACTGCTTCGTATGTTGCTGTGATGCAGGATACGGAATTGATGCATCCCCGGGATTTTCAGGCGGAAAATAAAACTTGTATTTTGAATTTTGAGTTTTATTTATTTTCTTTTACCTTTATAGTCTTAATAATTTTTAAAAAATCATTCAATTAAATATTATATAGCAGAGTTATGTTTAAGCAAAATCCGGAAAAAATCGTTTATTCTGATATTGAAGAGGGTATACTCAGGTTCTGGGAAGACCATAATATATTTGAGAAATCAGTAACTACAAGAAGTGACGCCAGACCATTTACTTTCTATGAAGGACCTCCGACGGCCAACGGTAAACCTGGTCTGCACCACGTTATGGCCAGAACACTGAAGGACCTGGTTTGCAGGTATAAAACACTTCAGGGCTATCAGGTGCACAGAAAAGCCGGCTGGGATACACACGGACTGCCCGTGGAGATTGAAGTTGAAAAGCAGCTGGGTATAAAGAATAAAAGTGAGATAAAGGATTTTGGCGTAGAAAAATACAACAAAGCCTGCCGCGAATCGGTGTTTACTTATACCGACATGTGGGAGAAAATGACCCGCCGTATGGGATACTGGATCAGACTCGACAACGCCTACGTTACCTGCACCAACGATTATATCGAATCTGTCTGGTGGGCACTGAAGACGTTGTTTGACAAAGGACTTATCTATAAAGATTATAAAGTCGTGCCTCAGGATCCCAAATCTGAAACAGTACTTTCATCTCATGAACTGGCGCTCGGCTACCGCGAAACCAAAGATCCCTCGGTCTATGTGGTAATGAAACTGAAGGATTCGGAACTCTCCAAAGAGGGGACTACATATTTCCTGGTCTGGACCACCACACCATGGACTCTTATCTCAAACGTTGCACTGGCTGTTGGAACCGATATTGACTATGTTAAGATCAGGCTGGGCGATGAATACCTGATACTGGCCAAATCACGTCTGCAGGTTATTGATGGCGAATATGAAATAGTTGCTGAATATAAAGGAACTCAGCTGGCCGGACAGGAATACGAACAGCTGTTTAACTATGTCACACCGAATAAGAAAGCATTCTACGTTATAGAAGGCGACTTTGTAAGTACAGAGGACGGCTCGGGTATTGTTCACATCGCACCTGCATTCGGTGCGGATGACTATGAGGTCTCCAAGAAATACGGACTGCCGATGCTTCAGCCGGTTACAAGAAGCGGTCTGTTTACTGATGAAGTAACCGACTTTGCCGGAAGGTTTGTAAAAGAGGCCGATCAGGATATTATAAAAAAGCTGAAGGAAATGGGCCGCCTGTTCAGGAAAGAAACGATAACCCACTCATACCCGTTCAGCTGGCGCCATACGGATGTACCGATCATCTACTATGCCAGAGAATCATGGTTCATCAAGACCACCCAAATAGCAGACAAGATGGTTGCTCTCAACAAGGAAATCAACTGGTATCCGCCCGAAGTCGGATCCGGAAGATTCGGCAACTGGCTCGAGGAGAATAAAGACTGGGCACTTTCACGCGACCGCTTCTGGGCTACTCCGCTTCCTATATGGATCAGCGATGACGGCGATATGTTCGCAGTCGGTTCAATAGAAGAACTCGGCGAAGGCTTCATGGAAAAAGACGGCGTCAGAACATACGTGAAGGATGTCGAAAATGTAGATCTGCATAAACCTTTCGTAGATGATATTAAATTTGAGCGCAACGGAAAAATATACAAAAGAACTCCTGAACTCATAGACGTATGGTTCGATTCGGGTTCGATGCCCTTTGCCCAGTACCATTACCCGTTCGAGAACAAAGAGGAGTTCGAAAAGAATTTCCCGGCAGATTTTATCTGCGAAGGTATCGACCAGACAAGAGGCTGGTTCTACACACTGCACGCAATTTCGACGATGCTGTTCGAACAGAAAGCGTACAAGAACCTGCTTGTGAATGAACTCATTCTGGACAAAAACGGAATGAAGATGTCCAAGTCGAAGGGCAATACGGTAAATCCGTTTGAACTGTTCGATAAATACGGCGCCGATGCGACGCGCTGGTACCTTGTGACAACAAGTCCGCCGTGGAAACCCACACTGTTTGACGAGGAAGGCATACTGGAAGTGCAGAGGAAATTCTTCGGTACACTGATTAATACATACTCATTCTTTGCACTCTATGCAAACATAGACGGATTTACATATTCTGAAAAAAATATCGATTATAAAGACAGGCCGGAAATTGACAGGTGGATAATCTCGCGCCTCAGCAGCGTGATTAAGGAATACGAAAACCTGATGAATGACTATGACGTGACAAGGGCCGCCCGTCTGGTTTCATCATTCACAATTGATGAACTGTCGAACTGGTATGTCAGAAGATGCAGAAGACGTTTCTGGAAAAGCGAGATGAACAGCAATAAGCTCTCGGCTTACCAGACACTGTACGAATGCCTTGTAAATATTGCAAAGCTTACAGGTCCTTTTGCCCCGTTCATTGCAGAAGAACTATATCAGAACCTGAATGGAGAAACGAAGAAAGAATCAGCAGAATCGGTTCACCTTGCTGATTTCCCGAAACCGTTGTATTTCGAAAAGGAACTCGAAAATAAAATGGACATTGCTCAGCGTGTCGTTACCATATCGCGTTCCATTCGTGCAAAGAATAACCTGAAGATCCGCCAGCCGCTGGCCAAGATCATGGTTTCAGTGGATACCATCAAACGCAATGCTGTCGATCAGATGCGTGATGTGATACTTGAGGAAGTTAACATTAAGGAACTGCATATACTCGAAGATGATTCTGAGATAGTAAATAAATCGGCAAAACCGAATTTCAAATCGATAGGCCCGCGGTTCGGCAAAAAAGCCAACCCGGTTGCAAACCTCATCAGGAATTTCGGGAAAGATGAAGTTGCCCGGATAGAACGCGGTGAGAGCATAACTGCAGATATTAACGGTGAACAGGTAGTCATTGAAAGAAGTGACGTTGAGATTGTCAGCACTGAAATAACTGGCTGGCTCGTTGAGACTGAAGAAGGTGTTACGGTTGCTATTGATACTGAACTGACTGACGATCTCGTGGCCGAAGGCCTGGCGAGGGAATTCGTCAACAGGGTTCAGAATATGAGGAAGGATGGAGGACTTGAAGTTACAGATCGCATAAATGTTGTGTTCTCATCCGATGATATGCTGGTAAAAGCCATTATGCAGTTTAAGGACTATATTGCCAATGAGATACTGGCGGACAGCATCGCCCCGATGACGGAAAACAAACCTGCGGGCGGATTTGAACAGCAGTGGGAAGTGGGTCAGTTTAATTGCGGAATAGTAATTATTAAGTCTTAAAATAGTTTTAAGACCGGATATACATATATGGATTTACGATCCATTTATTCTGAATCTTTAATTCTGAATCCTTTAATGTAGGAGAAAACGTCATGGCGGCTAAAACTGATAATAAAAGCGGCGCAAAACCGGCTAAAGCTGCTCAGAAAAAAGCAACTGCTACTAAAACTGCAACTGCTGCTAAAACTGCAACTGCTGCTAAAACTGCAAAGGCAGGAACTGCCAGGGCAAAACTGAAGACAGCAAAGACTACGATGGCGAAACCAGCTGCTGCGAAACCAGCTGCTGCGAAAATAACTGCGGCAAAGAAAGAGACAGTGAAGTCAGCTGTTGCAAAACCGAAAGCCGCTCCTAAGCCGAAAAGTACTGCAAAACTGAAAAGTACTATAAAGCCGAAAGCTGCGGCAAAGTCCGCAAGTGCTGTAAAGGCCAAAACTGCTCAGGCAGGAATGCAAAAGGCTAAAACCCTCAAGATGTCTTCTGCCGGAACTGTTAAGTCAAAAGCTGCATCCGTTGTTAAAGTAGCTGCCAAAAAACCGGCAGAGGTAAAACCGAAAAAAAACGTAAAGGAAACAAAAACTCCGGAACCAATTAAAGTTGTCAAGAAAGCAAAGACAGAAAAGGATGCGTCAAAAGTGAAGGAATCAAAACCAGTGAAAGAAACTAAATCAGCTAAAGAAACAAAAACTGGCAAGGAAACTAAATCAGCAAAGGAAACCAAACCAGTTAAGGAAATAAAACCTGCAAAGACGGCAAAACCAGCAAAGGCTGAAAAACCTGTGCCGGCAGATAAACCGACAAAGGTAAGCGCAGCCAAGGCAGTTAAACCTGCTAAGGAAGCCGGACTGGCAGCGGATACAAAACCTGCAGTAAAAGCTGCGGCAGATGTGAAGAAAAATGAAACTGCTACGGCAGAGACTCGTCAGAAAACAGCCGGCGCGGAAAAGGGTGGCGATCACAACCTCGTTGAAGTTACTTCTCCCAAAAAAGTTGTGAAGATGATAAAGGGTTACGGGAAAGAAGATCTTGAATATTTCAAGAAGATCATTCTCGATAAACGCAACGAGATCATCGAACAGCTGCAGAACCTGCGCGAACAGATGATGGATCCTACAACAGGACAGTACGTAAATGAAAATTCCCCATATTCACTGCATATGGCTGAGCAGGGGACTGATGCTATGGAGCGCGAAAAAATATTCCTTTGGGCTCAGAGGGAGAATAAATTCCTCGGCTACCTTGAGGATGCACTCCACAGGATCGAAAACGGCACTTATGGTATTTGTATTGAATGTATCGATGAACCACAGCACCTCTGCCCGACGTGTCCGCTGATCTCGAAGGAAAGACTTGCCGCAGTTCCGCACAGTCAGCTCTGTCTGCCTGTAAAACAGAAACAGGAGAAAAAATAATCCGGTGGAGTCATTGGTCCGTTTGTAGTATATTTGTGTAATAATATCAGGGTATTAGGTGAGAGTATTATATGTTTCGCTGGTTATTGTTTTAATTGATCAGATAACAAAGCTGTTTGTCAAAGGGTTTTCCATACCTTTTTTGAATATAAACGTCCGTGGTCTGAACTATGCGGAAAGGCACGACGTAATCGGTTCGTTTTTCCGCATTACATTTGTAGAAAATCCGGGTATGGCCTTCGGCATCGATCCCGGGCTGTCTTCTAAATTATTCCTGTCCCTATTCTCTGTTGTTGCCAGTGTGGCAATTATTTACTACCTGTTCAGGATACAGAAAGAAAATATCAAACTCAGGCTGTCTCTCGCACTCATACTGGGCGGCGCTGTGGGCAACCTGATAGACAGGGTATTCTACGGAGTATTCTACGGATATGCGCCGCTGTTCTATGGCAAGGTAGTGGATTTTCTGGATCTGGATTTCTTCGATATATCTGTATTCGGTTATGTTTACGACCGCTGGCCAATATTCAATGTGGCTGATATGGCCGTATCGATCGGAGTTGTGATGCTGATAATATTCAGCAATAAACAGCAGGAGGAAAAATCACCGGCTCAAGTGACAGACGGCGGCAGTGATTCCCAGCCATTAACGGCTAACACTCCTCTTACAGACGAAAAATATCAGCAACAGAATGACCCAGGAAATAATGACAAATCTGATAACGGAAAAGAAATATAAATTCGAGATTACGGAAGGCAAGAGCAAGGAGAGAATTGATCTCTATCTGGCCAACCATATTGAGAATGCAACCCGCACAAAAATTCAAAAACTTATTGATGCAGGAATGGTGCTTGTATGCGGTAAACCGGTCAAATCAAACTACCGCGTGCTGCCTGCTGATATAATTGACGTTACCATACCTGTTTCACCCCGTCCTGAAACCGTAGAAGCCGAAGAAATCCCGCTCGATATCATATACGAGGATGAATATCTGCTGCTTGTCAATAAAGCCGCCGGCATGGTGGCTCACCCGGCCTATTCAAACTATACCGGCACACTCGTGAATGCACTTCTGTATCACAGCAGTAAACTGAGCGGCGTGAATGAGGCTGCCAGACCCGGGATAGTTCACCGCATAGATAAAGATACCAGCGGACTGCTGGTGATTGCAAAGGATGACTGGACGCATGCCAGGCTGGCAGAACAGTTTTCCAGGCATTCGATCGAACGGGAATACTGGGCTGTATGCTGGGGCATTTTTCAGACTCCGGAAGGAATGATAGATAAAAACATTATGCGCAGTAAAAGCGACAGGAAAAAGTTTACAGTAAGCGACAGTGAAGGCAAGACTGCAATCACATACTACAGTGTCCTCGAGGAATTCGAATTTGCCAGCCTGCTTAAGCTGAACCTTAAAACCGGACGCACACACCAGATCAGAGTGCATATGTCGTCGGTAAACCACCCGATATTCGGCGACAGGACTTATGGCGGCGATAAGATTGTATACGGACATACACTGCCCAAGATGAAGAACCGGATCGACAACTTACTCGACATTATGCCGCGTCAGGCGCTGCACGCAAAAACACTCGGGTTCATTCATCCTCATACAAAAGAACGGGTGCGATTCGACTCACCGCTGCCTCCAGATTTTCAGGAGCTGATATCAAGACTCAGACAGCAGTGAGACTTACTGCTATCTCCTTGATTCAAGTTTGCTGCGCAGCAGATCGTTGAGGGCCTTCGGATTGGCTTTGCCCTTTGTCTGACGCATCACCTGTCCTACAAGAAATCCGAATACCTTTTCCTTGCCTGAAAGGAATGAACTGACTTCACCGGGATTTTCATCCAGCACCTTGTCGATAGCCTGTTCAATTTCAGATGTATCGGTGATCTGGACGAGATTTTTTTCCTTAACTATTACCTCAGGGTCCTTGTCGGATACCATCATTTCAGAAAAAACTTCCTTGGCAATTTTCCCGCTGATCACATTGGAACTTACGAGTCCGATGAGTCTGCCCAGGTTTTCAGCCTTTACCGGGAAACTGTTTATGGAGATCTTCATCTCGTTTACATTTTTCAGAACCTCACCCATTACCCAGTTGCTCGCTGATTTATAATCATTGGTGGAGGTGAGTATTGCCTCGTAGTAATCTGCGAGTTCTCTCGA
Organism: Bacteroidota bacterium; assembly: GCA_050258935.1. GTDB lineage: Bacteria > Bacteroidota > Ignavibacteria > Ignavibacteriales > SURF-24 > JBLMZS01. The sequence goes on from JBLMZS010000082.1 coordinate 62,410, forward strand.
TGATGTAAGAATTTCAGCGTCATATTCGGGTAGGGAAAAGTCACGCATGAACCGGTCACGTCTGACCTCGGGTAGTTCAGGCAGTGCATTCCTGAGAGTTTCTTTCCATTCGCTGCTGATATTTACAGGCATAAGATCAGGTTCCGGGAAATACCTGTAGTCGTGAGCTTCTTCCTTGCTGCGCATAGGCACTGCAACCGATTTATCGGCGTCCCAGAGTAAAGTCTGCTGGATAATTTTATTTCCGTCTTCCAGCATGTCTATCTGCCGTTCGATTTCATAGTTCAGCGCACGCTCTACGTTCTTAAAAGAGTTCATGTTTTTCAGCTCGGTCTTGGTGCCGAGTTTAGTTTCGCCTTTGAGTCGGATTGAAATGTTAGCGTCGCATCTGAGAGAGCCTTCTTCCATGTTTCCGTCGCAGATGCCGAGGTACTGAACGGTCTGTCTGATCTTTGAGAGGTACAGGTAAGCTTCCTCTGGTGTATGCATATCCGGTTCGCTTACTATCTCGATCAATGGAACGCCGCAGCGGTTCACGTCCACAAGTGTATCGTCTGATCTGTCGTGTATGGATTTCCCGGCATCTTCTTCAATATGAATTCTGGTAATGCCGATATTGCGTCTGACCCCGTCGGAGCGCAGTATCCCGAGGTGTCCGTGTTCGCAGACCGGGAGTTCGTACTGTGAAATCTGATAGCCTTTCGGCAGATCCGGATAGAAATAATTCTTGCGGGCCAGGAATGATTTTCCGTTTATAGTGCAGTTTGTGGCGAGTCCCATCATAACCGCGTATTCAACTACTTTCTTATTCAGCACAGGCAGTACACCCGGGTGGCCCAGACAGATGGGGCAGATATTGGTATTTGCCGGGTTGCCGAATTTTGTTGAGCAGCCGCAGAATATTTTTGTATTTGTAAGCAGCTGCGCGTGTACCTCAAGTCCTATAACCGCTTCGTATTTCTGATCCATGGTATTAAAATTTAGTTTAAGAAAAATTATTTATTCAGCCGGACACTCAGTGCTCAGGTATTCGTCAATGGCTTTGGCAGCTTTTCTGCCTGCACCCATTGCCAGAATTACCGTAGCGCCTCCAGTAACTATATCGCCTCCGGCAAACACACCCTTTTTGTTTGTTTTCATCGTTTCGCTGTCTACAACAATGTTGCCGCGTTTATTGAACTCCAGATCAGGTGTGGTCTTCTGAATGATCGGATTTGAGCCGTTGCCAATTGCCACAACTGCCATATCAATTTCCATAATGTGTTCAGATCCGGCGACAGGCACGGGTCGTCTTCTGCCCGAAGCATCCGGCTCGCCAAGTTCCATTTTCTGGAGCTTCACAGCTTTAAGCCAGCCGTTCTCCCCAATGAATTCTACCGGATTTTCGAGGAAAATAAAGTTAATGCCTTCATCTTTTGCATGATGAACTTCTTCCTTTCTCGCCGGGAGTTCTGCTTCGCTTCTTCTGTAGATGATGGAAGCCGTTTTGGCTCCGAGGCGTTTGGAAGTCCTGACAGCATCCATAGCAGTATTGCCGCCCCCGAAAACTGCAACGTTCTTACCTGAGCAGTTGAATACAGGAGTATCGAATTCGGGGAACCGGTACGCTTTCATGAGGTTAACGCGTGTTAGGAATTCATTCGACGAATATACGCCGTTCAGATTTTCGCCTGGTATGCTCATAAAATATGGCAGGCCTGCACCCACTGCGACAAATACAGCGCTGTAGCCGTTGGCCATCAGTTCATCGATAGTATCGGTAAATCCTATGATGGAATTTGTCTGAAAATCCACGCCCAGTTTTTTGAGGGCATTTACCTCAGCTTTTACAATTTCCTTCGGCAGTCTGAATTCAGGAATACCGTACACAAGAACTCCGCCGGGTTCGTGGAGTGCCTCGAATACTGTTACATCGTAGCCCATCTGAATCAGATCGCCCGAGCAGCTGAGTCCTGCAGGTCCGCTTCCAATTATTGCTACTTTTTTCCCTTTCTTTGTTTTTATTTCTGCTGTGCGTATTCCTGTGGTATTGCGTTCAAAATCAGCCACAAACCGTTCAAGTCTTCCGATAGCAACCGGTTCATTTTTCTTTCCGACCAGGCATCTGGCTTCGCATTGTTCTTCCTGGGGGCATACTCTTCCGCATATGGCGGGGAGTGCATTATCCTCTTTGATCTTTGCAGCTGCGCCGCTGTAGTCGCCGTCGGCTACCAGCTGTATGAAGTCTTTGATCTTTACTCCGACAGGACAGCCTTCTATACAGGCAGGTTTAGGGCACTGCAGGCACCTGAGTGCTTCCATTTTTGCCAGCTCTTCAGTGTAGCCAAGATTTACCTCCTGGAAATTACCGCTTCTTGTCTGTCCGTTCTGTTCCGGCATAGACTGGCGCTGAATCTTCATTCTGTCTTTTTTAGAAATCTCCATAGCTCTCTCTATGCCTCCTCTTTCATATTCTTATACATCTTGTCTATGTTGCATTCATGTTCTGCAGCCGAGAACTGTTCAAGTGAAGTCTTTTCGAATTCGTTATACGTACGGTTGCGCATTGCGAGCAGTTCAAAATCAACTTTATGGGCGTCGAATTCCGGGCCGTCGACGCATACAAATACGGTTTTACCATCAACAGTGGCACGGCATCCTCCGCACATTCCCGTTCCGTCCACCATTACAGGATTCAGGCTTACTACGGTTTTGATACCGTATGGCCTGGTGGTTTCAGCAATTGCACGCATCATGGGTATAGGTCCGATTGCCAGTACAAAATCCAGTTTTTTACCCGAGTCTATCAGCTCCTGCAGTTTCTGTGTTACAAAGCCCTTATACCCGTAGCTGCCGTCGTCTGTAGTAGGATAAACCTCGTCACACACATTGCGCAATTCATCTTCGAGTATCACAAATTCCTTTGAGCGTCCGCCAATAATGGATATTGTATGATTGCCGGCCTGCTTCAGCGCAACGGCAATGGGGAAGGCAATGGCTGTTCCGACTCCTCCGCCGATGCTTACTGCAGTACCGAAATTCTCTATATGCGACGGCTTGCCGAGCGGACCCACAACGTCCTGAATATACTCGCCGGCATCCAGCGAGTTCAGTGCCTTTGTGGTTTTTCCAATTCCCTGTACGATTATTGTGATGGTACCCTCTGCGGTATTGGAATCAGAAATAGTCAGCGGAATCCTTTCGCCGTTATCGTTCAGTCTTATTATAACGAACTGACCCGGTTTTCTCTTGGCTGCAATTTTGGGCGCTTCAATGGTGATTTTCTTTACATTCGGAGCGATAAATGCTGCATAAGTGATCTTGTACATAGATGATGACCCTATAAATTAAATTAAACTGTAAAAATCATTTTCACAGAAAACAAAAAAATACCGCTAAATATAATTATAATCGGGCTAATCAGAAAGGATAATCCTTATATTATCGCATGAAATAGAATTACCGACCGGGCAGAATAATATGATTTATGATAAAAAAATAATTGTCGGTTATATTTTAGAATTTATAGTGACTTATAGTTTTTTTTTTGTTATGTTCAGATAAACCAATTCATGTATATCAAATCACAACCGGGATAAAGATTATGACCCTTGATGTACTCATCTTTTCGGCACATCCCGATGATGCCGAACTGGCGATGGGCGGAACCATTGCCAAACTCACCAAAGAAAATCTTAAGGTCGGTATTGTTGATTTCACGCGCGGGGAACTGGGTACGCGCGGGACTGCTGAAACCAGACAGAAAGAGGCCTTTCAGGCTGCAATTACACTCAAGGTTGCCAACCGTGACAACTTGCACATTCAGGACGGCGGAATAAGTGATACCAGGGAGAACGTGGCTAAAGTTATTATGTGCATAAGAAAATATATGCCCAAAATAATTTTTGCACCATATTTCAACGACAGACACCCTGATCATATGGAAACCAGTAAAATTGTGAAGAAGGCTATGTTCTTCAGCGGCCTGCCGAAGATTAAAACCTTTGACAAGGAAAAAATGCAGGATGCATTCAGACCGAAAAAACTGTTCTACTATATGCAGACATACGCATTCGAACCTTCGTTTATCGTCGATATCAGCGATGCATACGAAGAAAAAATGAAGGCGATCAGCGCCTACTCAACTCAGTTCTTCGACCCTAAAAGCGTGGAACCCGAAACGTTCATCAGTCAGCCGAACTTCCTGAAATTTGTACAGTCCAGAGCTCAGGTATACGGTTTTAGGATAGGCAAGGACTATGGCGAACCGTTTTACTGTGAAGAGGACATTGAACTGGACCTGCACAGTTTCCTTAATCATGAGAGCAAGAAAACGCCTGTAGTTCCTGCACATAAATGATTGTTTGGTTTTCAGACGGTGCTGGAAACTGCGCCGTCTGAAATAATGTGCCATCTGAAATAATGTGCCATCCGAAAAGACATACCATTTGAATCCATCCTCCTTTTTCTGCATTATATAAGAAAACAGGAGACAAAAATGAATTATTATTATTCCACGAAGATCAGCGGCGGATTTGATTCGGCTATAGAAAAAGTAACAGCTGAACTTAAGAAAGAGGGGTTCGGTGTACTGACGGAAATTGATGTGGCCGATACACTGAAAAAGAAACTTGACGTGGATTTCAGACCATACCGGATACTGGGAGCATGCAACCCGCCGTTTGCATATCAGGCGCTGCAGAATGAGGATAAAATAGGAGTACTGCTGCCGTGTAATTTTATTGTCCAGCAGGTTTCAGAGGACGAGATTGAGGTCGCGGCTGTCAATCCGCTGGTATCTATGCAGAATGTGCAGAATGATAATCTGAATTCAGTGGCTTCACAGATTGCCGGAAAAATTGAACGCATTATAAACAGGCTGTAGACACAGAACCCAATCTTTTTATCACAACTGTTGTATATCTTTGTTATTTTTGGTGGAGAAATAATAAGGATTTATATGAAATACTGCGTAAATCATCAGGATATTAAAGCCTTATCTGTCTGCCATAATTGTGGCCGGGATTTTTGCAGGAATTGTCTGTCTGAAGGCAGTGAATATTACTATTGTAATAGTGAAGAATGTCAGCTGGCATTTAAAAATGAAACCAGACAGATCAATCTGCCGGAAAGTTTTGTTTGTCCTAATTGCGATGCGGAAATTGAACTTTCGGACGACGAAAGAAGTTCGGGCCTTCTGCATTGCCCTGAATGTGAGGCTCTGATCGATCTGAGAACTGATCCTCCTCAGATAATCGATAATGAGAATTTTTCTGAATTGCTCTCGTCATTGAATCAGGGTGATATTGGAATAATCAAATCTATGCTTGATGACGCAGGTATCGATTATTATGTATTCGGAGAGAATTTTCTTAGTGCCGATCCTCTGATTCAGCCCGCCCGTTTTTTTGTAAACGAAAAGCAAATGGAAGAAGCCAGGGAAATTCTGAAGGAGTTAAAACTGCACATCTTTGGCGCATCAAACAGGGAATATTAGTGAAATATCCACTGACAAAACCTGTGGCGCATGCCTGTCAGTTTGAATCAAACCGAAATATATGCTAAACTTTTGCTATTTATAATAAGGAACCCTATGACCGGAATTATCTTAAAGAAAAATGAGAGTTACAGAATATCGGCAGGACATCTTTGGGTGTTCAGCAATGAAATACAAACAATAGAAGGCAATGCAGAAAACGGCGATATAGTCAGCCTGTTTGATTCCAGGAAGAATTACCTTGGTGACGGGTTCTATAATAAAAACTCGCTGATTTCTTTCAGACTCCTGGATAAAAAACAAATTACAGATATATACCTCATACTGAAGGAAAAAATACTCGCTGCATACAGACTGCGTAGTGAGCTTTACGGTGAGAACAGCTCATATCGAATGGTATTCAGCGAAAGCGACTTTCTGCCGGGACTTATAATTGACAGATACAATTCGACATTCGTACTTCAGGTGTATTCTCAGGGTATGGAGAGGAATATAGAGTCAATTGTGAGGATACTGTCAGAAGAGTTTAATGCAGAAAATATTTTCTCGCGCAACGAGGAATATTTTAGAAAACTTGAGGGCCTGCCAGCAGAAGACACAATTTATAAAGGCCGGGATACTGAAGAAATTATTTCAGACGGAAATGTGAGATTCAATGTCAGCTTCCACGGGGGCCAGAAAACAGGTTTTTATTTTGATCAGCGCGATAACAGGATATTTATAGAAAAAATTTGCGCCGGTAAATCTGTAGCCGACTGTTTCTGCAATTCCGGAGGATTTGGTCTGCATGCCCTTTTTGCCGGAGCGGGGAATGCTGTTTTCGTAGACAGTTCAGAACGCGAAATAAAGGCAGCAGAAGAAAATTACAGATTGAACGGATTTACCGCACCGGTCGACTTTATTTCTTCGGATGTATTCGATTTCCTGGAGAGATCAGCGCAGTCAGGAACCATGTATGACGTGGTAATGATAGATCCGCCGGCATTTGCGAAAAATAAAAAGAATATTCAGAGTGCAAAAAAAGGATACGAGAAACTGAACCGCATGGCGTTAAAATGTACAAAACCAGGCGGATATCTCGTTACGTCATCGTGTTCTTATCATCTTCCGGCAGAGGATTTCAAAAGCATAGTTTCTACTGCCGCGGCGAAGAACGGGGAGACAGTTCAGCTGATACATTTCAATAATGCATCGCTCGATCATCCTTCCGTTCCGGCTATGCCGGAAACCGTTTATCTGAAATTTGCAGTATACAAAAAACAATAAAAATCCGAAAATTCTGAAACCTGCAATTATCTGGCATTGTAAAACATTTGATTTATTTAGTTGCCTTATGCAAATATAAAAAAGGGGTTTAAGTTGGATATCGCCGAATTAAACGAAAAAATTAAAAATGAAAGTGCATTTGTCGATCTGCTGATGGGCGAGATCGGAAAAGTTATAGTCGGACAGAAAGGCATGGTTGAAAGACTGGTCATCGGACTGCTTTCAAACGGGCACATACTGCTCGAAGGTGTGCCGGGACTAGCAAAGACTCTTGCTATAAAATCACTGGCCTCGGCAATGAAAGCCAGATTCCAGAGGATACAGTTTACACCTGACCTGCTGCCAGCCGACCTGATAGGAACTATGATATATAACCAGAAAGACGGCAACTTCCTGATCAAGAAAGGACCGGTCTTCGCAAATTTCATACTTGCCGATGAGATCAACCGTGCTCCCGCAAAAGTGCAAAGCGCTCTGCTCGAGGCAATGCAGGAAAGACAGGTTACAATAAGCGATCAGACTTTCCCGCTGGGTGAACCTTTCCTGGTGCTTGCTACACAGAACCCTATTGAACAGGAAGGTACCTATCCGCTTCCCGAAGCACAGGTCGACCGCTTCATGCTCAAAGTCAAAATTACTTATCCCTCGCGTGAAGAGGAACTGAAAATAATGAAGCAGAACCTGGACGGGATTGATGCTGCGAAAATTAATCCGGTGATTACTCCGGAAGATATTGTGAAGGCACGCGGACTGGTAAATGAAGTATACGTCGATGAAAAAATCGACCGCTATATACTCGATATTGTTTTTGCTACTCGTGATCCCAAGGCGTTTGGTCTTGACAATCTGTCCAGTCTCATAAGCTTTGGTGCGTCTCCCCGTGCTACAATTAATCTTGCGCTTGGCGCAAGGGCCATGGCTTTTATCAAACGCCGCGGTTATGTAATACCAGAAGATGTGCGCTCGATATGTATGGATGTTCTCAGACACAGGGTTGCAGTCAGCTACGAGGCTGAAGCCGAAGAGATTACATCAGAGAGCATCATTACGGAAATTCTGAATAAGATAGAAGTGCCGTAATAGTTCTCGGTTCTCAGTTCTCAGTTTTTAGTTCTCAGTTTTTAGTTCTCAGTTTTAGAAGTACTTTTTAATATAATGATTGTTCGCGGATGTAAATGTTAACCAGAGAATTACTAAAACAGGTCAGGCAGATAGAGATCAAAACACGCGGTATCGTCAACCAGGTGTTTTCGGGAGAATACCATTCTGTTTTTAAGGGACGCGGAATGGAGTTTTCTGAAGTACGCGAATACCAGTTCGGTGATGATATCAGGAATATCGACTGGAACGTTACTGCCCGGTTTGGCGAGCCGTACGTGAAGATATTCGAGGAGGAGCGCGAACTGTCTGTAGTATTAATGGTCGACCTGAGCGGATCTCTCATATACGGAAGTGCAGGGAAAACCAAACAGCAGATTGCAGCCGAGATAAGTGCCATACTGGCGTTCTCGGCGCTGAAGAATAATGATAAGGTCGGGCTGATAGCATTTACTGATAAAATAGAATTGTTCATTCCTCCGCGAAAGGGAAAGAAACACATACTGCGCATAATACGTGAACTGCTGAACTTTCAACCGGAAGGAAAGGGAACTGATATTAAGGGCGCCCTTGAATATATGAACAATGCCATTAAAAGACGCGGCATTGTATTTCT
>JBLMZS010000083.1:0-3563 GCA_050258935.1 Bacteroidota bacterium
ATGACGCCAGGATGTCTCTGGAAATTTCCGTCTGGCAGAAAGCTCCCGGCAAACTGCTCCAGAAAATGCAAACCCCCGGAGGCACTGTTACCATTGTGTACGACGGCAAACAGGGACTGCAGATTTCTCCGGCCGGAAAACAGCCGCTTACGGGCGAAGCACTCGAAGATATCAAATATGAGGCTGACCTCAAAAATATACTCAATCCGGAGAAATACGGACTCAAAATTTCTCTTGCAGGCGTTGAAAGACTGGATAACGGCGATGCCTACCGTCTCGATTATGAAACACCGGCCGGCAAAAAATGGACGGAATATTACGATGTTAAGTCAGGCCTTAAAATCAGACAGGTTAAATCGCTCGGGCCTCAGATGGGAAACATGAATCAGACAGTAGACTATTCTGATTACCGGGATGTCAGCGGTATCAAATATCCTTTCAAAATTGTACAGTCTATGGGTCCGCAGAAAATCGAACTCACTGTCAAGTCGATGAAAGTAAACTCAGGAATCGATGACAGTGTGTTCAAAGTAAAATAGATAAGGAATTGAAATGAGAAAATACTCGGTTATTGTTTTTGATCTGGGAAACGTTCTGATCCCTTTTGATTATAACATCATGCTCACCAGACTGAACGAAGTTCAGTCTGGTCTGGGGAATAAATTCATGCAGCTGTACAAGGACAACTATGCGTATCACCGCAGCTTTGAAAGAGGTGAAATTGATACCGAAGTGTTTATTTCCACAATGCTGGGCCATTGTGACAATCAGATCGACAGCGAAACTTTCTGCAGGTATTATTCGGAAATATTTGTGGTCAACGATGATGTTGCCGGACTGCTGCCGGTCCTGAAAGAAAAAGGCTATACACTTGTCCTGCTCTCCAATACGAACGAAATACACCGGCAATACGGATATAGACATTACGATTTTTTTGCTTATTTTGATAAACTGATTTTGTCTCACGAAGTAAAGGCGGTAAAGCCGGAAGAGGCGATATACCGTGCTGTGGAAAAGTATACCGGCAGACCGTCTGAGGAACACATATTTATTGACGATGTCAGGGAATACGGCGAAGCGGCAAAATCACTCGGATGGGACGCCATACAGTTCACAAATTACGATCAGCTGGCAGCTGAACTGAAGACCCGTTGTATACTCTGATGTTTTAATTATTTTAACAGTAATTCGCATGAATCATCGTTACTATTTTGCTCCGAAACCGCTTGCAGTAGTTTTACTCGCAGTGCTTTTTCTGGGATGTTCGGAAAATAAGAGTCAGCCGGTAAATGAATCAGGGATCGTCGCGCCTCCGGCAGTGAACATAGATTCGCTTCATTACGCCACTCTGAGGGATTCGGTCATCAGGCTGGATCTCAGCCGCCGTATTAAATACCGTCCGGTAGTATCTAGAGGAGCGCGTACGCTACTCAGACTCGAGAAGAAACTCGGCAAAGGAGCGCAGGATGTCATTCTGGCGCTGAACCGTATAGACAGGTCGCACCTGCGCTACGGGGATACGCTTATAGTACCGGATACACTCACTGCGTTCGTGTCGTATTCACCGTTTCCTTTTGTAATTGACCAGCTGAAGGATATCCCCAAAATTATATTTGTTTCCAGAAAGATACAGGCATTTGCGGCTTACCATAAAGGCCTGCTGGTCAGATGGGGACCAACTTCTACCGGTAAGAAAAGCAAGCAGACTCCGGCAGGGTTGTTCTATATGAACTGGAAAGCGAAGAAGACCATAAGCACTATAAATCCCGAATGGATACTGCCTTTTTATTTCAACTTTGAGAACTTTGAAGGCGCCGCTTTCCATATTTTCGATATGCCCGGTTACCCTGCAAGCCATGCCTGCGTGAGACTTCTGGAGCCCGACGCCAAATGGATATACAGATGGGGCGAACAGTGGCTGATCGGAAAAGACGGTCAGACAAAAGAGGCTTCCGGCACTCCGGTAGTGGTGTTTGACGATTATCCGTTCGGAAAACGCAAGCCCTGGAAAAAAATTCTCGACAGCCCTCAGGCAGGGCGCATAAGCGATGCACGGATAAGTGAACTGCTGGGACTCTATCTTTCGCAGATCAGGCAGGAGGTTCAGAACAGGGAGAAAGTGCTGGAGCAGAGAGAAAGGGAAAAGCAATTAAAGGCCGATTCATTGAGGAAGGCTGCTGATTCACTGAATGCAAAGTCCAAAAAATAATGAGCAAAAAAAGGCGGGATTCTTTTCCCGCCTTTTTTGTATTCATACTTCGTTTAGTTTCTCGCCCTGAAGTCCTTCATGAACTCAACCAGATCGGCTACACCCTTTTCAGGGAATGCATTGTATACCGACGCCCTGAGTCCGCCTGCAGAACGGTGTCCCTTCAGACCAGAGAATCCTGCCTTTGTAGCTTCCTCGATAATTTTTTTGTCGAGTTCCTCATTGGGAAGTCTGAAAGTAATGTTCATCAGCGAACGGCTTTCTTTTTCCACAGGACTGCGGTAATATCCGTCAGAAGAGTCTATATAGTCATACAACAGCGAAGCTTTGCGGCAGTTTATCTTGTACATCTCATCCAGACCGCCCAGGTTCTGAAGCCATTTGGTGACAAGATAAATTATATAGATACCGAATGTTGTTGGAGTATTATACATGGTGCCGTTATCTGCATGTATCTTGTAGTTAAGATAAGTATGCAGCTCATCGGAACTCCTTTCCAGCATATCCTTGCGTATGATCACCACCGTAACGCCCGAGGGACCCAGGTTCTTCTGAGCACCGGCATATATGAGTGCATACTTGCTGACATCTATTTTCTTGTGCATAAAATCACTCGAAGCATCACAGACCAGCGGGACATTGCCTACAACCGGTTCAGTTCTCCATTCCGTTCCGTAGATGGTATTATTAGAAGTAAAATGGACGTATGAAGCATCCGGATCCAGTTTCAGCTCTTCCTGTCTGGGGATGCGGTTAAAACCGTCGGCTTCGCTTGAGCCGGCTATATTCACGCTGCCGACCCTCTTTGCCTCTTTGATGGCTTTCTTTGCCCATACACCGGTAAGTATGTAGTCGGCCTTATTTTTCGGCGGCATCAGGTTGAGCGGCACCATGGAAAACTGTAAAGTAGCACCGCCCTGGAGGAATAAAATTTCATAGTTATCATCTATACCAAGCAATGTCCTGATACCGTTCTTTGCACCTTCGAGTATCCCCTCAAATGTTTTGGATCGGTGGCTTATCTCAAGTATGGACATACCAACACCCGGCAGCATAAACAAATTTTCCTGTGCTTCCTTTAATACTTCTTCCGGCAGTATGGCAGGGCCGGCGCTGAAGTTATAAATTCTTTTTTCCATATCAATATTCCTTTTATTTATAAGTGCTATCAAATAACTCATAACTAAGGAGTGTAGTAATTTCAGATATACTCATATGAACACACCCCGTCTTCCGTCCGTAATCGGATTTCATAATCCGTAATCGGACGGAAGCCACCCCTCTCGAGAGGGGATTTAATAGTAATACAGCACTGGGATTAGTCCCAGGAGTTCGTCCGTTGTCGGGACGGGGG
>JBLMZS010000084.1:0-3900 GCA_050258935.1 Bacteroidota bacterium
TTTCAGTAAAGTTTTTCTCTGGACATCTAAAATATAACCTCTATTGTTCATTTTGATCTGCCAGAATTCGATATCCCCGGTATACTTATGCGCAATGAAAGTTTCTGCCTGAATTATATCACCATTAAAAACAATATTTATTGGTTTAATGATTTTCTGAAGAGTATCTATCGATCTATTATAGTTCTTAAAGGTTTTTATATCCTTGGTAATGTTAAGCACTTTATTACATAAAGGACCATCCTGGAAGCATAAATGCAGACGGTAAAGCGAGACGGAGTATTCTCATCGCTGAGGAATTACTATCCTTATGGATCGGTGATGAATGAGAGTATTTCTGGCAGCACGAACATTATAATAATTAAGAGTATTTTTTCGATATTTGAATAAAATATAACATGAGATATGAGAATGATTGCGGATTTACTATTGTTGAACTGCTGGTTGGAATAAGCCTTGGATTTATTGCAATATCAATTGTTATTTCTGCATATCTTATGATCAGTCATGCAATGATAAAAAAGAAAAAGATATTTCTAAAAGCACACCCACTATCCGCTAAGGACACAAAAAAAATTACTGCACGTGTGCGCTGCAGCGGCAGGAATCGTAAATCTCTTCGTAACCATAATCTATTGTAATCTCTTCACCAGACTTTATGTCACGCGCAGATACAAGTCTGAGCGTTTCCGGGCTGCCGTCAGCCACATAACAGTTTGGCGTGCAATGGTGATTAATGTACTTTATCTTTCCGGAATTCACAGTGTCAATGTAACTGTCATCATTCCAGAAAATGTATACGTTGCTTTCTTCGGCTTCACGACGCAGGCATTCCTTCTCATCGATAATATCTCCGGTGATCAGCATTACCAGTTCTTCTGCCGGAATATCTACAGTCGCAAAAAGACCCTTACCGTGAATGTCGGAATCCTTTACTTCTATTGTACTTTCCCAGCAAACATCTTGCGCGATTTCTTCCTTCATAACTGCAGCCGCCCTTTAAAAGTGATTTTGTACATGTTTAATATCAAAAAAAATTTGTATAATTGAAACAAATATTAACAATTTTGTCCGGACTATGGATCCTGAAAATAAGAACTTCGAAATTGAAAGAGGCATAAAAAACGGCCTGTTTAAGACCTATTACGCCAGCGGTGCCGTCAGGACGGTGAAAAACTATCTGAACGGCAGACTTGAAGGCGAGGTGCTACTTCTTCATGAGGACGGAAGAGTTCAGGAATCCATAACGTATAAAAACGGCAGAAAACAGGGCGTTGCTAAAATATTTTATGACGGCGGCGCTATTAAGATTGAAATCAGTTTTTTGAATGACCTGCAGCATGGACCTACAAAATATTATTTCGAGGACGGACAGCTTAAAAGCGAAATTAACTATGTGGAAGGTTCAAGAGAAGGGGTTGCCAAAGTCTACTTCCATTCCGGCGAGATCAGAAGCAATGAGACTCTTGTCGACGGGAAAACTGAAGGCCTCAAAACTACATATTACAAAAGCGGTGCTCTTAAGGGCGAGTGGAACTATAAAAACGGCGTACCCGATGGCACATCCAAGTTCTATTATGCCAGCGGATCAATACTTGCACTGAAGACATTCAAAATGGGTAAAGATGACGGCATTACACAGATATTCTACGAAGACGGCATAATAAAAGAAGAGATTTCTTTCCGTGACGGTGTCCGGGAAGGCGAAACCCGAATCTATAACAGAGATGGTTCACTTAAGGACAGAAAATATTTCATGAACGGAATAAAGGATAGTACACTTTCAGGGAATACTGAATTTGTGCTGGAACATGAAGAAGACAAGCCGAATGAAATTACTACCATTGAGGATCCTCAGGAAAACACGGACATACAGAAAAATCCGCTTTCAGTAAAAAAGGATTCAATTAATCCTCAGGCCCGAAAAAATACGGATACGGCTCTGACGATGAAACAGGTCATCATTATCTCTGTATCAATAGTCCTTTGCATCCTTTTGCTGTATTTTATACTGCTGAATTATTTTGTGTGAAAGCATCACTATATACTGGTAATAACTGTTCAGAATAAATAACAACTTTCCGGTCAAACAACAAACTTGAATCAATATGATTATAAAACTTTTTCAGTATGATCCCGTATGGGAAGACAAGGCCGCTAACAAGGAAATCATATGGAAAATACTCTCTGAACAAAATAAAATCTCTGCAGAGACTGTTTCAACTGAGTTGGGGAACGAGAAACTGCTCGTATTTCCGGAGATGACACTTACCGGTTTTTCTATGAAAGCAGCACCCATGTCAGAAACACTCGGTGAATCGACTTTCGGATTCTTCTCATCAGTCGCCCAAAGCACGGGATGTCATATATTGGCAGGCATGGTGGAAAATGATGACGGCAGACTACATAATACTCTTATGCATATAGATAATACAGGGAAGCTGCTGAACAAGTACAGAAAAATACACCCGTTTTCAGTTTCTGGAGAGGACAGGTATTTCTCTGCCGGGAGTCTGCCGGTGATTACGGAAATAGCAGGGATGAAAGCCGGACTTTCAATATGTTATGACCTGAGATTTCCTGAATTGTTCCGCTACTATGCAAAAGAGCGGGTTGATATAATAATCAATATAGCAAACTGGCCGGTCCAGAGGATTGAGCACTGGAAGACACTCAGCCGCGCGCGCGCAATAGAAAACCAGTGCTACTTTGCCGGTATCAACAGGACTGGTACAGATGCATACGGACACCACTATAACGGCTGCAGCGTTCTGATTGATCCGTTGGGACATGATGTTATTCCTTTCAGCAATGAACAGAACTGCATACTGGAAGCAGAAGTAAATAAGGAAGAAGTAGCACGTGTACGCGAAAAACTGCCGTTTCTTTCTGATATGCGGCTTATCTAGAATAACTGTTATTTATGAATAATTATCACCTGTAAAAGAATACACGATTATTTGCACTGTTTTTGTGATGTTTATCAAGAATAAATGCCGTAAAATCATTAAATTTGTACTGATGATTCAGAGTATTTATTCAGGAGATAACGATGAGCAAAAACTGGTCGATAGAAAAAGGTGACTATGTTAGGACAAGTTCGGACGGGTTGACGTTTTACAAGAAAAGTTTCAGTATGAGAGCAAAAGTACTGATTACTGTTCTTACGTTGCTTTCTGTGACTTTCGCCGCATTTTTGATCTTTGAGAAATGAAAAAACCAGGCCGGACTCTGAAAAATATTTCAGAGTCTGGCAATAGTTGTCTTAATAAGCCTTTCAAAAGCATCCTTCACTTTATCAGCTGTCTGCTGAACCTCATCATGAGACAATCTGAATTCAGATATACCGGCGGCATAGTTCGTAATACACGAAACAGAAGCGGTTCTGAGTCCCATCAGTGCAGAAAACACAGCTTCATATACCGTCGACATACCAACTGCATCACCGCCTAATTTGTTTATCATCCTGATCTCAGCGGGAGTCTCGTAGCTTGGTCCTTTGCAGTACCAGTAAACGCCGTGCTTCAGTTCAATGCCGCACTCTCTGGCAGCCTCTTCTATAATACGACTTAATGATGCAGACGGAAAATCCCTGAATTCCATGGCAGAAGTATAGTCGGCAATTCCAATGAAATCGGTAAGTTCTTTTTTGATATTTGCAGCTATCATTGAAGAATTCAGCATCAGGTCGCCGGGCTGCAGGAATGAACTGATACCTCCGGCAGCGTTTGTCAGTATCAGGCTTTTGGCACCTGCAGATCTGGCAATGAATACCGGCATAAGACAGCTTTCAAGCGGTATGCCCTCGTAAAAATGGACTCGGCCCTGGAATAGCAGCAGTTTTTTATCACCGGACTCTGCAAAATGTATCCGTCCCAGATGTCCTTCAACTGTGGAGGC
>JBLMZS010000085.1:0-21917 GCA_050258935.1 Bacteroidota bacterium
TCTATACAATTTCAACAAAGAACTATACAGCAACAAAGAAAATGATGCTCGTAAAGTAATTTGGACTGAAAGATCTTACACAGAGTCCCGGTATGAAATATTACCGGGACTTTTTTTTTATCTCACCTCAATGATTCTTTTTTTTCTCTCAGAAAAGTCTATTATCGTCCTCACATTATTCCCATATAAAACGTCCTGCGGCTCTTGAAAAATCAGTACAATAGGAGTATTTTAACTAAGTAATATCATTTCAATTATTCATAAAAAGATCAAAGTCATGAGCAAATTGTCTGTAATATCCGAGTTGTGGGAATTCCTGAAAGTAAGAAAAAAATGGTGGCTGATGCCTATAGTACTCTTCTTAATACTGCTTGGCGGTCTGATAATCATGACCCAGGGTTCTGCACTTGCTCCGTTTATATACGCCATATTTTGACGTCAGTGTATAAAATGCTATAGGGCTCAGCGTGTAAACTTTTTATAATATCAGGGGAGAGTAAGGCTTGATGAAAAAATTATACGTTATTTTTATATGTACAGCTATTCTTTTAACGGGTAATTCTGCAGTGCTTTCTCAGGTGGCTCCTAACGATCCGGCCGCTGTACCTGTAGAATTTCAGTTCTTTAAGGAAGTGAAACCACCTGATGTAGGTGTCGGGATAAACGGAAGTATGAATGACTGGACAAACGGCGTTTTCAAAATGCACGAAGTACAGCCGAAGAACTGGACCGGTGTGCTCCACCTGCTGCCCAAAACATATGAATACAAGTTTGTTACCTATACTGACACTGTCGGCCAGTCGGGAGTATCTGCATATTTTACAGATCCGCTTAATCCATACTTCGGAGGGCCTTTCAACAACTCGACAATGAGCGTTTCAGATCCTATGATATACTATTTCCTGCCGAAGGACGGAGCCGTATTTATAGAGACCAGGCCTGTTTTCTCTGCCAAATTTGCCGTAGCCAATGCAAGCACGCTGGATGCTCAGAAAACTGAATTCTATATCGATGACCGGCAGATCCCCGATGCAGGTTCATATTACACCGCTTCAACAAAAACCTTTACCTATACTCCTGCTGAACCACTGTCGTATTCCAGACATACAGCCCGCCTCAAGGTGTATAATACAAAGGGTGATACTTCGTCTCTTACCACCAGCTTCACGATAGCAAGTGACATTAGTATCGGCAGCTATACTTTCCACTTCGACTCCAGGAGTCCGAATTTCAATTTCCTCAGTCCAATCACAAAAGTCGGAGTGAAAGGTACATTCAATTTTGAAGGTCTGGATGAAATGTCGGATCAGGATGGAGACGGCATATTTACTGTTACCAAGTCTCTTACCGTTGACAAGCCCGAGGAATATACTATTATAGTCAACGGCGGATCGTATATAAATGATCCGGACAATCCGCTTCTTTCAAAGCGCCACAGGACCGAGGTAGTAAAGAAAGTAATTCCGCGTGCATATTTTACCGGGTTTACACCGTTCTCAGGCACTTCATTTACATATCCTCTTTCTGAACTGGTTATTACAAATATTGCCGTACCGGGTGATTCCGGGTATGCACTGGAATCTTCGAGTGCTTTTGCACGCCTTGATGGCAAGATATATTCGGTTACAAAAAAAATTATGGGCGACAGTCTGGAGGTAACTGCAACGCTGAAAAATCCTGCAGTCGGACGCCACGTAATTGATTTCTATGCCAAGGATAACCACGGATTCAGCGCTACCACTTCGGGACTGGTGTTCGGTGTATACAACCCGAATACGGGATTTCACTACGTCGATTCTGAAAATGATGATATGGGCACGGGGGATTATACCTATCCCGGAGGTATATCAAGCGGATCTGCTGATATCAGAGAGTTTCACGTAACTGCTTCAACAGGACTGGATTCACTCATCTTTTCCATAAAAATGGAAAAGATAACTGATAATACGTGTATAGGGTTTTCGATAGTAAATAGACTGGACGGAACATATACCGAAGCCCCTGATGTGGAACTGCGGATCCCTGAATGGAAGGACAGGGGGGTGTTCGGAGTGATCAAAAAACCGACTGCTCTGTTTGACCCCTTAAAGGAAAACCTGCTGTTCGTGTCTGCTGACGCTACAGGAGCAATTAAAGTACGGCCAGATGCTGCAGCAATGAATACAGGTGAATTCCGTTTTGCTGTATCCCTGAATGATCTTCAGAATATCATGGGTACATACAAGGATAAATGGTTCTTCGGCTTTTACTCGTATCTTAAGAATGCCGGCGGCTACTATGAAGTAGGGACATCTGAGAACGGTGAAGCATACACCGAAGATACAGATGTTTACGACGCCGGTTTCTTCAGCGATCCTCAGACTCAGCAGCGCCTTCTCTCAAACTATATTCCTGCTGACGGGAACGGCGGTCCGCGTATTGCAACTATAGGAAGCGAAGGACGCGGGTACATGGGAATTGTACCGTCAGAAATTCATCATGACCTGGGATCTCAGCCGCTTGTAAAAATATATGCCGGCGGCGGTGACCTGCTTGTCAGTACAGTTAAGGTTGCAGGATTTGCCGATATGCCTGCCGGAACCGATGTAAGCGTTGATGTAAACGGGACGGGATATGTATTTAAGACGAATTCGTCGAAGGAGTTTTACGGCTTCATAACTCTGAAAGAAGGCGAGAACAGAATTACTGCAAGTGTCATGAATGGGATCTCGGGCAGAAGTATTAGTACACCAGTGATATATAACTATATAGTTGACCACAAGCCGGTAGCAAAAATTACTGCCTCAGTTCTTCTTGGTCAGAATACTGTCACACTGTCGGCAGACAGCTCTTATGATCCGGAGGGTTCCGCACTGCAGTATTACTGGTCGCAGGACAGAGCCAATCCCGCTCCTGTAAGCATGAATAACAGCGGTCCGGTTATCTCATTCGAACTGCCGCAGACAAAAGGTGAATACTACTTCAGACTGAAACTCACAGATGCAGGCAGCGATACCACCTGGGCCAGAGCTGTTGTAGTCAGAAATGGACACGGTATTAGTCTGCCTGATATGACTCAGTGGCATCCGCAGTGGCAGGACAGCCTGATCGTATATTCTGTGTTTGTAAGGACTTTTGACGCATCAGGCAAGTTCAGGGGAATAACGGAAAGAATGAATGAACTGGCCGGACTCGGTATAAACTGCATCTGGTTCCTGCCCATTCATCCGACTACCGGCAACCTGGGTCCGGACAATCCCGGCTATGCTATAACCGATTACATGGATGTGCTGGACAATTACGGAACCAAAGAAGACCTGAAGGCGCTCGTTAAAGAGGCTCATAAGTATGGTATCAGGGTTATACTCGACCATGTGATACAGCATACGTCAGATCTCCATCCTTTCATGAAGGATGCTAACAAATACAAGAACAATTCTCCGTATTATCCCTTCTATATGTGGGATGCAAACAATAACTTCCAGTATATGTTCACCTGGGTTGATCTGCCTTCCATAAATTATGAGGAACCTGCGACAAGGGATTACCTGATCAGGATGGCGAAATACTGGGTGCAGGAGTTCAATATAGACGGATATCGCTGCGATGTAGCACACGTTATTAATAATTCGTCGCTCAGACCATCAGGCCCTGCTTACTGGCAGAGATGGCGGAGGGAACTGAAGGCTATGAAACCGGATATATTCCTGCTGGCTGAATGCGATGCCACTACTACAAGTATATTCGATAAAAAATTCGATGCTGCGTACGACTGGGCATGGTTCGGCAGGATAAAGAATGTCGTTACCGGAACCGGTACAATTGACGACCTGAACGGAATAATGGATTACTACAACAGTCCTGAGTTTCCTGCGAACGCACTGACATTCAAATTCCTTGAAAATCAGGATGAACAGCGCTATATAGATGCCTATGGACTTGGCAATACAAAGGTTTCAGCAGCTCACCTGATGACCGCTCCGGGTATTCCTCAGCTGTATGCCGGACAGGAAGTAGGAGAAGAGACTAACAGAGGCAATATAGAATGGAGTGACCCGAACGGATTGAAACCCTATTATAAGAAACTCGTGGAAATCAGAAAAACCAATCCGGCACTTTTCAAGGGTGATTTCATCAGAATTGAAAATACAGCACCTTCTCAGATCTATTCTTATCTGAGGACGTACGGCAGCAGCAGTGTAATTACTGCACTGAATTTTTCGCAGTCGGCCAGGGAGGCTTATATAAAGGTTCCTGTAGAAAAAATGCAGACAGATACCAATACCACGTGTTATCTGAATGACCTGCTGAATTCGAGATCTTACCGTATACGCGTTGGAGATCTGAAAAATTACTACGTAAATATTCCATCCAGCGGAGCACAGATATTCGTTTTATCTGATACCGCATTTACTGCTGTGGAAGATCTGCCGGGTTCAGATCTGCCGTTAAGCTATGAACTGATGCAGAACTATCCTAATCCGTTCAACCCATCGACGACGATAAAATATTCGCTGCCGTATTCGGCAAAAGTAAACATCAGCATTTTCAATATTCTGGGGCAGAAGGTAGCCGAGCTGGTCAACAGGGAAGAAAATGCCGGATACCACGAGGCTTACTGGAGTGCATTTAATCTGGCGAGCGGGATATATATTTACAGGATTGATGCCCGTTCTTCAAAAGGCAGTTTCACTTCAAGCAGGAAGATGCTGCTGCTGAAATGAGCAGCTCTTATATAATAACAAAGTAGTAAAGAGAACCATCCCGGATAAACCCCGGGATGGTTTTTTTATTTCCTGATCAGTCCGAGAAGCTGTATCCTGAATGCACGGGCAGCAGGGAAGTTGGGCGAAATGCTCAGGCACTTGTCCAGCATCTCAACCGCTTTCCGGTAATCCTTCCTGTTGAAATAGACTCCGGCCATATTGTAGAATACCTGTGAATCGGATGAATTCATGGAGATGCTCTTCAGCAGGTATTTCTCCGCTTCATCAATGTTTCCGTTTGAAAGATTTATAATACCAATCCACTTTGCGGCTGCCGCTTCAGGTTTCTTCGCATCTATCATATAGAAGTATTTAAGACTGCGATTGTACTGCTTTTCATTCAGCAGGAAGTTTGCGCCTGATTGGGCATAATCGTCTATAAATGGGAATTGGTCAATAAGTATATCTATTTCTTTCTCGAACATGGCATAGTCGTCGTGGTTGATATAATAACTGGCAGCCTTGCGGTGTGCTTCTTCCCACGCTGCATTATTCACGACAACATTATAAGCAAGTGTATCGATGTATGTAACCGGTACTATTGACTTTTTCTGTGAAGCCGATTTAATATAAGGCCAGTCGTTTTTCAATACTGTTATCCTGTACTTTCCTATGACAGAATCAAGCGGTGAAAAGTAGAAATTACTCTTGACCCACACGTCCTGCTGCCCATCGGAATACTTTTTATCTGGTTCTGCCGGCAGCAGGTGGTTGACTTTCATACTTTCAAAGAAAAGCCTGCCTATAAGCTGATAACCCTGTATAGTTGGATGCAGGTGATCTGTCATCAGATTATCACCGGTAATTCCGTGCGGGCTGTTGGCATTGAAAGCTGAATCTATGTCTGTCACAGGAAATGAAAATTCCTTTGCCAGCTGCTTTGTAATTCTGTTTATATCCTCGGGTGCGCGGAAGCGCAGACCGTCCAGATCTTTAGCCATGACAAACAGTTTTTTTGCCTGTGCGTAATTCCCTCTGTTATACTCTGCCAGGGCTTCTTTGTAAACTTTATCGGCCGGTTTCTGATTGCCTTCAGTCGTTGAGATAAACGGTGACTGGTCCTTCAGGTTGCAGGCCAGCGTTCCGAGTATTACCGGGACATTTGCATCTTTTGCCATTTGCAGTATATCGCGCATGTTCCCTTCGTACTGACTCAATCCGTTCTTATACGTATCCGAATTAAGCGCGATGGTCTGATCCTTTGCCATTCTTGCCATCATGGTTTTATTGTCGGCATCGTTAAGCTTTACAGGTTTTTTACCGCCTGACACGCCAGCAAACACCGACTTTATAATGTTCCGGAATAATTCCACGGTCTTAAATTTGTTAAGCGAGAGCATGAAGTTTACCATGGTGCGTGAAGAACCCAGCGATTCCATCGAACCTGCTCCCAGAGCTCCGTAGTATTCATTATGTCCGGTATAAATCAGCACCAGGTCGGGTTTCTGCTCAATTATGCCGGGCATCATATCTCTCAGAGCATACGTGTTTATAGCAGTCATAGATATGTTCACTATTTCAATGCGCCTGTCGGGATATATGAGTCCCAGACGCTGCTTAAGATACTTGGCAAATGATCCGTTCGGCAGATACGGATAACCTGCAGCACTGCTCTCGCCCAGTATGAAAACTCTGAATGCATTGGGCAGTTTGATCTTGTCGAACAGGCTCTGGTTTGAATAAGGGACGTTCACAGTAGTATAGAAATACCTGCGGGCAATATCTGGATTAAGTATGTAGCTGTTATCATCAATCTGAACCCACTGGACATAGGGTCTGCCGTAATTGAACAGCCTGAGCCCGGTTTCAAGCATGATAATAAGCACAACCGGTATCAGCAGAGCAATCAGATAAAACCACCATCTGACCTTTAACTGTCTGCCTCCTCCGGCAGAGGATACATGGGCTGAATGCTTTGGTCCATTTGAACTTTCGATATTTTTGACGGGTTTATTCTTCACGGTTCTGACCTGTAGTGAAAAAAACAGTAATGTAAAATAATCCCAAAAATGGAAAATAGAAATGTTTTTTTCTATGAATAAAGCAGAATAAAGGATATTTTTGTAGGTGAAATTATGAAGAAATCAATAAAAATAACAATTGAACCTAAGAAGGAAAGGATTCCTCTGCCCAAAAAACCGCCTAAAATACTCGACGACGAGAAGGCATATAAACGCAGCAGAAACAAGGAAATACTGAGAAAGATTGTAAGTGATACCGGCGGCGGCAGCGGGAAGATATGACAGAGGCAACTGTAATAATTTCGTTTTATAACCGTGTGGATTATCTGCGCCTGCTCATTGCCGGATTCGAAAAACAGAGCTCACGGGATTTCGAGATCATAATAGCAGACGACGGCAGCAGCCAGGAGGCGGTCGGCGTGGTAAATAAGATAATCGATTCGACACATATACCAGTCCGGCACTTATGGCACGAGGATAAGGGATTCAGGAAAAACAGGATACTCAATAAAGCCGTCACTGCTGCCGAAAGCGAATACCTGATCTTTGTTGACGGCGACTGCATACCCCACAGGGAATTTTTATCCGGCCACCTTGGCGGCAGAAGACCCGGTACGGCACTTACCGGCCGGAGGGTCAACCTGTCTGAAAAAATCACGCGCAGACTGACTCCTGAAATGATAGCAGACGGCTACTTTGAAAGAAATTTCCTTACACTGTTCTGGGACGGCATCTTCGGCGATTCATACGACGTTGAGAAGGGCATATATCTGTCGGATGGATTTCTGAGAAATCTGTTCAACAAGAAAAAAAGGGGACTCCTGGGCTGTAATTTTTCACTGTTCAAAGATGATCTGCTCAGAATAAACGGATTTGACGAAAGATATGAAGCTCCCTCAATAGGAGAAGACAGCGACGTACAATACAGACTCGAAATGGTTGGCACGGAAATAAAGTCACTGAACCATGCCGCGGTACAATACCACCTCTATCACCAGATCCAGCCGCGCCGGCAGGAAAATCTTGACCTGTTTGAGCAGGTGAAAAATGATAACCGCCCGTTTACTCCCTTCGGTATAAAAAAGACCGCCTAGCCCGGCATCTGAATGCTGCCTTAATTTCTGCAAAATAAGTCCGCGCTAACTTAAAAAATTTAAGTTGGACGGAAATATCTTGCAAAATTGACATAAATGCCTTATATTTGAAGGAAAAAATAACCAAATACCTAAAAAAATAAGGTTCCATATGCTCGATGATTTAGACGTAAAAATCCTAAAGATGCTCCAGAAAAACGGGAGGATCAAAAGAAGCGAAATTGCCGAACAGGTAGGCCTGTCGATACCTTCAGTAAGTGAAAGGTTGTACAAGCTCGAGGATGCGGGGGTTATAGAGGGATATTACGCAAGACTGAACAGAAAGGCACTCGGCTACGATATTATGGCCTTTATTATCGTAGTCACTGATTCCTCAAAGCACTTCAAGGATTTTACAGCCAAGATCGAAAAAATGCCGCAGATTATCGAGTGTTATACCGTACTTGGCGAGGGATCACATATTCTCAAAGCTGTTGTCAAAGACTCAGCTTCTCTGGAAAAACTTCTGACTCTTATTCAGTCGTGGCCCGGAGTGGTGCGTACAATAACCAATCTGATACTTTCGACTATAAAAGAAACTACAGTACTGGATATTAAATAAATGATTATTATAACCGGGTTCTACAACAGACCCGGTTGTTTTATATACGGGTTATGCCGCTATAGATTGACTATTTTATTTTTAATAAACAGAAAGGAGTACCATGGCTAAAGCAAAGGCTAGCAGTAAATCATCTGTCGATACTATTCTTGAATATGTAAAAAAGAATAATATTAAATTTGTGGATTATAAATTTATGGACATGCCGGGTCAGTGGCAGCATTTTACTGTACCGACCACTCAGCTGAGCGCGGACAGTTTTGTCAACGGATACGGTTTTGACGGTTCATCTATCCGGGGCTGGAAAGCCATAAACGAGAGCGATATGCTCATCATACCGGATCCCGATACCATGTTCCTGGATCCGTTCATTGAAGTGCCGACAATAAGTCTTATCTGCGATGTCTATGAACCCGCCACAAAAGAAAAATATTCACGCTGCCCCAGAAATATAGCTCAGAAAGCAATGGCGTATCTGCGCTCAACCGGGCTGGCTGATCAGGCATATATCGGCCCTGAAGCCGAATTTTTCATTTTTGACGATGTGAGATTTGATTCACAGCCAAATTCCAGTTTTTACTTCGTTGATTCAATCGAGGGAAGGTGGAACAGCGGCAGGGAAGAGGGTCCGAACCTGGGATATAAGCCACGCTACAAGGAAGGATATTTCCCGGTGCCTCCCACTGATGCGCTGATGGATCTGAGAAACGAAATGGTTATGAATCTGATGAACAGCGGAATTGACGTAGAAGCACAGCACCACGAAGTTGCCAGCGGCGGCCAGTGCGAAATTGACCTCAAATTTCAGCCCCTGGTAAAAGCAGCAGATCAGCTCCTCATGTTCAAGTATATTGTGAAGAATACGGCAAAGATAAACAACCGCACAGTAACTTACATGCCCAAACCGATCGTGGGCGATAATGGTTCCGGTATGCACGTACACGTGAGTCTCTGGAAGAATGACAAACCTCTGTTTGCCGGCAGCGGTTATGCCGGACTTAGCGAAATGGCACTTTATTTTATAGGCGGACTCCTGAAGCATGCGCCTTCGCTGCTGGCGTTCACCAATCCTACAACAAATTCCTACAAGCGTCTTGTACCTGGTTTTGAAGCTCCTGTAAATCTTGCATATTCACAGAGAAACAGAAGCGCTTCTATAAGAATACCAATGTACTCTTCGAGTCCCAAGGCAAAACGCGTCGAATTCCGCTGCCCCGATCCTTCAGGCAACCCGTACCTTGGGTTCTCAGCAATCCTGCTTGCAGGTCTGGACGGTATTATGAACAGGATCGATCCTGGTGAACCGCTCGATAAAGACATTTACGATATGGATCCTGAAGAACTGAAGAGTGTTCCTTCAACTCCTCCGAGCCTTGAAGATGCTCTCAAGGCACTTGCAGAAGATCATGAATACCTGACAAAAGGCGGAGTGTTTACAGAGGATCTGATACAGACGTGGATAAAGTACAAAATAGAAAAGGAAATCAAGCCGATGGCTCTGCAGCCGCATCCGTTTGAATTCGGCCTCTACTATGATGTATAAAACCTGCTGATTGTTACTTACTCAACAGAAATGCGCCCGGAACAGGAAACTGTTTCGCGGCGCATTTTTATTATATTCTTTTCAGTTTATATTCTTTTCAGTTTATATTCTTTTCAGCGATAACGGTGGAATTACACCGGTGGGTGTATTGCGGTTCTGCGGGAACTAAAGCTCCGGAGGCATTATAATTTCATGCATCCTTCGTGATTTGGGGTACTGACTCTTGAGTCCTCCTGCAACTGAAATGGCAGTGCCCAGCGTGTAATCTCCGTACCTCACAATATACTGACCTTCCAGAGCCCTGTCACTCCTGACGATACCGCCTGCAAAATAATTCCTCAGGCCGGCTGTATCTTCTATGACAAATGTGTTTCGGGTGATATGATCCGAAAGCTGCTGTGCTGCACTGGAATGAAGCTGTGCTCGGCTTCTTTTATCAATAGCCGCAAAATGGAGTCCGATGCGGCTGAACTCACTTAAGTGCGGCGTATCAAAATCACGGCTTACAAAAAATATATCGCTGCCCTTGAACAGGAACCTGTAATTCAGCCATATTTCGCTGTTAATACCGAAGCGTTCCGAAAGAAAATTCAGATGGGGTTTTATCTCCCGATTGTCCGGCCCGATCAGACGCAGATTTCCGGTGCCCTGGTTATCCAGCGGTTTTGCCTTTTCCACAGGGGCTGTTTTCCTGAGTTTTATGATAAAGAATCCTTCTGAATCGACTTCCCAGGGAATAATTCTGTGCGATTTTTTCAGACCGGGATTCAGCTGCACGCCTTTGTAAGAAGTAAAACCTTCCTGGCTTTCTACGGGCAGACTGATATCGAGTACTTCCAGTGGATATTTATTTAGTACATGATTTATTATCAGTTCGTTTTCTTCCGGTGTGAGTGTGCAGGTCGAATATACCATCTCTCCGCCCGGTTTGAGCATCTTGATTGCGGCACTAATCAGCATGAGCTGCAGCTGTGCAATTTTTCCGACGCGTTCAAGACTCCACCAGTTGCTGACTTCTTCTTTTTTCTGTATAACACCGAGTGCACTGCAGGGAGCATCCAGCAGTATTTTATCAAAATAACTGTCGTAGAGTCTGCTCAGCCATTCTCCCTTATAGTTCAATATTCCCGTGTTTACAATGTTCAGTTTCTCAATATTATGGACCAGCATTTTAACACGGTTAAGGCTGAGCTCATTTGTAATAAATGTACCCTTGTTCTGCATCAGCTCTGCTATCTGTGTGGCCTTGCTTCCAGGGGCGGCGCACATATCCATTACTCTGTCGTCCCCAGACGGGCGCAGCACCAATGGGGGGATCATTGACGAGAGGCTCTGTATGTAATACTGCCCGGTATTGAATTCCAGCGTCTTGCCGGCAAGTCCGATGCCGGAGAGAACTTTATAGGCTCCGGGAATTGAATCAACCCTTTCCAGTATGATCCCCAGACGCTCAAGTCTGGCGGTCAGCTGCTGTTCATTTGCATACAGGCTGTTGAACCTTATATAAGGTGTATGGTCAGTTTTAATAAACTCAAAGTACTTTGCGGCTCTGCTGCTGCCGAGCAGTTCCGTCAGATAATTGGTGATGTTCTCGCTAATCTCGATCAAGGCAAATCCGGGGGAATGTCAGTATCTCTTCAGATTCAGTGCGTTGAAAATTTCATTGGAGATAAAAGAAAAGTTTTTATTCTTTGGAAAGACTTTTTTATAATCAGATTCTACTTCCTTAACGATGCTGTCGAGGTATTTTTCATACAGCTTCACAACATCGCTTACGTGCTCATCGCCGGATGGAATACTGACTATATGGGGCCGGAGACGGTTACTGTACAATATATACTTCGCCTTCGAAAGGCTGTCTGCCAGGAATACCGAATTACCCCTCGAATCGGTTATTTCATAGCTGCCGAACAGCTCTTCACCCTTTACCAGATTGACACTGGGAAGGCTGATCTCTTCAGTAGGCAGACTGCTCAGAAAATCAGAAGGGAAATTCTTTATACCCCTCTCGGTAAGCCGGGCAATCCAGTTGTTGGAAAAATCTTTTTCAGTCACTCTCAAAAAACGTTTATTTATAAAATCATAATAGAAAATATTTTCTAACTTTACAAGAGTTCGTGCAAAAATAAGACTCTTTAGCTTAAGGCAGATTGAAAAGACAGGTCAGTGTAAAAATGAATATTCAGCATCGTAATTTTGGATAAATTAGTTATTTGAATTAAATTAATGAATTGTGATTTTTCAATTCAGAATTATAGCGGGGATTGGCATGACAGTACTTGTGACCGGTGGAGCCGGGTATATCGGCTCGCATGTTGTCAGAAAACTTCTTGAGCAGAATTACAAAGTCGTTATTATTGATAATCTTTCGCGGGGGCATAAGGAATCGGTTCCTGGTGAAGCTGTCTTTGAGAATGCTGACCTGTTGGACGCAGAGGCAATAAGAGAAGTGCTTTCGAGACATGCCATAGATGCTATAATACACTTCGCTGCTTTTGCATATGTGGGTGAATCGGTTGATAACCCTGAGATCTACTACAAAAATAACGTGGGCGGGAGCATTTCGCTGCTCAGTGCACTGAAGGATTTTAATATCAAAAAGGTAGTATTTTCTTCCACCTGTTCACTGTATGGAAATCCGGAGATAATTCCCATATCTGAGGATGAGGGTATTAAACCCATTAATCCATACGCAAAAACGAAACACATGATAGAAAATGTGCTGCAGGATTACGACACCGCATATGGAATGAAACACGTGGCACTCAGATATTTCAACGCCGCCGGCGACGATTTTGACGGCGTGATCGGTGAGAGCCACCAGCCTGAAACTCATCTTATACCTATAGTACTCGAAGCTGCACTCGGCAAAAGAAAAAGTGTTCAGGTATTTGGTAACGACTATCCTACGTCTGACGGTACCTGTATCAGGGACTATATACACGTCTATGATCTGGCAGACGCGCACATCAGGGCATTGAAGTACTTGTCAGAAGGAGGAAAATCCGAAGTAGTCAATCTGGGTACCGGTGACGGATATTCGGTAATGCAGATCATTGAAACCGCAAAAAAAGTTACGGGCTGCGAGATTCCTTATACTGTATCCGGCAGAAGGGCCGGTGATCCGGCTGTACTTATAGCTGATAACAAAAAGGCAAAACAACTGCTCGGCTGGAGTCCTGAACACAACCTCGAGGATATCATTTCAAGCGCCTGGACGTGGCATAAAAACATGAAATACTGAGATTGGGATTTTTCAGCTGAATAACAGAATTGTTATATAAACAAAATACAGGGAATTAAAAAAATGAAAGGAATAATACTTGCCGGTGGATCCGGTTCCCGTCTGTACCCGGTCACAAAAGTATACAGCAAACAGCTGGCAATGATTTACGACAAGCCGCTGATCTATTATCCGCTTTCGATCCTTATGCTGGGCGGGATCAGGGACATACTGATTATTTCTAATAAGGAAACTATACCTCTGTATCAGCAGCTGTTTAATTCCGGCAGCCAGATGGGGCTGAATATCAGCTATGCGGTTCAGGACGCACCGAACGGTATTGCTGAGGCTTTTATCATCGGCAAGGAATTTATAGGCGATGACTGTGTTACTCTCATACTGGGTGACAATATTTTTTACGGAAAACTGGATTTTATGTATGATGCGCTGAAACTGCACGAAGGAGCGGTTATATTCGGCTATCAGGTGAACGATCCGCAGAGGTATGGTATTGTGGAATTTGACAGGCAAGGCAAGGCTATTTCTCTCGAGGAAAAACCGGCAAATCCCAGGTCAAATTATGCCATTCCCGGGTTATATATATATGACAATAATGTAGTACGGATTGCTGAAACACTGGAGCCCTCTGCGCGCGGTGAACTCGAAATTACTGACGTCAATAAAAAATACCTCGGAATGAAAAAACTGAGTGTAATGAAGATTGGACGCGGAGTGGCTTGGCTGGATACGGGTACTCCTGAATCGCTGCTGCAGGCTTCCAACTTCTTCGGCATCATTGAAGACAGGCAGGGACTCAAAGTCGCATGTATAGAGGAGATTGCATTTAAGATGAACTTTATCGATAAATGCGGATTTGAAGAACTGATTGCATCTATTCCAAAGTGCTTCTACAGGGACTATCTGGAGCGGGTACTGCAGGAATGCGAGGAATGCTGAAACATAGATGGTTATTTACACAAAACTAATTTATACACATATACATATTTACTGATGAAAATTACTGAGACAAAACTGAAAGGTGTTTTAATTATTGAACCCGATGTATTCCACGATGAACGCGGTTACTTTTTTGAGGCTTTTAACAAAACCAAATATTTGCAGGCCGGTATCTGCGATGAATTTGTACAGGATAATATCTCCCGGTCTGTAAAAAATACTATTAGAGGACTGCATTACCAGGTGGGAGAGTTTGCGCAGGGAAAGCTCTGCCAGGTGATAAAAGGAGAAGTAATGGATGTTGCTGTCGACCTCCGCTTCAATTCACCCACGTTCGGCCAGTACGTATCGGTGGTGCTGGATGATATATCGAAAAGACAGCTTTGGATTCCCAGGGGGTTTGCCCATGGATTCACGGTAAATTCTGACGAAGCACTGTTTCACTATAAATGCAGCGCTCCGTACAGCAAAAACCATGAACGGGCAATACTGTATAATGACACTGCACTGAACATCGACTGGCAGAATGATTCACCCATTGTATCTCCAAAAGATCTTCAGGCTGCAGGTTTCACAGAAATACAGAAAGACTTTTTTTATGATGAGTAACGGACAATTTAATGTCTGTTGCTTTGTTTTCATATATTTCTTTTTAAATTTAAAGTAAAATATAGATTTGTCTATTATCGGAGGAATAAATGAACATTACCGTCGTAGGTACGGGCTATGTTGGCCTTGTTTCGGGCACTTGTTTTGCTGAGATGGGTAACCAGGTAATTTGTGTGGATAATGATCAGCAGAAACTTAAGAAACTGCAGAATGCTGAAGTTACTATATACGAGCCCGGGCTGGAACTGATCTTCTACAGGAATATTGCCAAAAAAAGGCTTTTCTTTACAGACGATCTGAAAAGTGCAGTGGCTTCTTCAGACATAATTTTCCTGTGCCTGCCTACTCCTCAGGGCGAGGACGGATCGGCCGACCTTAAGTACGTTTTTAATACTGCCGCTGAAATTGGACGCATACTGAAGGAACTCGGGGACAGTGATTTTAAGATCATTGTTGACAAAAGTACCGTCCCGGTAGGTACTGCACGTGCCGTAACGGAAATTATAAGAGAACAGGGCAGTGTAAATTTCGAAGTGGTTTCCAACCCGGAATTTCTGCGTGAAGGTTTTGCTGTCGAGGACTTTATGAAACCCGACAGGATAGTGATAGGGGCTCAGAGCAGGAAGGCACTCGATAAAATGAAGCTGCTGTATGAATCATTTGTACGCCAGGGTAATCCAATACTGGAGATGGACCCTGAAAGTGCTGAAGTGACCAAGTATGCTGCGAATTCTTACCTCGCCACAAGAATTACATATATGAACGAACTGGCTAACTTCTGCGAGAGGGTCGGCGCTAATGTCGATCTTGTAAGGCGCGGTATGGGAACAGATACTCGCATAGGTAAAAGATTCCTTTTTGCAGGTATCGGATACGGCGGCAGCTGCTTTCCAAAAGACGTCCGGGCTCTGATAAAAACTGCATCCGAACACGGTGCACAGATGAATATTCTGAGTGTGGTCGATTCGTCTAACAATGCACAGAAACTTGTACTTGTGGACAAAATCCGGTCTCACTTTGGAGGTGATATACGCGGCAGGCATTTTACTGTGTGGGGACTGGCATTCAAACCCAATACAGATGATATGAGAGAAGCCCCGTCGGTGATAATTATACAAAAACTTCTGGAGCTGGGAGCAACCGTATCCACATATGATCCGGCAGCTATTGAGACTGCAAAATTCTACCTGAATGATTCTGTCTGCTATGCCGAGAGCGAATACACCGCCCTGGAAAACAGTGATGCGCTGATCATTGTGACTGAATGGAATGAATTCAGGAATCCGGATTTTGAGCAGATAAAATCACTGCTGAAACAGCCGGTGATATTCGACGGCAGGAATATATTCTCACCTGAAAAAATGAAAGAAGATGGTTTTATCTATTACAGTATTGGCCGCGAACCGGTAAAACCATAGTACACTCCCGCCTTTGGCGGGAAGTTCTCAGTTATTAGTTCTCAGTTCACTGGAAACTGAGAACTGAGAACTGCATCAGCAGTTCAGTACCTTTTCATAGCAGGCTTCATACTGTGGGACAATGATGTTTTTATCAAAACAGTTGATAGACCGTGCTCTGGAATTCTGCGAGAATAGTTCATACTTTTTGTCATTTGTAAGCAGATCAATAGCATATTTGGCCATCCGCTCAATGTCTCCTATCTCAGCAATATATCCGGTTTCGTTGTGAACAATGAGTTCAGGCAGACCGCCCACGCTCGAGCTTATTACCGGTACACCGCACGACATGGCCTCGAGTGCAGACAGGCCGAAACTCTCCGACTGCGAAGGCATCAGAAACAGATCAGCGGAATTAAGTATATCTACGAGTGCATCCTGCTTGCCCAGAAATAGCACATCCTTCTGGAGCCCCAGATCCCTCGACAGCCTTTCGCATTCCGAACGGTCAGGACCGTCACCTACCAGCAGAAGTTTTGACGGTACTTCCTTGCGGACTATATCAAAGACGCGTATCGTATCGGCTACCCTTTTTACCGGCCTGAAATTGGACGTGTGGATAAGTACTTTTTCGCCATTCGGGGCAATGTGCTCCTTGAATCCGTTTGAAGTTGCAGGCTTGTAGAGTTCGGTATCTATGAAATTGTTTATTACCGTTATATCCTTTTCTATGTGATAATTTGTCAGGGTTTTTTCTTTAAGAAATCTGGATACAGCTGTAACGCCGCAGCTTTCCTCTATACTGAATTTCACCAGCGGCAGGAATGACGGTTCGAGTCCCACCAGTGTAATATCAGTACCATGCAGTGTAGTTATAATGCGCAGATTACCCCCCGATTTCTTTATGATCTCTCTGGCCAGGTAGCCGCTTATAGCGTGGGGAATGGCATAGTGTACATGTATCAGATCCAGTTTTTCGTATTTTATCACCTCAATCATCTTGCTCGTCAGTGCCAGCGTATATAGCTGAAACTCAAAAAGGGGATAGTTGCTCATTTCCACTTCGTGAAAGTAAACGTTTTCGATAAACCGGTTGAGTCTCTGCGGCAGTGCATAACTGATAATGTGTATCTCATGGCCTCTCGAAGCAAGTGCTTTACCCAGTTCGGTGGCAACAACACCGCTGCCGCCATAGGTAGGATAACATGTAATGCCAATTTTCATTTTTTTCCCTTTGGTATGTGTGGAACAGAAAACTGTCTTGAGCTGCAAGTGCGCGCATATGCCCAAAAAACAACTGCAGGATTAAACAAATATCCATTTAATGTAGTGAAAAATACCGCCATTTCAAAAAAAGGCAGTAATTTTACAACTCCAGTGACTGCAGTTATAAACCAATTAGGGATATGAAAAATGAACTCTTCAGGGCTTCTATTCTTGGTGTTCCCTTATTTTATTCCTATATTAAATAACTGGATTTTCGTTTATATGTATCCGGTTTGCGCAGACAGAAAAACCATTATTACTTCAGAAATCTGAAAATTAGTGTCATGACTATACATTCGCAGGATTTGATAAGGAGACGCGTACTTGTGGTTGGTTCCAGCGGTATGCTGGGGCAGAGGCTGGTAAAGTATTATTCCGGGTTGAGGAATGTTGAACTGCTTGCTGCGTCTGTTGAAGACAAACCGCTCGATAGTTCCATCTCCTACAGTCAGATTGATCTGAGCAAAAGAGAGAGCGTCAAGAACGTCATCTTTGATTTCTTCCCTGATGTAATAATAAATGCAGCCGCTTTCACTAACGTAGATCAGTGCGAAACTGAAAGGGAAACTGCCTGGAAAATAAACGTCAAGGGGGTTGAATACCTCTCTGAGAGCGCCAGACTGATCGATGCACACCTGATACACATTTCCACCGATTATGTATTTGACGGTTCGAACGGACCGTACACCGAGGATGCAAAGCCTAACCCCATCAGCTACTACGGACGCACTAAACTAGCGAGCGAAAATGCTCTCAGACTGCACGGCGCAATGTCCACGGTTATCCGGACAAATGTTCTTTATGGACCGGTATTATATGGCAGGCCGGACTTTGTCAGATGGGTCGTAAATTCTCTGCGCGAGGGCAAGAATATCAGAATAGTGACTGATCAGATCAATAACCCTACGTTCATTGACGATCTGGTACAGGCCATAGACAGGGCTGCCGGGTATAAAAGGCAGGGTATATTTCACGTAGGCGGAGCGGAATTCCTGTCTCGTTATGAATTCACAAAGCTTATTGCCAGGTTCTTTGCTCTGGATGAACAGCTGATCGCTCCGATAGAAACCCGGGAACTCAACCAGCCTGCCCCGCGTCCCCTCAAATCGGGACTAATTACTTTCAAGGCTGAAACTCTGCTGGGATATAAGCCTCATTCGATCGTTGAAACTTTTGTTAAAATGAAAAAAGAACTATCACTGTAATCTTCCGGAGGAACTCAGGTTTGTCTATTGCCGAAAAGTATGATGGATTTATTTTTGATCTGGATGGGACCGTTTACCGCGGTGATAATCTGATTGCCGGAGCCGATCATACTATTAATTACCTGAAAGAGAACAACAAGAAAGTCATTTTCATTTCGAACAAGACTACCGGAAGTGCCCGCGATTATTTCAATATACTGAAAAATTACGGTGTCAACGCAGAACTGAATGAGATAGTAACAGCTACCATTACTATCAGAAAATACCTCTCAGCACTCCATGCCGGACAGACTTTCTTTGCTATCGGTGAGGATCTTTTCATACAGGAAATTACTGACGGCGGCCTGAAATATTCGGATAATCCAGGTGAAGTCGATATTGTACTCATCACACTCGACCGGTACATTACACCGGAGAAAGTCACTACCGCAGCAAGTGCCCTGATGCGCGGAGCCAGGTTTTTTGCCGCAAACATTGATATGACGTGTCCTGTTGAAGACGGCGAAATTGTAGATGCCGGTACTACCATAAACGATCTTGAACAGAGGACAAACAGACGCCTGGAAGACCACTTTGGAAAACCTTCAATGTACATGATGCGCGAAATATCTGAACGTATCAGTATTCCAAAGGAGAAACTGCTGCTGCTTGGCGACAGGCTTGAAACTGATATAAAAATGGCCAACAGCTACGGAATAGACTCTGCTCTGGTTTCAACGGGTGTCAGCCACGCAAGCCTAAGCGATAATTCAGTCAAACCTACTTACTACCTCAATTCGGTCTACGACCTGCTGACTGCAAACGGCAGATAAGGCTTTTTCCGGGAAGAATATTGTATGCTGAATATGAACATATTCTTCCACTCCGCGTCTAAACTGCAGAAACTCAGTACTGCAGCGAGAAAATAAATATACAAAAGAATGACACAAATTCTTCCTGCACTTGTATAAGTCACAACAACCCGAGGTAAAAGTGAAGCATTGTTTACTGATCCTGATAGCTCTTTTTATTTCTGCACCGAATTCATTCTCTCAGACTTTTAAGCTTATCGGCCATGTCTCCGATTCAGAAACAGGACTGCCGCTTCCCTACGCGACTGTCCAGGTAAAGGAAAACAATACCGGAACCACTACAAATTCCGACGGCAGGTTTTCTTTGGAACTTCCGAAAGGTGAATACTCTGTAACAGTGAGTTTTGTAGGATATCAGAGTAAAAGCAGCAGAATCACCGTTCCGGGCGATAATCAGCTCCAGCTGGCACTCGTTCCTTATTCTGTCATTATGCCCGAGGTAGTAATTGGTTCCGGAAATGAAGATCCGGCATATGGCATAATACGGAAAGCTATAGCAAAGAAAACAGAAAACCGGGATGGACTGGCGCGCTACAGTTATGAGGCTTATGCCAAAAAGATATTCAATTCTGCAGGCGAGATCGCACTGATCGATGAGGCTTTTGTAGATGGATATGTGGTTCCGGGCAAGTGGACAAAGGAGATCCCTCTGGCAACGTTTAAGTCTGAAAACCTCAGGTCGAAAGCCGGAAGAAACATCAATATGACCGAGATGAAGATCAATAGTATCGATTTCTCGGGCGAGGAAATTCAAGTGATGGGCAACAGGGTACATCTTCCGCTGTCAGATGATGCATTTAATTATTATAAATACAGACTTTCGGATACCAGGAAGTCCGGAGACGACCTGATATACACCATCGAGGTGATTCCGGCCTCAGATATCAGACCGCTTCTGAAGGGCAGGATAGTCATAGCCGGGGGCAGCTATGCACTTATCGGCGTGGAGCTAAGCAACAACGAAGGTCTGTCTGTCCCTTATACAACCGATCTTTCGGTAATATACGAACAGAAACTGAATAAATACGGGCGCTACTGGCTGCCCCAGCTGACGCACACGGTTTTCTCTGCCGGTATAAACTTCGGGGGACTTGTGGCATTCGATAAAATGGAATTTGACCAGATATACAGCATTTCCACTTACAATATCAATGCTGATTTCCCCGATTCGGTTCAGCATCAGAAGAAACCCATTGCAAATAAGTATCTGACACTCGCCGATTCAGCAGGTATCTCGGGGTCTGTGGAACTGAAACAGGCGCAGATTGATTCACTTCGACCCATACCCCTCAGCTCAAGCGAAATTGAAGCATTTGTTGCATTGGATAGTACTAAAAGGCTGAAGAATTTTATCAAGCCTAAAGGTACACTTGCAGCACTCGTTAAAGTGGATGACGGCGGAGACGATGAAAAGCAGGAAAAGTTTTCTCCAACGGATATCCTGAACTACATAGATTTTTCAAATTCACGCGTTTCAGGAATTTCTCTGGGTGCCCGTTTCAGCAGCTCTGCTTCAAAGAACTATCTGAAGTACTCCGGAGCAGCATTGTATTCATTCGGACTTAAAAAGACCAGCGGCAGGGGAGAGATTGAACTTAAACTATCGCGCAACGGCAGCAGTATTTTGAGCATCGCAGGTGCTGCCGGTGTAAAAAGGTGGCAGGACAAAACTCAGTACCCTCAGCTTGTAAATTCCATAAATGTGACACTGGGACTGGAGGATAATTATAATTATCTCTGGGCAGAGGGTTTTTCAGTGGGTTTTCGGCAGCAGCTGCCGCTGGGAGTCAGTATGCAGCTGGACGGATCAACAGAGAGACAGTCGTCACTGACTGAACAACACCACCAAAGGATATTCAATACAAACCGGGGAAAGAGGGATAATCCTGATATCATAAGCGGCAGAGATAACAATATCAGTATGCTGGTGGTCGCAGGCGATGATCCTTCATCGCTGCAGATAATGCCTCAGAACGGATTCAGACTAAAAGTAAACAAATCAGTAAAAGCAATGGAAGGTGACTTCGATTACTGGAGCATGAAGGCATCTGCCCAGGTGCGTTTTAAGACAATATTTCGGGAACTGTTTATAGCTCCGTACCTGCTCCTGAAAGCAGATGCAGGTTATATAGACGGAGCATATGGAGTGCAGCACATACTTGCTCCCGAAACCTCCGAAGAATTCCTTACCTCATTTGGTCAGCTGAAGGGTAGTCATCCATACGAATTTACCGGTGATAAAATGGTGGCACTACACATGGAGCATAACTGGCGCACAGTACCGTTTCAGTCACTGGGACTGAATTTCCTGCGAAATATGAATATAAACATGATTACCGGCGGGAGCATGCTCCGCATTTGGAACGAATCTCCTTACAAGATCAGTACCCAAAATGATGATATCTACTGGGAAGTATATGGTGGCATATCGGGCATATTCGGCTTTCTGAGAGCTGATGTGGCAT
>JBLMZS010000086.1:0-11080 GCA_050258935.1 Bacteroidota bacterium
GTGGCATGCTCCCGTTTACTGAAGCATCTCATCCGGTTTTCTGTAAAATGTAACAGTGAAGCTGCTGCCTTTGTGTTTTTCTGAAGTGACAGAAATACATGCTCCGTTTATATCGCAGTAGTTCTTTACTATTGCCAGGCCTAATCCGTTGCCGTCGAATCTTCGTGTATAGCCGTGTTCTTCCTGTCTGAATGGTTCAAATATCCTGTCCATGAATTCTGGTGACATTCCTATACCGGTATCACTTATACAGACACTTATGTGACCTTGTTTATCCTTATCGATAATAACATCTATACTGCCTGATTTAGTATACTTAAGTGCATTATCCACAAGATTAACAAAAATCTGGTTAACGCTGTACTGGTCACAGTAGATCTGAGGATCATTCAGGCGGCATTCAAAGTTGAATACCAATCCCTTCTTTTTGGCCAGGTTTGCATATTCGGTACAGATATCGTTGAATATACACTTTATCAGGTCGGTTTCCCTGAATATAGGCTGGTAGGTACCGATCTGAATTTCAGACATATTGAGTATAAGGTCGATAGTACGTATAAGGCGTTTGTTTGCGGAATTAATTGCGTTGAAATAGTCGTTCAGCTCGGGAGTCAGCATATCCTTCAGTTCCTCCCTGATGAGATTGGTATAGCTGATTGCAGAATTCACAGGAGTCCTGATCTCGTGCGATATCTGTGCCAGAAATTCGGTTTTCAGTCTGTCGGATAATTCAGCCTTTTCCTTTGCTGCCAGCAGTTCCATCGAATATTTCCTGAGTTCCTTTTCTGCTGCCTCGGTCTGTGCCATCTTGTCTTCCAGTTTTCGTATCAGGGCTTCGTTGTATTCTTTCAGAACTATGGACTCCGAAGGAATGCGGCGCTGGAATGGTGTTGCGGTGCTGCCGCCGGAATTCTGCATTACTTCCTCGACATTGTTCATGAATTCATCCGGGTCGAGGGGTTTGAGCATGAACTTATCGGCACCCAGGTTTAGGGCCAGCTCTTCATCTTTTGTATCTGTGTATGTCGCGGTGTAGAAGATAAACGGGATCTTGCACATGCTGCTGTCTTTCTTCAGTTCGCGGCAGAGAGTGAATCCGTCCATTACTGGCATGAGAATGTCTGAAATGATGAGGTCGGGATTCTCATTGCGCGTCAGTTTGAGGGCTTCGGCCCCGTTAGGGGCAGACAGCGTCGTGTATCCGTTTGCTTTCAGTATGGTTTCTACCAGATACAGATTTTCTTTTTTATCATCTACAACTAATACTTTCATTATTGTTCATTACTCCTGTCAGTATTGCCGGTGGGGAGAAACGATTCCATCTGGGAAACGAATGTCTCCGGATCAATTGGTTTTTCGATATATCCGATCGCGCCTGCTGCCATTGCCTTTTCCTTATCCCCCGGCATGGCGTAGGAAGTCACTGCTATTATGGGAGTATCGCTCAGTGATTCGATTTTTTTCAGTTCACGGGCAATGGCATATCCGTCCATTTCCGGCAGCTGTATATCCAGCAGAATTATGTCGGGGTTATGCGATCTTGCAAAATGAATGCCTTCGATCCCGTTGAAAGACTGTATTACCTCGTAGTTGCTGCTGTCGAGCAGATAAGAGAGCATGTACATATTCTGTTCATTATCCTCAATAATCAGTACTTTAGGTCTCATAGTGTTTCACCCCTAAATTGGCAAAGTTACTGTAAAAATGCTGCCTGCACCTTTCTGGCTTTCAACGCTTATTGTGCCGCCCAGTTTTTCGAGCAGTTTTTTGCTTATTGATAGTCCGAGTCCGGTGCCTTCATGGTTTCTTGTAATGCCGGTATCGATCTGGCTGAATGGCTTGAAAATCCTCTCCAGGTCTTCATCCCCGATACCGATGCCGCTGTCAACAATTTTGATGCTGATCCGGTCATCAGACTGTTCGCACATCAATTCGACCGATCCGGCGTCAGTAAATTTTATTGCATTGTTCAACAGGTTCAGCAAGACCTGTTCAACCCTTCTTTGATCGCTCACTATTATTCCGGTTTCATCAGAAATTCTGGTGCTCAGTTCGAGTCCCTTCCTGTCTGCCAGCGGTCTGACTATAGCAACAACCTTGTTAATTGCGAGCCGCAGATCGAATGGTTTCTGAGCGACTACAAGTTCGCCCGCCTCTATTTTCGAGATGTCTAGTACATCATTTATCAGCGCGAGCAGATGTTGTCCGCTGCCTTTGGCCATCCTGAGCTGTTTTGCCTGTTCTTCGTTGAGCGGGCCGGCAAGTCCTTTCAATAATATTCCGGTAAAACCGATGATAGAATTCAGCGGTGTCCTGAGCTCGTGCGACATGGTAGCCAGGAATGCTGACTTCAGCCGGTCGGCCGACTCTGCACGCTCCTTTTCCTGTTCGAGTTCTGCGGTTCTCTGTTTTACCAGCTGCTCCAGGTTGTCCTTGTGGTGCCTGAGCTCTTCGATCAGTTTTTTCTTATCTTCAGTCTGACGGTCGATCATATCAAGCATCCGGTTAAATGCATCTACAAGAAATCCGATCTCATCGCTGCTGTTTCTCACCGCACGGACTGAATAGTCGTTGTTCTCTGAAATGTGCTGCAGAGTTTTTGTCAGATCCAGAAGCGGTCTGGAAACGAACAGATGCAGGCTGGAGGAGAGGAAAAAGGCCACTATGCTCGAAATAAGCACTACAATTACTACCAGTCCGATAATATTGCGTTTCTGTCCGTACAGATCCCTGAGGCTTGCACGGATATAGACAGTACCGATCTGTTTTCCCTCGAGTGTTACAGGTTCAAACAGTTTCAGGTATTCTTCTTCAAAGTAGAAGCCCCGTTTTAGAATTTTATCCGGGAATGCACTTCCTGCATATATATTTGGTGAATTATATACTGCAAACACCCGGCCTGATTCAGTCAGTATGCAGGCATCACTTGTGATTGGTTTGAACCGCAGTACTGACAGGTTTTCCTCGGCCAGCTTTGAATCCTGGAATGAGAGTGCCGCGGTACTTCTGTCAGCAATCAGTTTGCCAATAGTGGTCATATTTTCTATCAGGTTCTGTTTAATATAGTAATTATTGAACAGAATGACTGCAAAACCCGAAAGGAGCAGGCTGGTTATACTGATGAACATTATTATCAGTATGAGCTTTCCTTTGATAGGCAGATTATTTATTCTGTTTTTCATGTTATTCTGCCTTTGTGATTATTTTTGACAGTTCAAGGAGTTTTGCACTTATTTTCAGGCCTGCTCTGTTGGTTGCATCGAGATTGATCTCAAGTTTTACCCGGTCCTCATCGACTACAAAACCGATCATTCCTCCGCGGCGTGCAAAATTGTTAATGTCGCTTACTGTTACGACATTGGAACCTTCGAGCTGTTTAAAAATGGTGGGCAGTCTAGCCGCTTCCTGTTTGCTGATAAACAGCAGGTTGCAGTTTTCCAGGTTGTTCAGATCCTTGCCAATCCGGTTGACAATAATCGGGCTGCCGGATTTCTGGTTCTGCGAAAAATTTTCGAGCAGTCCGCCCACAGGATCTGAACCCAGCACTGTTATAATTATAGGACTTATACTTGATCTGGCGTTTGCCGCTCTCGAATCCCAGTATATAAATTTGGTGAATTTAACCAGGTAAGCCGCTTTTACCCTGGCTTCAACATTATTCTCCACCTGCTTTTCCATTCGTTTATCCATGCACAGTGCAGGGGCCTGAATATTGGAAAATAGCACGAGAAACAGGCAGAAAAGGAGTGCACAGGCAAACTTATGATTACTGCTGATGAACAGATTATATTGATAATTTAGCAATGTCATGCAATATCTGCCGCAGGTTAAAAGGTTATTCTTACGCCTCCGGCGACAGAAATACCGGGATTCCTGAACTGCCAGGGCATTTCAAATTTGTTGTTTGTCAGATTGTACAGTTGCACAAAGCACTCTATGGAAAAGTCCTCTCTTTCCTTTACAGTCTGCGAGATATATGCATTGGCAGTAAGTCCCTGCCTGAAATATCTCCTGTTCGTACTGATAATACCGTCATAGTATCCGTCGTTATAATTAAACTCCGGGACGAATGTAAAACCAGACGGGGAATGGTAGCGCAGGCCAAAGTTGGCAATGAGATCCGGAGAGAAGGGGATTTCATTATCACTTCCGCTGCTATACGGATCATTTTCAACCCTGGTTTTCAAATATGTAATGTTTGTGTACCATGAAAATCTGGTGTCCATCTGGTGAGAGAATTCCAGTTCCACACCCGTGGCAGAAGATGAATGAGCATTTTCAGAGCGGGTGCGGGAGGGATTCTGGCTGACGATATTTTCGACGATGGCGTCTTTTATTACCGTGTAGAATCCGCGCATGGTTATTTTAATTTTGTAGGGCAATGTGATATCCGTACCCATATCGGTTCCGATACCCAGTTCGGGTTTTAGTCCCGGATTGGGCAGCTGACCGTCGCGGCTGCCGTTTTGAGTCTGCGCTTCGGGGATGGTTCCGCCGATGGCCTTGAGTGACGGGGCAGCAAAGCTGCTGCCGGCATTTGCAAATATATTTATCCTGCTGTTCAGTGAATACTTCATCCCTCCGCTCCAGAGCAAACGGTCCCAGGATTTTGCATTTTGAGCAGGGACGCTACCATTGAGCAGAGCAGTTTTGTTTCTGATATAAGAATACCTCAGGCCAGCGCGCAGCAGCAGTCGGGGTATTATCTGCCATTCCTCCTGTGCATATATTCCTGTCTGTGTAGCAGATGATTTATTCCAGATATTCCTGCTAAGCGAAAGGGGAGTAGTCCATGCAGAGTATTTTGCTTCCTGGTAATCCATCCCGATATTCAGCAGATTGTTCTTTCCGTGGCGCAGTGATATACCCAGGTCGAAGGGCACAATGAGCTGACTGACTCCGGTGTCGGCGTTGAGAGTATCCGGCAGTCCTGAAGTGCTTTCCTGCCAGGTGCGGTCGTATGAACGCACACCGAGGTGTGACTGCAGGTTAATGTGGTCGTCTATGGCAACTTCATATCCGGCGTTCAGTGT
Source organism: Bacteroidota bacterium (assembly GCA_050258935.1). Lineage (GTDB taxonomy): Bacteria > Bacteroidota > Ignavibacteria > Ignavibacteriales > SURF-24 > JBLMZS01. The sequence continues at coordinate 5,034 of JBLMZS010000086.1, forward strand.
AGCATATTGATTGTCGTACGCCTGATAGATTCGGCCTTTATCACCTGAATGCCATGTTCCCTGTGCAAACACTGTCAGCTTTTCGCTGTATTTTTTATCGAGGTAGAGTGTAATGCCGCCGTAGAGTTTAGTTTTCCTATATTCCGGGTCCTTCTGCATATTAAGCCACGAATCATTGGTTCCGTAGTCTTTATAGTCAGACATATCATAAGTAGCGCCCATGAAGAAATGAACATTGCCCAGTTTGCTCTGCTGGAAGAACTGTCCGTTGAGTGTATTGTAGGAACCATAGGAGGTTTGGACAATGGTTTTAGAGCGGAGCACTTTTTGTTTGAGAATAATATTCACCGTACCGGCCAGGGGGCTCTGAATACCCGCGAAGTCCTGTGAAAGATAATTGGGATACAGGACAGATGCCGGGCCGTGCTGTACTTCGACCTTGTCGATGATGTTCAGGTCGAGTGACATGGGGTCGGTGAAGCCATCGACCGGCAGTCCTTCGAGCATATAGGTATTGTATTTGGGACCAATGCCGCCATAGGTTCCCCAGTTGGCATCATTTCTAGACAGAACGCTGACAGAGATGCCGGGCAGTCCAGAGAGTGCCTCGCAGAGGTTGCGGTTGCCGAATACGTGTGATTCAATTTCACGGGAAGTAATGACGTCGATTTTCTGAGTAACATTGCCGGCCGACTGATTGAATCTGGAAGGTGTGACCACGACGTCCATGAGTTTTTCCAGGCTCAGGTCGAACAGGTCTTCGGTATCGTCGTCATCCGGCTGTTGTGCATTCAGGGGCAGTGAGAGCAGCAGAAGCAGGCAGCACAGGCATAAGTAATGGAGGCCGGATATTGCTGTTCCAGTTTCCGATTTACAGCCGGGGGAATAAAGCATAAAATCACCCAATAGTTTACTGCCGGGAAATGCGAGTGTGCAAAAAGCTGCACTCAAAATTGTACGAATAAAAGATGTGGTAAAATGAAAAAAATAAAAGTAATAGTCAAGCTGATATAAGTAGTTAAAGGCGTGCAAAATGCTTTGAACTTTCGCAAAACTTCATTATTTTTATAATCTAAATTTCTATCTGCCCCCGTAGCTCAGCAGGATAGAGCGTCGGTTTCCTAAACCGCAGGTCGGAGGTTCGAATCCTCTCGGGGGTACTATTAGGCAGTAAATCAGAAAATAGCCAAAACAGTCTTAAATAGCCGTAAATCAATAAAAAACATTGGTTTACGGCTTTTTTATTGCCTTTTTGAACATCTGCCATTTAGGGTGATATAGGTTGTTTTTACCGTTATTTTCTTATAAATTTGTTACTGTATTGTTACCCGGAAAACGAGTAACAACGAGTAACAAAAACGAGTAACAAATGATTAAAATTCGAACTAAAAAATTAGCCGGTGGAAAGCAGAGTCTTTACCTTGATATTTACTTTAACGGTAAAAGGGACTACGAATTTTTAAATTTATATTTAACCGGCGATAAACAAAAAGATAAAGAACTATATTCTGTTGCTGAAAAAGTTATGCATCGAATGGAAATGGAGCTTGCTGCATGCAACTATGATATAGAAATATACAGGCGGAATGAGACAGATTTCATTGCTTACCTTGGAAAAATGTATGACGCAAGACCTAAGTATGAAAAACTAAAGACGGTGATTAAGCATCTTAAGGGTTACTGCCCGGGACCGCTTCCATTTAATAAAGTAACGGAATCCTGGTATGAGGGATTTGAAGAATATCTCCAGGAGCGAATGAAGGGATCCAGTATAAATAATATCATCATTGTTCTTAAAATGTCTTTGAACCAGGCAGTAGAAGACGGGATTTTGAAGAAGAATCCTTTGAAGAGGGTAAAGAAGCACAAGGATTACTCGAAACGTGTTTACCTGACATTTGAAGAAGTCAAAATGTTAAATGAAACTGATTGCAGATTTCCGATAGTCAAGGATGCATTTCTTTTCAGTTGTTATACCGGTTTACGTATTTCGGATATAGAAGAAATAACCTGGGGAGATATCCAGGACGGACAAGTTCAGCTTAAACAGCAAAAAACGGATGAGCTTGTTTATATTCCTCTGGCCAAGTCAGCCGTTGATATATTGAGCCGGCAGCCAGCTGGTGGTACAGACGATAAGATTTTTTCTATGCCTTCCAGGAATTCAGTCTTCGTTGGTCTTAAAAGCTGGGTGTCAGCTGCAGGTATCCGGAAGAATGTCACTTTTCACAGTTCCAGACATACATTTGCAACTTTGAGCCTGAAATACGGGAAAAACCTGGCAACAGTGAGTAAGCTCTTAGGACATACTGATATTGCTACAACCCAGATTTATGCCAAAATAGTAGATGAAGAGAAGCAGAGAACAATCAATTCACTACCTAACTTGTGAAGCATTCGCTCTTGTTAGAAATTTTTATTTTGTATATAACTTTTCAGTAGCCATTTCAGTTTCGCGGCCGGCCTGTGAATCATAGTATCTTATATAGGTTTCCTTTGCGTTCAAATATTGTTGACATAGATTATTGTATGAGTAATATCAAGCTCGCTTATAGAGTCCAGAAAATACTAGAATAGAAGACAAAAAGCATAGTACAATAAACACGAATTGATTTATCGGAATGTCGAACAGGCGTTAAACCTGTTCGAGAGAAATATCATTTGTATAAAGATTATTTATTTCTTGTTCAAGTTGTGAAAATTCTTCTACTGCCATTCTAGCAGCAAAAATATCAATATGCGGTTTTAATTCATTCAATTTATTTGCTATAGCATCTTCTTGAGATATACCTAGTCTCTTTTTAATATAGAGAACCGTTGATAATTTTTCGAGTTCACTAACTTTTTTAGATCCTAGACGTTTAGCAATGAAGTCTAATTTAGGTTCATATAAATTAGCGTCGTTCGCTAGTGTCCGCATTGGATTTATATTATCTGTAGGAATGATAGATACACCATATTGTTGGGGTATTACTTTAAGATAGTTATAAGCTCTTAATACACTGAGTTCTTCACTCAATTCAAACGAATAAGGTCCGTATTTATACAATGTAAATTCAAAGCTAACAGGAATTCTAAGTAATTCATGAGCAAAAAAAACTGTTTTTTGAATGTGAGTTTCTCCACATCTACTTTGGTGAGAATGTAATTTGGAGATAAGTTCCAGTAAGAAATAGGAACGTGTAATATTCATTTTGTATTTCCTCCCTATTAAGAGGGTAATTTAATAATAGTTTTATGATTTTTTTGTAACCAAGAATCTGCTTTTTTATAAATATTAGCATTTACGTAAATATAATCAAATAATAAAACAGGCAAATTTAACAATATTTCTGATAAAGCACTAGATTGAGCGATTTCATTATTATCTAATAAAACTGGGAAAGAGGCTCTAGTAGATTTAGAAGTATATTTATCTCTTTTAACCTGATCATCAGAATACTGCTCTTTTAAAGCACAAAAGATGTTTTCTCCCGCGTGAGGATTATTTTTTATGTCTTCTTTTTTTACTTTATAAATACATTTGAAATGTTTTCGTCCAAGTAGTATCTCTGCATGTGGATAAGCCTTATGTAATTTATTTTTCGAAATTTCAAAGATTGCTTTATTTACATCATTATCAGTCATATATAAATGATCTTCAGGATCAGTAGAGAATTGTCCAGTATTTAACCAATTCTTTAAAAATTCTTTTAAGTGTATATCATAGGCTCGCCGTATTTCATGGAAATAAACTTGAGAAAACATAAAATATCTGGCTAATTGAAGGGCTTCTGCAGACTGAATACCACCTTCTTCAATCCCAATAGTCAATATATCAGAATCTGGTTCTTCAGGAAGGATCCTTAAAGTATTTAATAAACGATAATGATCAAATTTCCCATATGCAACTCCAGTATGTAATGAATCTCTGAGCAAGTAATCAATTCTGTCAGCCCCGAAGAAATTACCAGTTATAATTTCTGATAAAATTGCAATCCATGTATCAAATGAGGTATCTTTAAAATTTTTAGGACCTATTGCAATTTTCGAAATCTCTTCAGGATCTAGATGCATTTTCATTAAAAGAGGAGCAAGAAAATTACTGTGAATTAAATCTTTAGTAAGAACTTCGTGAGTATAATTTGGGGGTAATAATTCTTCTTCTGCTGCATGCGAAAAAGGAAGATGCCCGATATCATGGCACAACGCTGCAATCCTAAGGGAATTTCTCCAATGTGATAGTTCAGTATCGGGAATTAAATCCCTAACTTGGTCGAACTTAATATTTTGGGAATCAGTCAGGATATCAAAAATACGACTTGCTAAAGCCATGACCCCAAGAGAATGTTCAAAACGTTTATGAGTAGCACCGGGATATATATAATAAGTTGTGGCTAATTGAGTAATATGTCTTAATCTTTGAATTGGTAGAGAATCAATGATTTCTCTTTCTTCAGAAGTCACCTGAATGAAATTATGAATGGGATCTCTGAACTCATGATATTTTTTCTTTGCCATTGAAAGCCTCAAATATGTTCCTAAGAAAAGCAATATTTTAAGTAATAGGTGTATGTATTATAAATACTCTCTCAATATAGTGTGGTAATCCATATCTTATAATATTATATATATTTCTTCATAAGACAAGTCTTCACTGTCGGTTATATCCAACCTACTAATACACCCACCAGCATTATTGATTTCCTTTGCGGTTAAATATTGTTGACATAGATTAATGTATTTTACCAATTAAAAATGTGCTATAGTTATAATATGAAAAAAGGCAATTGTCAGCCAATTGCTTTATAAATACAAGTCAATCATTGAAGAATACGTTCATATATTTTCCATATCACCAATAATTTATGATACTGTTTTCTCAACATTATCAAAACGAATATCTATTTCATTTTGTAAATCAATAGTTTTAGAAAGTGCAGTTACAATTTTACAGTAGGTGATTATTTCATCTAAAGTAAGTGTTCTTTCCTTTCTGTCTTTTAACCATTTTTCACAGACTTGATAACCGCCGATCTGATAATTCCAAACTTCCTCTTTAATTCCATCAAAATATTGTCTGTTGTTTATCCAGACTTTTTCAGATTCGTATTTTGGTTTTTCTGCTTTATTGTTTCCGTCAACCGGGAACTTAGAAATTGTTTTATCCAGTTCTTTAGATTTAAGCAAATGTAAGTCTGCAAGCTGCTTGCCAAGTTTACCAAGTTTAATAAATAGTTTATAATCTTTGGTGAAAGGAACTCGCGGAAAATCTATCTTTAAGAATTCGGCATATTTTGTGCGATATTTATTACTAAAAACAATAGCATAGATATAATATAATATTTCTTCGGGGGTTATATTTCTGTTGTAAAGGTTTTTTAGTTTGTCATAAAATCCCGGTTCTATATTGCTTATTTTCATTTTGGTATTATTCTCAGCAAATAAATCATCTCTATCAATTTCTGGATAAAGGTAAAGGGGAGCTTGCTGGATTATTCCCTTACTGCTAAAAAATGTTCTATTATCAACTATATGCTCACTCACTAATATTTGGGTATAAGAATCTGACGTCGATACTTGACGCATAAAACATAGCGAAATATTAGGCCTCAACATGTGGCGCATTACTTCTTGCCGACCCCAATCAATCATTATTTCTGAATAATAAATGTTTTTTATATCAAATGGACGATATAGTATTTTTGCATAACAATTTTCCCAATTCTTGTCTTTTGATAACGCCTTACGCGCCTCTGAAAACTTCCAACCTCTCGTATCCCTAAGTTCATATCTGTTTGCCAAGCAAGAATCTTCAATTAATAGACTTCTAAAATCCTCAATTCTTCGTCTTAAAGCTATCTCATCATAATCGATTACAAATTTATCTCTAGCAGTTACAATCCCAGTAACATTCACGGGGAATATTTCAGGTATTGATACATAACCATCATAATCTCTTCTATTTAGTTCGCTTCTTTTGACAAAGAAATAATGAGGACTATCCGGTTTGAGTTTTTCCCATTTAACGTTTGTAATATCGTGTGTGTTGAGCCAATCGTATTTAG
>JBLMZS010000087.1:0-3113 GCA_050258935.1 Bacteroidota bacterium
CTTACAGCAATAGGTCCGCTGATCAATCAGCTTATGCCCACACCCTGGCTGGGTGCACTGCGTGCAGTCATTGAAACAGCGGCACTCGGTGTTCTTGTTAGCCTGTTTACAAGGCTGAAAATTTATCTGAGAACGTAAAAGAGGAATATCCCGGATACCTGCAGTCTTCTGTTTCTCCGTTTACTTGCTACGGTTGGAAAAAATATTAAATTTAATCTAATCCACGCAGGAGCCGGCCGGAGAAATGAAAAATTTATTTCGCCTGGATGCACTTATTGTGACAGTACAGATATTTTTTACAGTCTGGCTGTTTACTTTTATACCAGTCAACTGGGGATTTCTGGATCCCGTTGGCAGAGCTCTGCGCGATTTTGATATCTACGACATAGTATTCTCGCAGCTGCGTGTTGACCCTCCGTTCGATGATAAAATTGTACTCGTAAATATCGGCAACCTCAGCCGTGCGGGCATAGCTCTGCAGATCAGCAACCTGAACAGGTTTAATCCGCGTATCATAGGTATAGATGCATTCTTCCTGCAGGAAAAGGACGCACACGGTGATTCACTGCTGGAACAAAGCCTCGCCGGCTGCCCGGGACTCGTGATGGTTAGCAAGCTGGAGGGTTATGACGAAAAAAACGACAGATACAGATCTCAGGGGCATTCGCTCGGACGCTTCGGCAGGCATGCTTATACCGGGTATGCCAACATGCCTGAAGATGAAAAGGGCAGCTTCAGAACCATACGTATTTTCAGACCACGTGCACTTTACATGCAGGACACCGTAATTTCATTTGCAGTTAGAATTGCACAGCTGTATGACAGTACTTCTGCTGCCAGATTTCTGGAGCGCACAAACGATGCGGAAGTCATAAACTACAGGGGAAATACCAGTAAGTTCTACGCTCTGGATGCAGCGCAGGTGCTGGACGCATCGGCTGACCTTTCTTTCATAAAGGACAGGATAGTGCTGATGGGGTATATGGGCGACAGCTTTGCCGAAAGTTCAATGGATGATATATTCTTCACACCGCTCAATGAAAGATACGCCGGCAGAACCTTCCCCGATATGTACGGGATAGTTATACACGCCAATATAGTATCCATGATACTGAATGGCACATATATCGATCAGATGGCCGAATATATAAGTCTTATCATAGCATGGCTGCTGACTTATATGAATGCACTGGTGCTCATAGTGATCAAGAAGAACCTGAAGGACTGGTTCGGGGGGCTTACAAAACTTATCCTTACCTCGCAAGCTCTTGCCAATCTGCTGCTGGGCCTGTATATCTTCAACTCATTCAGCTATAAAATCAACCTGACGCTCGCACTCGTTGCAGTTTTCCTGGTGCCGACTTCTATAGATATATACCAGAACTATATAGACAAAATATTCAGACTTTTTCTTACCTATTATCCTTCGATGAAGCGCAGGTGGCGCAGGCTGAAAAAAAAGCTATCCGGGTGGGGGCTTCCTGCATACTGGAAAACGCTGCAGTCCGGTGATAAAAAAACGGCAGGGAAAAAAAATGCTGCGGGGAAAAAAACAGTATGAGATGCCCCATATTCAGTGCTGTTTTTTTTGGAGTTTAAAGTATAATTTGTCATTTTAGTAGTAATTATTTTTAATCAGGAGATATTATGGCTGTAATCAGACCCTTCAGGGCGCTCCGACCCGACTGTGTATCCGCAGACCAGGTTGCAAGCGTTCCATACGATGTAGTGAACCGGCATGAGGCATACGAACTGGCAAAGGATTTTCCCAACAGCTATCTGCGCATAACCCGCGCCGAGATAGAGCTTCCTGAATCGGTAAATCCGTATTCTGCCGAAGTTTACACGAAAGCAAAAGAAAACCTGGAAAGAATAAAAAAAGATGCTCCGCTTATTACTGAAAGCAAGCCGTGTTTCTATTTGTACCGGCTGATCATGGGCGAACAGGAACAGACGGGCATAGCTGCAACATTTTCTGTTGATGATTACGAGAATAATGTCATACTGAAGCACGAAAAAACGCGCAGGGAAAAAGAAGACGACAGGACAAACCATATAATTTCGACTGAAGCTCAGACGGGTCCGGTGTTCCTTACATACCGGCGCGTAAGTGAGATCAGTGATGCTGTGGAAAGAATAAAGAACGAAGAAGAACCGCTGTACGATTTTACGGCTCCGGACGGTATAGTGCATACCGTGTGGATAGTGCCGGAAGCTTTCAACAATATTATCATCTCGGGCATTGCCCGCACCAGTTCACTCTATATAGCAGACGGTCACCACCGGGCGGCCAGTGCTGCAAGGGCCTGCAGACTGAAAAGGGAACTGAACCTTAATCATACCGGGAATGAGGAATACAACTATTTCCTCGCGGTACTTTTCCCCGCAGAGGAACTGAGGATAATGCCGTACAACCGGGTGGTATTTGACCTGAACGGCAAGTCGGAGAGAGAATTTATTACGGCTGTTAGCACATTTTTTACCGTAGAAGAAACAGGAGTTGCCGAGCCGAAAGAAAAAGCAACTTTCAGCATGTATATGCACAAGAAATGGTATACGCTCAGGGCAAATGATAACGTAAAGCCCGGAAAGTCGATAGGTGAGAATCTGGACGTAAGCATACTTCAGAACTACCTGCTGCATCCAGTGCTCGGCATAGACGATCCCCGTACCAGCAAGCGCATTGACTTCATTGGCGGCATAAGGGGCACAGGTGAACTTGAGCAGCTCGTGGATTCGGGCAAGGCTGCAGTGGCATTTTCGCTGTATCCGGTATCTCTCGGGAACCTGATGGATATATCTGACGCCGGTGAGATAATGCCGCCCAAGTCGACATGGTTTGAACCCAAGCTGAGAGACGGTCTGCTCGTACACCTGATATAGCTATGAGTTCTGAGTTATGAGTTCTGAGTTCTGAGTTCTGAGTTATGAGTTGAGGGGTGTGCATAAATATTATGTGAAATAAAGCTGGCATTTGGGGTGGTTAACATACCCCCCGTCCCGACAACGGACGAACTCCTGGGACTAATCCCAGTGCTGTATTACTATTAAATCCCCTCTCGAGAGGGGTGGCTTCCGTCCGATTACGGATTATGAAATCCGATTACGGACGG
>JBLMZS010000088.1:0-148514 GCA_050258935.1 Bacteroidota bacterium
CGGTTCAGTTCTTCCACCATCATGTCGTTCGGATTGACAATGGTATAGTTTATAATTCTTTCTTTTATGCACTCTTCAAATACTGGCAGGCTGTATTCATAATGAGTACAGCAGAGTGCAAAAACATAGTGTCCCCTGCTATCGGGCTCAGGCACAGCTTCAGTCAGATAGTGTCGAATCATTTCGCGTACCCTCTCCGACCGGGCATTATTCTGTATTTCGCTTTCAAGATCCCTGCACGGCTGTGCAATGATATTTCCCTCATTTACCCCATTCTTCATCAGCAGTTTTTTATGAACTTCACCTGCAATTGTAGTTGGAGTCCCCAGTATGACGGCTTTTGAATCTGACTGCATGGATTTTAATATCATATTCACACCCAGATCTACTATACCCATTACTTCGGTTGCCGGTTTATTAAAGAACGCAGTATGCTCATACACCACGGATAGAGTATTGCAGGCGATCAGTATGATGTCCGGACTGCAGTGTCTGACAATTCCGTTCAATACAGAGTCAAACGCGCAGACTTTCTCACTGAGACTTGTCATGCTGTTATAGCCGCGGCCTTTTTCCGGAAGCGCATTAAAGTATATCACGTTTGTCTTTTCGGCATATCTGTACCGCTCAAGTGCAGCGCGTACTTTAGCCGCCACATTCAGTCCACCCAGACCGCTGTCGGTTACTACCAGTGTTAATTCTTTTCTGACTGCCATAACTGCTCCGGAATATTTGTTTTTTATCACCGAAATTTAATACTATTATTATAATTCTGCGTTATTTTTATGATCATGTTTTCTTAGCATTATTCGCGGACATATATTGAACGACAACGATATACAATTTCTGCCGCTTGGCGGAGCCGGAGAGATCGGTTCAAGCTGCTTCTATCTGAAAATTGGCGGAACCGGAATTCTTCTGGACTGCGGCATGCATCCCAGAAAAGAAGGCATTGAGGCCCTGCCGGATTTCAGTCTGATTGAAAATGAGGATGTGGACTTTGCGCTTATCACACATGCGCACACAGACCATCTATCCGCTCTTCCCTTTCTGATACGCAGTAAGCCATGGGTCAGGATCTATTCCACACCCCAGACACGCGCAATTGCTGAGGTTACTCTGCACAACTCGGTTTCCATACTGCAGGAGCAGACCGGAATGGACAGTGCGGTTAAGCCATACTCGCACGAGGAAATAGACCTGCTGATACAGAGTTTCCATTATAAAAGTTACAATGAACGCTTTGAAATAAAGGGTCTCCACCATTTAGGGAACAGCTGTATCAGTATTACCTTTCACGATGCAGGGCACATACTGGGATCGGCATGTATACTGATAGAGTATAATGGGAAGAAGATATTCTATTCCGGTGATATAAATCTGAACAGCCAGTCGTGGCTCAGAGGAACAATACTGCCGCGGCTTCGTATAAACACACTCATACTCGAAACAACTTACGGAGCCACTCCGACAGAAATAGTACCCGGCTGGAAGGCCGAATCCGACCGGCTGACACGTGAGGCCAACCGGATACTCAGCAGCGGAGGATCGGTGCTGATGCCCGTATTTTCACTCGGCAAAATGCAGGAGCTTCTCGCAACAGTATGGAAACTGATGCAATCCAACCGGCTGATGAAGACCGATATATTTACAGGCGGAATAGCAAATAAGATCACACGCATATACGATTACAGCCGCTATAATGTAAATGTGTCCGATAAGGAGTTTCGCTTTGCAGATATCCCTGTAAGAGACATCTATGAAATTGAACGACCCGACTATTTTTCCAGAAACCCGTCGATACTTCTTGTGCCAAGCGGAATGATGATACGCAATACTCTTTCCTGCAGGCTGGGACTGGAATTCATGAAATACAGGAACTGTGCTATTTTCACTACCGGGTATATGGACCCGGATTCTCCAGGATATTTGATATCCGGTCTTTCCCGCAACGATACAGTAAAATTTGAAGGCGAAAAGCGTGAGATAAAAGTGAAGTGCGAGATACAGAAATTCCGCTTTACCGCACATTCGGTGAGAGAGGATCTGATAAAGATCACCGATACAATGAACCCGGAACGGGTTATACTCGTACACGGAGAAGCAGATGCAGTCGACTGGACGGGATACAATTTACTTACCTGTCTTCCCCACCTGAAAATTCACGCTGCCCGGATAGGTAAAAGTATACAATTATAAATGGGCGGAATCTGCTTGCGCAGACAACCCATAAATGAATTCTGTTGCTATTTTTTAGCAGAGATATTATTTTGCAGCAGTAAATTGATATAGCCAATATCGTAAATCACTGAAAAGAGGATCAGAGATGGACCAGCATATTGAAGAATTCGTAAATTGCAAAAGAATTGCTGTTGTGGGAGTTTCACGCAATAAACAGAAGTTCGGAAATGCAGCATATGCCGAGCTGAAAAAACGCGGATACGAAGTTTATGCAGTTCATTCCTCCGGTGATGAAATACCCGGTATTCAGTGTTATCCCGACCTGAAATCGATCAGTGATAAGATTGACGGCGTCCTGATATCCGTGTCACCTTCTAAAGTATCAGACATACTCCAGGAAATCTCTTCATTGGGAATAAAAAATGTGTGGCTGCAGAAAGGTGCTGAATCTGAGGATGTACTCAGGTCAGATACTGCGCTTAATCTGCATATAGTTTCAGGCAAGTGTATACTGATGTATGCCCCGCCAGTTACCTCGGTACACGCGTTCCACAGGTTTTTCGTAAAACTGTTCGGCAAGCTGTAAAGCCCAGATTGGACTTAAAATCCGGTAATCAGCTGGCGGGCTGTGGACATACCAGTTACCGCGTATCTTACTAACGATACCATTCCTTCAGGAGATACTCCCAGCCAGATCAGTGCGAACGTGAGAATTGTAAGCACTGCACTGCTTCCAACGGACAATGCCGGATAAACAATTCCACCCTTTTCTTCCGTCTCAGAACTGTACATCGTCACAACAATTTTAAGATAATAATAGATGCTGATTGCACTGTTAATAACGAGCATAATTACCAGGAGCCATAACGCAGAGTTCACTCCGGCAGCAGCGAGATAGAACTTTCCTATAAAACCTGCTGTCAGTGGTATTCCGGCCAGTGATAGCAGCATCGTGGTAAATGCCGTTGCCAGCAGCGGTTTCTTCCACAACAGCCCTCTGTAATATTCCAGATCATCCGCATCGTGATCTTTGTCCGAAAGAACAGTTATTATCCCGAAGGTTCCAAGCGTAGTAATTACATATGCTGCGAGGTAGAACGCCGCAGCCTCGGCTCCCGCTCTCCCTCCTGCCACGAATGCAATCATCATGTAGCCCATGTGTGCAATTGAAGAATATGCCAATAGTCTTTTCAGGTTGTTCTGCATGAGGGCAAGGAAATTCCCGGTAAACATTGTCGCAATTGCCAGCACTGTAAACAGCACAACAAAAGATCTGAAGCGGAACAGATCAGTGATTATTATAAACCGGAACCAGAGCGCGAACATCGAAGCCTTCGATACAGTTGCAACGAAAGAGGTAACAGGAGCGGGAGCCCCCTCATAAACATCCGGAGTCCACAGATGAAACGGTACAAGTGCAAGCTTGAATCCGACAGCTACCAACATCATTGCCAGTCCGGTAAACATAAGCGGTGAAAGTATCCTGCCTGCGGCAATACTTTCGCCGATACCGTAAAAATCCATTGTGCCTGATCCGGCATATACCAGAGCCATACCGAATAAAAGAAATGCTGATGATGCAGCAGCCAGCACGAGGTATTTGATTCCGGCTTCAACCGATTTTCTCCTGTCAGGCAGGTAAGCTATCATGGAGTATAATGAAACACTCAGTATTTCAAGTCCCATAAAAAACGAAATAAAATGTCTGCTTATCACCAGCACAGCCGAGCCCATAGTGGCTGTAATCAAAAGGATGTAAAATTCTTCAGACTGCTCCGTCTGTCTGTTCAAATACGGATATGATATAAGAATGATAGCCATGGAAGAGACGAAAAACATTCCCTGGAAAAACAAGGAATAGTCATCGGTTATAAACAGTGAATCTGCCCTTTCTGCACCCATTGAAACAACATACAGTGATGCAAGTGCCGCCAACAGTCCCAGGAATGAAATTGAAGCAGTGAGCATGTGATTCCTGTAAAACCCCGTCACCAGCATCGCAGCCAGGCCCGCAGATGCCAGTATTATCAGAGGCAGTACAAAATTAAGATCAACTGACAAGTTCATCTCTCACCTCTGCTTTTCTGATCAATGCCATCTGTGGAATAGTTAATTACAGTATTGCTGATTATGTTCCTGCCTGAAATGCCTTTTGTTACCGGAGACGAAGTATCCAGCACCGGGTGTGGGAACAATCCCAGCCATATAATTGAAGCTATCAGTGCCCCCATTATAAGCATCTCTCGGAGATTCAGATCTGTGAGCTTCCATTCCTTTATTTTCCTTCCATAGAAAACCTTTGACATTATGCGCAGCGAATAAACAGTTGAAACTACGAGTCCCAGCGTTGCAAAAACAGTCACTGTCTGGCCTGCCTGAAATGATCCTGCAAGTATAAGGAACTCTGCAATAAAATTACCAAGCCCCGGAAGGCCAAGCGAGGCAAGTGCAAACAATAGTCCAACTGCACCCATACGCGGTGCCTGTTCCCACATTCCGCCCATTCGGTCAATATCGCGTGAATGAATCCTTTCCTGAAGAGAACCGACAAGTATGAACAGAGCGCCGGTGCTGATGCCATGGCAGATCATCTGCATCACGACACCCTGAAGAGCCATCTCGTTGCCGGCAAATGCACCGAGCATTACAAATCCCATATGGTTCACACTGGTGTATGCCACCAGTCTCTTGAAATCCGTCTGCGAAAACGCCAGTACCGCTCCGTACAGCAGTCCTATAGTCCCTAGTGCCATACCTATAGGAGCAAATTCGTTCGCAGCGTCGGGGAACAAAGGGAGCACAAATCGCAGTATACCATAGGCTCCGGTTTTCAGCAACAGTCCGGCAAGTATGACACTGCCTGCAGTCGGGGCTTCGGTATGTGCATCCGGAAGCCAGTTATGAAATGGAACGACGGGCAGCTTTACAATAAACGCTATCAGAAAACCGAGCATCAGCCACCATTGTACACCCGGCGGGAATACCGTTCCCAGCAGCTGTTCGTAATCAAATGTGAATACTCCGGTATTTTTAGCGTGTATAAAATACAGGCCCAGTATAGCAATGAACATCAGCAGTCCGCTTGCCTGAGTAAAAATAAAGAACTTGAACGAAGCATATATCCTGTTTTCATATCCCCATATTCCAATAAGGAAATACATCGGTATCAGCATTATTTCCCAGAAGAAATAGAACAGGAACAGATCCAGCGCAATGAACACCCCTGTCACTCCGGCCAGTATCCACAGAAGATTGAAGTGAAAGAATCCCACCCGGTGTTCAATGGCTTTCCATGAAGTGAGCACTGAAAGAACTCCCAGAAAGCCTGTAAGAAGAACCATAAGGAGACTGAGGCCGTCGATTCCGAGGTGAAAGGATATACCGAATGAAGGAATCCAAGGAGCACGGAATTCTGCAAGCCATTGAGATGCTGCAGCGCCGCCGGCTGTATTGCCGGGTATCCACATATATATGGCCAGTATAAAGTTTATTACCATTGCAGTCAGAGAGATCCACCGGGACATCAGTGTACTGAAACGGGCTGCCAGCCAGGCCAGCACTCCTCCTGCCATCGGTATAATTATCAGCCACAAAAGTATCATACGAACACCACAATTGTTATAGTGATTATAGCTCCAAGAGCAACTCCCATCATATACCAGCGCAGTCTGCCTGTCTGAGTAAAACTCAGAAGCCGGTTCATCAGCCGGCTGAACCATGCAATAGCCGAATAGATCAGGTCGATATGATCGTTCTTATTGAATTGTGCGAGCCAGATGAGAGGCTTTACAAATAACAGGTCGTAAAGTCTGTCAAATCCCCAGCCGCCTAGCCAGAAATTATTCAATCGTTCTGATACACTGTTCTGCATATTGTTTATCCGGCCGGGATACTTATAATAGATTATGTAAGCCAGATATACACCCGACAGCGCAGTAATTGCGGCAGCCAGCTGAAGAATCAGCTCAGATGATATACTTTCAGCCGCATGGTTTAAAGGAAGAACAGAATGCATAAAATCAGAGAACAGTGTAAGATGTCCGAGTGTATGAGGCAATTCTATAAAGCCGCCCAGAGTAGAAAGTACAGCAAGTATTATCAGAGGAATGGTCATAGTCCAGCGCGGAGTATGCGTCAGATGACTGATCCTGGCCTCTCCGAAAAACGTAAGCAATACCATGCGTGTGGTATAGAGCGCCGTTAAAAATGCACCGAAGAGTCCGGCAGCGTACAGCCACATATTCTGTCTTTCACCTTCTGCAGCATAGAATAAGATAAGATCTTTGCTGTAAAACCCACCTGTAACGATTGGAAGTGCTGCTAGAGATGCCGATCCGATCATGAATGTCCAGAAAGTAACCGGCAGCAGTTTCCTTACACCTCCCATCCTCAGCATATTCTGCTCGTGGTGAAGCGCGAGTATTACAACTCCCGCACCAAGGAAAAGCAGCGCCTTAAAAAAAGCATGTATCATGAAATGGAAAATGGCTGCCGACCACGCTCCAACTCCAAGAGCAAGGAACATATAACCGATCTGACTTATAGTTGAATATGCCAGTACGCGCTTGATATCGTTCTGAACCAGCGCGCTGAATCCCGCCATTACCAGTGTAAGCGCTCCAATGACGCCTACTATTGTCAGTACGACCGGCGCCAGCTCAAATACTGTATACATGCGTGCAATAAGATACACTCCTGCTGTAACCATAGTCGCTGCATGTATCAGCGCGCTCACCGGTGTCGGACCTGCCATTGCATCTGGCAGCCATGTCTGCAGAGGCAGCTGCGCGGATTTCCCAACAGCGCCGCCCAATAGCAGAGCTGCAACGGCAACTGCCATTCCTGAGCCTGATGCCCAATACACCGGAGCAAGCATCAGTATCTGACCTATGTCCAGCGTATTCATCTGCATTACCAGTATGAACAGCCCGATGGCCATTGCAGTATCACCTACGCGAGTAACAATAAATGCTTTTCTGGCCGCATAACCGTTTGCAGGATCTTTATACCAGAATCCGATCAGCAGATAACTGCACAGACCGACTCCTTCCCACCCGAGATACAGCAGCAGCAGATTATCACCCAACACGAGCATCAGCATAGAACCCACGAAAAGATTAAGATAGGCAAAGTAACGCGAAAAGCCTTCTTCATCTTCCATATATTCCGTTGAGTACAGATGGATGAGTGAACCGACAAACGTAATGACGAAAATGAATGTAAGCGAAAGTGCATCGAGCCTGAGAGAAATACCCGGACTGAATCCGGCAACGCTGAACCATTCCCAAAGTCTGAGGACATATACATTACCATCAGGAGGCGAAGCTATAAACTGAATACCGGTAATAACGGTAACTGCTGCACTAAGAGCTGCCGCAGCAACACCGGTAATGCCTGCAAGCCTGCGTGTCATCCTGCTTCCGGCAAGAGCCAGTATGATAAACCCTAAAAACGGGAATGCCGGTATGAGCCACAAAAGTTCAAACATCTCATCCTCTCATTTTATTAGCAGCATCAGAGTCCAGAGTTCTGAATCCCTGATATATCTGCAGTATCAAAGCCAGACCGACAGCAACCTCTGCCGCAGCCATGGCGAGTATGAAAAGAAACATCACCTGCCCGTCAGCTTTCCCCCACACCGCACCGGCCGACACGAAAGCAAGTCCCGCTGCATTCAGCATTATCTCGACAGATAAAAGCATAAAGACAATATTCCTCCGGACCATAACTCCAACCAGTCCCATAAAAAACAGTATGGCTGCAAGGGCAATCACATTATCAAAGGGTACCGGTTCCATTTCCAGCCTCCTTCTGCAAATATCTATGCACTATACTTTGTTTATGCCTTCTTCCCAGATGATACGCACCTACCAGTCCCGCCATAAGCAGTATTGCTGCCAGTTCGACAGCAAGTATATATTCGCCGTAAAGAAGGCGTCCTACCTCAACCGGCCCCACATTTCTCGCCGCTCCCCGGGTTCCCTGCAAATTCTCTCCGCTGAATATAATGAACAGTGTTTCTCCGATAAGTATCAGTGAAAGTATACCCGGTCCTGTCCAGGTATATGGAGTAAGCCACTGGCTTTCCTGGCTGACCGAATCCTCACCCAGGTTCAGCATCATTATCACAAATATGAACACCACCATGATTGCACCTGCATATACTATCAGTTCGAGCGCGGCGACGAACGGAGCCCCGAGTATATAGAATATTACTGCAACAGACAGCAGCGATACGACCATATACAAAAGTGCATGCACCGCATTGCGCCTTGTAATTACCATCAGTGTTGCTGCGACTGCTGTTATAGCCGCTATGTAAAACAGTACTGTCATTTTTAGCTACCTCATAAATTATTTATGGCAGCAGGCTGCGTATATCAACAGGAGGATTTTCGTTTATCGCCTCGCCCTTATCCTTCCCGCCCACTGCAAGTCCCGAAACCCTGTAAAAATTATAACCGTGGTATTTTCCCTGTCCGCTGATCAGCAGGTCTTCTTTCTCATATACCATATTCTGTCTGTTATATTCGCTCATTTCATAATCGGGTGTCAGCTGTATTGCATATGTCGGACAGGCTTCCTCACAGTAACCGCAGAATATGCATCTGGAAAAATTGATGCGAAAAAACTCCGGATATCTTCTGCCGGTTTCATCTTCAGTAGCCTGCAGTGATATGCATGCAACCGGGCAGGCAGACGAACAGAGATAACAGGCCACGCATCTTTCCTCCCCGTCCGGGTCACGGGATAAGACAATCCGTCCGCGCCACCTTGGCGGCAGAGGCGCCTTCTCTTCCGGGTACTGGATAGTCACCCTCTTGCGGAACATATGCGTAAAAGCTATCCACAAGCTCACCAGATTACTGAACATATCGCATTCCTTTCATTGACATAATTCTCTGTGCAAATGGAATTTATTTGTCATATCGCAAGTATTATAGCTCCCGTAACCAGAAGGTTCAGCAGTGAAAGCGGGAGAAGGAATTTCCATCCATACGACATCAGCTGATCATACCTTGGTCTCGGCAGCCCTGCACGCAGCAGCACAAAAAACAGAATGAATACAAAAGTCTTCAGCAGAAACCACACAACCGGAGGAAGAAATGAAGGGCCCAGCCATCCTCCGAAGAAAAGCGCAGTGATCATCGCCGATATCAGTGTTACGCCCAGGTATTCACCGACAAAGAACATTCCGAATTTCATTCCTGAATATTCCGAATGAAACCCTGAAATCAGCTCGCTCTCCGCTTCCGGAAGATCGAACGGAAGTCGATGCGTTTCGGCAACTCCTGCAATCATAAATATTACAAAGCCCAAAAACTGCGGTATGAAATTCCAGATATTTCTCTGCGATTCAACTATATCCACAAGACTGAAAGACCCGGCGATCATCACCACACCCATCAGCGAAATTCCCATAAATACTTCATAGGTAAGCATCTGAGCTGCAGCCCTGAGTGCACCGAGAAGAGAAAACTTATTGTTGGAAGCCCATCCTGCAAGCACCACACTGTATACACCGAGAGAAGACATTGCCAGAAAGAACAGGAGTCCTATATTGAAATCTATAATCACTATATCCGGAGCAAACGGAATTACAGCAAAGCTCATCAGCACTGTTATCATTATTATTGCAGGAGCAATAACAAATACATATTTGTCAGAGAACTGTGGTATCCAGTCTTCCTTGAATAGAATTTTAATGGTATCTGCAAGCACCTGTGTCAGTCCGAACGGTCCCACCCTGTTCGGTCCGTAGCGGTCCTGCCAGAGTGCAAGTGCCCGGCGCTCCACCCAGATAAGCATCGCAGCTATTGTCAGGGCAACTATCAGCACTCCTAGTATGATAATTATGCGTATCAGAGTATCACCCATTGTCAGCTCCTGAAATCTTAACATACCCGGGGAATCCCGCTACATCCATTCCTTTGAGTCCAACCGGATATCCCGCTGTACCCTGAGGAAGGCCCAGATCCGGTTTAACAGGCAGCCTGACCGTATGGTCATCTTCGAAGCTTACATTGACATAACTGTCTTTTGTCAGTCCAAGCGATGATATATCGGCAATACTCATCAGCAGATATGGAGACGGAGAAAGCTCTGCAATTCCCTCAGCATGCCGGCTCAGTTCATCCGATCCGAAAATATGATATACCGGAACCAGCAGCCATCTATCCTGCGGCCGGGTTTTTCCGTCAGTTCCGGCAGAAAAATATTCCATGCGTGAAGATGCCGCAGGTTCTATCAGCCTTTTCCCCGGATCACCTCCGTGCAGCGGGCCGCCGATTTCTATCTGGTATTTATTTATTGCCTGGGCGGAATTCCAGCCGGGAGACCATATAAATGGTATAATAGAGGATGGCTGCTGGCCTCGGAATCCTTCCATTGTAAATGACAGAGGTGAATCCACATCTTCAGGCGGCTTTTGCTCGTGTACACTTCTGTCGGCGTGCATTGCCGTCCTGCCGCTGAACCTGTAGGGTGCGCGCGGAATTTTTTCTCCTGCGATCCTGAATCCCGTCGGAGGAGTAATTTCATCTATGCCATGGAATACGGGCATTTCCAGTATGAGAGCTTTTGTAAAATCGTCAAGTACATTCAGGCGCGCGAATTTTTTCTGTCCTGCTTCAACTGCTATATCCTTCAGCCAGCGCCAGCTTTCCTTTATTTCCGTATCGGGCATAAATACCTGATAGTACCTCTGCGCACGTCCTTCATTATTTACAAAAGTACCGTCCGATTCGGCAAATGATCCAGCCGGGAACACTATGTCGGCCCTCAGTGTTGTTTCATTCTCCAGCTGATCGAGTACTATTACATTTCTGAACTTTGAAAGTAAATTCATGATCTGCTGTCTTCCGGCTCTTCTGAACAGATCATTTTCAAGTATTATCAGCGTTTCCGCCCCGTCCTTTTCCACATCAGCAATAGCATCATTCAGATTTTTCCCGCCCATCATTGCCATACCCATACTATTGCATTCAGGAACGGTAAAGCAGACTTCAGCATTTTTTCCGCTCCGTTTCATTGCAAGTGCAATATTGGCGGCTGCCTTAATGACATCACTGCTGCCGAGGCTGGGACCGGATACAATAAGCGGTCTTTCGGCCCTGGAAAGCGCTTCTGCGATCGAACGGCTCAGTTTTATGATTTCATCCGGCAAGCCCTCCGGTATCGGCACTTCACTGCTGATTGCCGATGCAATAGCCATACCGAATTTCGAAATATCCCGTGGGACAGCGCGGTATACTGCAGATGCAATCTCATCGAGCTTAGTGGAAGCAGGCGTTGCAATATACACCGGACCCTTTTCATCCTGCACCAGTTCGCGGACTGCAGCGTCCTGCCAGTGCGGGATTTTAAAGGGAGTTGCACTCTGCACCGGCTCTCGGCGGACAGACTGCCTGAGTGCAAGTGCTATCATAGGGGCTGTATTTGTCAGATCCTCTCCAAGCACAACTGCTGCGTCGCAATCCTCTATTTCCCTCAGTGAGGGTATCCTGAATGGTGCTTTCCTGAGTATATCCAGCTGGAGTGAAACAAGAGAAAACTCTGCAGCATTAACTCCCCAGTAGAAGTTCCCCTCCGGTACGAGTGACCTCAGCATGTAATTTGATTCAAGTGCAGCCCTGGGTGAACCTATACCAATTACTCTTTTGCTGTTCCTTATCACATCCGCTGCCTGCTCTGTAATAAACCGTTCTGTTGACAGCGTAAAGCTGTTGCTGTTCATCTGCCTGAATGCAGGTCTGCGAATCCTTTTTTCATCATTTACGAATTCATATCCGAAGCGGCCACGATCGCAGAGGAAATACCCATTCACCTCGCCGTTATACCGTGTCAGTATCCTGCGCAGTTTGCCATACCGTTCACCTGCAATTGTATTGCAGCCTACGCCGCAGTGAACGCATATAGATGGGGCCGAAGTCAGATCCCATTTCCTGGTATAATGCCGGTGCAGTGTCTTATCTGTAAACACACCTGTCGGACAGACTTCAATAAGGTTTCCGCTGAACTCATTTTCCAGAACACCATCCTCATATCTTCCGAAATATACATTATCATGGGAGGCAAAGACGTTGAAGTCAGTCCCTCCTGCATAATCACGGTAATACCTGACACATCTGTAGCACTGTATGCAGCGGTTCATTTCGTGGTTGATCAGAGGTCCCAGATTCTGGTTACGATAGGTTCTTTTTGAAAAGTTATATCTCCTGTAGTTATGTCCTGACATGAGCGTCATGTCCTGCAGATGGCATTCGCCGCCTTCATCGCAGACGGGACAGTCGTGAGGATGGTTAATCATCAGCCATTCAATTACGCCCGCCCGGAATTCTTTCGCTTCAGGATCTTCTATAGATACTATCATACCTTCCTGCACCGGTTCCATGCATGCCATGATCAGTTTGCCGGTTTTGTCCTCAGGGTCTCTATACCTTTTTACAGCGCACTGTCTGCAGGCCCCGACAGATCCCATTGCCGGATGCCAGCAGAAATACTGCAGGTTCAGTTTGAACGACAGAATATTTTCCAGCAGATTTTTCTTATCATCAGCTTCATATGTTTTACCGTCAATAATGATCCGGACCATCTATGACCTCCAGGGACAGCGTTTCTCGTTTATATGTTTGTGAAAGTCCTCACGGAAATACTTCAGTGCACTCTGAAGCGGTTCCATTGCACCGGGAGCAAGGGCGCAGAATGTATTACCCGGACCCAGATATTTTGTATGGAATTCGAGACGTTCGATGTCGTCCGGTTCTCCCCTGCCTTCTTCAATTGCATTCAGGATTTTCTTTACCCAGGGCAGTCCTTCGCGGC
The DNA here is from genome assembly GCA_050258935.1 of Bacteroidota bacterium. GTDB lineage: Bacteria > Bacteroidota > Ignavibacteria > Ignavibacteriales > SURF-24 > JBLMZS01. Next base: position 13,006 of record JBLMZS010000088.1, read on the forward strand.
AAGGGGTGCACCAGCCGCACGACTCCTGAGCGAAGAACAGTTCGAGGTTATGGACAAATCCTACAGGACAGGTTTTGTCGTCCATGACGATGATCGTTCCTGTACCCAGTCTGCTGCCCACCCTGGCAACTGAAACAAAGTCCATATTCACATCAAGATGTTCTTCTGTCAAAAAATCTGTGGAAGCTCCTCCTGGAAGAAGTCCCCGCATGGTATAGCCCTCCCTCATACCTCCTGCGTGTTCTTCAATTATTGACCTCAGCGTTGTTCCCAGAGGAAGCTCCCAAAGTCCGGGTCGTTTTACTTTACCGCTTACACCGTAGAGTTTAGTTCCCCCGTCGCCGGTAAGGCTGAGACTCTTGAACCATGCGGCACCGTTATTGATGATGTGCGGTATGCACGAAAACGTTTCAATATTATTTACGATAGTGGGTTTTCCGAACAGTCCGCTCGACTGCGGGAAAGGTGGTTTTGCTCTTGGCGTAGCGCGTTTGCCCTCGAGAGCGTTCAGCAGTGCTGTTTCCTCACCGCAGATATATCTTCCTACGCTGGTATGCAGGTGCATTTCGAGACTGAATCCGGAGCCCAGTATATTTTCGCCGAGGTATCCAGCCTGCCTGGCTTCAGCAAGTGCCAGCTGAATAGCTGAAGCTGCCTGTTTGTAAGCCCATCTCACAAATATGTAGGCTATATCGGCCTGTATTGCATACGCTGAAATTATCATCCCTTCAATCAGCTGGTGCGGATTGCCTTCGAGCAGAAGCCTGTCCTTGAATGTGCCCGGTTCCATCTCATCGCCGTTTGCCACGAGGTACTTTGGACGCGGTGCATTCTCACCCATAGGTACAAAACTCCACTTCATGCCGGTCGGAAATCCGGCACCGCCGCGCCCTTTGAGTCCGGAATCTTTCACAAGCTGCGTGATATCTGCAGGACTCATTTCTTTCAGCATACGCTTTAGCGCCTGGTATCCGCCTGTTTTTTCGTATTCTGCCAGACCGAGCATCTGACCATCTGCTTTTATATTTTGTGTTAGTGGTCTTTCCATTATTTTATTTTTCTGTTGCAATAGTTACTGATACCGCTGAAGTATTTCATTTATGCTCTCAGGCGTCAGATCCCTGTACAGATCATCATCCACCATCATAGCCGGCGCATGGTCGCAGGTACCGAGACACGGATTCGGAAGCAGAGTAAACCTGCCGTCGGGTGTTGTCTCGCCGTAACCGATACCCAGTTTACCAGATATCGATCGGGTCAGTTCGCTGTATCCCATCACCCAGCAGCTTATACTGTTGCAAACGAGAATAACGTGTCTTCCGACAGGTTTGCGGAAAATCAGGTTATAAAATGTTGCAACTGCATCAACTTCATCCGGTGACATTTCCAGCAGCTGAGCCACTTCATTCAGATGTTCGTCAGACACCCACCGGTGATATTTCTGTACTACTTTAAGCGCTTCTATTACCGCAGCCTGCTTAAACGGGTACAGCCGGAATTCCTCTTTTATTTCCGATATTTCTTTGTCTGAAAGCATTCTATATCCTTCATTTATCTGTCTACATCAGCCAGTACAAAATCAAGACTTCCCAGTATTGCCATCAGATCGGCAATGGTATAGCTGCGGCTCATAAAAGGCACAGCCTGCATGTGTGCAAATGACGGAGTACGAATATGATTCCTGTATGCGCCGGTATTGCCGTCACTCAGAAGATAATAGCTGGTCATTCCCTTGGCAGCCTCGATACTGACCGATGATTCACCGGGCTGTATTACCGGTCCCCAGCTTACATTCAGGAAGTGGTTTATCAGAGTCTCTATATCCTGCATTGTTTTATCTTTTACAGGCGGCGTGGTCAGCGGATGATCTGACTTATACGGACCTGCGGGCATATTGTTCACGCACTGTTCTATTATTCTCAGACTCTGCCGCATTTCTTCGACCCTCACGGCAGCACGGTCATAGCAGTCACCGTTAGCTCCAACAGGTATTTCAAACTCAAACTGATCATAGCCGGAATACGGGCGCTTTTTCCGCAGGTCCCATTCAAATCCGCATGCCCTGAGGTTAGGTCCAGTAATTCCCCATTCAATTGCCTCCTGTGTGTGATAGAGTCCTATGCCCATAGTTCTGGCCTTGAATATCTGGTTTTTCATTACCAGTTTGTCATATTCCTTAAGTTTAGGCGGCAGGTATTTAATAAAATTGCGCACCATTGCATCCCATCCCTGAGGCAGATCTGCAGCTACTCCCCCTATCCTGAACCATCCCGGGTGCATTCTGAATCCTGTAACCGCCTCAAATATTTCCATGAGCTTTTCGCGGTCGTTGAACATATAGAACACGGGTGATAGCTGGCCGATATCCTGAGCAAAAGTCCCGAACCAGACGAGATGGTTTGATATTCTGAACAGTTCACAAAGCATTATTCTTATTACCTGTGCACGGTCAGGGATTTCTATACCTGCAAGTGTTTCGAGTGACATCAGGTAAGCAAGGTTGTTTATGACGCCGGCCAGGTAATCGACGCGGTCGGTATAAGGGATATAGGTATGCCATGACTGGCGTTCAGCCATTTTCTCTGCGCCTCTGTGGTGAAATCCTATATCCGGAACTACATCGAGGAGTATTTCCCCGTCGAGCTGCAGTATAAGACGCAGCACACCGTGTGTACCCGGGTGCTGTGGTCCCAGGTTTAAGAACATAAAGTCGCTTGTATCGCTGGCTTTACTGAGTCCCCAGTCCTCGGGCCTGAACTGCAGTTCATCCTGCAGTAATACGCCGCGTTCCTCTGAAAGCGAGAACTGTCCCATTTCAGTTGCGCGTGCGGGATGCTCTTTTCTGAGCGGATGTCCCTCCCACCAGTGCGGCATCAGCAGTCTTTTAAGGTGTGGATGCCCCTCGAATCTGATGCCGAACATATCGTATACTTCACGTTCGTACCATGAGGCATTGTCCCATATCCCGGTTATACTTCTGACTGAAGGGAAATCCCCTTTGAGTGCCACCTTGATGCGTACATCGCTGTTACGGCTGAATGAAAGCAGATGGTAGACCAGTGTAAAATCGCTGTCCGGCTGCCCTTCCCTGTGTTTTCTTTCGCGCTCATCGATAGCTGTCAGGTCATAGAACATTTTGTAAGGCCGGTCGGTTTTGTTCTTCAGGAAATCCAAAACATCGGCGATTATGCGTGCAGGACACCATAGTGTAGGAATTCCGTCTGCAGCCGGCTGATCTATAAACACGTCGCCGAACTGATGATTTAGCTGTTCTATTACTGACTGGTCATGTTTCATTATTTGCTACCTGAAAAATATGCTAAATGGTATCCGGAGGCCTGAGGAAAGTGATCTTGCTCCTTTCCTCGCGTTTTAAGTCCTTCATAGATGGTCTTTCTGGTTTCACGACGCCCTGGGGGCCTATCACCCAGCTCAAAGGCCGTTTTTCTTTTCCCACTGCATCGCGCAGCATCAGCAGTCCTTCAATAAATGTATCTGGTCTGGGAGGGCAGCCCTGCACATACACATCTACAGGCATAAACTTATCCACACCCTGCACAACGCTGTATATATCGTACATGCCGCCCGAATTGGCGCATGATCCCATAGAGATCACCCACCGGGGCTCCATCATCTGCTCATATAATCTCTTGATTATCGGAGCCATCTTTATAAATACTGTACCTGCAACTACCATCAGGTCCGCTTCGCGGGGTGTGCCTCTTATTACTTCAGCGCCGAAACGTGCAAGATCGTACTTGCTGGTAAGGCTTGTAGCCATCTCGACATAGCAGCAAGAAAGTCCGAAATTAAACGGCCACATCGAATTTTTTCTTCCCCATGCCAGCAGATCCTCAAGCCGGCTGAGCACCATGCTCTGTTTGAGTGTATTTTCAAACCCCGCATCATTGCGTATCCGCACCTGACCGGGACTATTGCCAATGCTCATATTTGTGTATCCTGTTTAATTATTTTTCTGTATGCCCGCAATATCCTCTTTCCGTCGGGCCCGAAATTCAAAGCGCCTATACGCCATTCATATACCAGTACAGCAAGCAGGATTGCTATGAATACGGCCGCTCCGGCATAACCGGTCCACCCGGTTTCCCTGAATGCAATTGCCCATGTGACTATAAATACTGCCTCCAGATCGAATATCACGAAGAATATAGCTACAAGATAGAAATGCACTGAAAAACGCAGACGTGCGCTTCCCGTGACCTTTATACCAGACTCAAATGGTGTCTGAGTCTGCATTTCCTTATGCCGCTGCCCGAGTATGTGTGACAATCCGATCATGGCTGCTGCCAGAATCACAACAAGAATTGCGTATACCAGCAGCGGCCAGTCAGGAGAATTATTTACTGCATCATTCACTATGTTACTCCGGATCATTGTTTCCGCACAGATCATCTCTTAATTAATTATAAAATTCCCCGGTGATAATGCAAGCAAAGTGGAATAATTGATTTTTTATTGGATATTATTTATCTATCGGTTGACCAAATGATACAACTACACCGGAGAGAAGAATGCAGAATTACTTGATAGTATCGCTCGGAGCTGCAATAGGCGGAGCAGTCAGATACTGGGGAACGGGATTCGTATATAAATTCCTGCCTGTTACATTTCCATACGGGACACTGTTTGTAAACGTGCTGGGCAGTTTTATTATAGGCTTGGTTATGTACTACCTGGACACCAATAAGATCATCAGCCAGGAAATGCGGCTGTTTCTTACTACCGGTTTTTGCGGCGGACTGACTACGTTTTCAACATTTTCATACGAGACTATCAACTATCTGAAGACAAGGGATTATCTGATCGCAGGATCCAACATAGTACTGAATGTGGTTCTGACACTGCTGGCATTATTTGCTGCATATAAAATTTCTAAGTTATTATCCGGAGGATTGTAATATGGAAATAAGAGGTGAGGCAAAACTGCTCAGGATATTTGTGGGTGAAGCCGATCATTATGAACATGAGACCGTATACGAAAGAATAGTGCTTGAAGCCCGCAAAAGAAATCTTGCCGGCGCAACTGTCACAAAGGGAGTTATGGGATTCGGAGCCTCCAGCAGAATACACACGGCAAAAATACTGCGGCTCTCTGAAGATATGCCGCTCATAATCGAAATTGCAGACGAGACCGAAAAGATCGATGCGTTCATTCCTTTTGTGAAGGAACTGTTTGCCAAGGCACAGAGCGGCGGTCTGATTACTGCCGAAAAGGTTGAGATAATCAGGTACTCCGGCAGTTAGTCTTTTTGTTTATAATTTCATACTTTCGGCAAATATAACCATTGAAAAAGCAAATAATACTCCTTGGATTCGTCAGCCTTTTTACCGATCTGGCCAGTGAAATGCTCTATCCCGTTGCACCCATATTTCTAAGTACGCTAGGTGTATCTATGGCAGGTGTGGGACTCATTGAGGGAATTGCAGAGATCACCGCCGGATTGCTGAAGGGATACTTTGGAGTGCTTTCCGACAAGCTCGGTAAACGTGCAGTGTTCGTCAGAGCCGGATATGCGCTGTCGGCAATTTCCAAACCCCTGCCCGGACTTCTGCCCGGCTTCATTTCGGTTCTGTTTTCGCGCACGGCAGACCGTATAGGGAAAGGTATTCGCACTGCTCCGCGCGACGCCCTGATTGCAGGATATTCAGATGGAAACACCGGAGCACTGTTCGGTTTTCACAGGGCTATGGACACGCTTGGGGCCGCACTCGGACCGGTTGCAGCACTCATCTGCCTGGCGTATTTCCCCGGCAATTACAGGCTGATATTTTTGCTGGCGTTTATACCATCCATAATTGCTGTGCTCTTTACATTCACCGTTGGCGACAAACGGAATGGATTTGCCAGAGAGGGACATAGGACCAGTTATGCCGGGTTCTGGACTGCCTCACCAAAAGAATACAGACTTATCGTGACGCTTTTGGCACTGTTTTCACTGGCGAACAGCAGCGATGTATTTCTGATACTGAAAGCCAGACAGATTGCAGGTTCTGATAACCCGGCTCTTTTCGGATATATACTGTACAATCTTGTATATGCCTCGGTCTCTTATCCTGCTGGTCTGATAGCTGACAGATATGGAAAGAAACGGGTATTTATCGCAGGACTTTTTATTTTCGCACTGGTTTACCTGGGATTCGGACTGTCGGGAAATTATTATCTGCTGTGGGCATTATTTATTCTGTACGGATTTTATGCTGCAGCTACCGAGGGTATTGCGAAAGCGTGGGTTTCAGATCTGTTCGAGGATAAATACCGGGGTACTGCAATCGGAATATTGTCTATGACGATGAGCTTTGCGGTTATGGCCGGAAGTATAATAACCGGATTACTGTGGGATCGGTTTGGTTCATCGGTCCCATTTCTTTTGTCATCGGCTGTCAGTCTGATAATTGCTGTTCTGCTGATAAACACCAGGGATTTGGACCAGCAGTAACCGCGGTTGCTTTATCCGCGGTTACCGTGAAGAATAATTGTTTAGAAAAAGTAGTATGCTGAAACGAGTAACCTGAGGTTGGCAACAGTAGTTGTGTTCTGTACCTTTGCTTTTTTATCAGGTTTACCGTATGCGGCCGAAGTATATTCCAATTCTCCGGCCAGTCTTGCCTTTGAAATATTCCACATGATTCTCGGAGCTACACGAAGCAGGTTATCTATATCTTTGCCTCTGCCGTAGATAGTACCGTTAGTATTGTCCTCGGCACCAAGATTCTTTGTATATCCTGCAAACAATCCAACCTTTACATCCTTTCCGTATGAAAGATCTGCCCAGGCTGAAGCAGTATTCAGATTTGTATAAGTCTCATGTCCTGTTGCAGTATCAACTGATTCTACAGCATATCCGCCGAGCATGGAAAGATGGTTAATATTCTGTCCGTAGAGACCTTTTGCAGCAAAGACAAAATCGGAGAACGCAAGCTTCATATATGCAATACCAAGATAGCTGTTTACCCTTTCGTCTGTGCTGATGTTTTTGACAGTCTTGAGTCTGGGCATTATGGACCTGAAATTGCCGCCAATACCGAAGAGATGGTCACCTGCTTTGTACTGCACAAGCATGTTCAGTTCAGGAATCATGCTGTTCTTCAGGTATAAAGGGCTGCTTCCGGAAGGGCCGTCATTTGTATTGTCCCGCTGCGAAGAAACTGCAAAAATAAGGGCCAGATCGGAGAAACTCTGTGTATACCTGATCTGTGGTGCGCGTGCAAATGCCTGGAAAGGCGATCCGGAATTTGCCGAAACCGTCTGAGGAGCCATTTCAGAAACAACCATAGGATGCCATGTTTGACCGAACAGCAGCGATGATTTTGCCCATTTCAGCTCCATATAGAAATGACGCATTCTGAGTGAATTGACAGCAGTCTCGCCGGGGCCGAAGAAATCTGTTTCAACCATACCGGAAGGTTTGGCACCCAGAAATGAAGGACCGGTTATTTTAGCAGAAAGCCTGGAGTGTATGGAGAACAGTCCGAGTGATGATTTTGCATTTAAGTCATCGCCATTTTTATCTTTTTCCTCTTTCAGAGGATAACGCAGGAAATAACCTTCTCTTGTTGTTTCATTCTGTCTTGAGTCAAACACTACATCTGTTCTTACATATCCGCCAAAAGTTACGTTTACTTTCTCTTCATCCTTGTTCTGGGCAAATGACACGGAAGATAATATTATCATTACAGCTGTAAAAATTTTGTATTTCACACGAACCTCGCTTGTTATTGTACATAGAATTATAAGTATAATACGAACTTATATTCGATAATTTATGCAAAAACTTGAGTGTTGGATGCACAAAAAACTCTGGAACTCATTTCAGCATGCGCAGTGCTTTAAGTGTGCGGAGACGGGATTTGCGCAGTTATTGCGACTTCCCTGTCATGAACAAGGGTAAATAATAGGGATAAATGTCATCAGCTGAGGCATAAGGCCTCAGCTGATGCGGATTATTTTACTATGCGGAATATCCTGTAGGCTTCGCGTTCTTCTACGGGGAGATGTATCTGTGATGTAGTGAAAAATATCTCATCCTGCGCATTTCGCGCAAATGTATCGGGCCATTTTATCTGTGCATCCTGCACTACAGTAGTCAGCTGCTGCCCTGAGGCATCCAGCATTTTAATAGAGTTTTCTCTTATCCCTCCGATGAACAGGTTACCTTTTGAGTCAAACAATATACCGTCAGTCACACCGATATCCTTCACCTTTTCTACGCGGAAGGCTATTTCATTTTCCATCGCGTGTTTGTCCCTAAGTATTTCTGTCGGTATTCGGTAAAGCGTTTCTGACATAAGCGGAATGTAGTACAGGAAACGTCCGTCAGAAGATAATTCAATCCCGTCAGAATTGATTTTTCTGGTAAATGTTTTACCCTCTACTTCAATGGCTGTCAGTTGGGCTTCTGTCGATTCGTGATCATCAAGTACCCGCCGTGCTTCCCCCGAACTGAGGTCCAGCACCACTATTGCCCCTTCACCGGAATCGGTAATATATGCAACTGAGTTAGCATTATCTATTCGCACATCATTCAGATAAGAAGTCTTCGGCGCAGCAGTCTCATCAAATTCATACGTTTTTATCAACGTATTACTGCTCAGGTTAAAGCACACCAGCTTAGCCTTGCCTGTAACACCTTTCATATTGGGACTCGAAGGGTCGAGAACCCAAAGGTTATTCTGATCGTCTATATACACGCTCTGTACACAAACAAAATTATCGTTCGTAGCATCTCCTTCGCGCCAGTCATTCCAGAAATTATCCGGGTACGGTTTTACCTCTCCGTCGACCAGTTCACCGACTGAGACAGGCACATTGTCTGACCAGCGCGGAAAATTGACAAAAATTCGGCCCTCTTTGGAAATAGTTATTCCGGTCCACTGGTTTTTGCTCTCCGCCACCATCTCAATTCTTCCCTGCTGTGCACTAAGCTGTCCGGTCTGACAGATAAATGCAGCAATAACCGGCAGGAAGAACAAAATACTTTTTCTCATAATGACTCCTGATATTTATACTGCTTATATATAATTCAACAAGACAATTGCAGCAGAATATTTCAAGAAGTGTATTTATATTTACACTGAAGATTAAGCGCTGTTGTGTTATTAATAATTCTGGTATAAGTCAATATCACAGAAGATAAGAAAATGAATTTTCAGCATATAGGAAAACTGATAATACTGGGCGGAGCTGCCATGGTGGCAGTGGGTATTCTTGTATATTTTGCAGATAAAATTCCGTTCATCGGGAAACTGCCCGGAGACATATTCATTAAACGGAAAAATCTCACCATTTATTTTCCGCTTGCCACTTCTATACTGCTGAGTATACTTCTCACAGTAATTTTGTATATATTCAGGAAATAGAATACCATGAGGCATTAAAAGGATAACTGATGAGACTTACATTTCTGGGGACCGGTACATCGCACGGAGTTCCCGCTATTGACTGTATGATGAACAATTATGAACACTGTCCTCAGTATGTTTGCAGGGCTGCAGATACTGATCCCAGGCACGCTCGAACGCGCTGTTCTGTGTTGATTGAAAATGACGGGAAATTTATACTCATTGATACTTCACTGGATTTCAGGCATCAGATGCTTGTAAACAAAGTCCGGCAGATAGATGCGGTACTCTATACACACGCCCATTCCGACCATATTGGCGGGCTCCCGGATATCAGATCATATACCAGACACAAGGCACTTCCGGTTTACGGTTCCGAATCGACCATTCTTTCCCTGATTCAGAGGTTTGACTATATATTCAATCCTCCCCAAATAACAGGCGGAGGAATACCCGAACTGGAGACACATATACTTTATAATGCTCAGAAGTTCAGTATGTTCGATGTTGATATTGTCCCGGCTGAAATAACACACGGATCCCTGACAGGCTGTTTCGGTTACCGTATCGGGAATATAGGGTATATCCCGGATATGAAGAGCATGAGTGACCACTCAATGTCAGTTTTCTCCGGACTGGATGTACTGATACTGAATTCACTCAGACGTGCGCCACGGCACGACACTCACCTCACTCTGGACGAAAGCGTTGAGCTGGCCGGAAAGCTGAAGCCCCGAAGGTGTTATCTCACGCATATGAGTCACGACATTCATTACCTGAACGATCAGGCCGGACTTCCTCAAAACATTACATTTGCCTATGACGGATTGATAATAGATGTATAATCCATGCACAAAAATGAATTCAAATATACGTCGTCCAGATATTACTCCCAATACTCATATGCAGGTAATCAGACTTTCACATTCTTGAGACAGTCACTAATCAGGGTGGCGCTAAAGAGAATTACTAATCCACTCGTATTCAGATCGCTTGAAATGAGTCTAAGTTTCTTCCCGTCAGCCCGCTCGAAAAAATCAAAATTTTGGTTTCTTTAATCGTCTATTAACATTATTTTACGTATTCGAAAATACAGCTCTGCCGGAAGTCAGAACTGCAGAAATTTAACACTTTTAACTTTACACTGCAGGATTTAATTATGATGGAATTTACCCCGCACTCTGTGCCTAAAGATACCGGCTGGATAGAAGTGATAGCCGGATGCATGTTTTCGGGCAAGACCGAAGAGCTCATCAGACGCCTGAAGCGCGCCAGGATAGCTAAACAAAATGTAAAGATATTTAAACCACGCATCGATGTCCGTTACTCCGAATCAGAGATAGTATCGCACAACGAGCAGTCGCTGCCTTCAATTATGGTCGAAGATCCGGAAGAAATTTACCGCCTCTCTCAGGACGCCCAGGTAATCGGTATTGACGAGGCTCAGTTCTTTTCTGCCGATCTCGTGAATGTAGTGAATAAACTGGCTGATGAAGGCAAACGCATCGTGGTTGCAGGACTCGATCTTGACTACAGGGGTGTACCGTTTGAACCGATGCCTCAGCTGCTGGCAGTGGCAGAATATATAACAAAAACTCTGGCTATATGTGTCTGCTGCGGCAACCCGGCTGACAGGACCCAAAGAAAGATCAGCTCTTCAGAAAGAGTGGTTGTAGGCGCTGCCGACTCTTATGAGGCCAGATGCCGCAAGTGTCATTATATTCCGGAATAAAAACACTGGCTGTTCATTTTTTATCAACTTAAACACAGGTTTTTCCATGTTCATACTGTCATTGCTGAAAGGTCTGGCCGGTTTACTGGTTATACTGGCGATCGCGTTTTTATTTTCAAACAATAAAAAGAAGATCAACTGGAGACTCGTCATCAGCGGCATCCTGCTGCAGATCGTTTTTGCCGTATTTGTAATAAAAGGTACTGAACTGGGCAACTTTTTTGCCCCGCTCGGCTGGCCGAAAAAACTGATCGAGACTGTAGGTTATGGATTCGTTCTGATACTGAATTTTGCAAATGAAGGGGCCAGATTCGTATTCGGTAACCTGGCTATAGGTCCGGGACAGCCTGGAAGCATGGGTATGTTCTTCGCATTCAACGTGCTGCCTACCATCATATTCTTTGCAAGCCTCATGTCACTGCTCTACTATCTCGGCGTAATGCAGTTCATTGTGCAGATGATGGCAAAGGTAATGATAAAACTAATGGGAACCGGAGGTGCGGAATCTCTCAATAATACTGCAAATATATTTGTAGGACAAACTGAAGCACCCCTCATGATCAAGCCTTATATAAAAGGACTTACGCAGAGCGAGCTGCTGACCATTATGATCGGCGGAATGGCAACCATTTCGGGCGGAGTAATGGCTGCGTATATCCAGATGCTGGGACAGGCTTATTCGATTGCTCAGCACATACCGCTTCAGCAGGCTCAGATATTATTTGCAACACACCTGCTTGCGGGAAGCTGCATGGCTGCTCCGGCCGGTATGCTGATTGCAAAGATACTCCACCCTGAGACTCAGGAATCCGAGACAAAGGGTGATGTAAAGATCAGCGTCGAAAAACCAGGATCGAATTTTATTGAGGCAACTGCGGCCGGCGCTGCAGACGGACTTATGCTGGCACTGAACGTAGGAGCTATGCTCATCGCATTCATAGCTTTCATAGCACTGATAAATTATTTGCTCCAGAGTTTCGGGTATTTTACCGGTATTAACACATATACACAGAATACATTCCACCAGCCGCTGAACCTCCAGCTGGTATTCGGTCTCGTGCTTCAGTATATAGCCATGGCTATAGGAATACCGGTGAATCAGGCAATGCAGATGGGAAGCCTTCTGGGCTCTAAGGTCGTACTGAATGAATTCGTTGCCTATATGGATATGAGCAATATGATATCATCTCACCAGCTCTATGATGTGAAGTCAATACTGATGACAGCATACGCGCTCTGCGGATTTGCGAACCTGAGCTCAATTGCCATACAGATAGGAGGAATCAGTCCTCTTGCTCCTGAAAGAAGAGCCGACATTGCAAAACTTGGACTGAAAGCGCTGCTGGGCGGATCGCTCGCAACGCTGATGACGGCGACACTGGGCGGAATATTCCTGTAGTTGCGTCTTCCTTTGATCTCTGCTTGAGTTTGATCTCTGCTTGAGTTTGATCTCTACTTGATGAACATCAGCTTCCCGGCTTTTGCATATCCGGCAGCGGTAAAGCTGTAGAAATAGACACCGCTGCCCAGATCAGGATAACTGGCCATATCCAGCCTGTACTCATGCTTTCCGTACGGTTTGGTTTCATCCAGCAGGACTGCAAGCTGTCGGCCTGTAATGTCGAACAGTTTTATAGTAACGCGGCATTCCTCAGGCACGCTGTAGGAAATTATAGTTGCCGGATTGAACGGATTAGGATAGTTCTGTTCTACGCTGAACCCGTACCGGCCGGCAGTTTTTTCTTCCTCCACTGCTGTGACTGAATAGGCCGGTCTGCCCGCCTGCACCCATGCACTGTAAATATATGATGCCAGCGTAACCGAAGCACCCGAGAAAAGCCTGTTTGTAAAACCGCCAGAATAAGTCCATAGCTTTTTATAATAGCTGTCCGAATTAGTGTTGCCGGCTTCTATACTGGCTTTTTTATCTGCAGCAAGTACGGAATCAACATACCTGTAGTTCCGGTATATCATGCTAAATACACTTGCTGTGACATTGTCTATGTCTGTGACGGCAGAATCACGAATAATTATGTAATTCTGGTAAGCGTCTACCATTTTTGTTTCATATCTTGAGTGCACTCCTGACTGACCCGTATTGTATCCGTTATAGTTCACAGTAAGGTGCAGCGGCATGAATGCGTCAGCTATGTAGTGTCCCAGATCAGCAGCGAAGTATTTAGATCTGTCCCAGTTCCTTTTTCCTATATTGCTCTTCAGCGAATCATATGTATGCAATATTGCCCAAGGCAGAATGCCCTGATCGATTACAAAGTTATAGCCATGCCTCTTTACCATAGCATCAAAACTGGTATCTATCTGTCCGGTGCGCTGGAATTCGTAATAATTGTCAATATCTATGAAGTGCTTAGGTGCCTCATCGTCGTTATCGCCCTTTCTGTAGTCCGGGTCAGAGGCATGAGAAGTAATATAATCACTCCACTGCCTGAAATCCTTCATCTCCGCGGGCAGGAAAGATAAAGCGTTTCCGCTGATTTTCCGGTGTCCGGTCCCACCCCACCCGCACAATAAAACAGACATAAACATACAAACCAGCCCCAGTTGCATTCTTTTCCCAAACCGCATTGAAATATGACTCCCATAAAAAAGATGACCTATCTACAAAGATATGCTAATGCCGGACGGAATGCAAAGATACAACCGTCATTTTTATTGACAACTAATGGACTATACAAATTATGAGTTTGGAATTATGAATTTTGAATTATGTATTCCTCATCCATTTTGAATGGAAATTTTGCCTTTTCAATGCACAGCTGCAATGGTAATTATTCTGATACCGCAGCCACCTTGCGCGTATAATTTTGAGGTGCTTTCTTGAAATTTAGATTTTTTTTCATAGATTAGTATTTCAATAGTTCGAACCTTAAATATTTAGCAACTTATTCCAGGAGGTATATAATGCATGAGAAAAGCATTGAACTGTTAAACAAAGCTGTTGCAGATGAGCTGCAGGCAGTGCACCAGTATATGTATTTCCATTTTCACTGTGACGATCAGGGTTATGATCTGGTTTCAAATCTTTTCCGTCAGACCGCTATACAGGAAATGATGCACGTCGAGCGTCTGGCTGAAAGAGTGCTGTTTCTGAAGGGCGAAGTAAACATGCAGTCTGCCGGCCAGGTTGAAAAGATACACACGGTAAAGGAGATGCTTGAGAAAGCCAAGCAGATGGAAGAAGAAAGTGCAGCTGCTTATAACAAGTGGGCAAATGAATGCAGCGCCAACGCCGATTCAGTTTCAAAAAAACTGTTCGAAGATCTTGTTATGGAAGAAGAACGCCACTATGATCAGTATGACGTTCAGACCGAACACATCAGGCGTTTCGGAGACCAGTATCTTGCACTGCAGTCGATCGAAAGAAGCAAGGCAATCACCATGGGCGGTCCTGCAGCCGAATAAAATAATATCAGTCCGAAATTATTATCAGTCCTGAGCATGCATAAGCTGCATTCCCAGGACTGATCTTATCATTATGCCAGCAGGCGTTTTGTTTCGGTCAGTCGGAATTTTCCTATCTGGGCATTGAGTCCTACTGTAAGCCTGTTCAGATCCTCCGCAGCTTTGGCGATCTGCTGCACTCCGGCGGCAGATTCCTGCGTAACGTTGCTGATATTTTCAACATTTTTGCTTATCTGCTCCGCCGTGGCCGACTGTTCCTCGGCAGCGGTTGCGACCTGCGCAATTATGTCCGAAACCTGCTGGTTCATTTCCAGAATTTTTCTGAAAGATGACTCCACCTGTTCGGTCAGACGCATACCCTCTTCGACTGCGGTTTTGGCTTCAGACATCGAACTATCCGCGTCTTTTGCTTCAACCTGAATGGACTTAATCGTTTCAGCAATTTCGCGCGTGGCTGTCGTGGTTCTTTCAGCCAGTTTCCGTACTTCATCAGCAACAACGGCAAAGCCTCTTCCCTGATCACCCGCGCGGGCGGCCTCTATTGCAGCATTCAGCGCCAGCAGATTGGTCTGATCGGCTATATCATCTATTACCTGTGCAATTTCACCTATCTGATCGGTCTTCTGAGCAAGTGATGTAATTTTGCTGCCAGTAAGTCCTGTAGCCTTAACAATGCGCATCATACCCTGTTTGGTGATCTCTGCCTGACTGGTTCCCTGTCTGGCGGTATCACTGGCCAGCACTGAACTATCTGAAGCTGCACCCGCATTCTGTGAGCTTTCGAGGATAGTCTTTGTCATCTCCTCGACAGCCCCTGCAATCTCGGTTATCTGCATGCTCTGCTGTGAGGCACCGCCGGCCATCTGTTCGGTACTGCTGGATATCTCAGCCGATGCACTGTTTGTAGTCTGAATACCATCGCTGACGTCCATCAGTATGCTGTTCAGGGAATCACCGAGAAGCGCAATTGAATCCCTGATAAGCTTGTAATCTCCTTTATATTCCCCTTTCATCCTGACAGTCAGATCTCCGCCTGCCATTTCGGCAAGCACAGCAGATCCTTCCTTTATCGGAGTAACCACTTCATGAAGAAGCGAGTTAATACCCGCAATGAGTTCATTCCAGCCGCCTGTAAATGAGTCTGCATCTGCGCGGGCATTCAGGTTGCCGTTTCTGGCGTGAGAGATCAGCACGGTTACTTCGTTCATAAGTTTTCCAATAGTATCAATCTCTTTATTCAGCGAGATTCCAAGCGCATCTTTTTCCGATGCAAGCGAAACTCTTTCGAGTGTTCCGGAGGCAATCTTTTCAACTGCAGACTGCTTCTCCTTCTGAGTTTTCAGAATTTTCCTGAACGACTCGGCAAGCATGTGGATTTCACCTTCGGCTTTTATATCGACGTTTACATCGAGATCACCTGATGCAACCTTGTCGGCAGAATTGGTAAGCAGTATAATGGGTTCTGCTATGCGTTTTGCTATTACATTTGATATTACTCCCATCAGCACTACCGCAAACAGACCTATAAAACCAAGTATAAATTTCAGTTTAGTTATGCCGGCATATTTTTCGTCGAGGGGTACAGCAAGTGCAAACGCCCAGTTGGCAGCCTTAACAGGAGCATAGTAAATATCCACTTCCTTTTTCAGATACTCATCATCAGTTTCTTCTACGAATCCCTTGCTGCCTGCTGAAATATCTGACTTCATATGAGAAAATTCAGTTGCCCTGCCTATAGTTTCAAAGAAGTTCTTGCTGCCGATCATCCCCTTATCCTTTGCAGCTACAAAAATACCGGTCCTGCTGAGTACAAAGGCATATCCCGTCTCGAACACCTTTACACTGCTGACCATTTTATCTATATCATTCAGAGCCAGATCAATTCCTGCAACCCCTATGAACCGGCCATTCCTGATGATAGGAACAGAGAATGTTGATAAAAGCACACCATCGTAGAGATAAGGTTCTGTTATAAGGGGTCTCAGAGTATTTTTAGGGACATTGTAGTATTCGGAATTATACGAATCAATACAGGGATCTACTCTTATGGTGCCCGAGTAGCGGTTATAGTTGAAGTTGAAAGTTCCCGTTGAATCATGCCCCGGGGCATTCCTGAACGCTGCATCATTTCCGTCAAAGCCGTTGGGTTCAATCACCAGAAAAGCGTCAATTATTTCTTCGTCCTTTGCCAGAACATTTTCAAATATCTTCATTACCTCCTGCCTGCTTTTTGTCGAGTTTACCTCCAGCATTTCAGCCAGTGATTTTGAAAGTTCCAGTTTCCTGCTCATCAGGTTATTGAAATTTTCCGCGTAATACATCGCTTTCTGCTCAACACTGTCGTGAGCCAGCTGTTTCTGATGATCAGAAACTACGTTTATGATTACAACCGTCATCACCAAAATTATAACAAGAACTGAAACGAGTATCCCCACCATCGTCCTGAATCGTATGCTGTTTTTCATCTGATCTCCGTAATTCAGTTATACTGTATCTTAATTAACATTACTTTCTGTATTGTGTATTATCGGCGATAGCAGTAATTTGTTAAGGTCAGAAAACGAATAATAAGATAAAAAATCTTTTTATAAATCAACGATCTGTTTGCAGTGAAGGAATTGGGAGGATCCCAAAAAAGACCCGTTTACGGCGGGCCTTTTTCGGAAGATTCGGGATTTTCAGAGGCAATTATTCTTTGGGCAGTTCACCACAGTCTTTGATACGCACTTCCATTGCAGGACGCCCGCTTTGTGAACCCAGAGATTCAATGGCTTTTACGACATCCATTCCTTCGGTTACCCTGCCGAAAACAACATGCCTGCCGTCAAGCCATGGTGTAACTACAGTTGTAATGAAGAACTGCGAACCGTTTGTATTCGGACCGGCATTTGCCATTGAGACTACACCGGGACCGGTATGTCTGAGTTCGAAATTCTCGTCTTCAAACTTTGATCCGTATATCGATTTGCCGCCTGTACCGTTGTGATTCGTGAAATCGCCGCCCTGAATCATGAAATTCGGTATTATACGGTGAAATGAACTCCCCTTGAATCCAAATCCTTTTTCACCGGTACACAGCGCTCTGAAGTTTTCTGCAGTTTTTGGCACTATGTCTGCATCGAGTTCTATAACAATGCGGCCCAGCTGTTCCTTATCAGTTTCGGCATCCAGAAATACGCTCACTTTATTCATACTATTCTCCATGACTGTTTTCTAAAAGAATTTCTTAAAATTTAAACATTTTTTTGTTCATCACAAAGATAAATACAATGTGAAATATTATGAAGTATAGTCTTTCCCTTAACAGGCTTAATCGAACCCAAAACTGAAATAAATCAAGGAGTGGTTATCCGCCAATTTTTGAGAGTGCAAATGCATAGGCTCCGATCGACACCGCACGGCTGGTACCAAGCAGCGATACGCCAACACCAATCCTCTTCATATCATCATAAGCTATTTCAGTGCTGCTGAACGGGACACGTATGGTTCTCTGACTGCCTCGTACGAATGCAGCAGATTCATCAGTATCCTGAAGGTTGAATACACGCGAGGCAAGGCGCGGCACCGGTCTGCCGGATGGTGAATCGAAATTACTGTTCATAGCGGCAATCAGTGAAGGCATAAACAGAGGGTATGAAGAACTTATCCCTCCTCCAATAACTACTAGCCCGTCAATGAGTGTAACTGCATTTGCCAGGGCATCTCCGACAGATTCACCTAATAGCCTGTAAGCTTCCAGTGCAGCATGTCTGTCACCGGGTATAATGCCCGATGCAATATCGCTGATCTCGCGGGGGGTACGAATGGTGATGTCATTTCCATTTTCGCCGTAGAACCTCTGAAGTGCCCTGATGCATGCACCTTCCTCGGCATTCATTGTCGGATCGAGTTTTCCTCGCATCAGCCATATCTCTGCAGCACATGAATTGTCACCTCCGAACAGCTCATTGTTTCTTACAATACCTGCCCCGAAACCGGTTCCGAGTGTAACACCGAGCAGATTGCTGAACCTTTTTTGACTGCCACCTTTCCCGAGCATACTGTTGACATATGGCAGAAATCCTGCTATAGCCTCACCATATGCGAACAGATCACCGTCATTGTTTATAAATACCGGAATACCGAATTTCTCTTCGAGCATAGGCCCAAGCGCCACACCGCCTCTGAAACACGGCAGGTTACCCAGATCGCCAATTATGCCGTTCGGATAATCTGCAGGTCCCGGAAAAGCAAAGCTGATTGCAGATGGATCTGCACCGGCCTTTCTGCTGATCTCGCTGAATCCATGAATTATTGTATCCAGACATTTATGCAGGTCATCCGCGCTGGACGGGAGTGTAATGGGTGTGACAATTTCCTGAAATGAACGGATAGCCGAGAAGACAAAATTTGTCCCCCCGGCATCCAGTGTAAGAACCGTTTTATTACTGTTCCTGTAGTTCATTTTATTTCAACAGTACTAATTTCCTTATTGCTGTATAGGCACCTGACTGTAATTTATAAAAATAAATACCAGAACTCAAGCCTGATGCATCAAACTGCACTGTATGTTCTCCGGCAGATTCGAACCCGTCTGCAATTACTGCTACGCGCTTGCCGAGCATGTCGTATACTTCAAGCCTGACAAGTCCCGCAGCGGGCAATGAATAGCGGATAGAAGTTGCAGGGTTGAACGGATTCGGATAATTCTGATCAAGACTGTAGCTGACTGCATTAAGCTGTTCTTTTTCAACTGCTGTTGTTCCGGCTGATATACGGTATATCCTGCCGTCCGAGGTTCCGGCAAAAAGAGTTTTTGATACCGGCTGGTAAATAACAGCGCTGGCACCCTGACCTTTCATACCCATCTGCATCCAGCTGCCGCCGAAATTGTCAGACATAAAGACACCGGAATTCCATGTACTCAGGTATACCCGGCCGTTTCCTGCGGCGTTTATTGAATAGACATATCCTGATGACAGGCCATCTTTCTTTTTCCAGGTGGTTCCATTGTCAGAAGATACAAAGAGTCCGCCGCCGTATGTACCGGCATATAATGTGCCGTTTGCGTCGGCTTCGAGTGTCCAGATATGTTCGTAACCCATATCCATTTTCTCCCAGCTTTGGCCGTGATCCTGTGATCTTAATAATCCATATCCGAAAGTACCTGCATATATTTCTCCTGAAGCAGTTATGGCGATGCTGTGAACAGCTGCATTTGCAGGGAACTTGCCTGCCTGAATCCAGCTGCCGCCGCCATCGGCAGATTTTAATACTCCACCGCCCCAGATGCCGGCATAGAGTATGCCGTTTTTATCCAAAGTTACCGTCCTGACGTCCATATCTTTCAGGTTCGTAATACTCCATGAAGCGGCGTTTTCTGTGGATTTGTACAATCCTCTTTCTGTTGCAGCATAAATTGTCCCGTCTGACTGTACAGACAATGACCAGATGTATGAAGCATTCATTCCTTCGTTAATGCGAGTCCAGCCGCTGCTGCCGCTGCTTCTGTATATTTTTCCGCCGAATGTACCGATGAGCATGTTACCATCGTTGTCATTTTCCATAGTCCAGACAAATTCACCTGCAGGTAATACTAAGTCACTCTGCCACTCACTTCCGCCCGGAAGTTCGCCGTTATCAGGTTGTGCGGGGAATTTCGCTGTAATAGAGGCAGAAGAACTATTATTCGTCGGCACCGGGTCGGTCTGATCCAGTGTGGCTACTCTTGCTTCATTTATAATTATCGGTTTCATCGGAATATTTCCGATGAAAGGACTGCAGTTGAACTGTCCGCTGCCGTACACATTCTTTGCAACAACCTGACCGGTAATCAGTCCTGACGGAAAATCCAGGTCTGCCTGAGGTGCCAGCACTGAACCGCGTATATCGATATTTGAAATTGCCAGTTTTGATGCCTCATAGAAATTATAGAGAACATTGCCAAGTGCAGTGCCATATACAGTGAGATTTCCATGCCACTCGACATCATTTCCGGAAATGTTTACCAGCACCACCGAACCGTTGGGAACATTTACAGAGCAGTTGTTGATCGCGGAAAGATCTTTCCCGCTAATATTGAATACATTCAGCAGCGGATTGGTACCTTTCAGCTGAAGGTGTCCGTACTCCATTGCCGCATCCCCGTTCTTCTCATATCCGGCCAGTGTTGACGACAGTGTGGTTAGATAATTTTCTGCTGAAGCAAAATTTATCACTGATGATCTTATAAGCTTTCCGCCGGCAATGCTTACCTGCGAGGCCGGCAGATTTGAAAGGTTTCCGTAGACAATATTGCCATTATATACTGCACCGCTGAGGAAAGTGAGATTGTTGCCCACGACGAGTGAGTTATTCAGCGTATCACCCGCCGGCAGTTTATCGCCTATGCTGTAATTGGCAAGATATGCATTGTGCCCTACTGCCATTTTACCTTCTGTATCGGACGATGGCTGACTAATATCGTTGAGTACGAACACATTGTATCCCTTTGCAGGACCAAGGTCGTAGGGCGTGGAGAAAAGATCCACTTTAGTTTTAATTCTGAGATTTGCAGTCTGACCATTCAGCAGCTCTGCGATTTTCCACACCCCCGCAGCTGCAGAATATGTACCTTTATCAGCCGTCGCTGATACAAAAACCAGTCCTCCCGGAAGCAGATCACTGATCTCGATGTTTGAGGCAGAGCCTGCACCGTTATTCTTTACAGATACGGTGTAAGTGACTTCCTGACCGTTTTCGGGCTGCAAATTATCCACCGATTTCGTTATTTCAAGGTCAGCTTTATTATTTACCGGCGGATCTATTACCGGAATACCGGTAGTGTCGATGGCAGTAATCGGATTGGCTTTTATGTAATAGAGCACATCGTTAAAATCGTTGTCGCATCCGCCATTATCGCGTCTGATGTCTTCGAAGCCCAGTATGATGCGTCCCTTCACAGGATCCTTCAAAAGCACGTTATGTTTTCGCAATTCCTCCTTGCCTTCCGGATTGAGGTTTTCATTTGAAAACAGTCTCCAGTTGCCATCGGTCACGAGATTATTCCTGTATCCGTCAGCCAGAAGGAACCATCCGATCGTAGTATTCTTCGGAAAGCGTCCTATGCAAACCCTGTTACCCGCGACCAGTCCGCCGCCGCTGCCGGAAGCAGATGAGTTGGGAAAAATTATCGTCATAGTTTTGAGTATATCTGACACTGAAGCCGGAGAATTTCCCGTCTTATATGTATAAAATCCGAGTGCATTTTTGTAGCCTGCCCCTTCAGCCACAAACGTCACGTAAACCTCGCAGGAGTCCTTCAGATAAATGTTGGATTTGCTGTTTGTGGTAATAAACTGCGGATGCGTAGAAATCAGATTTTTCGATTCCGGCAGCGAGGCATATATCTGATCGAGCAGGTACTGTTCCACTGTATCATTCTTTGCCGACAGATAATCAGGAACACCGGCGCTGTTCCACTTCCCCATATACCCGTATGTATCCGTCTGTGCAGATATGGGCCCAAAAGCTGCCATAATAAATATAACCGACAGTGCAAGTAAAACTGTTTCTAAGTAAATCCTTTTTTGCATGTGTACATCCCTGTATTATTTTTGCGGTTTGCTTGCCTAGAATTTTTCGAGTTATATGTGCAAAAATCAGGCCAGTAAAATTATTAAATTTTGCACGAAATTTGATCAGAGAAATGTATCAAAATGGAAATATGGTATGTCAGTGCGTTATTTTGAGAATAAAACGCCAGAATGGTTAGCAGTGGTGGTCAATGTAAATCAAAGAATTCACAAAGGTTTAATATAAAAAATAGTATATTTCGTATTAAATTAGTGCGTTAAATATTCAGTCATATTGCACAGACAGAGAGAAAGATAGAAAACGACAGAAACATAAAGGCCTGGGTGGTATCTGCCGATATGGGTTACGGGCATCAGCGGGCGGTCTATCCGCTGGAATTTATGGCTGAAGGCGGCATCATAACTGTCGGAGCCACAGACAAGTCCGCTCCGTCGGAGCGGAAATACTGGCGCAGAATGTTATGGATATACGAGTTGTTTTCCAGAGCCCGGGGCATTCCGGTCATAGGCAAGCCGATATTCGGCATACTGGATACTTTTCTGAGGATACCCTCTTTCTACCCGATGAGGAATCTTTCTCATATCACTTTCCAGGTCAGTCTTTTGTCTAAGCAGATCAGGAACGGATTGTGTTCGGGCATGATGAATAAGATAAAGTCCAGGCACCTGCCGCTGGTAACATCCTTTTTCGCACCTGCAATAGCGGCTGATATGAAGGGTTACGACAGGATATACTGCATAATCTGCGATGCCGACCTCAACCGTGTCTGGGTTTCACCCCAGCCGTGGGACAGCAGGATAGTATATTGCGCCCCGTGCGGTAAGGCAGCACAGAGACTCAGGGCCTACGGTGTTCCGGACAGCAAGATATTTGTTACCGGCTTTCCCATAGCTGATGAATTGCTCGGAGGAACCGCACTTACAGTATTGAAGTCAGACCTGGGACAGCGCTTATTCTATCTGGACCCGAAGAACAAGTTCAGGCCGCTGCACGAGCGCAATATAGAATACTTCCTGGGAGAAGAAAACTGCATATTCAGGGGCGAAAGAAAGCTTACTATTACATATGCAGTCGGAGGTGCCGGAGCGCAGAAGGAAATAGCACGATCAATTGCCCGAAGCCTGAACGCCAGACTCTCGCGTGGTGAAGTGAAACTGAACCTGGTGGCCGGGATAAGAGAAGAAGTAAGAGATTATTTTGAAAAAATAAGGACCGAACTGCCGGATGCTGCTCATTCGATAGAGATCATTTATGATCCGGTTATGAGCGAATACTTCAGGAAATTCAACCTGATAATACGAAACACCGATATACTGTGGACCAAACCCAGCGAACTGTCTTTCTATTCGGCTCTGGGACTGCCGGTTATCATGACCCCCACTATCGGCTCGCAGGAAATTTTCAACAGACGCTGGCTGACAGACATCAATGCCGGTATCAGACAGATTAACCCGGAATATACTGACCAGTGGCTCTATGATATGCTCGACAGCGGTAAGCTGGCCGATGCAGCCTGGTCCGGATTTCTTAAGGCCAGAAAACTTGGTGTGTACAAAATAACGGAAATAATTGAGACCGGGAAAATGACAGAGAGCAATTCTCCCGTAATGAGATAAATTCAAGCATGACAGACAATCAGGAAAAATATTTCTTTCTATACCTGCGAACCGGCGGCGGACACCTGGCACCTGCACGGGCTGTGGCGGACCACATTGTACACACCGGCGGAACCAATATAAAACCCGTGCTGGTTGACGGCCTCTATGAGGCGCCCAGGTACGCAAGGTTCATTATTGAGGACGGCTACCGCATACTGCAGAACTGGGCCAAGTGGTTCTATGAACTGCTGTATGCTTCGCACAAGATCCCTGCTGTCGCCAGATATGTATCAGGACTTACCTCCGGAAGGGTCAAGCCGTATCTTAAGAAACGCATACTCGCTGAACGGCCTTCTAAGATAGTGATATTTCATTTTTTCCTGATTGAACCCGTCTACGAAATTTTGAAGGAAACCGGTCTGAATATACCGGTAATGACTGTGGTTACTGATCCATTTACGGCACATCCGCTTTGGTTTATTGAAAAGGCCCAGAACCTGATAGTGTTCAGTGAACGCCTGAAGAAATATGCGGTTAAACAGAATATTCCTCGGGAAAATGTGCATGTCTTCCCCATGATACTCGACGAGAAATACTCTCACCCGCTCCCTGCGGCAGTTATACCTGAACTGAAAAGGAAATACAAATTCCCCGTTCCTGAAAAAATGGTGCTGATAGTTGGCGGCGGTGACGGCATTCCGAAGGGAGCCAGAATACTGCACAGGATAATGCAGCACATCTCACAGACTCAGGTCGTCATTGTATGCGGACGGAATAAACCTCTTTTTAATTATGCACAGAGACTGAAGAAGAAAAAGAACTATTCCAATCTCACGGTCTACGGATATGTGGATTTCATATTTGAACTGCTGAACATGTCAGATCTCGTCATTACAAAGTGCGGAGCCTCGACATTCATGGAAATACTTATGACCAGAAAAATCCCGCTTGTAAACAGCTATATGTGGGAGCAGGAAAAAGGTAATATGGAATTTCTCGTGGAAAACCATCTGGGCATTTTCGAAAAAAACATTTCCAGGCTGCCGTGCATAATAAAGCGTCTGCTCAGCAATGAACAGTACTACAACTCATTTACCGGTAATATAGAGAAAATGGAGCTTGAAAACGGTACTGCATCAGTCGCAGAGTTCATCCGTGATTTTCAGCCTGATTGTAATGAGTCCAGCGTCAGTATCTGAATCTTATTCCTGCTGAAAAAGCTGCCCGGGGCATTGGATAACCATCTTCGATATAATAACCGAGTCCGGTCAGATTTTCTCCCTGCATGTTCAGGAATATATTCCTGTTCAGTGCCGCTTCCACTCCTGCAGACAGAATGGTAAAATTCTGGCTGTGTGTAAACCTGTTGTCCTGAGTAAACAGATTAAGTCCCCGTACTTTTTTTAACTGGACCGACAGATTCAGAATACCAACGGAATATCTTGCTTCCAGGTTCATCTGCTGTGCAGGTGCAAACGGCAGTATCCTGTCAGATCGGAGGTAAGCGTAATTCATTATAAATGACAGGGTGTTCATAGGGCTATATCTGCCTGATACCTCTACTCCCCTGTTCCTGAAGCTGCCCGAGTTCATTTTTTTCCTGAGCGATGCGACAGTTTCTATCATATTCCGGCCTTCTATGTAGTACACGGTTAATTCGCCCGATAGCTGACCGGCAAAAAGTGACTTAGAAATTCCCATGTCAAAGTTCCAGACCTCTTCGGGTTTCAGTTCATCATTTGAGACCGGATAGATAAACATATCAACCACGGTAGGGCTGCGGAATGCTTTCCCTGCACTAAGTTTTAGGATTGTATTAGGATCGATCAGCCAGCAGAAACCTGCGTGCGGAACGGTTTCACTTCCATACTCTGAGTTCATAGTAATACGCATGCCTGCATCCGCAGTAAGCACAGCTGTAAGATCATACCGGACCAGTCCATATACATCCGTTTCCCTGACAGAATATTTCTTATTCAACCCCTTTACTGTCACGCTTGATGTGCTGCCCTCGCCTCCATAATTTTTATAATCCACTCCGACAGTAATTACATTAGTAGCAGTAGAAACATCATTGCCGCTGATTCTGTAATTCTGGTACAGAGAAATGCCAGTGACATTGTCATCAGAATGCCAGCCGTCATAAAAATCGTGGCTTCCCCAGCTATGAAACACACGCAGAGATCCTTCGAGATAATCTGATCTGTTGCTGAAAGATACTGAGGTTCTGCCACGAAGGTAGTCATAATAATTATTTTTTCTGAGATCATACTCCGGGCCGGGATCATAGATCCTGGAATCAGAAATATTTCCATCTGCAGAAACCGTAAGGTGTTCTGATACCGGGTATGACAAGCGGGCAAAGCCATTATTGCTTTTGAAACTGTCATCAGCATCCTTCCTGTGTCCGTCAGAAACAGAACGGCTGAACGAAACAAATGAATTGAATCTCCCCGAGGCAAGTCCGGCGGAAGCACTATAATTTTTGGTATCGAATGAGCCATACTGAATTCCGGCGCCGGCAGAAATACCCGCTGTGTCAGGTCTGCGCGTAATGAGATTTATTGCTCCACCCATTGCACCTGAACCATACAGTAATGAGGCAGCTCCGCGTATAACCTCTACTTTTTCGATATCTTCAGACATGTATGCGTCGGATATGGGATGCCCGAACAGACCCATAAACTGCGGCTGTCCGTCTATCAGCACCAGAATATCCGTAGTCGGACTCCCTCCGGTTCCCCGCATACTCATTTTTCCCGATGAACGGGGGCCGACTCCGAAGCCGGCAGCATTTCTTTCACCAAGGAAAAATCCGGGAATGCTGCTGCCCAGCACCGGAAGAATGTTTATACTATGACTCCTTTCAATTTCATTTCTGTGAACGGTCGATATACTCATGGGAATCCTGCCTTTATCCATGGATATTCTGGTACCAGTTATTATCATTTCATCGTGCAGGAATGTCCGTGTCGAATCGGATGCGAATGATGAACACGATAAACCCAGTACAAGAACCAAAGCAAGAACAGCCGGCCTGGTAACCATGCGATGTATGTTTATTCTCATAAATAATATCCATATAAATTTGAGTCACAAAAATAGTAAAATATAAAATAGAATTCTGCGGTTATAATTGACTAATGAATTTGAATATTGTCTAAAAAAAAAGCTAAAATGAAAAAAGTCTGAAACTCTTTTACGATATTCTTTGTATTTTTATGAATAACATCAACCATTTTCGGATTTATACCATGAAGTCTATTTTTACCAGTGTTCTGCTCATGGCAGTTACACTTTTATACGGGTGCGCATCCTCCAGGACCGGCAATTCTGCAGGTGATGAAAATAAAATTACAGTATCTGACGATAAAGCGCTTCAGTACGGAACGTTCCCTGTTATGATAACTATTCCGGCACCTTCGGCAGATCAGTCGGCTGAGTTCAATGCAAACGTTGGAGGTAAATTCACCTCTATTACAAAAGGAAACGGAATCCGGCTCTCAGGTTATCTGAGCAACAACAAATACTTCGTCGATAAAATAATGCTGCCAGTACTCCAGCCTTACATGGATCAGCTGAAAAAACAGCCTGCCGGAGAGATGATCAACAATCTTATTCTTTTCAGTCATCAGATGTTCAGGAATTATTTCGGATACGACTTTTACCGCTGGGGCGGAGACCTGCTGGATCTGGACGATCCCCAGTATAAAATAACCAGGCATCAGTATGCCTACGGGCTTGACTGCTCCGGATTTTCAACATTTGCCTATGAACTTGCCGTTTATACCGGACTGATGAAGGCTGATGATCCGGCAGCGTTGTTCTCTTCGAAGGGATTTGAATTATACTGCAAGCAGAATAATGTACAGGACAAAGGCGGACGCGAGGGCACCAGCAATAACTACAGACTAGACACCTCCGACCTGATTTCTCTGGGAAAGGAAGTATTCAGCCTGAAGAAAGGTGAAAAACCCGCAGACAGTCAGATATCCATGCTCAGAGCCGGGGACCTGATCAATACCGACGGACATGTAGGAACCATCGTCATAATTAACTCACTGCCATACTACCTTGAATCGGGTGGGTATGTTGTGCCCAATGAAGGCGGTTTTCCTTATCCTGCAAAAGAAGCACTTGCAATCTGCGCACAGTCTTCTCCGGTATCTGTAAGACGCGCTCTGCCGGGTAACTAAAGCTTAATGAAAGAATATGCGTATAATGCACATAATTGAACTATACCTGAAAATTATAAGCAATCTGAGGAAGCACCTGAGCAACAGGCAGTTTCTCATCATATCGAGCATATTTGTAGGACTGACTGCCGGTATAGCAGCCGTGGCGCTGAAGACTATAGTCCATTATATACAATCGCTGCTGACATATGATTTTAATTTCAGGTATAATGACTATCTTTATCTGGTTTTCCCGGGTATAGGAATTATACTCACTGTCACCTGTGTAAATTATCTGCTGAAAAATAAATTCGGGCGGGGTGCTGCGCATATTCTTTATTATATGTCAAAAAAAATGAGTCTACTGGAAAGAGTGACTATGTATTCTCATATTCTTACCAGTGCGCTGACAGTGGGGTTTGGCGGCTCTGCCGGTCTCGAGGCCCCGATCGTTGTAACCGGTGCGGCTATTGGTTCAAATTACGGACGGGTCAACATGTTTGACTACCGCGACCGGACTCTTCTATTGGCATGCGGTTCGGCAGCCGGTATAGCTTCAATATTTGATGCGCCTATTGCCGGAGTGATGTTTGCACTCGAAGTACTGATTTCAGAGGCAGCTATGCCTGCCTTCATCCCTCTTATAATTGCTTCGGCCACCGGGGCATTGTGTTCCAAGATAATTCTTCAGCAGAACATACTTCTCTCATTTGCACTCACTCAGCCGTTCAATTATCATAACGTCATTTATTATATCATTATGGGAGTCATGGCCGGATTCGTATCGCTGTATTACGCAAAAGTTTTTGGTTTCATAGAAGCTCTATTCAAGCCGCTTGCAGCCAGAAATTATGCAAAAGCCATTTCAGCTGCTCTGATTCTGGCCCTACTCGTATTCCTGCTGCCTCCGCTTTTTGGAGAAGGGTACGAAAGCATCAAGTTTCTGGCTTCTGGTCATACGGAGAAACTGCTGCAGAACAGCATTTTTTCTGCATACGCCGGGAATGAATGGTTTGTACTGATGTTCATAGGTGCTGTAATGTTAGTCAAAGCTGTGGCAACCTCGGTGACACTTGGAGGCGGCGGAAACGGAGGCAGCTTTGCACCTTCCCTTTTTGTAGGTGCGTTCATGGGATTCTTCTTCTCCAGACTACTCAATCTGGCCGGAATTTCAATACTCCCCGAGGCCAATTTTACTCTTGTCGGAATGGCGGGTATACTGAGCGGAGTAATGTATGCACCGCTCACGGGTATATTCCTCATTGCCGAAATTACCGGTGGATATGAACTGATGATACCATTGATGCTGGTTTCTTCAATATCATACATTATAGTAAAACACTTTGAGCCCTATTCGATGGATACAAAAGAACTTGCGCTGAAGGGAGAACTCATAAGAGGCAACCGTGACAAGGCCATACTGAGCCTCCTGCATATGCAGGATATTATTGAAACCAATTTTCAGACAGTTCCCGGCACTGCGACCATGACAGAACTGAATGCACTGATATCACATTCCAAAAGGAATCTCTTCCCTGTCGTAGATAGTAATAATAATCTGATTGGAATAATCACACTTGAGAGTATTCGCGAGATTTTATTTGAACTGGACAGCTTTAAGGACATGCCCGCTATCGAGCTAATGAGTAAACCTGTTGCGGTTATCCAAACGGGAGAGGAAATGGACAGCATCATGGCCAAATTCGACAGCACCGGTGCATGGAATCTGCCGGTTACTGATAAAGGCAGGTATGCAGGCTTTATTTCAAAGAGCAGTATCTTTGCCGAATACCGCACGCGTCTTCTTACCGATTTTACTGACGAATAAAATTTTCTGCTCCTTTCTTGAATTTTAACCGGAATAATTTAAGTTTATACAAATTACCGGTTTGTTCGGTTGATACCGGGCATGACTGCACGGGTGTAACATGCCTCTTTGTTTTCAATCCTGGGAGGGATCGGATGAAATTTATGCAAAGATTACTCTGCCTGCTTCTGTCTGCAGGAACACTATATTCACAAACTTCAGCAATACTACCTGACAGCCTGTCAGAAAAGATAATGAGCGGAAAACTGTTCGAAGCTTTCATGCA
Source organism: Bacteroidota bacterium (assembly GCA_050258935.1). Classification (GTDB taxonomy): domain Bacteria; phylum Bacteroidota; class Ignavibacteria; order Ignavibacteriales; family SURF-24; genus JBLMZS01. The sequence goes on from JBLMZS010000088.1 coordinate 42,941, forward strand.
TACGGATAATGCCGAAAGTTTGACTGCTCAGGCTGTCACGGGAAACCACATCAGAGTGTTTATATACTTCACTGACTTGCCTGCTCAGACGGAAATAACTGAGCTGGAGAAATCGGGAATAAAATGTTTCCCTTCAACGTTTACGCCTCCGGTTGGAAATCATCCTATGGGATACATGCTTGCCGAAGTTCCGTCCGGCCAGATGATACAGCTGTTATCCTATCCATTTGTACAGAAGGTTGCTTCAGCGGGAAAGGAAAGTTATCCGGACAACAATGAAGCTATAAGAAAGATCAGGGCAGATACGGTTTGGCAGAAAGGATATACAGGCAAGGGCGTGAAAATTGCAATACTCGATTCAGGTCTGGACACACAGCCGTATAACCCTGATCTGCCGGCTGATATTACCAAGAGAGATTATTCCGGCTATCCTGACATGATAGATAATGATGTTGAAAATCATAAGTCGCCTCACGGAACACACGTTACCGGCACAGCAGTCGGGACCGGAAGCTATTCGGTGATGAACAAGGGCAACGGGGGCGGAGCTTTCAGGGGTGTTGCCCCGGATGCATCGCTGATTTTCCTGAAGATCGGAAATGATGAGACATCCTCTGCCTCGTCAGGAAGTGTCGTAGCAGCCATACACGCGGCAGTCGATACGTTTGATGCCGACCTGATCTCAATGAGCTACGGCGGCTGGTATGAATATCACGACGGTTCATCACCGGAAGAACAGGCAGTAGACTGGGCTTACGAAAAAGGTGTGCCCTGTTTCCTTTCGGCTGGAAACAATGGGGACAAATCACGCCACTTTTCCGGTACTGTGCCTGCCTCCGGCTCATCAGACTTTATACGTGTTGATGCGTTCGCCGCAGCAGCAAATTCCGTCAAGCTGTACTTTAACCTGGTCTGGCAGGATGGCACCGAGAGAAGTGACCTGCAGATAGAATACTACGACGCTTCCAGGCAGCGGATTCAGGATACCTATTCATATCCCGCCACCGAAAGTCTGAGAGGAACCGAATCCCTGTATTCGTTCTACCCGACAGGAAATGCTTTTCTGCCTGCCGGAAATTCAACTTATTATCTGCGGGTTGTAAATAATTCCCAGACTGCGCGAACATTCCACATATATGAAGACTGGAATGGCAATACCGTACTATTTGACCAGGCAGATCCATACTATACTGTCAGTCAGCCTGCAACTGCAGATCATGGTTTTGCCGTTGGAGCCTATGTATCGCGTCAGAAATGGGAAGATTACACAGGAACAGAATGGTCGAATCCCAATTATCAGCTGAACGACATAGCTAAATTCTCCAGCTGCGGTCCCAGAATTGACGGATATCAGAAGCCTCAGATAACCGCACCCGGAAGCAGGATCATTTCCATACGCGACCGGGATGTTCTGACGGACAATGATTCATACTGCATTGATGATGACGGTAATCCGCTTACCAGTCTTTCAAGTTACTATATCATGCAGGGCACCAGCATGGCTGCGCCGGTCTGTGCTGGCGCTGCGGCATTGCTTCTGAACAAAAGCCCGTCACTAACCCCGCAGGAAGTTTACAGTCTGCTGACTGATCATGCAGATAATGATTCTTTTACATCTGCGGACGGTACCAGCACATGGGGATCGGGAAAACTAAATATATACAGTGCAATCGAGTACACTATACCTGTAGAACTGATGAGCTTCACTGCTGAGACATCAGATGATAAAGTAAGACTGGAGTGGAGCACTGCCAGTGAGACCAACAACTTTGGATTTGAGATTGAGAGGAGTCCGGATAAGTCAATTTTTCATAAGATCGGATTTATGGGTGGTGCAGGAACAAGCACAGAAAAACATTATTACACATTCACAGATTCACTGCCGGAAAGGAAAGTCAGCTATTACAGACTGAAGCAGATCGATCTGGACGGCAGTTTTTCGTATTCGCACATTATATCTTCCAGTTCTATAGAACTTACATCATTTGAACTGATGCAAAACTACCCTAATCCCTTTAATCCTGTTACCACAATAAAGTACCGGGTACCCGATAGAAGCATGGTTGATCTCAGAATATATGATATACTTGGAAAAGAAGTTTGCAGACTGGCAGACAACCAGGTATCCGAGGCCGGGATATATGAAGTACAGTTCAGTTCTTTCACATACAAACTGCCAAGCGGCATATATTTTTACAGGCTTACCTGCAATTCTCATGGCAACACAAACAAAAATTTCAGCGATACAAAAAAGATGTTATTGTTGAAATGATGTGGATTATTTTGACCGTATAAGAGATCGCATTAACCGTATTGCCGTAGAGACATGGCATGCCATGTCTCTGCGAAATTATGATCTGTCGTGGGCTTTAAAAGCAACGGATATTCCGGTCAAACATTATGCATTATTTCCTTATTGGCAATTCTATGCCGAAAGTGGAGCCGGCACCCTCTTTGCTTTTCAGCCAGACGCGGCCGTCGTGCTCCTCTGCAATACGTTTTACTATCCAGAGACCGAGACCTGAACGGGGTTCACCACCTGTGGGTGCAGGGCTCAGCAGTACACCCTTTTCAAAGGCATTCCGGCATTCTTTCTCAGGAATGCCGACACCATTGTCGGTAACCTCCACGGTTACCTTCGTGTCGCTGAAGTATGCTCTTACCTGAACAACAGATCCCTGGGGTGAATATTTGATGGCATTATTCACCAGGTTTTCCAGAGCTTCTTCGATCTGGCTGGAATCCATTTTTGTATCCGGAATGTGAGGAGATGCCTGATTAATAAGTGAGATCTTCTTACCAGTAGCATATGCAAGATTTCTTTTGCAAACGCTGTCAATGATTGTTTTTACCGAACCACTCTCAATGTTCAGAAGAGAATCCGTATTCGTTTTAGCTACAACGAGTGACATTTTCTGTGCAAGATCAATTATCCTGGAACTTGTATCTGCGAGCGACTGCATGATCTCCTGCTGTTCCTGTGCATTCAGATCGTATGAATCGAGCAGTTCGACATAGCTTTTTATGGCAGCCGCAGGGTTTTTAATATCATGTATTGCCATAGCGAAAAGTTCATCTTTCTGTACCTGCAGTTCCTCAAGCTGGCGCTTCTTTTCAAGAAGTTTCTGTTTCTGCCTTAGCAGGTCATCGTTGGCCTCCTGAAGATCGGTTATATTATTTTTCAGTTCATCGATACGTTTTTTCAGATAGGCATTTGCTTCCATCAATTTATTGTAGTCTTTCTTCAGACTTTCATAAGAATCTATTACATGAGCACCGCCGGCTTCCTTTTCTCTTCTCTCTTTCAGCCTGTTATACTCTTTCTTCAGAGAAAGATACATTTTCTTCAGCTCTTTCAGCTCGGATTCACTGTCCCTTCCGCTGCCACCCGTTATTTCAGCACCTGTCCTGCTGCTCTTCAGTGTTTTTCTCCTATACAGCAGAATAATAATTATAATCAGCTGTACTAAACATACAGCACCCAGTATGTTGGATGCTGACAAGTTCATGTCAAACGGCACAGGATTTGGCTTTTCTTCAGCTGCGGGACCGTGTCCGACACTGAAGCGCAGTATCTGTGCAGGCAGTTCAACTTTTCCGCCAACTACCGCCTGTACTTTAAATATATATTCACCCGCTGAAAGCCGTCCAAAGGAGGTGACACCGGAAGCATCGGTATTGACCACAGGACTGCCTGTCCCTCCTGTCAGCATGTATTTATATACTACATGCTCGAACATCCGGGTGCCGCCGTCTGGTTTTCTGACTGCGAAGAAAAATGATATGGAGTCTTCTGTGGAAATATTTATTTTGTTCCACTGAGAGGAATCGAATTCCTTCTCGCCTGCCCTGATACGAAAAACCTCCGTTTTACCCTGTGAGAAAACACTAATAGAAAAAAGCAGAGAAAAAAGCACTGTCAGAAAACTTGTCTTCATGAACAAACTCATAAATTCTTTAACGAAATGTTGCTAAACTAATTAAGAAAATTATCAATTTATTTCTCAAAAAGGAAAATATATTTAATCATTCTTAAGAAAACTGTTGACAGTTAAATAATATTCATTATTTTACAGAATAAAATCCTCCAAAATGTCGATCCAGACGTCATTTCTTCATTGGATTCTGGTTTATGATTGTTAGTATTCTGGCAGTCTTTTTGAATGTATAATTAAATGCTAGTCCTATATAATTAGCAGTAGGAGCAGTGTTTATGCTTTTAAAACCAGACAATAAAATACACGATTTCGCTCTTGAAGTATCCCAGCTCTCCGGCATAAATGTGAACGATTGTTATCAGTGCGGCAAATGCAGTGCCGGATGCTCTGTCGGAGAGTTTATAAGCGAAAGTCCCACGCGGCTTATAAGGCTCATACAGCTTAACCAGAAAGAATCGGTACTCAATTCAAAAACTCCCTATATATGCGCATCGTGCAACATATGTTCCGAACGCTGTCCTATGGAAATTGATATAGCAAAGCTGATGGAAACACTCAGGATCATTGCAAAGAAAGAGAATATAAAACCGGCGGTCAGGAGCGTGCATAATTTTACACGCAGCTTCCTTTCGTCTGTAAGGAATAACGGCAGGCTGTTCGAATTCGGTATGACACTCGGCTTCAACCTTTCAAACCTTACGCCGTTTAAGAATGCCGAACTGACTCCCGATATGCTGAAAAAAGGGAAACTCTCATTCCTGCCTAATAAAAGCGGGAACAAGAATATCAGGGATATATTTTCCAGATCCAGGGACATGCGGAAATAGATGACAGACCGGAAGATATCCTGGTCCCGGTTTTTGCGGCAGACTAACCGATGAAGAATTGAAGAGGAGGATTATGGAACCCAAATACGGTTATTTTCCCGGCTGCTCTCTGCATTCAACTGCTAAGGAATATGACATGTCACTGAAGGCAGTCTGCAGAAAACTCGGCATTACACTGCAGGAGGTGGACGACTGGATTTGCTGCGGTGCCACACCTGCCCACAACACAAACGAAGAACTGGGATTTGCCCTTCCCTACCAGAACCTGGCCTCAGCAGTCTCAGCCGGACTGACTGACGTGCTTGCACCCTGCGCGGCATGCTATAACCGTCTGAAGCAGACTTCCTATTATGTCTCTCACCATAAAGAGATAAAGACCAGAATGACAGAAATTACGGGTAATTCACTGAACGGCGACATTGCCGTAACCAACATTCTGGAATTCTTCCGCGACCGGGTGGGACTTGATACTCTGAAGAACAGTATAATTAAACCCCTAACCGGAATCAGAATAGCACCTTACTACGGCTGCCTGCTTGTGCGTCCCTCTGATGTGCTGGGGTTTGATGACGCCGAGGACCCGCAGTCAATGGATGAGATAATTTCTGCGCTGGGGGCTGAGAATCTTATGTGGGCCAGAAAAACCGACTGCTGCGGCGGAAGCCTCGCTATACCGGAAGCCGGTATCGTCATGGAACTTAGCCGCAAGATCTTCAGCTCTGCCTCTGCAGTCAAGGCCGACTGCATTGCCGTTGCCTGTCCGCTGTGTCAGTCTAACCTCGATATGCGCCAGAAACCTATAAACAAAAAGTATAAAACGGATTTTAATATTCCTGTACTATACATCACACAGCTTGCAGGCCTCGCACTGGGTATTGATCCGGAAGAACTGGGATTTGATCTTTTATTTACCGATGCAGCATCGCTACTGGAGAAGTTCCGGCATGCAGCAGTGCCTGTTCCGGAATTCGATAACAAGTGAACTAACAGGAGTGTATTATTATGTCAAGAATTGGCGTATTTGTATGTCACTGCGGTGAAAACATTGGAAGAACCGTTGACTGTCCCGCCGTTGCACAGAGCGCGGCAGCGCTGCGCGATGTGGTATTTTCTGCGGATTACAAGTATATGTGCAGCGATCCGGGCCAGACAATCATAAAGGATGCAATAAGAGAATACCATCTTACCGGAGTTGTAATAGGAAGCTGCAGCCCGCTTATGCACGAAAAGACTTTCAGGCGTGCGGTATCTGAGGCCGGACTCAGTCCTTTTCTTTGCGAGATAGCAAATATAAGGGAACACTGCTCGTGGGTGCATGAAGACAAGGATAAGGCCACCGCAAAAGCGCTGGATCTGATAAGAATTATGGTGGAGAAGGTAAAACGGAATTCACCCCTGGAACCTATAAAAATTCCGGTTACAAAACGGGCACTTGTAATAGGCGGCGGAGTTGCAGGCATACAGGCCGCCCTGGATATTGCAGACGGAGGAGCCGAGGTTGTACTGGTGGAAAAATCACCTTCGATAGGTGGACATATGGCTCAGCTGAGCGAAACATTCCCCACACTCGACTGCTCACAGTGCATACTTACGCCCAAAATGGTCAGCGCAAATACGCATAAGAATATCAAACTCTACAGCTATTCAGAAGTAGAATCTGTCAGCGGGTATATCGGCAACTTCGAAGTCACAATCCGCAGGAAAGCCAGATACGTAGATGAGACCGTCTGCACAGGCTGCGGTGTCTGTCAGGAAAAGTGTCCGCAGAAGAAAATACCCTCAGAATTCAACGAACAGCTGGGTACCAGGAAAGCGATATATGTACCCTTTCCGCAGGCAGTGCCAAACAAGCCGGTCATTGATCGCGACAGCTGTACACATTTTAAGAACGGTAAGTGCGGAGTGTGTGAAAAACTCTGCGGACCCAAGGCAATAAGATTTGAACAGTCTGACACATTTGTCAAAGAGGAATTCGGAGCGATTGTGGTGTCCACCGGATTCAGTCTTTATTCTATTTCAAAAGACCAGAATGAAGGATACAAGGGTTATGGTGAGTATGGTTACGGCAAGTATCCTGATGTAGTATCATCGCTTCAGTTTGAGAGACTGCTGAGTGCATCTGGTCCCACATACGGCGAAGTAAAGCGCCCTTCAGATGGAAAAGTACCCGAGACAGTGGTATTCATACAATGTGTCGGTTCGCGCGATAAGGCCAAAGGCATGGAATACTGTTCAAAGATCTGCTGTATGTATACTGCAAAACATACTATGCTCTACAAACACAAAGTGCACAATGGAAAGGCTTTTGTATTTTATATGGATATAAGGGCCGGAGGAAAAAATTACGATGAATTTGTGCGCCGTGCAATAGAAGAAGACGGAGCTGTGTATTTGCGGGGAAGAGTATCAAAAGTGATGGAAGAAAACGGGAAGCTGCTTGTAAAAGGAGCTGATACTCTCAGTGGCGCACAGGTTGAGATTGAAGCAGATATGGTCGTTCTGGCAAATGCAATGACTGCACAGCCGGATATTGTTCCCCTGGCTCAGAAACTGGGCGTGGGTTATGACCGTTATCATTTCCTCTCTGAAGCGCATCCAAAGCTGCGCCCGGTTGAGACCAACAGTGCCGGAATTTTTCTGGCCGGAGCCTGCCAGGCACCGAAGGATATACCCGAATCGGTTGCACAGGCCTCCGCCGCCGCCGCAAAGGTGCTGGGATTGTTCAGTTCATTCGAACTTGAACGCGAACCGTACGTTGCAAAGATAAATGAAACCACGTGCTCGGGCTGCCAGTTCTGTCTGACTGCCTGCCCATACAATGCTATCTCTGCGAAGGAAATCAGGAACAGGAGTGGTGAGCTCATAGCAACTGTGTCATATGTCAATCAGGGAAAGTGTCAGGGATGCGGCACCTGTGTATCTATCTGCAGAAATAAATCAATCGATCTGGCTGGATTTACGGACGAGCAGGTCTATGCACAGATCGGTTCATTGTTCGTATAAAACAGTTCTATTATTACACGGTAATATACTTAAAAACAGGATTAGTATATGGCTGATCAAAATAAAATTACGGCAGCCGGAATTGAGGGCTCCGAAGCATTCGAACCGAAGCTGGCCGCGTTTGTCTGTACATGGTGCACGTATACAGGTGCGGACCTGGCAGGCACGAGCAGACTCAAATATGAACCCAACCTGAAGGTTATCAGGCTCCCCTGCACCGGCAGGATCGATTTCTCTCTGATAATAAAGGCGTTCGAAAATGGTGCCGACGGAGTACTCGTCAGCGGGTGTCACCCGAACGACTGTCACTACAACGAGGGCAATTTCCACGCACGCAGAAGGTTTGCCGTACTAAGACAACTGCTTGAATTTACGGGCATAGACCCTGCACGGATACAGTTCAGCTGGGTATCTGCTGCTGAGGGTGCCAAGTGGCGGGATGTTGTAAATAAAGTTACTGACGAGGTAAGGAAGCTCGGACCCTTTACAGGATACCGTCGGCTAATAGAAAAATCATTTATTTTTGGACAGGATCAGTAATAATTAATCGGGAACTATGATGGATATTGTGAAAACTACAGCGGCCGAACTGCTGGAGTCTGGCAGTGTAACAGCAGTAATAGGTTACACAAGCGGTACACTTGCTGCTCATACACACATGTTTACCGCTTACAGCAAAGAGGATGCAGAGAAACTGGTATTCAATGAATACTGCACGCAGAATCTGGCTTTGTATCTGAATAAGCAGCACCTCAGCGCAATATACAGCCAGGCTGGGGAAAAAGCACGTTCTGCAGAGGTGCCGGCTAAAAAACCGGTAGGAATTTTCGTAAAAGGCTGTGACGTAAAATCTGTAAATGTGCTCATTCAGGAACACCAGATAAACCGCGAAGATGTGATGCTTATAGGAGTAAAGTGCAGTGGTGTCAAATATAGCGAAGACTCTCCCCTGCCCGGCAAGTGCCTTAACTGTACGCTTAACATCCCGCAGACCTGTGACACGCTGATAGAATCTGTTAACACTAAAGACCATACTCCCGCGAAACAACCGGAGGCGGGTGTGATGGAAAGAGTTGCACAGCTCGAGAAGATGAGCCTTGAAGAACGGTGGGAATTCTGGACGGCTGAATTTGACAAGTGCATAAAATGTTATGCATGCAGACAGGTTTGTCCGCTTTGCTACTGTGATACCTGTATAACCGACAAAACCCGGCCCGGCTGGATAGACCAGAGCGTGCACCCTGTCGGAAATATGGCCTGGCACCTGATCAGAGCATTCCATTTAGCCGGACGCTGTACGGGGTGCAATGAATGTGAGAGGGCCTGTCATCAGGGAATTCCTTTAAGCCTGCTGAATGCAAAACTGGCAAAAGAAATTTTCGGTTTATACGGTTATCGTTCAGGTGAATCAGCAGAGGCAAAACCGGTACTTACGGATTTCAGAACAAACGACGATCAGAATTTCATCATGTAATTTTATCATGATAATGTGATCTCCGGAGAAACAGATATGAAAGTATACAAATTAAAAATTCCTTACCTGCAGTTTGTGGATGTTCTGATAAACAGGGGCAGCAAAATAATAGCGCCGCTTGCACGTCCGGATAAGCAAGGAACTGCACCGTCTGACAACATGCATCCTCTTCGTTTCGGTGTTATAAAGTCCGCTGCAGAAACAGTTGCACCCGATATGTACATCAGTACTGTCAGACCGGCCAAGGAATTTCTTTTTCCGCAGACCGAACCCATTGTCGAATACCGCTATGACAATAAGGAATTGTCACTCAGCGATCCGCTGCGGACCTTTGATGAACAGATCATTATTGGCTTAAGGCCCTGCGATGCATCTGCCTTCAGCATTATTGATGATATTTTCGGTTATAAATTCCGTGATGAGTTCTATCTGCAGAGACGCGAGAAAACAACGCTGATATCTGTTGCATGCGAAAAAACCGATGAAGCCTGCTTCTGCAATTCCGCCGGACTTTCTAATACCTCTGTGTCAGGGAGCGATATCATGCTGGTTATGGCTAAAGACGGCTACATTCAGGCACTGGCTGACTCTGAGCGCGGACAAACGCTTTTAGAGGGACTCTCCGGTATTGCAGCAGAAATTCCCGCGCCGGAAGAATTCAGCCCGGTTTATAGCGAGGCATTTAACTCACTCAGAGCTGTGCTCGATACAACCCTTGTAAAGAAGTCACTCGACAACAATTTTGATAGTCCTCTGTGGGACACGGTATCACTTCAATGCCTGGGCTGCGCGAGTTGTGCTTACCTTTGTCCCACTTGTCATTGTTTTGATATCATAGATGAAAACAGATACCAAAAGGGACTCAGGCGCAAAAACTGGGACGCGTGTCAGTTCCCTGCTTTTACCCTGCATGCCTCCGGCCATAATCCGAGGGATAATCAGTCAAAGAGGTACAGGCAGAGAATGATGCACAAGTTCAGCTATTATGAGGACAGATTTAACAGGATGCTGTGTACCGGCTGCGGCAGGTGCATCAGGAGCTGTCCGGTCAATATAGATATTTATTCTATTGCAAAGCAATTCGGTGAACTTGCCCCAAAAACAGCAGAGGAAAACTGATCATGGAAAACATTTATAAACCATACCTGACCCGGATTGAAGAAGTTAAGTGGGAAACTCCGGATACAAAAACGCTCAGGCTCGTTTTCACAGACGATTCCGTCAACCGGGATTTTTCTTTCAGGGCAGGACAATTCGGTGAATACTCCGCATTCGGTGAAGGTGAGTCGACATTCTGCATTGCTTCATCTCCCACCAGAAAAGGATACATCGAGTGCAGCTTTAAAATTGTCGGTAAAGTAACCGGATCGCTGGCAGGCAAGGATGTGGGTGATATTGTAGGATTCCGCGGACCATACGGGAATGCTTTCCCTATCGAGGATATGTACGGCAAGAACCTTTTATTCATCGGCGGCGGTATAGGGCTGGCGCCGCTGCGTTCGCTTATCTGGAACTGCCTCGACCTGAGAGAAAATTTTCAAGATATAACCATACTTTACGGAGCCCGTTCAGTATCTGACCTCTGCTATAAGAATGAACTGGACGAATGGGAAAACAGAAGCGACATCAGATTTGTAAAAACAGTGGATCCTGGCGGTGAAACATCCGAATGGAATGGGAAAATCGGGTTCGTGCCGTCCATACTCAATGAAATGGCACCGGCACCTGCCAATACCATTGCAGTGACCTGCGGACCGCCGGTCATGATAAAGTATGTACTGCAGAACCTTGAGAAACTTGGTTTTAATACATCCCAGATTGTAACTACTCTGGAGAACCGGATGAAATGCGGACTTGGTAAATGCGGACGCTGCAATATTGGCAGGACGTATGTCTGCATAGACGGCCCCGTATTCACAGCCAGTCAGCTTGCAGAGCTGCCAGGTGATTTCTGATACCAAACAGTTTTCTGCCCGGGGAACCTTATAATTCACAGCTGATTTGTCATAGATGAATCCAATTTACTTGTACTGCATCAAACGACTAAAGACAAATTCATTATATATATATAATAACAGGAAAAAGAATATGGATTTAGTAGTCAGTTTTGAGGGCGGTAAAAAAGTAAATGCCGAATACAAAGGTCACACCATAAAAACAGATCAACCGGTACAGGCCGGAGGTGAAGACAGCGCTCCGGCGCCATTCGACCTGTTTTTAGCCTCTATCGGAACGTGCGCAGGAATATATGTAAATGGCTTCTGTACATCGCGGGGCATTGACCCGACTGGGATCAGGATAGTCCAGAAAATGAAAGTCAGTCCGGAAACAAGACTTGTGAGCGAAATTGATCTGGATATTCAGCTGCCGGAAGGTTTTCCAGACAGGTATAAGGAAGCGGTGATAAATGCGGCAGAATTGTGCACGGTAAAAAAGCACCTTCACAATCCGCCTTCCATAAATGTAAAATCTTCTATACTAAACGAAGTGCAGTAAAAAAATCGGCTTGGGTAAATGCGGGCTCTGTAATACAGGCAAAACATATGTAAGCATAAACGAACCGGTATTCACAGCCCGTCGCTTGCAGAACTGCCCCATGATTACTGATTTTACTTAACGCATAAAATTACAGGTGCTATCTGTCTGGAATTGATGCTATATCTTGGACAATCCTTTATATAGAGCCTGGTCGAAGGACCGCCATCAAAGTTTATGATGTCAAATTGTTTCCTGAATATACCGCATGTCTGGAGTAATAAGGCCAGATCATAAAGCAGGACACCACCATTCGGAGGCTTTTTGCCCAGCGAAGTAATTACGTAAAATTCTTTCCCGTTTACGGAGGCAAAAGCGGTACGCGGTGCAAGCCGCTTGCCGTTGATTGATGAATTGATGCTTATTGTGTCTATTTTACTATTACGGATCAACTGAGGCCCTGTCTGAACTACCAAATCGTATCCAGCCGCTTTATCAAGCTGCGTATAATTAAAATAGTCCGCAGTATTCGTTGTAAAATTATAGGCAAATAATCTTGATAACTGCTTATCATGTTTCAGATTTGCATAAACGGAATCTTTTATCCTCAGGTAGCCGGCATGTCTGTAATGGTTTCCTGTAAACGGATGAATGTATATCTGATCAAAATACGATGTGTTGACGACCAGCGAATAAGTACTATCCTTCCCTACTTGTTCAAGTGTTCTGTTAGGATTTTCATAAAAGTAATAGTCCGATATCCGGGGAATCTTCACAATCGTGGTATTAAACTTGTCAATATGGTAGACCGTCAGGTTTCCGGCGCGGACCGTATCAATATGCAGTGTGGAATCAACCAGCAGAGGTGTTTCAGGTGATACATTTATCAACGGTTCACTTATCTTTTCCTTCTGACACCCAATGAAAAATATCAACAAGACATATACGAATAGTACTATAGTTCTTTTCATCAGTCCCACTGCAGATTAAGTTTGGATTTCAGGTATTTGTCTTAATGAATGAGAGCAGCGAACGAAGTATCTCAGCTTATGGATAACTGATCAGCTAAATGCTGAGATCCTTCGTTACGCTCAGAAAATGACCGGGCTCTGGATTATATAGCTTTTACGCCCAGCAGATGACTCCCAGATCGAACGGATCCCTCAGAAGAGAATGCTTCGGAAGAATGCGTGCTGTAAAGCCGAACTGGCCGCTGTTGTTCGTAACAACAGATCCTTTGTATACATATATGTCGGATTTTGTCTTGGATTTTTCGCAGGTCATAGAAACTACGCTGTTTGCGTGAGCCAGATCCTGTTTGTCAACCGAACCGTAGTAAATCTGCACCTCAACATCATCTGGTGTCAGATGTCCGAGCGCTACTTCAGCTTTTATCACGAATTCCTCGCCTACCATCACCTCGGTATCAGGGGCGTCATAGCCCAGTTTTACTATTTTTACCTGGCCCCAGTTTTCCCTGACTTTCTTTTTCCATTCAGTCAGCGATTTTGCCTGTTCAAATCCGTTTTTGAGGAGTATCTTCCGGTTTTCAAAAGCCGGGTTATAGAATTTATTGAAATATTCCTCGACCATTCTGTTTGTATTGAAGAATGGTCCCAGTTTCTTCATAGATGCCTTCATCATAGATATCCATGAGCGCGGCAGCTTATCGGCAGTGCGATCGTAGTAGAGAGGAACGATTTCACTTTCGAGAGCGTCGTAGAGCTGTCTGGATTCAACTTCATTCTGGTAGTCCAGATCCAGATATTCCTCACCGTTGCCGATTTTCCATCCTACTTCAGGATCATAACCTTCGTCCCACCATCCGTCGAGTACGCTGAAATTAAGGCCGCCGTTAGCAATAACTTTCATACCGCTGGTGCCGGAAGCTTCCAGAGGTCTGCGCGGATTGTTCAGCCATACGTCGCAGCCTTCAACCATGTAGCGGGCAACGTTCATGTCATAGTTTTCCAGGAAGACAATTCTTTTTCTGAAGCGTTCTTCCTTTGCGATCTGAACTATTTCCTGTATAAGTTTTTTACCTTCCTCATCTCTCGGGTGAGCCTTACCTGCAATTATAAGCTGAACCGGGTGAAGCGGATTATTCAGAATGTGTGAAAGCCTGTCCAGATCTGTAAATATCAGATTAGCTCTTTTATATGTAGCAAATCTTCTGGCAAATCCTATTGTGAGAGCAGCTGGGTCGAGCACTTCGCCTGCAGTAGTGATCTCCTTGTGTGAACCTCCGCGTGCAAGCACCTGTTTCTTCAGACGGTTACGTGCAAAGGCGACAAGGCGTTCGCGGCGTCTTTCATGCGTACGCCACAGTTCCACGTCAGGTATTTTTTCAATACGTTCCCAGATGCTCTGGTCTTCGGGTTTTGTAACAAATTTCTCACCGAGATATCTGTAGAGCAGTTCCTCCATATCTGTAGAGATATGGCTGCGTGTATGAACACCGTTGGTCACGTGATCAATGGGAATTTCATCGAACGGAACACCCTTAAATCCTGAAACCCACATTTTCTTGGATACCTCACCATGCAGCTTGCTTACACCGTTTACATATCCCGCGGTATTCATCGCAAGGTGGGCCATGTTGAAATTAACGGGGCCGTGATCTTTCGTTATTGTTCCCAGCTGATAAAATTCCTTGTCCGATATTTTCAGTTGATTTCTGTAATATTGTCCGAAATATTTTTCGACTAGCTCATTGGAGAATACATCTATGCCGGCCGGGACAGGAGTGTGTGTAGTAAATATGTTGGAATAGAAACCGACTTCCTTAGCCTCGGCAAAAGTAAGACCCTCGTCCTGTATAAGATATCTCATTCTTTCAAGAGAAAGGAATGCCGAGTGGCCCTCGTTCATATGGCAGACAAGAGGATTGATACCCAGTTCATGCAGCGCTCTCAGGCCGCCGATACCCAGTATTATTTCCTGTTGTATGCGGGTTTCATTGTTTCCGCCATAGAGTGTACGCGTAATTTTTTTGTCTTCCTCGTTATTCTCTGGAACATTTGTATCGAGCAGATACAATGGCACGCGCCCTACATTTGCTTTCCAGACCTGAAAGTATACTGTACGGCTGGGGAAAGGAAGCCCGATCTTCATGGGTTTCTTCTTATCCTTGCATACAAGTTCCATAGGAAGGTTATAAAAATCATTTATGTCGTAGCGTTCCTGCTGCCAGCCATCGCTGGTAAGATACTGCTGAAAGTATCCTTCTTTATACAGCAGACCAACACCGGCAAGCGGCAGACCGAGTTCACTGGCTGATTTCAGGTGGTCTCCGGCGAGAATTCCCAGACCTCCGGAATAGATCTGCAGACTTTCGGTTAGTCCGAATTCAGCGGAGAAATATGCAATAGTCACCTTGCCGTTACTTTTTGCTTTCTTCTGGTACCATGTAACTGAATTAAGATATGTATTAAGCTGAGTATATGCTCTGTTCATATGGGCCAGAAAACCGTCATCATTGGAAACCTCATTTAATCTTTCCTGACTGATCTTTCCGAGCATCATAACAGGATTGTGATTTGTCGATTCCCACAGTTCCCTTTCCAGCCTTCTGAACAGTTCGAACGAATCCTGATTCCATGTCCAATGCAGATTAAAAGCCAATTCTCTGAGCGGTTCCAGATTTTTAGGTAATGATGGAATTACGTTAAAAGTACCGACAAAGTTTGCCATTTATTAACTCTCCGATTGTTTCTCCTTGACTATTAAAGATTATTAAAGGGTCTATTTCCCTTAAATAACAGTCTTAAATATAAGTAAAATCCGGTTTTAAAAACAAATAGCCCCGCACTGGTTAATAATACCAGCTATCCTCTAATGGTTTTATCCTTCTATTTTTTTACAAAAATAAACTGTCCGCCCTCGTCATAAGTATCGCGCACGACCTGCAGAAGCGGCGTCTGTTCGGAATTATTTGTCACTGCTATACGAAATTCCTGATACAGCTGAGAGGCATCGAGGTATTTGTTCTGATTTTCCCTGAGTGCCTTGAGCAGGTAGTAAGAAAATATTGAATGCCCGTCCCTTCCCTGATCCATCACTTCCTCTATACCGCCGGAAGTAAGTGCCAGTCTGGATTGTTTGCGGTACACTTCTCTGTAATAGCGTTCCAGGTTGTTAGGATCGAACTGTATGCTCTCTGTCTTTGCACCGCGGAATATATCTCCTGCAAAACAAGCGTCTGTAATCAGGAAAGTATGTCTCGACTGAATGCCGCCCAGGAATGTTTTAATGTCATTGTTTGAAATGTAGTCTGCGACTGAATTTTCACTTGCATCAACCGGCACCCAGTATCCCTTGTTAAGTCCCTTATTGAACTGTCCGTGTCCTGCATAGAAGATCAGGACATTATCATCGCGTGTGGTATTGTTTGCGAGCCATTCGAGTTTATTGATTATATTTTTTCGTGTCGCATCCTTGTCGAGCAGATATATAACCGAATCGAACAGATACTGTTCACTCAGGACTTCACCCAATTCACGCGCATCGTTGACCCCATTTTTCAGCGGGTTCCAGTAACCGCTGTAGGAATTGATACCGATCAGAAGAGCATAGTACTTTCCGGTAGTGATCATATCCTGTACGGTTCTGGTCACATAAAATGTATCGACAGTACTATTCAGCTTATTATCTGTGGCTTTTATTTCCAGTCTGTTTTCACCGGGCAGCAGGTTCATGTCAATGCTGAAATTTCCTTTTGTATCCAGCTGTGCTATCCGGTCATTTACAGTAACCTGATATATCCCGTTTTCATCTTCTGCCGTACCGCGTACTGACAGCACTTCAGACTTCCTGACGATCTTCACTCCTCGCGAAGCTGCCGGTTCGAGCAGAGTAATTACAGGTGCCTTTATGTCTGAGCGGCGGTACACTCTGATAGTATCAGTAGATTCTTCGCCGTTATCTCTTATGACTTTGACCGGAATAATGTTAAGGCCGTCATTCAGATCTACATTCGAAAAGTATTCTCCCCCTGAAAATGATCCTGCCTGCCGGCCGCCAATAATCACTTTCGCAATTCCATCGGCATCTTCAGGTTTCAGTCTGACAGCAAGACTTTTTTCATCCATCAGCAGATCTTTTCCGGCAACAGTCCTGGGTTCTATAATATTTATCCTGCTCTTTTTTGCGGCCGGGTAAGTAATATCTGCCGGATCGTTAATCACCCTGAAAAGGAGTCGTGATGAATTGAGTTTTTTATCGGTTGCATCAATAACAATTTCATTCAATCCGTTCTTCAGATATACATCGCTCATATAGACGTTATTATCCATCCTCGCAGCCGGAACCTTGTTAATATGAACTGTCACTATTCCGTCGGGATCCAGAGCCTTCAGCTTTACCTGCAGTTTCCTGGTTCGCATGGTAAGCTCTTTGCTCCCGCTTATGACAGGATCAACCAGGAGTATCTGAGGTGATTCCTGTTTTCTGTCATATTCGACGCTTGGTAATTTTTCTGTCAGTATTTTGCCGGTATTTGTCTTTGTCGTGACCTGAGCTGTAACTCCCGACGGGAGAACTGCAGCAATTAGTCCGGCCAGTAAAAATCTTTTTATTTTCATTTTCTCTCTCCCTGAAAGAGCTGACATAAATTCTTTTGAATAGTTGACCATAGTTTACCTGTCAGCACTAAATATTTTTTATATAAAAGGCAGTATTATTTCAGCGTAAGAATCAGTGTCGTAGCCGCACCAACCAGCAGGAAGCTCGAAAGTATAATGAACCACGGAACGCCGCCAGAAACCTCCTGTGCCTTCAGTTCAAAATAGTAGTCATCACCGTAGAGCAGCTTTTTCTCATCAGCATCCGGCGTCCAGTAGATTCTTCTTAATCCGTCGGCATACTTGCCTTCACCATAGTCCCCCTCGAGATTTTTCGGATACATGGTGAACGAGGGATCGTTCTGTCTTTTCAGAACTACATGAACTGAATATTCACTGTCAGTATCGCCCTTTATTTTGTAGTTAATCGTGACCTTGTTATCCCGGCTTTCGAAATTTGCAGTAATGTTCTCCTGCCCGCGGGTTGCGTCTCCGGTCAGCAGCATGTAGAGCAGGAGTGCCAGGAATAAGAATAGTATTTTAGTTTTCATATATCTCCTGAATTATTTTTACGACAGCAGATAAATTGTCAGAAGTGTTTTATCTCCACCAGAACAGGGACAACACTTCTGCCCCGGCTGCGGGCCTCAAAAAATATTTTGTCACTATATCCGAGCTTTGTATTTTCCTGCAGGACCATTTTTTCACCCAGAGCAGTCTTCAGGCGCTGCCAGAATGTACCTTCCGTTTTTTCGATTAGACCTATCAGTGAGTCTGCGTCCAGAGCTTCGCGGGAATACAGAAAGCAGAAATAGGTTGTACCCCGTACGGTATCGAGCATGCAGTAGGAATCTTCATCCGGTATGGCGATATTGTTCTGCTTGTATGCCAGATAGGGAACTACCCTGTCGTTCGACGGGAATATCCGGTATACCCTGTTTGTCATATCCGAGCTGAATGCATAGACATATGCCGGCTGATTGTTTGAAATTCTCAGCTCAAAGAGTGTCCCTGCGGGATATGGATTTTCCATTACAAAATATCCGCCGTCCTGTCTTGCCCGCATTTTCCTGCCGCTGCTTTCCCTGAAGCTGAGGTATCCGGACAGATCAGACTGAAGGGTATCTGCCGGAAATTCTCCGACTATCTCAAATGCCAGCTTGCAGAAATATTCAAAGTCGCTGTACCTTATCCAGATATATCCTTCATTACCCCATGCGGTGCCCCATGAATTTATTACTTCAAATGCACCTCCGTATTTATTATTATCGTAGCCAATGACTGTCATTGCATGTCCCCTTCCCCATTCGTGGTAATCAGCTTTATCAGGATTCCAGAAATCTCTTGCCCTGTGAAAAGAAGGCGGACAGTCAAATGCTATAACCACTGGTTTTTCCTCGGCAATACTCTTTCTGACAAACCGGTATTTATTCGTGTCCCTGCGTCCTGCAATTTCGCGGTACTCGATAATCCTGTACCTGGTCGCAGCAGCAATATCCCCTGCAGATACATCACGCTGACAATCGTAGGCAAAATCCTTAAGAAGCACGTCCCCCTGTTCTTTCAGCAGATTCAGAGCATCAATAAGTGAGGCACCCTCGCTGCAGTTCTTTCTGAATCTTATCTGGTTATAGACAAATGAGGGTGAAAATGCATTGTCATCAATGACAGATCCCTTCTGCCAGCGGTGGTTTCTGGCCTCGATAATAGTACGCGCTGCGTACGCTGAGGACCAGCCGGTACACGTTCCGTATGGTCCCTGATTGCCGGGTGTAGGTGTATATTGCTTAAGTGACGCGGAATCGGGAAGATTTGAATAGTCACCCCTCATGAGTGAAGCGGAACGGGGGGCAGTATCGAACTTGCTGTCGTCGAGTATGAGTCCCATCCCGAATTCCTGAGCCCGCACTATACTGCACACGAAAAATATAAATATAAAAACATGTTTCATCATTGCCCCGCCCGCGTAATGCTTTATGATAATCTGTGCATAGTTTTATTCCAGCCTTTTCTGGATTTCCATCGCCCGTCTGTTCATTCCCGACCTTATAAGAAAACGGAAGTATTTATTATTGAACTGTTCGACACCCGGTGAAAATAACAATGCTGAGTTATAGAAATTCAGCGCATTCAGATAAAGACCGTTGGTTTCAAAGAACATCCCGAGTATAAAATTATTCAGACCACTGTCTGTATCCTGCAGACCACTCCTTAGATCCGCAAGTGTATCCAGAAGCGCTTTCTTTATTGAGTAGCTTATTGTAGTGATGCTGCAGCTGTCAGAAGTGAAGTTTTCATTGTCCGGATTGAACACATACCATTTATAGCTGATATCGGGCTTAAGACCCAGCTGATCTATATTGAGTGTAAGAGATGTATCGCCTACCTCCCTCATCAGTACCGTATTGTTTTCAGGATTGATAAGACGGAAGTAATAACGGTCCATGCCGGAGACCTTGTACCATCTGAATGTTACCATACTGTCCATCACAGCAGTAGCAGCGGGGAAATAAGCATCGATCAGATTTACACTATGCCTTACAACGGCAGCCAGGTATTTCATTTCGCGTGACCTGGGACTTTCTATCATTTCACTAAGCAGGTAATTCGAGAATTTCTTGGATATGTCGCTGCCCCCTCTGCCGAACTCAGCTGCAAGTTTTCTGACATCATACCTGCCCGGCTTCTTCAGCTCACACGTCGCCCCCGAAGCCGACACCAAAGCCAGATATGCATTGTCTGACAGTTCGATTTCTTCATTACCGGCCAGCCTGTCTCCGGTCGAAAGCCACCCGGTTTTACCGGCTTTCAGGTCAGTTTTCTTGCCTGGTGCAGACAGAAGCCTGACTTTACCGTGCAGTGTAACTACAGTAAGCTGAGTTTCCTGAGCTGGCATTCCGGACGCAGAGAGGCAGCTGAGCAGAACTAGCACAACGAAATATTTGAAAACAGGGACTGCGGAATACCAGACACGGAAATCAAACGATTTAATTTTCATAATTAAACCTTTGACCGTTATTTTGTAATTTCAGTATGACAAACTATGGCTGAAAAGTATTGATGGCTGAAAATTATATGCCCACCGTTCTTTATATAAAACAAAATTTCATCATAATTATCAATGTATATTTTCGTAATCACTGCTTTCCTCTTTCTCTATGCGCACGGAACAGCAGTGGTATTGTAAGTGAATACCATATTTCTTACAATGAATTAAGGCAAGGTACAATTAAAACAACAGCAGTATTCACGCTTACACAATTTCGGACTAAATGATGAATTCATTTTCTGATCAGCAAACAGATATGTTATTTAAGCAGTTTGGCACAAATTCAGCGTATGTATCGGAACTGTTCAGGATGTACCTGAACAGGGATTTGCAGCTGCCCGAATCATGGAAAAGATACTTCGATTCATTGGACTTGTCCGTATCTGGCAGCGGTTTTAGTGGTGATACGGATACAGTAAGCCGGGAAAAACAAAACAGCAACGGAGTTCAGGACAATACTGTATCCAATGATAAGTCCCACAAAGTCAGTGAAGACACAATACAGACGGGCAATCATACAGACCGCAGCCCTGATAAACCGGAGTTACCGGAAAATTATAGCAGGATTTCCGGCGCCCCGGCGCGCATAATTCAGAATATGCAGCATAGTCTGTCTGTCCCGACAGCTACCTCACAAAGGACTATTCCGGTCAAACTGCTCGAGGAAAACAGAAGAATCATCAATCAGCACCGTTCCAGAAACTCGCTTTTCAGGATATCCTTTACACACATTATTGCGTTTGCGATAGTAACGGCGGTTAAAAAGTATCCCGTCATGAACAATTCTTTTGAAGAGTCTGACGGTGTGCCATACCTGATTCAAAAAAAACAAATCAATCTCGGAATAGCAATCGATATAGAAAAAAGAGACGGCACACGCTCTCTTATCGTACCCAATATCAGAGATGCCGGAACCAGATCCTTTGCCGGTTTTGCAGAGTATTATGAGGCACTGATAAGTAAATCCAGAGCAGGAAAGATCGAACCCGACGATTTTCAGGGTACAACTGTTTCGCTGACTAATCCCGGTACGATCGGCACCATTACGTCCATTCCCCGCCTGATGACCGGACAGGGGCTTATCGTGGCAACAGGTGCTATCGGCTATCCGGCTGAATACAAGGCCGTATCGGAAGAAATGCTTTCAAAGCTGGCCATTGGCAAGACTATGACTGTAACGAGTACATACGACCACCGGATAATTCAGGGCGCCGAGTCGGGGCTGTTCTTAAAGGAAATAGAAGAACTTCTGCTGGGACAGGGTAATTTCTATGAAGAGATATTCCAGGATCTGAGCATACCTCAGCATCCGGTTGTGTGGGAAGGCGATAATGAAACCGGAACATTCCCCAAATCACCCGGCGGCGATACACTCAGCCCGGTGCGTTCAGTCGAGAAGCAGGCGCGAATACTCCAGTTGATTAATTATTTCAGGGTGCGGGGACATTTAATCGCAAACCTGAATCCGCTGGATTTCAAAACATATTATCATCCCGAACTCGATCCCACTACATACGGATTTACTATTTGGGATTATGACCGGACATTCCTGACCGGCGGACTTGCCGGAAAGCCTACCGCTTCGCTCAGAGAGATACTTGATATTCTGCAGAGAACTTACTGCGGAACAATCGGCGCCGAATACATGCATATACAGAACCCGGAGGAAAAAGCCTGGCTGCAGAATAAAATGGAACCGGTGCTCAACAGGCCGCAACTAAATAATAAACATAAACTGCGCATACTGTGGAAACTGGCTACTGCCGAGGGATTCGAACATTTCCTGCACAAAAAATTTATCGGCCATAAAAGGTTTTCTCTCGAGGGAAGCGAAACAGTAATCCCGGTGCTGGACCATATTCTTTCGCTTGCAGCTGAGGATGATGTGCATGAGATAGTATTCGGTATGGCACACAGAGGAAGACTTAATGTACTGGCAAATATCATCGGAAAACCCTATGAAAAAATATTCTCTGAATTTGAAGGCAATCTGGATCCCGAATCGGTTCAGGGTACCGGGGATGTCAAGTATCACCTCGGTGCCAGCGGATCTTCCACAACCCGTTCAGGCAAGGCTATATTGGTATCTGTCAGTTCAAATCCCAGCCATCTCGAGTGGGTAAATCCTGTTGTAGAAGGCTATGTGAGGGCAAAACAGACTCTGGAGCGGGATACAGAAAGAACCCACATAATTCCGCTTCTAATACACGGCGATGCTGCGTTTGCCGGACAAGGCGTTGTCACCGAGACACTGAATCTTTCACAGCTGAAAGGATACCGCACCGGCGGGACAATCCATCTGATAATAAACAATCAGATAGGTTTTACCACCAACCCCGATGAGGCCCGTTCGTCACTGTATGCTTCAGATGCGGCAAAGATGGTACAGTCACCAATCATACATGTAAACGGAGATGATCCGGAAGCATCTCTCTGGGCAGCAGAAATCGCATTCGAATACAGACAGAAATTTCACAAGGACGTGGTGATAGACCTGTTCGGATACAGAAGACACGGACACAATGAAGGCGACGATCCTGCTTACACACAGCCGTTGCTATATAAAAAGATAGGCGAACACCCGGGAGTAAAGACAATATACCTGCAGAAACTGCTGAAAGATAATATCGTTTCCGAAAAAGAAACACGGGAAATACAGTCAGGTATCGACGAATGCCTTGAAAACGGGTTCAGAGACTCCCAGAAACAGGAAGCCCCCTCGGAAAATAAACAGCCGAAAAAGAAGGGCAGAATTTTCAGCCAGTCTGAAAACAGAACGGCAACGGAACCCGGGGTAAAAGCACCGCATGTTCAGACAGCAATACCGCTGAATACTATAATAGATATAACCGAAAAGATGACTTCCCTGCCGCAGGATTTCCGCATAAACAACAAGCTCGAAAAAATGCTGCAGAAAAGACGCGCACTGACCGGTAATCCTGCGGCTTTCCGCAGCGACTGGGCTTTTGGCGAAACACTTGCTTTCGGATCACTATTGGATCAGGGTATATCTGTAAGACTCAGCGGCCAGGACAGTGCGCGCGGAACATTCAGCCAGAGACACCTGGTACTGAGCAATACTGACACTGCCGAAGAAACAATTCCTCTGAACTCAATCCATCCTTCTGCCCGCATTGAAGCTTTGGACAGCCTGCTTTCAGAAGCTGCCGTACTGGGTTTTGAGTTCGGCTACAGCTGTACCGATCCTGCAACACTCGTACTCTGGGAGGCACAGTTCGGAGACTTCGCCAACAGTGCACAGGTGATAATAGACAACTTCATTGTTAGTTCGTTTCAGAAGTGGGAACAGCCGAATAATCTTGTGCTCCTGCTGCCGCACGGCTTCGAGGGACAGGGTCCGGAACATTCGAGTGCCAGGATTGAGCGATTCCTCACTTTATGTGCACAGGAGAATATGAGTGTATGCTATCCCACTACTCCGGCACAATACTTCCACCTGCTGAGAAAACAGGCAATTGCCAGACCTGGAAAACCACTGGTAGTGTTCACTCCCAAAAGCCTGCTCAGACTGCCGGAGGCAACTTCGGGACTGGATGAATTTTCGTCGGGAACATTCCAGGATATAATACCGGGAAAAATTGAAGGAAATACTGCTGAAAAACTAATCATGGTAAGCGGTAAACTATATTATGAACTGGAGAAATACAGGATATCACAAAAATTCAACAGTACATGCATTGTACGAGTCGAACAGCTGTATCCGTTTCCCATTGAGAAAATCACAGGACTGCTGGAGCAGTACCGGCTGGATGAAGCGACATGGGTTCAGGAAGAACCTGAAAATATGGGAGCCTGGAGTTTTGTGTTCCGTAAATTCATCAGCAGTTCCGGCGGCATTTCACTTCGCTATTCGGGAAGGCCGGAAAGCGCAAGTCCCGCATCAGGCTCACTGAAGGTCCACAACCGCGAGCAGTCAGAAATTATAAGGCAGGCGTTTGAATAGACCCACGGTAGATGTTTTTATTGTTACCACTTCTTTTTACGCCAGAAAAACATAAAGCCAAGTACTGACACAAGTGCAAACGACATGATTATCCAGAATGCATAGGGATGTTCCTGAAGAGGTATATGCACATTCATCGAAAACGCACTCACCACAAACGTCGGCACCATGATTCCTATGGTAATAATATTCAGTGTCTTCATCAGCACGTTCAGGTTATTGCCTACAATCGATGCTCTTGCATCCATGAGACTTGCAAGAATGTTGGAATAGATCTCAGCCTGTCTGTAGCACTGATTATTATCAATAATAATATCGTCCAGAAATTCTATATCCGCGGGCCTGAGTCCAATCTTCATAGCATTGTTCTTGAGTCTGTCGAGCAGAACCCCGTTTGAGTGTATGGAGTTCAGATAGTAGACCAGGCTTTTTTCGAGTGTAAAAAGGTTGATCAGATACCGGTTTTCCATGGCAAGATTTATCTTGCCCTCCAGCTCATCGGAGATCATGTTGATGGCTTTCAGATGGGCAAAGAAGTGGAATATCGAACGGTTGATGAGTTTAAGCAATACATCCTGCAGCGACGCTATCCTAGAAAACAGCTTGTTTTCCATCATCGGCACGTCTTCCGGCAAAACAATTATCAGTTTGTCAGAGAACAGGAACATACCCATCGAAGAAACCTTCAGCAGCAGCTGCGACTTGTCGATATAGTTTTCGGGACGTTTGAGGATTATCGCCAGATGATCGGGTTCAAATTCAAGACGCGAGAGTTCATCCGGGTCGAGTGAAGAGTTCAGTGTGTGTTCATCAATTTTGTACTGGTCAGTCAGTTCCTTTTTTTCAACATCATCAGGGTCGATATAAAAATACACGCAGTTAGAATCGCATACACCTTCTACAATCTTTTCCCCAACAATACTGAATCTTCTGATCATACTAATACCCGCCTGTAAGTAAGAGAGTTTAAAATAGATCTGGCTTCCGGGAAGCCGGGTAAAAACTACAACAAAAAGTAATCTATTTCCCAAAGCTTTGCAAGTATTCTTCAGAATACTGTTGAATTTAGTTCCGGGTAAACATATTTTTCAGTGATGTCTATTTACATGACAGAATTTAATAACAAATTATACAGACTGAAAATGAATACTCCGGGACAAAAAAGACGCCGCCTGCTTTTGAGTGCTGCCTCTGTACTGACGGCTTCTGCACTTATACTGACTAATGCAGGCTGCAAGGACTCGGTCAATGCAAGTGAAATCGACAAGAAGACCATTCCGTCCAAAGATGTAAGTTTTAAGAACGATATACAACCGGTATTTGATTTGAAGTGCAATTATTCAGGCTGCCACGACGACGGTTCGAGAGCGGGAGGACTCAGCCTCACCAGCTGGGCAAATACTACAAGTTCTATGGATATCGTATTCCCAGGTGAACCGCAGAACAGCAGACTGATACAGTCGATAAAAGCCGGAGCAGTTTATCCGATGCCTCCCGACGGTTATCCGCCACTGACAACAAATCAGATCGACGGAATTACTACATGGGTAAAGGAAGGTGCTAAGAATAACTGAGGTATAGAAAAGAATTTTCAAAATGATCAGAAGTATATACAAATGACTATCCGGACTGATGTCTCCCCTGTTTGCACAACGGCGACAGCAGTCCGGATTGTTAACAATTAAAACCTATTATTACAGATTAAGAATCTACAGCCATTTCATCTGTTTGTACCATTCGCAGGTTCTTCTAATTCCCTCTTCGGCCGATATCTGCTGCCGGTATCCGAGCTGTGCCATAGCTTTTGATGTATCGCATGTCCATGCCTGCTGCACCAGATCCCTGGCTTTCTCCAGATTGAGAGTTGCAGGTTTACTGCTGAAAGAAGCAAATACCTGTGCAATGGCAGCAATGGTATAGACAATGGGATGAGGCACTTTAACTTTCAGAGGTTTCTTGTTCAGGACCTTGCTGGTGATGTTGCCGATCTCTGTCCACGTATACACTTTTTCTGAAGAAATAAAATAAGTCTCGCCTGCAGAGCAGTCGCTGACTGCCGCAAGATAGAAGCCATTTACCAGATCGCAGGCATGTATAAGGCTGAGCGTTTTATCCTTCATTCCTATTGTTGTCATCAGTCCCTGACTGAACGTGCGGAAAAATATGAGTATTTCCGTATCCCTTTCGCCGTATACTGCCGGTGCGCGGCAGATGGTAACCGGCAGGCGGTCCATGTACGACTTTGCAAGTTTTTCCTCTTCGAACTTACTCCTGGCGTATGTGGTGATAGGTCTGCACTCATATTTTTCATCAATGGGTTTCTCGCTCGGCGAAGGGCCGCAGGCAGTCTGGCTGCTGACAATTACTATCTTTTTTATCGTCTGCTTGTTTTTCAGTGCAGCATTCAGCACGTTGCGTGTTGTTTCAACGTTTCCCTTAAAGTAGCCTTCTTTCTCCTTGGATTTTACAACACCGGCGACATGGTATATATATTCAGCGCCGTCGAAAGCTTTTTCAAGACCATCATTGTTGAACAATCCGCAGTCGACTATCTCAACGGGCTTGTCTTTCAGCCACCTGAGGTCACTCGATTTCCTTGTAATGCATCTGACATGATAGCCTTTTTCAACGAGCAGATCCACCAGATGACTTCCAACAAATCCGTTTGCTCCGGTTACTACAGCAATGCTTTTCTTTTCCATGCAAAATATTCCATTTGATTTTGTATCTATTAAATGATAGATTTTGGTTTGAATTTTATTGATTTCAAAAATAGTAATAAAGAAAACAATTTCATACCCGGCAATAAAATAATGCAATAAATAAATTTCAGGAGGAAGATTTTGGATCTATTCACGAAATGTTTCGATTTTGTAAGAGCTGATGAGGTGAAAGCTTCAGGATTGTATCCATACTTCAGATCTATTGAAGAAAATGAAGGACCTGTTGTTCGTATTGAGGGAAAGAACGTGATAATGGCAGGATCCAATAACTATCTCGGTTTGACGGCACATCCAAAGGTCAAAGAAGCAGCTGTAAAAGCTATTGAAAAATACGGAACCGGCTGTTCCGGATCGCGTTACCTTACAGGTACAATCGATCTGCACGTTGAGCTGGAAGAGAAGCTCGCAAAATTTTTGGGCAAAGAAGCCTGCCTTTTATTCAGCACAGGATACCAGACAGCTCAGGGTATCATCCCAACTCTCGTGCAGCGGGGCGAATATGTCATTTCAGACAAGGACAACCATGCCTGTATAGTCGCAGGCAATCTGATGACAAAAGGTGCTACTGGTGAAGTTTTAAGGTATAAGCACAATGATATGGCTGATCTGGAAAGAGTTATAAAGAAAGTACCGAAGGAAGCCGGCAAGCTTATCGTTACCGACGGTGTATTCAGCACCGGAGGCGAAATAGTAGACCTTCCTACGCTGAACAGAATCGCAAAGGAAAACAATGCCCGCATACTCGTAGACGACGCCCATTCTGTCGGCGTTATCGGAAAAGGTGGTCGCGGTACGGCATCTGAGTTCGATATGATCGATGAAATTGACATGACCATGGGTACATTCAGCAAAACATTCGCTTCGCTCGGCGGCTTTGTAGTCGGTGATGCCAAGGTTATCAATTACCTGAAGCATAACTCACCTGCTCTCATATTCAGCGCATCTCCGACACCTGCATCGGTTGCATCGGCAATCGCCGCTCTGGAGATACTTATCGAAGAACCTGAAAGAGTCACTAGGGTTGTATGCAATGCTGATTATATCAGGAAACAACTTACAGAGGCCGGATTCAATGTAGTCCAGGGCAGAACAGCAATAGTGCCTGTAATAGTTGGTGATGACCTGCTGGCGTTCCAGCTGAACAAAATGCTGTTCGACGACGGAGTATTTGCAAACGTATTTATCTCTCCCGGGGTACCTCAGGGCAGACAAATGCTCAGAACCAGCTATATGTCTACACACGAGCAGGAGCATCTGGATTATATCGTAAATGCTTTCATTAAAAACGGTAAAGCTCTGGGAATCATATAGAACTTTCCCTCTGCAAAGAAAATGCATAATACAAATAAATAAATTCCGGAGCATACCTCTTTTCTAAGAGGTATGCTTTTTTTCTGAGGAAAAGAAATGGATACAGTAGTCATAATAAGACCTGTCAAAACTAAAAAAGAACTAATGCAGTTTATCAAACTGCCGTGGAAAATATATAAGAATGACCCGAACTGGGTTCCGCACCTTATCATGGACCGCAAAAAAATTCTCGACCGCAACCATAACCCCTTTTTCAAGCACGGAGATATGGAAATGTTTCTGGCAGAAAAGAACGGAGAACTTTGCGGAAGGATTGCGGCAATTAAGAACGATCTTCACAACAAGTATAACGAAGACAACGTTGGCTTCTTCGGATTTTTCGAATGTATAGACGATCAGCAGGTGGCAAATGCACTGTTCGACACCGCAAAACAATGGCTTAAATCTAAAGGTTTCGATGCAATGCGCGGACCGGCCAACCCTTCGAGCAACGACGAATGGGGCATGCTGCTGGAAGGCTTTGACGATCAGCCGCGAATACTTATGCCGTATAACCCTGAATATTATCTGAAACTGTGTGACAACTACGGACTGAAAAAGGTCAAGGATCTTAACGCATATAAGATCGAGAACAAGAAAATACTGGCTTCGGAAAAACTTAAGCGCGTCGCTGAAATTGCCAGACAGCGTTCGGGTATGGTTATTGAACAGCTCGACATGAAAAATTTCAACCGCGATCTCGAGAAAGTCAAATATGTATACAACAAGGCCTGGGCTCCCAACTGGGGATTTGTGCCGCTGACTGAAGATGAGCTCGATGCAATGGCAAAAGACCTGAAACCCCTCGCCGAACCTTCTCTCGTCCTGTTCGGCAGAGTCAATGATGAAACTGTTGGATTTGCACTCGTGATCATCGACTATAATTATGCATTCAAAAAGATGAACGGCAGACTGTTGCCTTTCGGCTGGATGAGACTGTTCACTGAGAAGAAAAAAATTCCCTGGTGCAGAATAATTACATTGGGACTTATACCAGAATACCAGAAAAAAGGCCTCGATGCAACTTTCTACTATGAAATAGTAACGCGCGCAGCAAAACTGGGCATCTATCTCGGTGAAGCCTCCTGGATACTTGAAGACAACGCAATGATGAACCGTGGTGCAGAAGTAATGAACGGCGATCTGTATAAAAAATACAGGGTATTCCAGATGGAAATTTAAGCTAGTTCTGAGTTCTGAGTTCTGAGTTCTGAGTTCTGAGTTTTGAGAAGTTATGAATTGATGGTTAATCGTCAATAGTTCAAAGACATTAACTTTATTGTGTTTATTGTTACAATTGAAATAAAAATAACAACAATTATTGTATTTTCTGTCTTCAGAAAAACACAAAAAACGGAATGCCGGATCACTTCTCAGGACTTAACTCATAACTCAAAACTCAGAACTCAGAACTTCATATTCCTCATTCTCCCATCGCTTCGTCGTACTTGGAGATGTGTCCGGGATCGATTTTTTTCAGTATAGTATAGATATTTTTATCCTGATAGCTTTTCAGGACATTTACGATTTCTGTCGACTTGGTATCAAAGAAAACCTTCATCAGTACCCCCCGCAGATCACGCTTCACATAAGCAACTTCCAGATTATTAATTAGCTTGACAACATTGGAAATTCCGGTCTGTCTGTCGGTACTCATCAGGTCCAGTCCGTTATAATGGTAGTCAAAAAAGTTTTCCCTGAACTGTCTGAATTTTTCGCTCAGCAGATCGTCTGCCAGTACTCTGCGGTTGTATGAATTGCTGTTGCGTTCCCAGCCCTTTGTAAATGTAGAACTTGCACCCAGCACCGCAATATTCAGCGCCTGTGAATATGCCGAAGTACCGCTCAGCTGTTCATATGAATCATTATCCAGTCCGATAACCAGAAATGCATAGAAATCGAGAAAACTCGTCAGAGAATTAAAATCCATAGTGTTGAAATAGAACGACTGGCCTCTTTCATATATAAATTCCCAATTCGTATCCATAACGTTCAGCATCAGCGACGAGGTCTTTGTCTTATGGATGGGTCTGAGACTGGTAATATTGACCTGAGCCGTATAGTGATTCTGATCGTCACCGGAGACGAAAAATATATTGAATGCGCATCTGATCCTGCCGCCCTGCCATGCATTGCCGGTAAAACGGGTATTGTTCAGGTATTCTTCCAGTGCATCTTCAAAACCTATCAGGAGATCGCGGTTCTGCGTAGTCAGCTTCTCTGTATTCATTGACACAGTTGCATCGAGTTCCTGAGAGAACAAAAACACGGGAAAAAGCAGCAGAAAGCAGAGCAGATATTTCATCATTATACCTTAATTTTTTGAAGTTGAATTAATATATAAATTTTTTATTATAAATCCATATTGCAGCACGAATTTACTTATTTAACACCGGGGGAATAAGATGTTACGATGCGCAATTATTTTTACACTCATTCTCATCCAGTCATCTGCTGCCCAGTTCACGCCGGGGGCGCGCCAGCTGTCACTGTCGTGTTCGGATGCGGCTACAGGTACCGATATATTTTCTTTCGTTAGTAATCCTGCAGCTACTTCTCAAATCAGCTCACCCGGAGCAGGAGTATTCTACCTGCCTTCACCTTTCGGCATGAAAGAGCTGGCGCAGATTAGTTTTGCAGCCTCCTATAGCTTCGCGCCGTTCAGTGCAGCTGCAGGTTTCATGCATTACGGATACGAATTATACACAAAGAACATCATTTCCGTTTCAATATCGGCTCAGCCCGAAGAACAATTCTCAGCCGGAATTACGTTGAACTACCACCACCTGTCCGTAAAAAACTACAACAGCACGGGCAGTATAACTGTAGATGCCGGTATATTGTACAGTATAAGCGAAGCTCTCAGCAGCGGATTTTCCATTCGGAATCTGACACGTGCATCAATCGGAAAACAAAGCGATCAGCTCCCTGTCATTCTTACCGCCGGTATAAGCTATACTCCGCAGAGAATCGCGGAAATTTCTTTCAGTCTGGAAAAAGAACTGGAGAGCGGAGCAGATATAAGCGCCGGAATTGAACTGTTTCCCGTAGATTTCTTTGTCATAAGGTGCGGTGTAGCCTCGTATCCGCAGTCATACTCGGGAGGAATCGGAGTGCTTTACGGCCTGCTCGAGTTCAGCTACGGTGTATTCTCGCACAGCGATCTGGGACTGACCCATTTTATCGGAATAATTATTTCAGCATCATCAGTGAAAGAAACAAAATCAGCAGTCACCTTCTGAAGGCCGGTGATACTGCACGGGGAATCCGGCAGGAGAAAAGATTATCTGTTATAGCCGCTATCCTCCGGCAGGCCGTTTCCCATGGCGGAGAGTTTCGAGAGTTTGTCACACTGTTCATTTTCAACATGACCGGCGTGACCACGGACCCAGAAGAATTTCACATCATGGCGGTCAACGGCGTCGAGCAGCCGGCCCCACAAGTCGGGATTTTCCGCTTTATCCGTCCTGTTTCTCATCCAGCCCTTCTCTCTCCAGCGCCTGGCCCAGCCTTTGTTTATGCCGTTGACGACATACTGAGAATCGGTATAGACATGTACGGAACACCTTTCCTTCAGCATCGAAAGCGCCTCGACAACCGCAGAGAGCTCCATCCTGTTATTTGTAGTCAGCCGGAACCCTTGTGAGAATTCTTTCTTTACACCTTTATATTCTATTATTATGCCGTAGCCTCCGGGTCCCGGATTGCCAAGGCTGCACCCGTCGGTATAAATGTTAACGTGCTTTATATTCATTCAGAAACCGGTCCGGAAGATTTTGTGATATCAGACAATGGTATTTTAGTATGCCGCATTGAGTGCACAGAGTTTTTGACCGGCAGCACTACACCGGCAGATACCCGTTTTTCAAATTCATCGCGGAACCGGTCGATCATGAACCTGACCGGCCAGGCTGCTGCATCCCCGAGTGCACATATGGTATTGCCTTCTATGTTGCGCGCTACGGTGATGAGCATATCCAGATCAGACGATGTACCCTGTCCCCTTGCAATCCTGTCGAGCAGTTTGAGCATCCAGCCTGTACCTTCGCGGCACGGGGTACACTGACCGCAGGATTCGTGATAATAGAATTTTGTAATTCTGGCCAGCACGCGCACCAGATCGGTATCTTCGTCCATTACCATCACACCGCCGGTACCTATGGCTGAACCCGCGGCTTTCAGTGATTCGGCATCCATTTTAACACCTTCGAGCTGGTCACCGCGCAGCGGAGGCATCGATGAGCCGCCGGGAATTACACATTTGATCCTCTTGTTGCCTGTAACACCGCCGGCATATTTGTATATAAGATCTGTAAGCAGCACACCCGTGGGCAGCTCGTAGACACCAGGTCTGATCACGTGTCCGCTAATTCCGAACAGAAGAGTTCCCGGATGCTTCGGCTCCCCGATTTTTGAAAACCATTCCCACCCGTTGCGTATAATAGACGGAATATTCGATATTGTTTCGACATTGTTTATAGTAGTCGGATAACCCCAGAGTCCTGACTGTGCCGGGAATGGCGGTTTGACGCGCGGATAGGCGCGTTTTCCTTCTATGGAATTCATAAGCGAGGATTCCTCACCGCATATATACGCGCCGGCACCTTTATGGAGTATAATGTCGCAGGAAAACGGAACACCGAAAGTATCCTTCATCTTTTCGCCGACCAGACCTGCGGTATATGCGTCATCCAGAGCTTTCTGCAGTTTGAGTATCCAGTTGTGGTATTCACCCCTTATATAAACATATGCTGTCTTTACGCGTATTGCATAGCAGGCAATGATGATGCCTTCGATGAGCGCGTGGGGATTGAACTCAAATATCTGCCGGTCTTTAAATGAACCCGGCTCGCTTTCATCGCCGTTGACGCACAGATACTGAGGCTTGTCGGGATTTTTTGGCATGAAGCTCCATTTAAGTCCCGTAGGGAAAGCCGCGCCGCCCCTGCCCCTGAGTCCGCTTTTCTTGACCTCTTCAATTATTTCATCCGGTGTAAGCTTGTACGCTTTGCGTGCAGCCTCGTATCCGCCGTTCTTTGTATATACATCGAGCTTGTGCAGATCCGCTATATCCGGCAATAATATCTTTTCCATTTATATCGCGTTTTAGTTGTCAAATATGATATGTTAATTTCAGAAAAATGAAAATCATAGATCACACCTGCTGAGACTTTTCTCTCAGCTCACCGATGACCCGCCTGATCTTTTCCCTGTCCAGATTTTCGTAATAGTCATAGTTCACCGAGACCATAGGTGCAGTGCCGCATGAGCCCATGCATTCGACCTCTTCAATAGAAAACATACCGTCAGAGGTAACCTCACCTTCTTTTATTCCCAGTGTATTCTCTACTTCCCCGAGTATTTCATATCCGCCCCTAAGCATGCATGATACATTGGTACACACCTGTACGTGGAATCTGCCGACCGGAGAAGTGTGGTACATTGTATAGAACGTCACAACTCCCAGTACTTCCTCTGCGTCTATTGCCAGTGTATCTGCGATCTCAGACATCACTTCGTTGGTTATATAGCCGTTCTGCTCCTGGGCGATATAGATCAGATCCATTACCGCAGATTTGGCAGACGGATACTTTTTCTTTGCCGCTTCAACACGTTTAAGGTTATCTTCTGAAAATTTGAATTCCATTATTGCTCGCGTTTCGGTTATATTAAAATCTTTATTTGTCCGCCTCACCCATAACAGGATCTATGCTGCCGATGATCGCCACCACGTCGGAGATCATTGCGCCTTTGACCATTACCGGCAGAGACTGCAGGTTACAGAATGAAGGTGAGCGGATCTTGAAGCGCCAGGGCTGTGCTGCTCCATTGCTGACTATATAAAAGCCCAGTTCGCCCTTTGGATTTTCGACTGCGCTGAAAACTTCGCCGACGGGAGGGTTCATACCGAAGTTAACGATCATAAAGTCGTGTATCAGTTCCTCCATGTGCGAGTATATCTCGGTTTTATGGGGCAGCACCTTCTTCGGGTTATTTGCCAGCACCTCGCCTGCAGGCATCTTTGCAATCAACTGGCGGGCTATATTGGCGCTCTGCCTGAGTTCATCGACTCTCACAAAATAACGAGCAAGGCAGTCGCCTTCAGTATATACAGGCACCTTGAAATCAATCTCGTTATAGAAAAGGTACGGCTTTGCTGTTCTTACATCGTATTCGACCCCGGAACCTCTGAGTGTAGGGCCTGTAACACCTATATTCAGCGCATCCTCGCGGCTAAGGTATCCTATTCCCTGCAGCCGTTCAATGAATATGCGGTTTGTATTCAGCAGCTTTTCAATCTCATCTACGGCAGCATCGAAACCCTCCAGGAATTTCTTTATCAGTGCTATTGACTCATCGCTGACATCTGCAGCCACACCGCCAATTCTTGTATAACTGGTAGTGAAGCGAGCTCCGGCAACCATATCAAAAAATTCCTGTATCTTTTCCCTTTCCCTGAGCGCCCACAGCAGAATTGTCAGAGCACCGACATCCATGGCAAATGTACCGACTGCTATAAGGTGGGCGGCGATACGCGAAAGTTCCGCAACGAGCATTCTGATGTACTGAGCTCTTTTGGGTACTTCTATTCCGGCGAGTTTTTCTACAGCCAGCACGTATGCAACGTTGTTACACATGGTAGCTGTATAATCAAGCCTGTCAGTATGCGGGATAAATTCCAGATACGACATGTTCTCGGCCATTTTTTCATAACCGCGGTGCAGGTAACCCAGTTCAGGTACACAGCTCACCACCGTTTCTCCATCCAGTCTGAGCAGGAGGCGGAGTACCCCGTGTGTAGCCGGATGCTGGGGTCCCATATTGAGTATCATTTCATTTTCGAGCGCATCTTCGACTGTAATATTGCTGTCGGCCATTAACGCCTGCAGTATTTTTGAATGCGCTTCTTCTTTACCAACTCTTTCCATAAAATTTCCTGAATTTGGATTACTTTTGGGGAAGGTTCAACGAGCCAGGAATACCCAGCAGCGGGAATTCCTTCCTGAGCGGGTGATATTCAAATTCCTCGGGCATATAAACACGCCTCAGATCGGGATGTCCGTTAAACCTGATCCCAAACATATCGTACGTTTCGCGTTCATACCAGTTTGCACCCGGATAAACAGAAGTAATACTTTCTGTTTCTTCTGCAGGAAGATCTGCCTTCAGACGCAGTCTGAAGTTATTCTTCATGGAATACAGGTGGTAGACCATAGTGAAGCGGTTTTTTCTGCGCGCCCAGTCGATCGCTGTCACATCCTCGCAGAAACCGAACTGCAGTTCCGAATCATCTCTGATCAGGCGGCAGATACCAGTAACCGTATCATAACCAACTGTGAGCGTAAGCTCATCGCGGAAATCAGAAACTTCGAGAACTGCACCGGGCATTGCGTTTCTGATCTTTTCAATCGTCAATTCTTTTATTTGCATACTGTATTTTTCTTGTAAAACTAATTATATAATAGCTGCAATATTGTTCCGGTTAATCCGCGGCAGAACCCTTATCATCCTTAAAATCACTTGCGTGAGTCTCTCCAATAATTTTCTGAATTTCCATTATTGCATTCAGCAGATTTTCGGGACGCGGCGGGCATCCGGCTGTATATACAGAAACCGGCAGGAACTGGTCTATTCCCTGCACTACCGAATAAGAGCGGTACATACCGCCGCTGGAGGTACAGGCGCCCATAGCTATCACCCATTTGGGTTCGGGCATCTGATCAAAAATTTTCCTGACCACGCGGGCCATTTTATAGGTCACTGTTCCTGCAACTATCATTACATCAGACTGTCTGGGTGAAAACCTCATAACCTCGCTTCCAAAGCGGGCTATATCGTATTTTGGATCGGCTGCAGCTATCATCTCAATTGCGCAGCACGAAATACCCATGGGCATTGGCCATACAGAACTTTTCCGCGCCCAGGCAACGATTGAGTCCAGCGTCGTAGTAAAATAGCCGTCAGAGTTGAGTGCAGCTTCTAATCCCATTTTAATCCGCCTTTCTTATATACGTATAAAAAACCGAGTTCGAGCACCAGGAGAAATACTAACATGGGCATGAAAGCAAAAATTCCATACTGTGCAAAAAGTTTTTTAAACTGGACACCCCAGGGATAAACAAATATAACTTCAATATCGAAAATTATGAACAGCATGGTAACCAGGTAGTATTTTATAGAAATGCGTTCGCGCGTGGAACCTACCGGTTTCATTCCGCTCTCGTAAGTATCGAGCTTTTCCTTGCGGGGCTTCTGGGGCCCGAACAAGGTTGAAGAAAGTATGACAACGAGCCCGAAAATAACGGCAAAACCGATGACAAAAAAGATTGGAATATATTGTTCTAGCATAATACCCAGAATAATTGTTAAGTGCTAAATTTATCTAAATTAAGCAACAATGTCAATTTTCCGGCCGGTCATTTGCCCCTTTACTCACGTAATACCCATATGCCGGTCCCCCGGTTTTATTGCCGAATTGCTGCGCCATAATAACCTGCTGGCGGATACAAATAAGCCCGGCTGAAACTTTGTTTTCAGCCGGGCTTAACAGCTTTTTATTTCTGCAGATCACCGGGCGATGAACCATGCGAACCGGTGATCCGTGACTAACTTAACAGTTACTTAATCAGCAGCATCTTCTTTGTCTGAGTATATTTGCCTGCAGTCAGAGTGTAGAAATATACGCCGCTGGGAAGATTCTTTCCTCCGGCCGAGAACCGAACGCTGTATGTGCCTGCAGGACGGTCTTCATTGACCAGCACCGCAACCTGATGACCGATGGCATCATAGACCTTCAGTGATACGTGGGAAGCAGCAGGAATCGAATAAGCGATTACTGTCGAAGGATTGAACGGATTGGGATAGTTCTGCGAAAGTGAATAGTCCTTTGGCATTACGGGTGAATTATTATCCGCTACATCTGTCTGCTTGGGCATACTGATAACAGCAAGACCTTTCACTCCCTTGTATCCAACCGGTCCTATCACAGTTCCCGCACCGGTAAGCTTATCGATACTGATCAGATTTGATATCTGAATGCTGTTTCCGGTAGTGCCGTAAAGATTTCCGTTCTTGTCAAATGCAAGAGAATTGACTGTCAGGTTCAGCCCGGTTTTTCCCGCATACACGGTATCACCAGTAGATATGTCTATCTTGTAGAGCTTATCGCGGCCGCCAGCAAATGATGAACCAGCACTCACCCACATCTCTTTGGTTACCGGATTATATGCCATCGCGGTTACAGGTATTTTGACTGTTGAAACGAATACAGTGTCAGAAGTTTTTTCTTCAAGACGATATAGTCTTGAATTCTCAGTTATGCCATAAAGAGCAGTTTCGGTATAGGCAGCAGCTTTCAGTTTAAGGTTAACAGAGAACCCGGTATAAGCCGTTCCGGTTGCAGCATTTGCCCTGACGATGCTGGTAAATGTACCGCCTATGTACAGGCCGCGCACTTCCTGTGTTGCAGGGTGCACCATGAGCGACTGCAGTTCAGGATAGCCGGTCGAACCGATGCTCTTTGAGGCTCCGGTCGCAGGATCCACACTGAACAGCTCACCCTTGCTGAGTGTACCGGCAGCAGCATAGAAAGTATTTTCGGCAGCTGCCCTGACTTCGAAACCCTTTGCCGTTATATCCACTGCTATCTGGGGCTTGGCAGGATCATTCGTTGAAAATGCAAGGGCATCTGTGATATTCGCATCTTTTTCAGGGACAAACTGTACATTTACAACAAGTGAATCATACAGTGCGATTTTTACCGGCACAGAAGGCATATTCAGAACTTTGATGGAATTGTCAGAATGTGTTATGTTGCTTATTTCCAGGCCCTGATATCCATAGTTCTTAATTACTATGCTCTTTACTTCGCTTGAAGTTCCGACTTCCTGAAGAGGAAAATCGAGTGCGCTGGCCGAAACAAACGCAAACGGAGTCTTGTAGGGCATGAGTCTTACACCGGCTATCCATGCGCCCCATGTATTTGTACCGGCTGCATACTCGGTATACAGCCATATATTATTTCCGTCTTTCGGGTCCACCCATGCTCCGTTATAGTCACCCCAGCGGTTTCTGTCGCTGTCGAACGTTTTCACATAATTTCCCTGGCCCCTTGCTATAGGTTTGCTGCCGGAGAAATCAGTGCTGTAAGAAGGTTTTGAGATATAGTAGGCACCTGCATATTCGGTAGCTGAAGAGCGGCTGTAGGTTATTACTACGTTATTATCGACATCGACTGCAAGAGCCGGATAATAATGCCAGTAGCCGTCAGCATTGAAAGTCTTATCCATAGCTATAGTATTTTTGGCTACATCGAAGGCCACATATCTGAGTGAAGAAAAGCTGCTGTTCTTAACGGCAAACACCGCGTGCAGAATTCCGTTTCTGTATAACGGTTCGTTTCTCAGCTGGCTTCCGCCTGCTTCAATTCCGGGTGCTCCGCCGCCAAGCTGTCCGGCATTGCTTCCGTCGGAATAGGAAGTAACCGGGATCTGTACAGCTGTCAGCTGTGCAGCGCCAAACGGATTGCTCAGTTTGTGCAGAACCATGTATCTCGACGGTGTAAAAGGAGATCTCGAAAGGAAATAGTACTCACCTGTATTTCCGTATACTCTTGCGGGTCTTATTCCGAATACCATTTCGCCGTTGTTCTTTTCCCTTATGCTCCAGAAGTCGGTCCATTCCAGCGGACCTGCCGTATTGGCATAGAGCTGTTTTTTGTCCAGGCACCTGATCTTCGGATACTGGAAAGATCCGCCGTACGACCACTGGTTGGAAGTAATATAAACACCAATACTGTCATAGCCGACGCCCTGATAATCAGCCCAGTTCTGTGCATCTACAGAACCATTGTAATTAGATGGCAGGCGGTAGTTATACCATGTGCCTGTCGGATCGGCATCGTCGGAGACAGATATCAGAAAATATGCCGTCTTTTTGGATTCGTTGTAATCGAGCCATACCATGACCCAGCGCTTATCATAATGATCAAATATTACTTTAGGATCGAATGCACCCACGCCGCCGTCTTTCTTAATTTCAGGATGAACAGATGCATACCATGTATTGGCATTAAATGTTTTGACAGTCAGTCCCGATTTAGTCGAAATTCTGAAAGTGGTATTCACGGTCGTCAGAATATGGTCGGGTCCGACTGCAAGATACGGATCGGGAGGAATATTTGTGCCGGCATCAGTAATGCCGTTGAAGCTGCTGATAGTAATGCTGCTGTCGAAGGCTGCCTTTTTCATCATGGCAAATGAAGGGTCATTTTGAACTTCAGTCTGTCTGACAGGTTGTTCAACATATAATCCGTTGGGCTCCGGAGGATAGGAAAAAGGTATCTTGTTTTTCGGAGGTTCAGGACCATCATCAAAAGCAGGACTATCGATTGTAAAATTATCCGTGGTAACCACTACGCCCGATTGAACGGATCCTTTTGCAGGACCCTGAAATACCTGTGCAGAAACAAATGTAGTACCAACGAGCAAAAATGCCAAAACGTATTTAAGCCTCATTAACATCTCCCGAAATGAATCATAAAAAATTGACGCGGTTGAAAATATACTGTATACTATTGCGAATTATAAGCATAAATATTCTAAGTTACAAGACTTTGCGGAAGTGTGAACCTGGTCAGTATATATGAACGCGAATTTCCCGGAGTGCTGTCATTTTATGACTGCCCGTAAAATTTTAGCAAATGCGTACCAATAGAGTTTATTGTTTTATAAATAATTGATTATATTTGTACTTTAAAAACACTATAATTGTGTCTTAATCGTCATCATTAAAGCCAGGGCGGCAAATGCAAAGCAGTAACATCGAGTACTTAGAGAAGATCAATAATTTGATGCGGCTTTCAAACAAGGGCCAGGATCATTTTCCTGATATACTCTGTGACGAACTGATCAAAGAATTCAATCTTCAGGCAATGGTTATTTTCCAGGAAGATACTGAAAGCGATCTGATTGTCATCGGCCGTTCGACTGGTGCAAAAAAGACTTTTATAAAAGGCAACCGGGTAAGCTGCAGCAGCTGCCTGCTGTTATCAGGTGACAATGAACCTTACGGTTTCTCTGCCAACGCAGAATGCGAACTGCAGATATCCGAATTTGTTGTCTATGAAGCATGCGCTAAATTTCCCCTGCCGGGCAATGTAAAGGGATTTCTGAAGATCGCACAAAAGTCCTCATTTTCCCGCTCCGATTCCCAGGATATACAGACTGTCTGTGAACTGGTCTCTCTGCTGCTTACAAACTGGAAAGGTGCCCGCGGAAATGTAATTGTCAGCGATACAAAAACCACCTCGGAAATCGTCAACAGCATTTCGCAGGATCTGCGTACTCCTGCAAACAGCATTATAGGTTTCAGTTCGCTGCTCAGCGAGGACAATCTCACATCACTGCAGTCGGAATACGTCAACACTATAAAGAACAACGCCCAGAACCTTCTGCTGCTTATAAATGATATTATTGACGCTGCAAGAATAGATTCGGGTATAATAAAAGAGAACAGGACTGCAACCGAGCTGACCACATTTATAGACGATATTGTAAAAATATTCAACGGAAAAATTTCTCATCCGGATCTCCAGATAAAAGCTGAACTGGATAGCTCGCTGCCCGCTTCTGTACAGGTGGATCAGCAGAGACTGAAATATATATTAACTACAATTCTCACCAACTGTCTGAAATTTACAGAACTGGGAAGGATATCAATACGCGTATATTCATCGCTGAATAATAAACTGTCATTCAAGATATCTGACACCGGCCGCGGATTTTCCTCAGAGAAAGTAAAGATGCTGTTCGAGCCTTCGGTTTTTGAATCAGCCGGGAAAAACTCCATGTCGACCGGACTCGGACTGACACTCGTTAAAAAATATATAGATATGCTGGGCGGAACAATATCTGCCGAGAGCACGCCGGGTAAGGGAACCACCTATCACTTCTCTGTTCCCGCCGAGTTTATCGCGCGCTCTGCTTCGGCCATTGAATCCAAAATTGAACAGCTCCCTGCACCGCAGTCCGGTAATAACTCGGTTCTGGTCATTGAAGATGACTATGCAACATCCAAACTGCTGGGCAACTATCTGATCAAATGGGGATATCAGCCCAGGATGGTCAATTCGGCCGAGCAGACGATGAGCATAATCGAAACTGAAAAGTTCCTGGCAGTCATCCTCGATATTGCCCTGCCGAATGCTAACGGACTTGAACTGCTGAAGAGAATTCATGAACACCCCATGACAAAGAACACTCCGGTCATTGTCTGCTCAGTTGAAGCTGACCAGCAGAAGGCATTTATGATGGGAGCGGTCGAGTATTTCGTAAAGCCTATTAAATATAAGTTCCTGGTGGAAGTACTCCAGAATTACAGACTGAAAAAGGATTCTAATGTTCTGTGTGTGGACGACGATCTGCCGACACTTAACCTTATCAAGGAAGCTATACAGGCTGCCGGCTTCACACCGGTTGCAGAAAACGTTTCGGCAAGAGTAATGGATCTGATTGCAGACAAAAATATCGATCTGGCTATCGTGGACCTGGATATGCCCTATCCGAACGGTTTTGAACTGATCAAACTGATAAAATCCAACCCGAAATTCTCGAGACTGCCGATAATCATCTATACCGGGAAGGAAAACTTCCAGGAAGATCTCAAAAGCATAGACGGACTGTTCGAGGAATTACTGAGCAAGAGGAGCACTAATATCGAGGATCTTGCCCAGACGATCAATGATATGATCAACCGCTACGATACACCTATGACACCTCAGGAAGTGATGTCCAAGGATAATGTAGTCAAGATCATACTGGCTGAAGACTATAAACATTCTCAGATAATAGTTACCCGTCTGCTGAAGAAAAACGGATTTGATAATGTAGTTGTGGTTGAAAACGGACTTGAAGCCCTGGAGAATGCACAGAAACAAAAATTTGACCTGATACTAATGGATATGCAGATGCCGGTGATGAGCGGATTTGAGGCAATTGAAAAAATACGCCAGCTGACCGAGTATAAGGATACTCCGATAATTGCTTTGACTGCCTTTGCAATGAAAGGCGACCGCGAGAAATGCCTCGACGCCGGTGCCACAGACTATATCCCGAAACCCATTGACAGCAAGGAATTTATAGAGAAGATCAGGTACTATACGACTAAATAGTTTTTTTTAATTTGAAATAGAAGAATATGATTAGTGAAAATCCCCGCGTTAGATTTGCCCCAAGTCCTACCGGTTACCTTCATGTAGGCGGTTTAAGAACGGCATTGTACAATTATTTATTCGCCCGCCGCAACAACGGCTCGTTTATACTCAGAATAGAGGATACCGACAGAAACCGCTATGTGGAAGGTGCAGTCGAAAACCTCATAAAAGTTCTCAACTGGATAGGACTTACATACGATGAAGGTCCGGACAAACCGGGTAATTATGGCCCGTATATGCAGTCTGAAAGACTCGATATCTACAGAAAGTATGCACTCGAACTTGTGGAACAAAACAAGGCGTACTATTGTTTTTGCAGTGCTGAGAGACTCCAGGCCCTCAGGGAACAGCAGCAGGCTGCAAAGGAACAGGCAAAGTACGACAAGCACTGCCTTCACCTTTCAAAAGATGAGATTGAACAGCGGATCAAAAACGGCGAACCCTATGTGATCAGACTCAATGTTGAGCCGGATCAGATAATTCACATCAGTGATGTTATCAGAGGTGAAGTGGAATTCAACAGCTCCACT
This sequence comes from Bacteroidota bacterium, assembly GCA_050258935.1. Classification (GTDB taxonomy): domain Bacteria; phylum Bacteroidota; class Ignavibacteria; order Ignavibacteriales; family SURF-24; genus JBLMZS01. The sequence continues at coordinate 86,047 of JBLMZS010000088.1, forward strand.
GTGGACGACCAGGTACTACTTAAAAGTGACGGTTACCCGACATATCACCTGGCAAATGTAGTTGACGACCACCTGATGAAAATAACTCACGTGATCAGAGGCGAGGAGTGGCTTTCATCCACACCGAAGCACGTACTGCTGTACGATTTCTTCGGATGGGAAAAACCGGTCTTTGCGCATCTGCCGCTGCTGCTCAACTCTGACCGGTCCAAACTCAGCAAGCGTCAGGGTGATGTTGCCGTTGAAGATTACAAGGCAAAGGGCTTCCTGAAGGAGGCACTGCTGAACTTCGTTGCACTGCTCGGCTGGAATGCCGGTGACGATAAGGAGTTCTATTACCTGTCTGAAATGGTAGAAAAGTTCTCGCTCGAAAGAGTCAATAAATCCGGGGCCATATTTAACCTGGATAAACTCAACTGGCTCAATGCTGAACACCTCAGAAATATGAGCGATCAGGATCTGCTGACACTGCTCAGGCAGGAACTCAACGGAAGTAAATACGCTGATCAGGCATTCTCGGACGAATACCTTATACGCGTCATTCATGCTATGAAGGAACGGGTATCGTTTATAGGCGAGTTCATTTCAACATGTCCCTACTTCTATGAGGATCCTGCAGATTACGACGCTGATGTGATTAAGAAAAGATGGAACGAGAGCTCAGCTGCCCTGCTCCTGAAACTCTACGACAAATTCAGCACACTGGATGGCAATGCTGCCAAAGAGGACTATGAACTGGCACTGAAAACCGCCGCCGAGGAAAACGGCGTTGGTAACGGTAAGTTGATACACCCGCTGCGGCTCGCCATATCGGGTGTGGGAGCCGGGCCCGGTGTATTTGACATCGTCGATATCATCGGCCGGGATAAAACACTAGTGAGAATGAAACGCGCAGCTGAAGTTCTGGGATAACCCCGGATTCAGTTTGAGACAGTAGTCAATTTATAACCTAAAATAAATTATATCACGGGAAATATGGAAAATATTGGAAATCCTCCATCTGCAGATAATTCAAACGCTGCGGGCGGAGCCGAAGTACAGCCGAAAAATTTTATCTATGAAATTATAGACGAACACAACCGGACGGGCAGATTTGAACAAAAGGTTCATACCCGTTTCCCCCCTGAACCGAATGGCTACCTGCACATCGGTCACGCAAAATCCATCTGCCTGAATTTCGGAATTGCCAGGGATTATAAGGGGCTGTGCAACCTGAGGTTCGATGATACTAACCCGAGCAAGGAAGACGTCGAGTATGTCGATTCTATAATTGAAGACGTACGGTGGCTGGGATTCGACTGGGGTGACCGTATGTTCTATGCTTCAGATTATTTCGAGGATCTGTATAACCACGCGGTTACACTTATAAAAAAAGGCAAAGCATTTGTCTGCGATCTTAACGCTCAGCAGATGAGAGAATTCAGGGGCACACTCACAGAGCCCGGAAAAAACAGCCCGTACCGCGACCGCAGTATTGAGGAAAACCTTGAGCTTTTTGAAAAAATGAAGAATGGAGAATTTGACGAGGGTACGAAAGTACTCAGAGCCAAGATAGATATGTCTTCGCCTAACCTCAATATGCGCGATCCTGTAATCTACAGAATCATTAAGGCAGACCACCACAGAACCGGCAGCAAGTGGTGCATCTACCCTATGTACGACTTTGCTCACGGTATATCCGATTCCATCGAAAAGATCACACATTCTGTCTGTACGCTTGAATTCGAAAACCACCGCCCGCTGTACGACTGGTTCCTCGACGAACTGGACATCTATCACCCGCAGCAGGTTGAATTTGCAAGGCTGAATCTGAGCTACACGGTAATGAGCAAGAGAAAACTGCTGCAGCTCGTGGAGGAAGGTATAGTAAGCGGCTGGGACGATCCGAGAATGCCTACCATCTCTGGACTTAGAAGACGCGGATATACACCTGAGTCTATCAGGAGTTTCTCTGAAAAAGTCGGCGTAGCAAAGCGTGATAATACCATTAACGTCGCACTGCTTGAATATGCCATCAGGGAAGATCTGAACAAACGTGCAAAACGCGTGATGGCCGTACTGAATCCATTGAAGGTTATCATCGACAACTATGAAGAAGGAAAGACAGAACAGCTGGAAGCTATAAATAACCCGGAGGATGAATCGCAGGGGAAAAGAAACGTACCGTTTTCGCGCGAACTGTACATCGAAAGGGATGATTTTATGGAGAATCCGCCCAGGAAATTCTTCAGACTCTCTCCGGGCAATGAAGTCCGTCTGCGCTACGCATACATAATAAAGTGCGTCGGTGTGGTAAAAGATCCTGCAACTGGTGAAGTGACCGAACTGCACTGCACCTATGACGCTGAGACGAAGAGCGGTTCTGCAAACAGCGACAGAAAAGTCAAGGGTACGATACACTGGGTATCTGCAAACCATGCAGTCGATGCGGAAGTAAGGCTCTATGACAGACTCTTCTCTGTCGAAGATCCTGCAGGTGATGAAAATAATGACTGGAAAAGCCTCATTAATCCCGAATCACTCAGGCTAATCAGCAACTGTAAGCTTGAACCGTCGCTCGCCGATTCAAAAGCCGGCGACAGGTTCCAGTTCGAGAGGATTGGTTATTTCTGTACCGATAAAGACTCGACAAATGAAAAACCGGTATTCAACAGGACTGTTGCGCTCAGGGATTCTTGGGCAAAAGTTGAGAAACAGGGCTGATGACATTTTGTCAGCCCTTTTATTTATCTGCGCTAATAGTAACTACATAGGATAATGATTTGTCAGTAATAAATATATTGGTAAAAAATGTTTGGACAGTATTAGTTCTGGCATCATTATCTCTTGTAAGTCTTTCCCCTGCCGCCATTGCACAGAACAAGATCGACAGCCTTGTTAACCTACTTAAAAATTCTTCCGGGACCGCACAAATAGACCTGTTGAACAGGATTGCCGCCGAGTATCAGTCTGTTTCCATAAAGACTTCGCATAAATACGCCCTTAAGGCACTCGACCTTGCAGAGAGGAAAAATTATGCGGCCGGCAGGATGGAGGCACTCGAGAATATAGGGTTCTGCCTGTATGTTCTGAACGATACTCAGAACGCACAAAAAATGTTCAGCCAGTCGCTTAAAATGAGTTATGAACTCAACCGGCCCGATGCATCGGCTTCAGTGCTGAATAACCTTGGTCTGCTGCACTGGAGCAAAGGAGACTTTCCGACGGCATATAATTACTACAAGAGGTCTCTGAACCTGTCACGGAAAATTAACGCCAAAAATGAGACCGCCAAATCGCTCAATTTCATCGGACTGATCTACTGGAAATGGAGCGATTATGAAACTGCACTTTCATATTTCCAGCAGGCACTGAAAATAAAGGAGAAACTCGGAGATCAAAACGAGATAGCTATTACGCTGAACAATATTGCTTATATCTATAACGAAATTAACGCATTCAGGGAATCACTGAAATATTCAAACCGGGCTCTGGAAATAGCCCGGGAAACCGGTAACAACTATATCGTTGGACGCGCTCTGAATAACCTGGGAGCCAGTTATTTTAAACTGAAGGAATTCGATAAATCAGAGGAAATCCAGCTCAGGTCACTGAAGATAAAGACCGAGTCAGGTGATGCTACCGGTATGGGCTATTCGCTGCTCGACCTGGGAAAGATATCCTTCGAGCGCGGACAGTATAAACGGGCTCTCTCCAGATTCAACGCGGGACTGAACCTGAAAAGCCGGATGCGCGACAACTATCTGGTAGCTTCCTTGCTGATCGCCGCAGGCAGAACCAATGTACGGCTCGGTAATCAGGATAGTGCCAGCAAACTGATTGAACAATGTATACAAATATCAGAATCCGGAAATCATAAGGAACTGCTGAAGGATGCTTACTATGCACTGTCCGAGCTATATGAATCCAAATCCGATTTTTACAATGCGCACAGATATCTGAAAAAATACTCGGCTGTTAAAGACTCTATGTATAATATGGATTTCAGCAGGAAAATTTCAGAACTTCAGCTGTCATTTGAGATCGATGCCAAGGAAAAAGAAATACAACTGCTTACAAAGGAAAAAAAAATTCAGCAGCTTGAGATCGAACAGCAGCGCTCGCAAAATAATATATTGTATATCATTATTGTATTCGGACTCATTACCGCACTGTTTACATTTATGAGATTTCTCTCATTCCGCAGAACTCAGAGGCTGCTGAAGGAAAAGAACGCGGAAATAGCTCTCAGCAACGCCGAACTCTCGCAGGCAAACGCATCGAAAGACAAATTCTTCTCCATAATTGCTCACGACCTCAAGAGTCCGTTTACCGGACTGCTCGGGTATTCTGAGATCATAATAGAAGACTTTGATCAGCTTTCTCAGAAAGATATCAAGTACTTTCTTGAAAACATGAGATCCATTATTAAAAGTATATTCGGACTTATAGAAAACCTGCTTACATGGTCCAGAATCCAGACAGGACACATGGAATTCTTCCCCCAGAAACTGGACCTAATGACGACCATTTGTTCGGTCATTTCTTCTCTGAGCGGCAATGCGGTGAAGAAGAATATAACGATGTACAATTCTATCAATCAGGAACTGCTCGTGCGTGCCGATGAAAACATGGTACGTTCGGTAGTAATCAACCTGATATCGAATGCTATAAAGTTCACACAAACAGGCGGCGGAATATTCATCGATTCGGAAATGATGAACGATAAATTCGTCAGAATATCAGTCCGCGATACCGGAGTAGGAATATCTGCCGAAGACGTAGAAAAACTGTTCCGTATAGACAAGCAGCATACCACGCTCGGTACGGATTCTGAAAAGGGTACCGGTCTGGGACTCGTGCTGTGCAAGGAGCTTGTTGAGAAGAACGGTGGTATGATTTGGGTTGAGTCGGAAGAAGGTAACGGCTGCACATTCTTCTTTACACTGCCGGTTTATCATTCTAATATAAAATAAACGCTCAAAGACAGAGAAAATTTGCTTTTTATGCATACTTTTCCGCTTGATAATCTGAAGCATAATCGTTACTTTTACTGTCTGAAATAACAACGCCGGAGTGGCGAAATTGGTAGACGCGCTGGACTCAAAATCCAGTCTGGCTTACACCAGGTGCCGGTTCGAGTCCGGCCTTCGGTACAAAAAAGCCGTCCGTAATCGGGCGGTTTTTTTTTGCGCTAATATCCCCCTTTCCTTCAGGCCAGCATTCCATTCAGAAACCGGTTGAACATCTGCTTCCACCAGTACCAGTGATGGTCAGCCTGCGGATCCATATCCAGTATGTGCGGAATACCGCGTCCATTCAGCAGCGATGACATGTGCAGGTTCTCTTCAAGACATATGTCGTTTTTCCCTGTCCCCAGAAATATGCGCATTTTTCTGATCCTCTCTATATACCACTCATCTTCCAGTCCGGGCAGATAATCGACGGGATTGTTGAAATAGCAGTTATCGTCATAATAATCATCCAGATACTGTCTTATGTCGTAAGTCCCGCCCATGCACATAATTGCAGAAACATAGTCTGGATACTTGAATGAAATATTCGAGGCATAGTAAGCACCAAGGCTGCAGCCTGCAAGTATCATTTTCCTGTGATCCGAATCTGCCCTGACAAATTCCAGCACATCATAGTGCACCAGGTTTTCATATCCCATATATGTTTTGACCCTGTCGGCAGGATGGATGTTCCAGTTCAGCCAGCTGTCGCAGTCAATTGAGTCAGGACAGTAGATCTTTATCATACCACTATCCAGCAGGTGCTCAACTGATCCGATCAGTCCGTTGTCCTTGTTGTCATAATAGCGGCCTTCTGCCGTGGGAAACAGCACAACCGGAAGACCGGAATGGCCAAATACTAACATTTCAAAATCACGGCTGAGGTAGCGTGAATACCATTTGTGATATTTTTCAAGCATTATTTGCGGCGGTATTTAGTTTACAGCCGGCAGAAGTAAGAATTTAAACTTTTGCCGGCTGTAAAAGATGAAACTTAAAAGAATGGTCTGAAACTCTGGAGAGTCTTCATATAGTTTGCTCTTTCGAAAGCAGCAGGTTCAGCAACGGCTTTCTGGCTCATGCTGCCCTTCATTTCCGAGAGAGAATTATATCCTTTTTCCTCCATCCATTTGGTAAGGCCTGAGAGCATTTCAGTAATACGTGTGTTGCCGTGTCTCAGCAGCTCGGAGCAGACCATGGCAACGTCGCCGCCGGCAAGTATGACCTTTGCAACGTCTTCAGAATCGTGCACACCGCTGGTAGCTGCCATGCTGGCTTTTATCCTGCCCGCCAGTATTGCAATCCAGCGCAGAGGAAGCCTGAGTTCCCATCTGGAACTGAGTGTCAGGTTAGGAACGACTTCAAGGTTTTCCAGGTCGAAATCCGGCTGATAGAACCGGTTGAACATCACCAGAGCGTCGGCACCGGCTTCGTCCAGTTTTTTAGCCATGTTGGCCATTGAAGAGAAATATGGGTTCAGTTTGACGGCAACCGGTATGCGGATATTTTCCTTCACCGCCCTGAGGTTGTTCAGATATATCTGTTCGACCTGTGAACCGGGCAGGTTCGGATCAGTAGGTATGTAGTAAACATTCAGTTCAAGCCCATCTGCACCTGCCTCTTCAATATTTCTGGCATATTTTATCCAGCCGCCTACACTTACTCCGTTCAGGCTGGCAATGACAGGAATATCCACGGCTGCTTTAAGTTTTGTTATATGGGTGAGATACTCTTCAGGACCGAGTTTGTATTCGTGGGCCATTGGAAAATAACTGATTGCCTCAGGACTGTTGTCCATAGTCTCTGTCAGATAGAAATCCAGAGCCTTAGCCTCGTGATTAATCTGCTCTTCAAACAATGAATACATGACTATAGCCGAGGCACCCGCATCTTCGAGCTGTCTGACGGTATCAACGTTTTCGCTCAGAGGTGAAGCAGAAGGTACAATAGGATTTTTAAGCTTCAGCCCCATATAATTTGTCGTCAAATCCATAAATTTATTCCTTGGGATTAGTGTTTACAAACGAATTTATCTTACAGTAAAATCGCAATTTTTACAAAACAAAATCAAGCATTTTATTTTCACGTATTTTTTTTCTGAGGACTTCTATTGAGTGCATTTATGTTTATGCTCAGAGCAGTTTCTTCATTCAGAAACCATTCATACGCATATCAGGTTTTAAAACCGGAAACGGTATTCCCCTTTCGGAAAATACCGTTTCGCATATATCTATCACCGGCCCAGTAACACCTTATGTATCACTACATAAAATTATTCTTTGGGGGCATCAGATCCGTCGAAAGAAGACATCTGTTCGTAGAACTTCCACTTCTTTTCGACCTGCTTCTGCGCCAGATCAAGCAGGGACTTCGATGCTTCAGGATTAGATTTTGCAAGCATCTTGTACCTGGTCTCCTTCAGTGCGTAATCCGCAACGGTAATCTTGGGTGATTTGCTGTCGACTTTAAGCGGGTTCTTACCCTCTTCGGCCAGGTCAGGGTTATATCTCATCAGCATCCAGTGACCGCTGTCGACCGCGGCTTTCTGGCATTCGAGACCCTTTGACATATCGATACCGTGAGCGATGCAGTGTGAGTAGGCTATGATAAGCGAAGGTCCGTCATAGGCTTCAGCTTCCATGATTGCCTTTATCGTATGCAGATCGTTTGAACCCATGGCAACTTTGGCCACATAAACATTGCCGTAACTCATTGCCATAAGTGCAAGGTCCTTCTTCGGAGTCGGTTTACCGCCTGCGGCAAATTTGGCCACAGCACCGAGCGAAGTGGATTTTGACATCTGTCCGCCTGTATTCGAGTAAACTTCTGTATCGAGTACCAGGACGTTTACGTTTTTGCCTGATGCCAGTACGTGGTCCAGACCGCCGTAACCGATGTCATATGCCCATCCGTCACCGCCCATTATCCACACAGATTTCTTTACGAGATAATTTGCAAGAGACAGCAGGTCTCTGGCATCATCACTATCAATGGATTTCAGAGCGTTTTTAAGATTCTCCACCCTTTCGCGCTGTTCGTATATACCGGCCTCATCCTTCTGATCAGCATTCAGTATAGCTTCTACCAGCTGGGTATCCAGACTGTCTTTCAGTCTGACAAGCAGCTCAAGTGCATACTGACTGTGTTTATCTATGGCAAGACGCATTCCGAGACCGAATTCGGCATTATCCTCAAACAGTGAGTTTGACCAGGCCGGTCCCTTTCCTTCATTATTGCTAGTCCAAGGTGTTGTAGGCAGGTTACCGCCGTAGATAGATGAGCAGCCGGTTGCGTTTGCAACAACCATGCGGTCACCGAACAGCTGGCTGACCAGCTTAACATAGGGAGTTTCACCGCAGCCGGTGCAGGCACCTGAGAACTCAAAGAGCGGCTGGAGCAGCTGGCTTCCCTTTACAGTCGATACATTGACAGTGCGTCTGTCCAGCTCGGGCAGGTTCAGGAAGAAATCAAAGTTTTTGCTTTCAGCTTCGCGCAGAGGAAGCTGCGGAGCCATATTCAGCGCCTTCAGTCTGGTTTCCTGCTTGTTCTTGACAGGACAAACTTCGAAACAGAGCTGGCAGCCAGTACAGTCTTCAACTGCTACCTGTACTGTATATGCAGAATTCTCGGGGAATTCCTTGCCCTTGGCATCCATATATTTGAATGTTTCAGGAGCCTGAGCAAGATAATCCTTGCTGTAAACTTTTGTTCTGATGGCAGCATGAGGACATACCATAGCGCACTTGCCGCACTGTATACAGATATCCTTGTCCCATACCGGAACATCGAGAGCAATATTCCTTTTTTCCCAGCGTGTTGTACCTGACGGGAATGTACCATCTTCGGGCATCTGGCTGACTTTTATTTCATCGCCGTTGCCTTCCATGATCTTTGCAAGCACTTCCTTTACATACTCGGGAGCTTTATCAGAAACCGTCGGAGGCAGTTCGAGCGTGCTGGTAGAAGTAGCAGGCACATCAATCCTGAACAGATGAGCAAGTGTCTGATCGACGGCTTCAAAGTTCTTCCTGACAATTTCGTCACCCTTTGCGCCATAGGTTTTCTTGATAGCCTTCTTGATCTGTTCGATAGCTTCATCCTTGGGAAGAACGCCGGAGATAGCAAAGAAGCAAGTCTGCATGATGGTGTTTATACGTGTTCCCATGCCGGTCTTCTTTGCAACGTCATATCCGTCGATAACGTAGAAATTCAGTTCCTTAGAGATTATCTGTTTCTGAACAGTAGACGGCAGTTTTGACCATACTTCTTCCTTAGCATACGGACTGTTCAGCAGAAGAGTACCTCCTTTGCGAATATTCTTCAGTATGTCGAATTTCTCGAGGAAATTGAACTGATGAACGCCTATAAAGTTGGCTTGCTGCACGAGATACGATGATTTGATCGGTTTTTTGCCGAATCTCAGGTGAGATACGGTGGTAGAACCTGATTTCTTTGAATCGTATACGAAGTATCCCTGGGCATAATTGTCTGTTTCTTCACCGATGATCTTGATGGTGTTCTTGTTGGCACCCACGGTACCATCAGCACCGAGTCCGTAGAACAAAGCGCCTATTACGTCATTGCCCTCTGTAGTGAAGTCAGCATCATAGTCTATGCTGGTATTGGTGACATCATCGTTGATACCGATGGTGAAGTGATTTTTCGGCTCGTCTTTTTTGAGTTCGTCGAATATCCCCTTTGCCATTGCCGGTGTGAATTCCTTGGAAGAAAGTCCGTAGCGTCCGCCGGTGATCTTCGGGAATTTTGCGAACGGAGCATTCTGTGAAGCCATAGCTTCTGCAACTGCTGCAACTACATCGAGGTACAGCGGTTCACCCAGGCTGCCGGGTTCTTTTGTTCTGTCCAGAACCGCAATTTTCTCTACGCTTGCAGGCAGAGCCTTAATGAGGTGTTCAGCCGAGAATGGTCTGAACAGGCGCACTTTCAGCACACCAACTTTCTCTTCAGCATTTTTTTCAAGGTATTCTACCGTTTCTTCGGCTATATCTGCGGCTGAACCCATAACGATGATTACTCGTTTGGCATCGGCGGCTCCGACATAATCAAACAGATGGTACTGTCTGCCGGTCAGTGAAGCAAATTTGTCCATCGCTTTCTGCACAATTTCAGGGCAGCGGTCGTAGAAACTGTTTACGCGCTCACGGCCCTGGAAATAAACATCAGGATTCTGCGCGGTTCCCCTTATGAAGGGATTGTCGGGAGAAAGTGCCCTGGAGCGGTGAGCCTTGACCAGTTCACTGTCTATCATTGCTTTGAGATCTTCTACAGCAAGCTGTTCAATCTTCATAACTTCGTGTGAAGTTCTGAATCCGTCGAAGAAGTGTACGAAAGGTACCCTTGACTCGAGTGTGGCAGCCTGTGAGATCAGCGCAAAGTCCATTACTTCCTGTACTGAATTGGAAGCAATCATAGCAAAGCCGGTCTGGCGCGCAGACATAACGTCACTGTGATCTCCGAAAATAGAAAGTGCAGAAGCTGCAAGTGCACGTGCTGTAACATGGAATACTGTAGGAGTAAGTTCGCCTGCTATCTTATACATGTTCGGGATCATGAGCAATAGGCCCTGGGAAGCGGTGAACGTAGTAGTAAGCGCACCGTTCTGTAAAGCACCGTGAACAGCTCCTGCAGCACCACCTTCACTCTGCATTTCTGTTACAGAAGGTACTGTACCCCAGATATTCTTTTTGCCTTTTGCCGACCACTCGTCCGAATGTTCTCCCATAGGGGAAGACGGCGTGATAGGATAAATGGCAATAACTTCATTGACCTGATGAGCTACATAGGCCGCGGCTTCATTTCCGTCAATGGTTACCTTTTTTCTTTCCATCTAATATTTACTCCAATATATTTTTTAAGTTAAACTAAAATAATATTTTTTGTCCTATTTTATAGAACCCAAAAATTCCTGCTCAATGAATAAGAGGTTAAATTTAAAAAACTGCTGTGTAAAAATATCAAATTATTTATTCGTTTTCCATTATTTTATTGTATATAGTAAGCCATACCCGAAAAATGCACTCAAAATTAAATTTCTTTGTAAATTCAGTATTAAATTGTATTATTTGATAATAGTAGAATCGCAAGTGTTTGTTCAATTTGCCGGCCGGAGAATGGAAAGAAAGAAAAAAGTAATGATAGTCATAATTGTAACGCTGGTCATCACCGCCCTTGCAGCTGTTACACTGCTCAGACTGCTGGCTGTCAGACAGCCGGAGATGAGACATATAAAATCGGTCAGACTTGAGAGCATCAGCAGGGATTCGGTGAAGCTCAGACTGTGCATAGAAGCCTTCAACCCAAACTATTTCGACATCTCACTGAAATCCGCCTCGCTGGGACTGCTGAGCCATTCTGATACTATTGGCATACTTAGGAGCAGCGGCCACAAAAAAATGCATGCCGCATCAGCCGACAGTCTTGTTTTCTATCTGAGTGTCGCCAATACACGTATCGGGCAGCTGATGAAAAATACCGCCGATACACTTCCGGTAATGATCAAAGGCCGCATAGATGCCAGCGTATTCAGTATAGACTCGAACGTGGGAGTCGAAGTTCCGCTCAACCTCCCGCTGAAAGATTATGTGTATTCGGCCATTTCTGCGCTTCCGTTCGACAGCTTCCTTATCATACGGAACACTTCAGTCGATTTTGCCGGCTCGGGCAGAATAGTCGTAGTAATGGACATAGTGTTCCGCAACCCTCTGAACCTGGATATAGAACTTATAAACTATCCCTCCAGTATAACCGTGGGTAATACTTATACAGGTGAGGGCTATCTGCTGAATTCTCTGAAAACAGGCAGAAACAAACGCTCTGCCGACGGAAAGTTTATTTTTGTCCTGAACGGTCATTCACCTCAATCAGCAGCAGGACTGCTCAGCGGTTCGGGCACATTTGAAACAAACGGTGTGCTGCAGATGCGTCTGTCCGGCAAACCCATCGACCTCCCCTTTGCTTTTTCGGGAAAATTCTGATCATTTTCTTCCTGCTCTGCACAGAGTAGTTTTTTATTTACCTTGTAAAAAATGCCGTCAGTAATTAAGCTGATATATAGAGACAATATGGTATTATTTCATGTCACTATTTATTTTGCGGTTCGGTGAAGTCGTGAAAACAAAAGGAGGAGACAACTATGGCAGGCAAAAACACAGCCGTATTCGGCATATATAAAGACCGGTTTACAGTAGAACAGGCAGTGGACATACTGAGGAGTAACGGATTCCGTCCGACGGACATTTCGCTGCTCATGCAGGAAAATGAGGGCAGCAAGGATCTGAATCTGGAAAAATCCACAAAAGCTCCGGAAGGTGCTACCACCGGGGCCGGAACCGGTGCAGTAATTGGCGGAGCACTGGGCTGGCTGGCCGGTATCGGGGCCCTTGCAATTCCCGGTATCGGACCGCTCATCGCAGCAGGTCCCATAGTCGCAGCACTGGCAGGTGCCGGTGCCGGCGGTGCTTTAGGTGGATTTACAGGCAGCCTGATTGGTATGGGCATTCCGGAATATGAAGCGGTAAGGTACGATGGCAGAATAAAAAAAGGCGGAATACTCCTGTCTGTACATTGCGATGATTCCGAGTGGGTCAAACGCGCCAAACAGATACTGGAATCATCAGGCGCCGAGGATATTGCATCTACCGGTGAGGCGAGCGGCGATTACAATGCAGATTCATCACCCTACTCCCGCGCAATTTAGCGCCGCACACGGAAGGTGAATCAAGTAATTGACGGAAATAAATAACTGAAAAGACGTACATAATGAGGCATATAAGCAAATATATATGCATATATGCCTCATTGCATTATTCAGGCAGAATATTCATTGCAGCAGGCTTTGCGGCAGTTTCAGATCCGGAACTGTTCTGAAGCCGTTTTTTCAGCTTAAGTACGGGCTTTTCCAGAATATAATACGATGCCGAAGCCAGACTCAGCGATATTACAGTTCCGGCAGCAGCAACCGTAAAACCGGAAAAGCCTGAATCTATCATGTATTTATATACAGGATCGTGCCACAAATAAACCCCGTATGACAGGGTACCCAGCCATACTGCAGGCCTGGACCTCAGCAGCCGGTTAAACCGGCTTTCCGGTGAAGCAAATACGTTCAGCAGCAGCAACACAGCGCATATTTCCGCAACTCCTTCAATCCAGTAAAATACCGCCATATTGCTCCAGCCGACGTTGGTAATTACAACAATAAAAAATAAAGCAGCACCTGCAGTAATTACACCCCTGAAGCCTATGAGCCTGTCATCGAGTCTGAGTATTCCCGAAGCATGAGCTATTCCTACGACACATCCGGCCAAAATAGCATCGGCTCTGGTATCCAGTCCGTTATACAGACGGTTTGCAGGTGCCCCGTTCCATGCCATGAGTACCCTCAGCAGCCACGATAACATCATCATCGCCAGTATGACGAACATAACTTTCTTTCTGGACTTAATACACCTTAGCATGAATACCAGTGTCACGGGCCAGAGTATGTAGAACTGTTCCTCTATCGACAGCGACCAGGTATGGCTGAGCAGGCCCATGTTGTGCAGGTTAAAGGCCCTTACCCAGTTGGATGAATAGAAAAGTGCATAGAGAACGCTCTTATAATGCCGTCCGTTTTCACCCCCGCCAAACTCTACAGATACAAACACTGAATAACACAGCAGCATAAGTATCAGCGCCGGAGCCAGGCGCAGCACCCTTCTCAGATAAAAGTTCTTAAAACTGATGTAGCCGCGGGCGTCAAATTCCTTTACCAGCAGCGATGTAATCAGATAGCCGCTCAGTACAAAAAAAACATCCACTCCTATAAATCCGCCCCTGACCGCATGGATATGCGTATGACTCATCATTACCGCAAGAATGGCAAATCCGCGTAACCCGTCGAGTTCGGGTACATATCCCCCTTTATAGCTTATATCCAATTGTTGTCCGGAAACTTAATAAATGTAAAATTTGTCACCGCAAATTTTCAAATTTATTTCAACTAATCAAAATCCGTCCGGACACATTGCGCCACTGGTGTTTTTTTATTGCCGCTGATAACCCTGCCGGCGGAATTGCGTTTTATCTGTGTAAGTGTATCACGCAGCACTCCCAGAGAACGCTGGCTCAGCAGGTCAATCTTTACCAGTCCCAGATCCTCAACCGAATACATATCCGGCTGTGTAATGATCAGTCCGAGACCTTTATTCTTTGCATATTCGAGTGCCAGGTGATTGGTAATTTTGCCTGGGGCAACCACTATTCCGCTGGGGTGTATGCTGAGGTGGCGGGGATAGTCGGCCAGCGCCGAAGCAATCCTTACTATAGAACTCCAGGGTTCATGGTCGAACTTAAGTGAAGCGGATTCCGGAAATTTCCGGCTGATATCCGGCAGGTTCTGAGCGGCAGTCCATGGAATAAACTTCGTATAGCGGGATATTTCATTTTCAGATATACCGAATACCTTTGCAGTTTCCCGGAAAGCCGAGCGGGCGCGGAAGGTAACGGTAGTGGATATCATGGCCACATTGCTGTAGCCGTATTTTTCGTATACATAGCGCACCACCTCGTCGCGCTCCTTCCAGGAAAAATCCAGATCCACGTCAGGAGGTGAGGTACGTCCCATATTGAGAAATCGCTCGAAATAGAAATTATTGGAAACCGGTTCGACCTGAGATAGTCCCAGACAATAAGCCACCAGACTGTTTGCCGCCGATCCTCTCCCGATGCTCAGTACTCCCCGCCGGCGCGCCTGTTTTACTATATCCCATACTATGAGGAAGTAATCGCAGAAGTTCAGTTTCTCTATAACTGACAGCTCATACTGCAGCCTTTGTATAACTTCACCGGTAATAGATCCGTAGAGCTCTTCGAGTCCCCTGAAACACAGTTTCCACAGGTATGAAAACGATGTCTCTCCATCGGGCAGAGGGAATACCGGAAATTTATATTTCCCTATTTCCAGATCCACATTGCAGTCGTCTGCTATACGAGACATATTTTCCAGTGCCTCGGGGAATACACGCCAGAGACGGCAGAGCGAATCGTATGACCTAAAACAGAACTCCTCATCTGCCAGGTCGCTTTCGGTGAGATTAGCGAGTGTCGAATTCAGTCTTATGGCAGTAAGCACCTTGTGCAGCAGGTAATCCTCGGGGCGCAGAAACACGGCCGGATGAGAAGCAACAAAACGGACAGAATTTTCGCTGCAGAATTCGTAGAGTCTGCGTGCATCCGGCTTCAGTTTTTTTGTAGACACCAGTTCGGCATATATATTCGGTCTCAGCAGCCCCCGCCGTTTCAGGGTCTGCAGCAGCTGCAGTGAAGAGATCAGCACAAACATATCGCTCAGATCCTGTGTGAACACATCGGCGAGGGAAAAATCTTCTTTCAGCTTTCTTGTTGTAATTATGCTGCACAGCCGGGCATATCCCTGATTGTTGCGGGCCAGAAAAACCGCCCGCATAGCAGTGTCCTTAGGGTCATCAATCGTGGCGCCGAAAATGGGCTTTATGCCCTCTTCAGCCGCGGACTTTGAAAACCTGACGAGGCCGTACATATTGTTCAGGTCGGTAAGCGCCAGTGCACTGTAGCCTGCTTTCCTGGCTTCAGCAGTCAGTGTGGCGACAGGAATTGCGCCGCTCAAAAGTGTATAATATGAATGGTTGTGCAGCATAGCTAAAGCACCTCATGCCGAACCGACTGAAATGGATGAATAGCCGTACTTGCCTCTGAGCATATCTACCGCATCCAGCATATTTCTGCGCCTGGTTTCCTCGTCGTCAAAAAGCAGCTGCTGTTCGGAGTGTTCAGAAAAGCGGCTCAGGTGAATACCGATCAGCCTTATTCCCACGCGGCGTGTAAAGTTGCTGCGGAATAATTCCCGCGCTATGCTGAATATGGTTTTATCGTCACCGGTAGGTTCAGTTTTCCGCGCGCGCGTCAGAGTAGTGAAGTCGGCATATCTGAACTTTATTGACACATTGGACGTCTGCCAGCCTTTATCCCTCATCAGCTGGCATACCTTTCCGCACAGCACAAACAGTTTTTCCTCTATAATCTTCTTATCCACGGTATCTGTCCCGAACGTATGTTCCTTAGATATGCTTTTCCTTTCGTGCTGAACAGAAATGAAGTCACGCCCGCGTCCCTGCGACTTTTCCCAGATATCCGTCCCGCAGGCGCCCCATATAAGTGAAAAATACTCCGGTGAAGCTTTGGCCACATCGCCTACGGTATAGAATCCCTTGGCGTGCAGCTGTTTCAGGGTTACCTTTCCTACACCGGGCAGTACCTCCACGGGCATGGGTCTCAGGAATTCTTTTTCCATGCCGGGCAGCACATAAGTAATGCCCTTGGGCTTCAGACAGTCTGTAGCTACTTTAGCAACCGTGCGGTTTGAAGCGATACCTATCGAACACGGCAGGTGCAGCTGGGAATATATTGTTTTCTGGAGTCTCGAGGCAAAGCCCGGGAAGTTACCGTAAATTTTTTCGCACCCGGTGAAGTCCATGTAAAATTCGTCTATTGAGGCCTGTTCAATTGCAGGGGCAAACTTTTCCAGTATGCGGCGCACTGCATCCGAATAGTGTCCGTATTCGCGGTGGTGCCCGTGCAGGTATACCCCGCCCGGACAAAGTCTGAAAGCCTGGCTGATAGGCATGCCGGAACTAAGTCCGTACCGGCGCGCCTCATATGAGCATGCCGATACCACTCCCCTGCCGGCGGCAGGATCGCTTCCCACTATGACGGGTTTACCCTCCAGGCGCGGATCGAGTATCCGTTCGACCGAAATAAAAAATGCATCGAGATCAAGGTGAAATATAGTACGCATACGAGTTCTGAGTTATGAATTTCCGGATATCAGTTTCAGGCGGGGAAAAGCAGAGATCAGCCCTTCGGGTATATACTGCGCATCCCCGGAGCCCAGCATATACATCAGTTCAAAAGCATTGACTATTCCGTAGCTGCCGGGATGATTGTTCATTATGATATATATACGGTTTACGCTCTCATAAACCGATCTGATCTTATCAGCTATATCAGTAAGCTCGCCGGGGGAATAGAGATATTTATACCTCTGGCTCTGCTCCTCGTAGCTGAGTTTTTTACCGTATGAAATCACCGATTTTTTCCATTCATCCGTGTTTCTGCCGTGAAATCTGAAATAGCAGGTATCATTTGTAATGACCGGCTCAAAGGCGATACTGCGTCCCAGCTGCGGCTGGTCTATGGTGCAGGCGGTCACGTTCAGTTCGCTCATTATGCCGTATGCTTCCGGATTATTCCAGGAGGCATGCCTTATCTCCACGAACTGGCTGTACTCCTTAAATACATCGTTCAGGCGCTGCATATATTCAATTGATTCAGCGTTGCAGGAAAACGAATACGGGAACTGCATCAGCAGTCCGCCCAGGCGCCCGCCCGAGGCCAGTATATCCAGCACCTGTTTTACAGCCGATATGCTTGTGTTATCGTATTTTCGCGCGTGAGTAAAGTCCTGATGTAGTTTTACAGTAAACAGGAAGTTCTCAGCCGCCGACACCTTTTCTATCCAGCTGCGGGCGCTGGAAGGGTTCATATAGGCATAGTATGTGGCGTTGACCTCCACCACATTAAAAAAGCCGGAATAATACTCCAGCCAGTCGAAGCTTTTGGATTGTGCTCTGGGGTAAAAATCCGGGACCCAGTCTTTATATGACCATCCGGCGGTACCCACAAATATCTGCACGCCGTTTTTCATAGTATTCCCCTAATGCTGTTGTTCCTGATATTATTCTAATTTATGCAGCTCTTGTGCAGCTGCATCCGTGTATTTCGAATCCGCCGTACGGACTCCTTACAAGTTCAATGAGAAATGAAAATGTCTTCTCCTCGACACTGAAACCCTGAAGATAGTGGATGTGCAGGTCGGCTTCGACCACATTACTGTCTCCCAGCAGCACCTGTGTTACTTCCACCTTCTTATCAAGTATCTCTTCGAAACCGGACACCAGAAACAGCAGTTCCTTTATAAAGTCATCTGTCGTGACTTTCCGGCCGGATATATTCAGCTGGCCGCTTCTGCTGATATGCAGTGTAAGCTCCTCTATATCCCTGTTTACCAGGGAGAACAGGAACCACTCAGTGCATTCCTTGGCATCCAGTCTTTCGCTGGGATGGAATTCCTCATAGATGTAATTGGTAGTCATTCCCTCCTGACTGACAAAGTAGTCTTCGTGTTCAGGCAGTTCCTCGGTAAGGAATCTGTAGAATTCCTCGTCGCTTACGTCCTCTTCCTCTATCACTTCGACATGTATCCTGAAGGCCGAGTAGAGAGAAAGTATGCGCTGTATTTCCGCCTTCAGTTGTGATTTGCCGATCTCACCGAGTTTTTTGAAGGATGGGTTTCCCAGCACCTGTCCGACCTTCTTTGTCTCGGCACCCTCCCATTTTTCCTCAAATTCCTTTATGTGTATTAAAAACCGGTTTTCCACTTCCGGCGGGACCTCTTTTCCGACCCCCTGAAAATCGGCGCCATACTTCTTTTTGAGATCGTTCTTCAGCCGCTTGTTCATTTCATGGAAGAAGAAATTTTTCTGATCCTCTGAATAGTCCACCTTTACCTCCTCAGGTTTCCCACCCGTTTTCATTTGCACTCTGCCTCCTGATAATAATGTCTGAGTTTAATTGCTCAAGTGCAAGAATTTTCAGACGCACAGTCCAACAATTTTATACGCAGTTTTATACGCAGCTGCTTTTATACGCAGCTGCTTTTATACGCGGGGCAGTTCAGTCCTGCCTCATGCTTCTGTACATACCCACCACCACTCCGGCAATCCGTACCGGTCTTGAATGTCTGGGTATAACGATAGGCTTATATGCCGGATTTTCAGAATGCAATTCTATTGCACCATTCTTCAGGAAGAATTTCTTTACCACAGCAGCATCGTCAATTATCGCCACTACGATCTGCCCGTCCTTAGGCGGGAGCATCTTCGGATTGACTATGATCAGGTCCCCGTCGAATATATAGGCATCTTTAAGGCTGTCCCCTCTCACCCGGAGCAGGAACGATTCCTGCGGCATACTGACAACCGAAGGCAGTGCTACTGTATCCACCGCATCAGAATAAATGGTCATGGGATTGCCGGCTGCCACCTCTCCAAGCACCTTTCTGAAAAAATAACTTGTTTCCCCACCCGTCAGTTCTATGCCACGCGACAGTCGGGGATTGCGTTTTATGAGTCCTTTTTTCTCCAATGCTCCCAAATGCTGCTGCACTGTAGACCGGTTTTTATATCCGAAATGCACCGCGATTTCGGCCAGCGTGGGAGGTATTCCACGCCGCAGTTTACAGTCCGCAATGTATTCCAGAATGTTCCTTTGTATGTCGGTAAGTTCTTCCGGCATTCAATATGCTCCCGCCTAAAAGCTAAGCTGTTTTTTAGCTATGCTTGGTTAAATCATTTATTTTCAGACAGATAAGCCGCCCGAGAGAATTATTTTAATCCGCCATACTTTTGTATGGCGTGTACAGAAGTACACATATACATATGTATGGTAACTTACACATAATCAGCATATTTGTCAAGAGGGATTTTTCTTTTTTCGGCAATTTCAAGTCAGATATTTTTGTGGTCATAAGCAGGGGGACAATCTGAAGGTTTGCTGAAGTGTGATGCAGAGAGCCGGAGCATGGGGATCGTGAAGCAGCAGGATATGTGGCGGGAGCATTGAGATATCTCCTGCCACATGAAAATTTATTTTCTCTGTGGCAGAGTATTTTCCAGTATTTTAACCAGTTTATCTTTCATTATTGGCTTGGATATGAAGCCATTGAATCCGGCAGCAATAAACTTATCTTTGTCTCCCGGGAGCACGTAAGCGGTTACAGCCAGAATTATTGAGCCGCTGTAGTGCGGCATTTGTCTTATAATACGGAGCGCATCCAGTCCGTTATATTCTCCCTGCAGGTTCATATCTAGAACTATGATATCATAGTGATTATTCTCGAGCAGTGGCAGCGCATCTTCGAGGCTGACGCAGAGGTCCAGTTTCCTGAATTCCTTCAGCTGTACTTTGAACAGTATCTGAGAGTCGATCTGATCCTCGAGATAGAGACAGGAATAACGAGACAGGTCCAGTCGTGTTTTGGCTGTCTCTGCTGTAGCCGCAGGCGGCTGAATATCTGCTGTGTGGTCGAATCCTTTTTCAGTGCGAACGGGAGGAAGTGTTTCATAAGCAGTTTTTTCCTCCTGATCCCGGTCGGGTACTTCCCTGTTCCACGTCTGAACTGTCTGCTCTGCAGCAGATGCAGGGGGCTGCAGCCGGTCAGCAGTCTGACTATCAGCAGTCTGACTATCAGCAGTCTGATCATCGGCAGACTCAGTGTCTAACGGCTGGAATTCACCGGGCTGTTGTTTCGGAGCTGATTTCAGTTCAGGCATTTGCATCTGCAGCGGGAATACGAACCCCACTTCGTTAACCTCAGTTCCCTTCAGTACAAACTTTATCTCACCGTTCAGGAGCTTCAATAGCTTACGCGCCAGGCGAACTCTAAGGCGTGATATGCCGAATTCTTTTTTAATGTTGTTTTCATCAGAAGTAAAGAATGATCTTAAAGTTTCGACCAGTACAGGGCTGGCAGCTCTGCGGTCATCCTTGATACTGATAATAAAGTTACCGTCGTCCCACTGATATGCGGAAATAAACACGCTGGGCTGGCGGGTAATAAGCATGGACATGGAAACCAGTATAGAAACGAATTCTTCGAATCTCGTCCTGTCTGTCTCGAATGTCAGCGAAGAGGATATTTTACCGTATGAAAACTCAACCTTTTTGGAATCAGAGATCTTCTTTGTAGCGGACTGTATCTGGTCCAGAAGGCTGGTAAATGAAATTCTTTCTGGTTTAAGTTCTGCCAGATTCTGTTCAATCTGGGTATATTCCATTACCGAATCCATAGTCTGCAGAAGCAGTTCACTGTTCTGCTTTATAATTTCCGCTGCTTCAGCCTGTTCGGCCGAAGGATGGTCGACACTGTCTGTCAGTTCCTGAGAGAATCCCAGTATGACATTGATAGGTGTGAGTATTTCATGAAATACACCGGAAAGGAATTTAGAGTCGAGTGGGCTGCTCTCAGATGAAGCAGCAGCTGTCTGAGGCCGGCTGCTGGTACTCTCATCTGTACGCTGTCCGGCGATGTGTTCATCGGATTTATACATAGGTTTTCCTATTATATTCATTCCCGAAAGTAAACCGGTACTATCATCATATAACGGAAGGAACTGCAGACTGAAATCTATCACTTCTCCTGAAACTTTTTTCAGTTGCGAATGTACTGTCTCCCCGCTCAGCAGAACATCATTCATGAACATTCTGCCGGCAGTCTGTCTGTAGGCGTCGGAAACCAGACTGACGAATGAACGGTCATACAGCGCATCATTATCATAACCGAGGACTTCGCTGACAGTTTTATTGCATTTCAGAATAAATCCATGGCTGTCGGAAACAAAAAGAAGGTCAGATATCGAATCGAAGGCATTTTCAAAAAACGCGGCTTTTCTCCTGAGTTCAGTCTTTTCGGATATATCGCGCACTATATTGAACTGCGCAGACTGGCCCTCGAATTCAAAACCGGATTTACTGATCTCAACGTACACAAATGTTCCGTCCTTTTTTCTGTGGCGCCACGGACCGCTGAAGAAATTCTCGGATTTCAGGTTATCGCTATGCAGAAGCGTCTGTATATCTTCCGGCGCATACAGGTCGGTCAGATCCATTTCCAGGAACTCATCCCTGGAATAACCATAGAGTCTGATTGCAGCAGTATTGACATCCAGAAATTTCAGATTTTCGGTGTTATATATAAAAATTGGATCGGGACTCGTTTGCATTAAGATATCGTACATAGTTTCCCTGTAGTTTAATTTTTTAAGTTCTATCGCAAAATCCTTTTCAATTACTGCTATGAAACCCAGCAGTTTATGAACAGAATCAAAGACTTTTTTAAGTTTGATGATTAGTGGCAGAGTACCCATATCGTCAAAAGTTACTTCCTGCCGTATCTCTATCTCCTCATTAAAAAATGCAGACTGGTTTATAAAGTCCAGTATCGCGCTTTCATCGACAACCGACCGTATGTTAATTCCTTCCCTGATTCCTTTAGAAGCAAAGAACTCTCCATATTCAGTACTGACTGACCTGACCATGCCTTCAGCATCCAGCAGCAGAACCGCGGCGGGCAGTTTTTCCCATGCAATATTCCTGAGACGCGATGCAGCGGTTTCCACTGGTGCCGCGGTTTCACGGCTGGCCTGCGAAAATCCTATAACTGCAATCACCTCATTGTCCATGTTGCACAGCGGGAACTCTACAATGCGGTTTCCCGCAGGTATTACAGGAAAGGCAAAGCCTTCCTTGATTACAACATTCTGAGTGGTCAATATATATGATTTGACCGACTTATAGAATTCCTTGAGGTGAACCGGCAGCATTTCCAGTTCATTTTTCCCTTCGAGCTGTTGCGGACGCAGCCCGAAGCTGTTGGCAAATTTACTATTGACAAGTAGATAATTTCCGCCCGGATCTTCAAGCCAAAAATACCCGCCGAGTCCGTCTATTGCATACTGGATCTTTCCTTTTGTCAGGAACGTAAAAGGGTATGATGACCTGATCTCATCAATTACTTCTTTCAGTTCCCGGTCATCAAAGAAGTCCTCAATATCACGGGCAGAAGCGTATAGGTTTGCTCTGGAATAATTATTTACTGGTTCTGACATAAAATCCCGACCGCAATTATATTGTCCCCGTATATACTGCATAAAACGGATATTGCCCGGTTCTGCACTTGTTGCCTGTATTTCTGTATTTTCACTAACCGCCCCTGAATACTCAGTTAGGAATACTAATCTGTACTTCACCGGAATATGGGGAGTATTGTCCCTGTGAGGTATATCCCCTCACACGGTAATAATATGTTGCCCCTGCGGTGACAGCCGCATCGGTATATGTAGTAATATCAACGCCCGATTTACCTATTTCAGTATATACTCCGTCCTTTCCGGTTTTTCTTTCCACGCGGGTTTCTATTTCGTATATACTGTTGTCGTTCCAGTGAAGCGTCACTTTTTTAGTGCCGTCATCATAGACTGCCGTCAGATTGCCCGGAGGCCATATGTCCATGCTCAGTGTAGATACGCTGATCTCATCTGACCAGGCAGACTGGCCCTTGGTGCCCAGAGCACAAATTCTGTATGTATACTGGGTTACCGGGTACAGACCGCTGGCATCGAGGTAGCTCGTCGTATTTGCATTTGTTGTTGCAATAGCGGAATACGTCGTGCCGCTGGCAATTTTCCTTTCTATCCTGAATGCAATCTCTTCTGTCGAATTATCAGTCCAGCTCAGGAGTATCTTGCTGGTGCCCTGTGCCTCGCCCTTGAAATTGCCTGGTACGGCCAGACCGCCTACACCTTCTTTCTTTACTGTATTGGATTCAGCGTAACCATATTCATTTTTTGCCCTGACCTTATAATAATACGTTTTGTTCGGATCAGGCAGCAGGTCAGTGGTTCTGATGCTGTTTGCTGAAAGGACCTGCACCGAGTCAAACGACTTGCCTTCCTCTTTCCTCAGCAGCAGGTAATACAGTTCATTTGAAGCGTCGTCCCACGACAGCAGCACGTTACTGGCAGAAAGCATTTCAAGCTTCAGATTTGCCGGTGCAGTCGGCAACCGGGGTGCCGTCGGCTTAACGAGAATATCCGTCTTTACACTGCTCTGAGTGGAGTTCTGTCCGTCGTAGGCCTTGATATAATAGCTTATCCTGGTATTCATGTACGAGGAATCGATTTCGAGGTATACTACCGGTTGTGCGCCACCGGCCGCGTCGTATCTTTTGACGAATTTACCGTTTACGTATACTTCCACAAATGAAACCGCCTGATCGTCGCTGGTGTAATAGTTGACCAGAGTTTTTCCCACTGCCACAGTATCGTGATCAGCCGGCGTATAGAGCTCGAGCACCGGCGCAATGGTATCAGGTGTGTCTGTTAGTGATTCGACACAGCCTGCCAGGAGCAAAAGCGATACTAAAAATATTTTTGTTATAGTTTTAATCATCATGTTCAGTTCTCATCATAATCGATATAGTATGAATTCGAACCGTGAGCCGGAATGTATTCACACTTAATGATCAACAGCTGGCGCGACGGATCGAAGCTGTAGCGGGGTATTTTTTCCCCGAACATCTCTGAAGTCATGCTCAGATTGTGAACGTCCTTATTCAGGCTGACGTAAACTTCTATACCGGAAACCGCATAGTTACCGGGGTTAGTAATTTCAATGGCCACCCTCTTGGCACTCCTGACGTCTGTACTGATCTCGACCTGATTCCTGGAGATCCACCAGTCCCGTATTTCTGAGGGAGTGGTTATCCAGATATTCTTTGACTTCATGTATCTGATCAGGTCGCGTACGACTCCTACATATTCAGGTCGCATCTGGTAATCCGAATGGATCTTCAGCATATACAGTCCGCCTTCAAACAGCAGCCTGTTTATATCTTCCTTATAGGTATAAGACTGAAATTCCGGCTCGGCAAGTCCGTAATTCCTGATTATTTCATAGTCATCGCGGGCAGTTTTAGTGAATGCAAGTATCTTCTTGTCCCCGCGCTCTATGATTTTAGGGACACTCCTGTCGGTAAGAGAATCGGTAATGACGTACCGATAACCCGAATATATCAGAGCCCGTATGCTGTTTTCGTTGTAGAATCCATAGAGCGGACTAATACCCGAGTATGTCTTGCTGCCCTTAATTTTTTTTGTAAAATTCCATTTCGCAGTCTTGAAGCTCCTGAGCTGATAGTCATAGGTAAACAGTTTATTCACCGTATCTCTGACCGATTCGATATAACCGACATCAACTACTGCTCCGAGCTCACCATAGCGGGCAACCCTTGAGAGCATCTGAGAATTATCGGCGACATAGTTCCCATCTACAAAGAATGCAGCCGGCACTCCCTCGCTCTTCAGTATGGGCAGAAGGTTCTCCACATTATAAATATCGTTTGTCAGTGTCGGAATTATCACGGCGGCAGACTGATATTTCCCCGGCCAGGTCTTCACAAAAACAGTCGGTCTGTAAGCCAGCCATGCCAGCGAATTTTTGAACAGCTTGTCGAAATATATATAATCCTCCTGCTGTCCAATAACCGAGTTCAGTTCAAAACCCATCCATACAAACCGGCCTTTTCCGTACGTACCGTATACTATGCCTGCTGTTTTTGTAATCTCCTCGCTTACCAGCCCCATTTCCTTTCTGAAATTGTACCAGAAGCTGACCTGTACGGTTCTGGGATCCAGTATTTCGCACGACATCGGACGGTCCCATGTAGCGACCTTCAGTGAGTATCCGGGAGGGATACCCGTTGTAAGCGGCAATCCGCCTCGAAGTGTGTGTATGCGGGTCATATCTGTGGAACTGATCTCTCCTGTAAAATTCAGTCCGAACACTTCTGAGAAGAAATCCCATCCTCTCCACTTTCCGTCATTTGAATAAGAAGCAATTCCGCTGGTAGCGAACACACTGCCGCCATTTTCAAGAAATTTCTTTATCTGAATTATCTCCCGGTCGCTGAGCGATTTTGACCCGGGAAGTATAAGAATCTTATATTTCAGGTGTTTCCCGTTTTCCAGATCCTGATCGCTGATCACCTGGTATTTTACCCTGCTGTGCGACAAAGAAGTTTTCCAGGTATTGATATTGTCCACCAGCCAGGTACTGCCTTCAGGCAGTTTATTCTCGGTATACTTCGAATACAGAATTGCAGCATTGTAATTCTGGTTGGCAAATACCTCGCGCATATTGGCGCTGGTCGGTATAAATTTGGCCATGCTGACATTGCCGTACAGATTTTTCAGTATAAGCAGAAATGTCAGCACAGAGGCTGTCAGCATCACCAGACCGCCCAGTACTATTACAAGGTGGTTGACTTTCAGTCTGTTTGAAGGGTTTAGCGCCACTTTAAGTTATTCCCGTTTTTATTTTCATTTACAGGTACGTATCCTTCAGAAGTATACTTCATAAACTTCCTCTCGTCGGCTCCTCCCTCCTCTTCGGGGAAATAAGGAACATTTGGCTGACGCTGCTGCTGGGCATATCCCTGCTGCTGGAATGACTGCTGGCGGCCGGGCTGCTGTGCATTTGTATATTTGGGTTCAGGGCCTCTCTGAGAAGGATAGTAGGGTTGTGCCCCGGCATTCATTTCAGCTGAAACGCCGCGTCCCTGTGCCTGCTGGTACATTCTTTCCTGGCTGGCAGAAGCCTGCTGGTATTCTGCCGCTCTGGCCTGAGGCATATACAGCTCTGCCTCCTGCATCTGCTGTGCTGCGTGCGCAGAAACCTGGAGCCTTCCTTTTCTTTCCCTTACCTTATAGAGTACATAGGCTCCTATGGCAAGTATGAAAGTGCTGATTGTAGCTACCAGAATGATAAACGATAATATAGGGATCAGTTCCATTTTTACACCTCTTTACAAATTACTATTTATTATACGCGCGCATCGCACAAATAACCGCTTTGCTCAGCCACCAGATATATCATGCAGACTTTGATAGTCCGATTCGTTCAAGTTTTCCCCAGTCCATCTGAATACCGAGAAATTCTTCGATAGAAGCCATTGCTTTTGTAATATCGACAATGAGAATAAAACCAAGCCTGTACAGGATTGCATAAGGAATTAACCTTACATCCTCCTTCTCTACTGCCACGCAGTACAGTGCGGACATCAGATCGAGCAGTGCCATGATCATCCACCAGAGCGACAGCAGGTTCGACAGCCCGAAGCCCAGCGCAATGATGATGAAGAACAGGTTCGAAAAAATATTCATTACCGGCCAGATAATGGATTCATAATACATAGACCAGAGTATGAGTGAATTTCCAAAATTGAGCGTAGGATTTACCAGGTGTTTCCTGTGCTTTCTTATAGCCTGTAGTATACCGCGCGTCCATCTGTATCTCTGCTTTAACAGCTGGTTCAGTGTCTGCGGAGCTTCAGTATATGAAATGGCATTTGGCTCGTACTGGATTTTCCAGCCTGCAGCCAGCACCTTCAGTGTAAGATCTGCATCCTCAGCAAAAGTGTCGCTAGAATATAATCCGGCATCCTCTATGGCCTTTCTCCTGAATATGCCTATAGGACCCGGAATGATATTAACCATACGCACCAGGCTCTGGGCGCTGCGCGCCATATTCAGTCCCTCGAGGTATTCCAGGGCCTGCAGGTCTGTCAGAAGCTTCTTCCTGTTTTCAACCTTGACGTTTCCTGCCACAGCACCTACGCCAGGATCGCTAAAATGCCTCATACCTTCCTTCAGAGTATCGCGCGAAAGCTGTGAATCACCATCGACGCAGACGAAGAAATCTGCTTTGGAGAACTGTATGCCGGCATTGAGCGCGCGCGATTTTCCCCCGTTGGGTTTATTGATCATAGAGATCTTCACATCACCGTATACACCCTTTGAATATCCGACCAGCGTACGTGCAACTTCGAGAGTATTATCCGTAGATCCGTCATTTACTATGATGATCTCATAGTTGGGATAGTTCAGCTGCGCCAGCGACTCGATAGAATCCTTCAGCACCTTGCCTTCATTGTAGACAGGTACTATAATGGACACAAAGGGCTGATAGTCAGAACCTATCTTTATTGTATACTTGGTAAGATAAACGTAGGCCATAGCCAGTATAGAGAAATAACGGATAATCAGCACGAACAGGAATATCACCAGCGAGACCGTTGAAGCAATTACTACGAGATTGCTTCCGGAAAGATTGGTCATCGGCATTGTATATAGAATTACCGCCAGCAGTATTGCTGAAGCCACTGCTGAGAGTATGATGAGACGCACCAGTTTTTTTTCCTTATTGTCGGGAGTAACACCTGCTTCAAAGTCGCGCAGTGTCATTTTTCCCTTCAATATTTTGTTGTTTTGCCGCATATGTGATATAGTTTAATTTATTATGAGAAATAGAGACAATAATAATGCCACACGGAAAATAAACCGTTTAGCGGAAAAAAACAAAAAGTACGGCAAAAACGTGTATTATTATAATACGTTTTTACTCCCTACTGGCTCATTACCAGGCAATTCCATATATACGAGAAGCGAAATCCTGAAAATTCAGGTTTCGCTTCACAATTTTCATCCGCTGTATTCTAATACAGCAGTTTTCTTTAAATATCTCCCGCCGAATTATTTCCCGGATTTCTCCATGAGCGCCTGCATGAGCAGATCACCCACCACTTTACCGCCGTCGGAAGTCAGGTGTGTATAATCCCTGATGGCAAGCGGAGGAGCAGATGATACCCATTTTGAGATCGAGTTCTGGCCGCCCATGGCTTCATACAGATTCCAGAACGCCACTCCGGCTTTATTAGCAATATTCTGCTGAGCCTTCAATACCTGCTGAATTGCAGGATCGCTGACAAAATTTGCTCCCTTTTTTATGCTCTTGTCACCTATACTGACTATGAGTATGCTGGTATTGGGAAAAGCCGATTTGATCTCGTTTATCACCTGAACCATTTTATTCTCATACCATGTATAGTTTTTCTGCTCGCTTGATACTACATTGACACCAAAATTAATTATGATAAGTTTGTAGTCCAGGTATTTTTTGAAATCCTTCATCATACTAACCGGAATGTCAACAAGCGAAACCCCCGAATTGCCCTTTACGGGGAAGTTGTCCACATAAACACCGTTTCCGTTCTCAAAGCTCACGCCGTAAAAATGAGTGCCCTGTGCTCCGCCGCATTCAAGCTTGAGAGACGAGGCATTGTTGGCATTCAGCTGGAGTTCCTGAACTCCCGAACCGGCTTTCAGTTTTGCCGACTGCTGGCCTGCGTTGTTGAATGTGTATTTAACGGCAGAGTTGTTCTGAGCATTACTGTAGAATACCCTGGCAGTCTTGAATGTCTTCAGCCATCTTGCATTCCTGTTTATATCATATTTAACCCAGCTCGAAGCCGAAGGAATTGCTACTGTACCGCTTATTCCAAGTTCGAGCCTCTGCGGATTTCTTTTATACAGAGTGGCAGTGTTCCAGTCCTCAGAAAAAGTATGAAATGTAGTAGCTCTCATCCGGTTGTCATCAGAATATACCGAGATAAATCCTGCGCCGTTTCCGCCGAATTTTTTCTGCATATCAATTCTGAGATCCTCGGAAATTATGTCACCCATAATTATAGAATCGCCGAAATGTGCGATTCTGATCTTCTTTGACTTCACTTCATTCAGTGCATCATAAAAATACTTCATCTGGGCGACATTGCCAGTAAGAGACACCTTTTTGCCATACTGGTTGTTTCCTGCAAACAGACTGCCTGAAAACAGGCATGGCAGCAATAAAAGACACAATCTTCCCTTCAGGGAAATAAGCGATTTAAACAATTTTCCTCCGTGTATTTAGAATATTTTCAGATATGCCGAAGCGAAAGCAGAAACATACGTATAATTTGAATCGTATCTGTATGAACCGCCGGCTGACAATTTTGCACTCAGTGTAAGTATATCATACGGATTATACTCAACAGATCCTGATATTTCTCTTATTATAAAATCACTCGACGGTACGTACCCGACTTTTGCTCCGACTGTCACATTCAGTTCCCTGGATTTCTGAAGAGTCCAGTCTGCCCACAGACTATGTGACTCAAAGTTCTGCGGTGTATAGTAATAGTTTGATTTTCTTGCGTAGCTGGAATAATAGTACTCATATCCCCCCAGTATATCTTTCTCAAATTTTCGGCCAAGCCTTATCTGGAGATCGTTACCCTTGTTGCCGTCCTCGATGTCTATATATTTATAATTCATCTGGAGCTGAAGTCCGTTAGTCCCGTAATATTTTCCCAGAAAATTGTAGTGATTTGCCTTCTTCATGAGAGTGAGCATTCTGGGTGAAAACAACAGCAGTCCGGCATTTGCAGATTCATACGAAAAATTCAGCAACAGTTTGTCAGGATTGTTGTACGAGACTGTTCCCGCTGCTGTACGCATTTTCTGAGATGAGCGGAAGGCCATCTGGCCGAAAGCAGCAGATGCACCTACATATCGCGAAAACCGCAGGTAAAGGCTGAAATTGAAGGCACTGAAATTCTGCTGTATATTAGTTTTGAAATTCCGGTTTTCAAGGTTACCCTTCATATTGCCCCTGGAGTAGCCTGCTCCGATTGATATATAGTCGCTTATACCGAACTCGAGGCGTCCGCCCGCGTTCTTGTAGTCCAGATTATTGTTATCGGAATAATACGATCCCAGAGGTGAAAAGCCGATATTGCGCGGGAATGTGGCCAGGAACCCGCCGAATCCCGATACAGGCAGCCATTTCAGGTGTTTCTGTATGTCCACTATTTTCACACTGTCATCCGTAGCCTTCAGAAGTTCCTCATATGTATCCCTTGCCGATCCGTAATCCTCGTTTAGTGCATAGGCTTCGCCGAGATAAATATGAGCATCATAACTCGAAGAATCCTCAGCTGCCAGTTTTTTAAAGAGTTCCAGAGATTTGACCGTATCTCTGCTTATGAGATAAAGCTTTCCGAGAAGGACTGCAACATCATAGTCATATTCCTGATTAAGAAGACCTGTATAAATCTCCTCTGCCTTGGAATAGTTTTTTGCGCATATACTCACATCGGCATACTCGAGCTGAAGCGCCCTGTTGGGAGCAGTGATTTTCTGCAGGTATTCGTCGTACTTTACAATGGCCTCTGTACATTTCTGATCTACTGCGAGTTCGCGTCCTGCTACGAGTATCTTAAAGTTATTCTGCTCTTCGTTTGCGGACACAGCACGGTCATAGAGATCCTGTACTGTTGCGATTTCCTTGGCATCCGGATTGATTTTCTCGGCCATCTTAAGGTACCTCTGCGACTCTTCGAATTCCTTTTTCCAGATCTTGAGGTATGCCATAGTAAGTATGGCGTCGAAATTTTTGGGCTCTTTTTTGATGATACTGCCCAGTATTTCCTCACCCAGATCCAATTCCTGGACTGCCCATACAGAAATCTGCGCCCTGAGCAGTTTATACTTTGTCACGTCCGGCTTAGCACCCAGAACTATGTCAATCTGTTCTATAGCCTGATCGAACTGGTGATCCCACGCCAGGTATTGTGCATACTGATATCTGGCTTCATAATTTTTGGATTCAGTATCAGCAGCCAGATACTGAGCGAGCACAGACGCAGCACTGTCATAGTTGGCAACGTGTGCATAGCTTTCAGCAAGTTTCAGTGCATTATCACCGTCAGCAGGATTCTCAGCAAACCTGCTTCTGCACTGTTCAATAGTTGCGTTGTAAAGGCTGTCGCGCCGTTCGGTAAGGCTGCTCCACAGCTGCTGGAATTTTTCATTATCCGCGTAGTTGTTTTCCAGGACTTTCAACTGCTCGTAGGCTTCTTCATACCTTTTCTTATTATAGAGTTCTTCGGCAAGCAGGAATCTGGTCTTGTGATCACCCGGGTTCTTGCGCACTATTCTGTAGTACTTATCTATAGCATATTCAAATGCCGGCTGACTTTTGCGGTAACGGGCAGTAGTATCTGTATAAGTAAAGATGTAAGCTTTTCCCTTAGCCTGATCCAGCCCGTCCTGGGCTTCCTTAAAGAATGGTTTAATCCTGAGTGCTTCCTCGAAAGCAGCAATTGCGATCTTGTATTTTCCAAGCCACATGGTAAAATAACCGTAGCGGCTCCACAACCGCTGGTCTCCCGGATATTTTTCAGTGTATGTCTTCAGTATTTTTTCACCCTTGGCGATATGGTTGTTGTGAGCGAGTATCTCAGTATATCTGATCACTTCATCTGCCGAAGGAGCTTCGCGCTTTATGTACTCATCGTACCAGGTTTCGGCTTCGTCCCATTTGCCCAGGTTCTTTTTTGCCTTCCCGATTTCCAGATAACTGACGGCTTTATTAGGATTGATGGCCAGTTCCCTCTTGTGTCCTTCAATCTTATAGTCCATCTGTTTTTTCCAGGTATTCTCGACGCGCCACAGTGTCTGCTGAACCTCTTTGTTCTGCGGCGCAAGCTTTATAGCTCGTCTGAGGTCCAAAGCTGCATTATCCATCTGTCCCCTTTTCTCATAACAGAGTCCCCTCAGGTAAAGCCCCTGGTAGTTCTGCGGATTTGCAGCTATGTATTTATTCAGCAGGTCGATCGCTTCGCCATAGCGGGCATTCTGCATATGGTTGAGCGCTTCGCTTTTCATGCGTGCAGGATTGTTCTGTGCCGGTATAACTGAACAGAATACGGTCAGGCATATTATCAGATTAAAGAGCAGTCTTTTCATATGCTGTTATACGAGTTGTATATGTCAAACCCGCCCTGGTTTTGTGAGTCTTCAGAGATGTAGCGCATGAGGCTTTCAGCATTTTCCACATCTTCGCCGTGCTTGTCGATCTCCACAGAAAGGACCGAAATATGATCCACTACATTATGAATGTTTTCATTTTCTGTTACAGGCAGATTGGATTGTATTTTTGACAGAAGATTCTGCATGCTCTTTTTGTCACTTCTCGTTATCAGCACCATTATCTTGTTACCCTGCACACAGATCTTATCCTTCTTGTCCGTAGCCAGTCTGATAGCATTCTGCAGCTGGTTGACAGTAAGTATACCGCTCTGCTCAGCATAATCGTCGAGTTTGAAGGAAACGAGGTTAAAGGTCTGGCCGGTACTTTTATACAATGCGATTTGATTATTTAATATCAGGAGAAAATCATTCAGTTCATAAAGATTTGAAAATGAATATGACTCACCTGCAGTTACATTAAAGCTTGAGAGACGCTGGTATCCGGTCTCGCGCGTCACCTTTCCCGGCACAACGCCGGTACCCGTAGCTGACAAAGAAGCCTGTGATGGTATCGGTGCAGCCGGTACGGCCGGTCTGAAATCATCCACGACTCCCTTATATGGCTCGATGGAATAACCAGCAGTAAACTGCCCTTCTGTATGACCGATATTAGGAATGATAGTTATCTTTCCGCCCTGGAGTTTTGGCTGTCCTTCTTTTTTCTGCAGGTATATCGAAGCAGTAACATTCTGAGTAAGCACTTCTGTAATAGACTGCGCCACAGTTGTTGCCGGCTCTCCCAGCAGATAGAGGCTGGTAATGTTCTTCTCTTCTATCTCCTCTATGGTCTGCAAAAATGCACTTCTCAGGACATCAAGATTATTGAAGCCGATATACGGAGTAAGTTCATCAAAAATTACACGGTTCGGAGTATACTGTGAAACGACAGTAACTATATCCTTCAGGTATTCGATCAGATAGTCATCAGAATTTTTCAGGTCGTAGATATCAGTAGGAGGAGCCACCCGGACTACTACTATAAGGTTCTGATTCATATAAGACTGCAGATCGAAATCGATGGATGCTGCGTGAATCATAAGATCTTTCGGACGCATGTTTGTAAAGTAGAGGCATACTTCCTTGTTCCTGGCAGCCTGCATTGCATATTGCAGTCCTAAAAGAGTGCGGCCTGACTTATGCGGACCAATGATCAGATAGGTACCGCCTTTATAAAACCCGCCCCATGCCTGATCTACCAATGATATTCCCGACTGGACCAACTGGATATTTTTTTTCATCTTCTCCCTGACGTTTGATAGTAACTGTCGTAATAGTAATTGCCGTTCAACTGCAAATGTTCAATGCTGGAATATTAAGGACAAATATTGTGCCTTTAAAATAACACATACAAATTTAAAAATACAGCATATATGAAGTATTTTTGTGAGACACTTTTATCTTGCGTGTACCACTTTGAGCCACTTCGTTTTGTCCGGCCCGAGTATTGGCAGACAATAGAGCCGCGGCCGCATTTGTTTCCAGTCAGTTAATCATTTCGTTTTCCGGTCCGGTCAGTAGCCGGGTCATTTAAAGTATCCGAAAACAAACAAAGCAGTGGCATTTGAAGATATCGCCGGTTCATTGGTAAGGTAGTCGTTCCTGTCGTCATAAAACACCGCCGCAGAAGATTGAAATTCTGCAGCACCGTCATTTTGTTCCAGCTTAATTTTCTGTTTTTCGAACAGTTCGCGTTTGACCGGTCCTCCTGCCATAGCTCCTGGGATGCGGCCATGCGTAAAGTATGCGATCTGAGAATGCAGTCTTTTTACCGGGTTGGAACCAATATTATAGATGAAGCTTACGCCCCATGGATTCCGACCCAGTATATAATCTCTCTGCAGTACGAGCAGTGAATCAAACGAATTATCTCCGGTAAGTTTTTTCCACAGTATTACCTGAAGTGCTGCTCCAAGCGAGGCATTATTGCTGCCCCAGACATAGTCCGCTCCGCGTCCGAACGGATCTTTATTCTTTATTGCATCGAAATGCACCAGGTTTTTGCGCAGGTAATCTCTGAACTGCGGATCATATAATGCAAGTTTATAGTGTGCATACGCCCCTATATCGGCCCAGCTCCACCAGAAGTCGGATCCTGCCTTGCGTCCCATCTCAGCGGCTTTCTTAAGGTATACCGGGTTCGCGGTAGTCTGATATAATTCCACAGCACCCAAAGCAACTTTGGAATAATAACTGTTGTCCCGGTATTCACCCGTTCCGCTTTTGTCCAGGTCATTCAGCTTGTCAATCGAAGCAAAGAATATCTCCGCAGTGCTCTGGCAATAATCAGCAAACTGATCGTATTTTATCGTTTCGCGCCATATGCGTGCAGCCATGGACATTACGGCCACATACATGCCTGCAGTATTTTTTCCTATACCGAGGTATCCGACGCGGTCATTTACCAGTTGATCCCCTTCCGGCATTCTCCATCCCTGATCGTGGTCTCTCAGGTCCTGTACCTGAGAGATAAACGATTTATTTTTATAATTCGCTCTCAGCAGCCAGTCGAGACCGATCTTGGCTTCCTCAAGTATATCCGGCACCGAATTTCGGTTATTATCAGAGCCGAATTTAACCGGATCGAATTCATACGAAAACATCAGTGTATAAGTAACAAAAGCAGTAGTATTCAGAAATTTAATATAGTCAGCTGCGTCGTGCCAGCCGCCCGTTAGGTCAAATTTTTCGGTAATCGTCTTGCCGTTCTCGTCAATAATTCGGCTTATATCATCAGGATGACATATACCGTGCAGAAGAGGATCGGTATAGCCGCATCTTTGCACCCTGAAAAATTCCAGCAGTGAATCAGCCACGCCGCCATACAGGTTTTCACCCACCGAAAATACCGGTGAAGTATTGCCGTCAACTTCGATCACATATTTTCCTGCCGAAGCGAGCCCGGAAAAATCCGCTGAGAAGAAGTATCTGAAGTTTTCCGGTTTCACACTCCGGGGCATCAGTGTTCCGGAGAAAATCTTTTTCCTGTTTTTCGCATCCAGCACATTGAAGTGCAGATCCCTGACCTCATCGTTTGAAAATACCGCGGCAGTTTTTAATTCGCTGCTTCTGTAGCCCACCTGGTTTACGCGGATGAATACCTGTCTTGCCGAAGAACATCCGATATGAATAAAAAAAAGAAGAGCGGTCAATAAGTAACCGAATTTCATTCGGTGCGAACTACTTATGTACGAATTATCAGTACGGGAATTTTTTCTGTCAGACTTCATTCCGCAGCATTCTCCATACAGTTTTCTGCTGACTCCAGATACTTTCTGCAAATTCTTTTCATTGCCGTATTTGCCGAGTTGAAAGCCCATATAATAGACCCGCCTTTTGTTCCGGCGCTCAGATCGCCCAGAAGGAACATTCCGGGAACGCTGGTTTCATATCCCTCTTTCAGTACCGGTTCGTCGCCGTTGAATTCAATACCGATGGATTTCAGGAAGTTGTGCGGTGTGGTTCCGCCGAGTGCATAAATGACGTAGTCAAACTCCTCAGTACATTCTTCCGCGCCGCTGAATGTGACAACTGGTCTTCCTGTCTGGTCTTCGAGAGATATAATATCAGAATTCAGAAATAATTTTACTCTCCCTTCGCGGCCCAAGGCCAGCAGGCTCTCGCGGTTGATGTCATTCATTCTGGAGAATTCCGCGCGCCTGTAGCTTAGAGTAACATCGTTGCCATCCTGTACCAGGAACTGGCAGTATTCCGATGCCGAATCGCCTCCGCCCACGACGAGCACTCTTGAGTTCATTATCTCGGCGGTTGTAATATCAAATAATGCCCTGTCTTTCAGTGTCAGAGGAATTTTGTAGGCAGGTTTGTTGGGCTTTCCGAGAATGCCTATTGCAATTGCAATGGTTTTTGTCTTATACTCAGACTTATCGGTAAATACTGTAAATCTTTCCTTCGAATCTTCTCCGCTATAAAATATTTTCCATACTGTTTCGTTATAGTTCACATTTATGTTATTATCAGAAATTGCTTTGTCGAGATAAGTAATTGTTTCATGTTTTGTAAGATCAGGGATGCAAAGCGCCCCGGTGCAGGCAGACTGGAATCCTTTATAGTTTGCCGTAACTAGTTTCTTATCCGGATAATATTTCCTTATGGAAAACGAATGCTCCGCACTTCTTTCTATTACCAGGATCCGCTCCGGTTTCAATCCGACGCCGGTGCTTTCAACAGCCATGCTGATACCTGCAGGACCTGCGCCAATGATTACAATATCGTACAGCATATTTTTATGTTCCCTTTCATTAAGTGACTATAATAGTAATATTTTCTTTAAAATGCACGAAAACAGAAAAAGATTCCCAATACACTCTCCGGGTGATGTAATAATGTATGATATTTTTGGCGGGTCAAGGATTTATGCTGCAATGAGGAGGAGCCGGAGCACACCCGGCACTGCGCCGGGTGTGTATCCGTGTGTATATGTTAAACTATTTTATAAAAAGATCTTCAACTTTTACTATCTGTACGTTCCCTGGTTTTACATCCAGCGGGAAACTGCTGATCTCTTTGTCTTCAGCTAGAATCTCTTCTGCTTTCGGAGTAGCATAAGTTATGGGTGATGGCGTATTGGCAACTATTTTATTTTTAAGTGCTTCAGCATCACTGGTTACGATGGCTATCCTGAGGTTGTCATACCGGAGATATTTTTTTATCGCCCGGTTCACATCTTCCACAGTCAGTTCCTTCACGATTTTCCTGAAATTTTCGAGATGACTTCCCTTTATTCCGTAGAACCGGTCATCCAGTGCATAGCCCAGACGGGTATCTGTATCGGGGGCATAATGAAGTACATATTTGTAAAGGAAGCCCTGAGTAAGTTTGAAGTCTTCCGGAGTCATTCCGTTATCAGTCAGTTTTTTCAGTTCGCGCAGCGCTGCGCGCAGTGCGAAGTGTCCGGTTTCATTGGGTACCGGTCTGATCCAGATTTCGAATATCTGCTGTCTGCGTGCAACATTGACAGGCGGCATCTGACGCTGTCCTCCGTTCGGGAAATTTTCAATATACGAATAGTCTCCGTAATTGAGTCCGCGTTTTTCCCTGATCACCTGATACAGGTGTGAGCTGGAATTGCGGTGTTCTCCCAGCCAGGAGTTGGCTATTGCCAGGGCATACCAGTCTTTACTGCCGCGCTGCAGGCTAATAGGAAATCCGAGGGAGATTGCAGTTGCATTGGCCTGCTTGTCAGCCATCAGTACATTCAGTCCTTTGATCTCCTTATATGCCGGCTTTGCAGGAATTACCGCCTCTGCATCAGAGAGCTTGTTAAGATCGTCTGTCAGCCTTTTGACAAGCACGTCCGGAAAGCCGCCGCCGATACCGAGCAGATAATTGCTGCGTGTATAGTTCTTTCTGTAGAAATCCTTAATATCGTCGAGAGTAATGGATTTTATACTGCTGATGGTACCGGGAGCTATATGACCATAAGGTGTATCTTCAAATATATAGTTGTAGAGCAAAGCCTTACCGAGCTCCTCATCGCTAGAGTATTTCAGAGTAGTTGTCAGGTAGCTGAGTGTTTCGTCCTTGATCCTCTGAAAATCGGTTTCAGCGAAGGCCGGATTGAGTATTGCGTCTATAAACAGTTTATAATACTCTTCAAGATTATCCTTGTGCACTTTTCCGGAAAATACCGTCTGCTCCATGGAAGCCGAAACGTTGTAGTATGCAGCCAGTGGAAAAAGTCTCTCGAGTATTTTTTCGTAGCTGTTTGTCTTTGTTGCTCCCTCGGAAATCATACGCGCCGTAAGATAAGCAAGGCCTTCCTTGCCTTTAGGGTCGTTCTGTACTCCTGAATGAAATACTACGCGTATGGAAATAGCAGGATCGTTTTTTACCTTTAACAGCACTGGTGTTTCTCCTTTACGAGTTTTCTGAGATGCGCCGTTGACGGCTGCCATGGTCTGTGAAAACAGGCATGCAGTAATGGAAAATACAACTGCAGCACGGATGAATATATTTTTCATTATTTCTCTCCTTTTACAATAACTGTATTCCTTTTTTCGGGGACAAAATAGTACTTCGCCGCTGAACGTATATCCTCGGGGGTAATTTTCTCAAGATTGTTATAGAGTTCATCAATGACATCTATTCCACCCGTCAGGGTTATGAACTGCGGCAGTACTGCCGATACGTTAGCGGGATTGTCCAGTTCCATCAGGAAAGAATATTTCTGTCGCTGCTTCAGCTGTTTCAGTTTTGTCTCATCAACTGTGGTCTGACTGAAGGATTCGAGAGTTTTCAGTATTTCATTTCTCACATAGTCAATATCCGATTCATCCTTTATCATTGCATATATGTTCAGCAGTTTCGGATCGCGGCTGAATCCGAAGTCTGCCTGAACAAACTGTACTTTCTGTTCGTTCAGCACCAGCTTTTTGTACAGCTGACTGGTTTCACCGAATGCAAGATCCTGCATAAGCACTGCAGCGAGCATATTTATATTGTTCGCATCAAAGGCATCGCCCTTATGAGCAACGATCAATAGCGGAAGTGTTTTCCCGGGATAAGAAACCTCTGCACTCCTTTCGGATGTCTGCGGCGGTTCAGTCTCAATCTGCGGTTTCTGATAGCCCGGCTGCCATGATGAATAATACTTTTTGATCAGGGACAGCGTCTTGTCTTTATTAATATCCCCTACTACAGCGATTACTATATTTTCAGGCCGGTAGTAGCGCTTAAAGAAGCCGATGCTGTATTCATACTGATTGGGCATATCCTTAATATCCTGTTCGAACCCGATAGTGGTATGTTTATAGGTATGCCTGTCGAATGCCATATCGTGCAGCTTTTCAAAGGCAACCGACCACGGGCTGGTTCTTCCCTTCCTGTATTCTCCGTACACCGCGCCTGATTCGGTCTGAAATTCGCGCTTGTCGTACTTGAGGTTCTGGAACCGGTCCGATTCCATTTCGATTACTTTCTCCAGATCCTCGCTGGCAAAATCCAGATGATATACTGTCAGGTCGTCGCTGGTATAGGCATTTGCGTCGGCTCCGAGGCTGGTAATTATACTGTCATATGTGCTGCCCGGATACTTTTCAGTTCCGCGGAACATCATATGTTCAAAGAAGTGGGCAAATCCCGACTTGCCCGGCTCCCACTCATCACGGCTTCCCGTACGTACGACTGAATAATATGATACCAGTCCCGGGCTCTCCATTGGAATCATTATTACATTAAGGCCGTTGTCGAGTTTGTAACGGGTATAATCATATGGAAATGTTTTTTTAGCATCCGGCATATCTGCTCCGGACGTCTGAACAAGAAGGACAAACAGCAAAAAGCTGGATAGGAAATATGATCTCATAAAGTCTCCTTTCATACGTTAATCTGCTCCAAAAATATATTAAATTTCCGGCAATAGTGCTATAAAACAAAACCGGCGCCCGCCGTACCTGGTTCGGCAAGAACACAGTGCACGGCTGACGCCGGGTAAAGTAAATTTATATCTGCCGGTTATGTCAGATCTTTCTGATACCGATTCCGGGCAGGTCACTCAAAACGACTTTGCCGTTTACGACCTTGGTACCTTCATAAACATCGTTTCCGATAAGAAGTGCTCCGTCCAGATCGGCCCAGTCAACCATAGGAGAGAGCTGAGAGGCAGCAGAAATGGCGCAGGAAGTTTCGGTCATACATCCAAGCATAACTTTCATATCGAGTGCACGGGCAAGTGTAAGCATCTTATGAGCCTCGCGCAGACCCGTTGATTTCATGAGTTTTATGTTAATGCCCGAATACACCCCGTGTGCTTTCTTAACGTCGGGCAGGCGCTGAACAGCTTCATCTCCGATTGTCGGCAGCGGACTGTGTTCCGTAAGCCAGGCATTATCGTCAACCTGTGTCTTGGGCATAGGCTGTTCAACAAACACAGTGTTTCTTTCCTTCAGCCAGTGGATCATATCCAGCGCAAACTGTTTGTCCTTCCAGCCCTGATTGACATCGACACACAGCGGCGTATCGGTAACGGAACGGATAGCTTCTATCATTTCCTTATCCGTATCGCGTCCGAGTTTAACTTTGAGTATCTTGAACTCAGAAGCTTCTTTGGTTTTCTGCCTTACTACATCCGGTTTGTCTATGCCTATCGTGTACGAGGTATTAGGTGTTTTGTTCTTGTTGAAACCCCAGATGTTATACAGAGGCTGATTCATCAGCTTGCCGATCAGGTCATGCATAGCAATATCGACAGAAGCCTTTGCGGCCGGATTTCCGGGAGCAATTGAATCGACATACGCCAGTATAGTCTCCAGTTCAAAAGGATTGCTGAAATTGCTCAGGTCCACTTTTGACAGGAACTCAGTTACTGTCTGGTGCGACTCTCCCAGGTATGGAGGCATAGAAGCTTCACCATAGCCGGTGACTCCCTCGTATTCAATCTCAGTCAGTACTACCGGAGTTGTAGAACGCGAACTGGTAGCAATAGTAAAAACATGCTTTAATTCAAGCGTATAGGGTTTAAACGATAATTTAAGTTTTCCGGATTTCATGTAGTTATTGTAGTTTTTGTTTGCAAATATTTTATTAGGAAACGCACCCGAACCGAACATCAGACCTGCAGTGATCAGTCCGCCGGTTTTTAGAAAATCTCTTCTGCTCTGTTTCATTTTGAAGCCTCGAAGTATGAATTGTGTTCTCTGAGCAGGTAGACGCCGTTCCTGTTAAGAGAGGTAAGCATCCTTTTTGCCCTGATGAATGTATTGTATCTGTATTCGCTGAAATTTTCTTTGGTCTTATCGAGACTGTTTATTTTCACGTGTCCGGCCGAATGGATATATTCGCCGTTTCCTATATACATAGCCACGTGTGTTACTTTCTCCTTTGTATCAGGAGTCGCCTTTGTCCCGAAAAACAGCAGATCTCCCGGCTGAAGTTTATCAAAACCGTTCTGAGTATCTACCAGATCGCCTGTGTGTACCTGCTGCGAGGCATCACGCGCCAGCAAAACCCCGTTCATAAAATATATCGTTTTGGTAAAACCGCTGCAGTCGACGGCCTTAAGCGAAGTTCCGCCCCACAGGTAAGGAATGCCCATCATTATTTTTGCGGTTCTGATGAGATCATCTGCAGTAATTGCAAGTCCGCCCAGATAATCCTTAAAATCTTTCATGAGTCCTGCAGGGACGTAGGCAGTGCGTTTGTCGGGATATTCGACCTTGATGAAACCCTTTTCCTCACCGGCATACTTCAGCAGGTTACCCATTACAAGGTCTGCCACATGCTGAGATTTCTCGTCGGGAGCGGCATATGAAAAGCCATATTCAGAAGTGTAAATCATGCGCCTGGCATTATTCCACTGCTCTGCCTCTTTATCGGTCATCAGTTCAACAGCATCATCCTCTGCCCAGGCAATATACCTGTCAGGTGTCTGTATGAGGTACCACCCGTGCGAAGCCTTCAGCACATTTACCCTTGTGCCGAGCAGCGATTGCGTAGCCATTTCAGCAGACTGAGCAGGATTGGTGCGTATATTGGCCACCGAATGCCTGATTATCCCGCAGGTTTTGCCTTTCAGGCCTTCGGTATCCGGCAGCATTGCAATTTTGCTGGTGTATGAAATATTCAATGCCTGCAATTCTTTCTTCAGCCTGGCAGCAGCTTCGGGAATATTCGTTTCACCCGAAATGACAGTCTCCTGTTGTCCGCCTTCCTCAGCCTGCAGATTAAACAGGGCAACTCTTTTATCCGGAGCATATTCCAGACGGATTTTTTCTATTATGGCCTTGATGTCGTTCATTTTATCGTTCGTTTGTGAATAAGAGGATATTGTCAAAAGGACAACTGATAATAATGGGAAAAGGATCTTCTTCATAACTGCACAATTAAGTAAGGTTAGAAAAACGGAATTTTTACACAGCTGATAATTTAGCAAATTCCGTAATAAAACAAAAACCCTTTTGCCGGAGATATTATGAAGATATCTCCGGCAAAATTATAGAAACCAAAACACGTTAAAACTGGAAGTATATAAACGGCTGGAGATCTGCTGAACGGACCTGCGCTGCGGTCCAGATGACTATTGCCAGTATTAAGGCCTTGACTACAATAGGAGAAGCAGTCACCAGTTCTATGCACTTTTGCTCAAGTCTGGCGGGTGCAAAGTGCATCAGATATCCCAGCGCGATCAGTATTACAATCTGCGGCATTGCAGTTACAAACTGCATAAAGACTTCTGAATGGAAGAATACAAATATCTGACTGTATACATCTATGGCTTTTTCAAACGATGAAGCGCTGAATATCACCCAGGCAAATGCAATCAGGTGAAAAGTTATCACCGTTCTCATCACTCCCACTATGCGCAGTTTGCCGAGTCCGGTCTTATTGTAGAAGTAATCCCTGACCGGTTTGGTAAACATTGAAACCGCCATCAGCAGTCCGTGTATGCCGCCCCAAGCGATGAATGTCCAGCTTGCACCATGCCACAGGCCACACACCAGAAATGTAATCAGTACCGCCAAAGCATTTCCGAAGATTCTCATTCTGCGCATGCTCATCTGCATAGGCTTGAACAAATAATCCTGAAGCCATGAAGACAGTGATATATGCCAGCGGCGCCAGAACTCGGCAACACTCTGTGCTTTGTAGGGCGAGTTGAAGTTATCCATCAGCCTGAAGCCCAGCAGCAGCGCAATGCCTATAGCAAGATCGGAATAGCCCGAAAAGTCACAGTATATTCGCAGCGCATAAGCATATACGGCCATAAGGTTCTCCACGCCGGTAAATCTGAGCGGATCGTCAAAAACGCGATCGACAAAGTTCAGCCCTATATAGTCGGCAATTACGTCTTTCTTGATCAGACCAGACATTATCAGGAACGTTGCCCGTCCTATATAGCTTTCAGTTAGTACAAAATCCTGCTTTATCTGTTTGATAAACTGCCCAGCCCTGTCAATGGGACCGGCCAGAAGATTGGCGAAGAACGAAATATACAGTGTAAAGTCGAGGATATTATACTCCGCGTCAATTTTCTCAAGATACACATCAATTATGTAGCTGAGCGCCTTGAAAGTAAAGAATGATATGCCGATAGGAAGAATAATATCCATGGGCTGCAGAGACTTGCCGCTGAAGTTTCCGTATACTTCGATAAAGAAATTGGTATACTTGAAATAGAACAGCACCGACAGGTTCGCCAGTATACCCAGGATCATAAACACTTTCTTTTTCCATTCGGCAGGACTTCTGAAAATCAGTATTCCGGTAGTATAGCTGAGCAGAGAACAAAGCAGCAGCAGCAGTACATATATACCTCCCGAACGGTAATAAAAGTAGAATGAGAACAGAAGAAGTGAGGCAACTCTGAATATTTTCTTATGCGAAATCAGGCTGTAGAACAGCAGAAATCCGACAAACAGGAAAAGAAAAAGAGAGGAATTAAAAAACAGCGGATCATCCGCGTTGAATTTCAGGAGTTCTAATATTTTAGTATAGTCAAACATTTTAATAATAATTATTTAATTACAGATAATATAAACAGCCACATAATTTGATAACTGAGAACTGATAACTGATAACTGAGAACTAAGAACTTCCCGCCTCCGGCGGGATCCCGCTAAAAGCGGGAAAGAACTACTTGCCCGCCAGCTTGGAGTCAACCAGTTTCTGCAGTTCGCCGATATCCTGAAGCCTCAGTATCTCCTTGTTGCTGAAACGCACGTCAAAGAATTTCTCCACTGCAAGTATTACATTCAGGTGATTCAGAGAATCCCACCCCGGGATCTGATCGGCAGTAGTTTCATCCTGTATGTCAAAGTCATCGAGCTTCAGCTCTTTGAGTATTACCTGTTTTAATTCTTTTGAAATCACATTATCTCCGGTATGTTTATTTTGTTAATATGTTAAAACTGCTTTAATTCCTGCAGCCTGTCGCGGTTGGAGCTGCGGCTTGGCTTGCCCGAGGAACTTTTGATGAGCCATCTGGGCGGAACCAGATACACATTTCTGACGGTCACGTTA
Source organism: Bacteroidota bacterium (assembly GCA_050258935.1). Lineage (GTDB taxonomy): Bacteria > Bacteroidota > Ignavibacteria > Ignavibacteriales > SURF-24 > JBLMZS01. The sequence goes on from JBLMZS010000088.1 coordinate 130,421, forward strand.
ATCAGACTACAGGTTCTCATGATATTCATTTTCAGGTTTTTCCTGGCAGTCTCATCCGTGATATTGGTTTCAGCGATCACAGACAGCTGCTCGCTGCCCATTTCCGGATCATCTTCGCCAAAAGCAATCACTCGTCCGGGTATCACGCCTTCAATACCGTTTACCGTATCCTCAACATCTTCCGGATATATATTGTTGCCGGCAACTATAATGATATCCTTCTTCCTGCCGATGACATAGAGATATCCGTCGAGTTCAAAGCCGAGGTCGCCGCTGTAATACCAGCCATCTTTGAGCACCTCTGCAGTCTTCTCGGGATAGTTGCGGTATCCGGAGAACAGGGATTCTGAACGTATGGCTATTTCACCCGTCTGCATTACATCAGCAGTGTCACCGGATTCTGTCACGATCTTTATACGGCAGCCGTCAATCACGCGGCCTGAAGAGACGCACTTGCGGACCTGCGGATCATCTGTGCCATTACTTACAATATTTATTTTACCCGCCTTCAGTGCGTTGCGGTCAACATGTATTACCCTGGCTTCTTCACCCCATGGAGTCTGAGTAACGGCAAATGTAGCCTCAGCCATTGCATAGCAGGTAGAGAGATTCCGGGCAGTTATTCCGAATTCCCGAAAAGCATTCAGAAACTTCGCGTGACTTTCATACCTGACCGGTTCGCTGCAGTTGATAAACAGTCTCAGGCTGCTAAGGTCTACCGGCTCCAGATCGTCTTTCCTGATCTTTTCACTCATCATGTTATAAGAAAAATTCGGCAGCCATGACAGTGTTGCTTTCTCTTTAGTTATCGCTTCAAACAAAACAGATGGCACAACCACCCACTCGAACGGGTCGATCTGAATGCTTGTAATTCCTTTCAGCAATGGCAGATGAAACGCTGCAATTAGCCCCATATCGTGGTATAATGGCAGCCAGCTGATAACTTTATCATTATCGTTCAGCCCTATGCTGAGTGCATAATTCTCTATATGCCTAATGACTGCAAGGTTTGAAAGTATAACCGGCTTCTGCAGTCCGGTAGTGCCGGAGGAGTGCTGAAGCAGGAATGGAGCATCCCCGTCTGCCGTTGAATTTTTCATATATCCGCTGACCAGTTCTTCAAACCGGGCAGAATAGTTCTGCGGTTTCTCAAAGAACTGCATCGGTTTGATTATTCCCCTGACAGTGCTGTTCTGACCGCTGATAAGCGGTGTGAGCTTTTCCTCCAGTTCGTCTTCAGAGAGTATCCAGTCCAGTCCTGAACGCTGTGACATACCCGCGAGACCCTGCCTGAATTTTTCCGGGTGCAGCCTCTGATTCGGATAAGCGAGTACAGCAGGTATTGCACCGGCAAAAGCAACTGCAAGGTAGACCGGATAGAAATACTGGTTATGGCGTATAATGATGGCGCAGACTTCTTCCTTTTTTATTCCCTGATCCTTAAGGTATTCAGACAAAGCCAGAGCCGTAGAGATCAGTTCGCGGTAAGACCATCTGACGGGTTCCTCGTCCAGTATATAGTGCACTATGGCTTCACGTTCAGGATTTCTGAGGGCATTCATACACCACGTGCTGCAGATATTGTTCTGGTTATATCCCATCATACATTCTCCTCTGCTTTTATGTCGCAAAACATGTCTATTTTTTTGATCTCGAGAATACCGTACTTTCCTTCCGCAGGAATGACTGAAAGCAGTAAAAGAATGATCGCCGCAAGGGCGACAAGTATAAATGATCGGTATCTGCTGATAACGCTGGTCATAATTGCTCTTGTATAATAGTTATTATTTGGCAAGTGAAAAAAGAAAACAACTCATAGAGAGAACAACCGCAAAGTTAATTTATTTTGAAGAATAACACAACCTGCAGCGCAAGAATAAAAAAGGCGCCTCTGCATGGGCGCCTTCAAGTGAGACTAAATTATTCAAACACCTGATTATCATCCGAAGAATGTAGAAGCTACATCATAGAGCTTATCGTCAACTGTCTTCAGTTCACCGGTAGCATCTTCGAGTGCAACACCAACGATTTCGTTACCTCTGATAGATGCCATTTTGCCAAATTCACCTCTTTCGATGAGTTCAGCAGCAAATACGCCGAAACGTGTTCCAAGTACCCTGTCGTAAGCAGTTGGCGATCCGCCTCTCTGTACGTGACCGAGTATTGTGGCTCTGGTTTCAAAGCCGGTACGTTTTTCAATTTCAGAAGCCAGCGTGTTACCAATACCGCCAAGGCGTACATGGCCAAATGAATCGAGTTCGCCGCTGCTGAGCACATAACCGTCCTTGCTCATATCTTCTGCATCCCAGATAGCGCCTTCAGCAACAACAACGATACTGAAGTTCTTGCCTCTGCCGTGTCTCTTCTTGATTATCTCGACAACTTCATCCATCTTGAATGGCTTTTCGGGGATCAGTATTACGTCTGCACCACCAGCCATACCGGAGTGAAGTGCGATCCAGCCTGCATGACGGCCCATCACCTCGACAACCATAACGCGGTTGTGAGATTCGGCTGTGGTGTGCAGTCTGTCGATAGCTTCCATAGCAATATTGACTGCGGTATCAAAACCAAATGTAACGTCAGTTGCATTCAGGTCATTGTCTATAGTTTTCGGAACACCGACAACATTAACACCAGCTTTATAAAGTTTTGTAGCAACGCCAAGTGTATCCTCGCCGCCTATAGCTACCAGAGCATCAATACCGCTTTCTTTCAGATTTTTGATAATAGTAGCTTCGCCATCTGGAACTTTGTATACGTTGGTACGTGAGCTTCTGAGGATTGTACCGCCGCGGTGCAGAATACCTGAAACTGCATCCATATCGAGCTGTACATATTTGTTTTCAAGAAGACCTTTCCAGCCTTCTGTAAAACCAACAACCTCGTGACCGTTCTGGATTGCTTTTCTAACAACCGCACGGATTACAGGATTCAAACCCGGGCAATCGCCGCCGCCTGTCAACACGCCTATTTTCATTTCTTTCTCCTGATACTTTATGAACTTATTTGGTTAAAACAATTTTAATCGTTTCCACGCGGCTGTCCTGTACTAAACTGCACAGATAAATGCCGCTGGGTAAATCATGCGAATTAAAACTAATTATATTCTTACCTAAAATGCCAGATTTTTTTTTTACTGCATACACTCTCTGCCCTAAAACATTGAATATTTCCAGGTCGTAGGGCTTATTCTCTTTCAATTCAAACACAAAATTTGTCTGTCCGTTGAAAGGATTGGGATAATTCTTAAGATCAAAATTCATTTTTTCCGGGACACTTCCCTGCCGATTTCCTTCTACCGATACGACTGTGGGACTCAGTCTTCTGTTCAGCGAGATCATAGCTGCATCTGCCCCGGCTGATTCAGTACTCTTAAGTCCGCTGTTGCTGACCTTCATGAGCAGTCTTCTGCCTTTTGCAAAAAAGAAATCGCCGAGCTTATACCAGCGTCTGTTCCAGGGATTCGACTGATCCACGAACATCTGGTACGTTTTTCCGTATGAATCAGTAACCTGATAACTGGTCTTTGCCGAGCGGCCGGCTACGGCAACAATATAAGCATAAACCTCATAATATCCGTCGGCCGGTACATCGAAATAATAACCTACAGAAGCTGAATCACCTCCGACAGCAGAGTAAGTCGGTCCGTTGAAGCCCTGCAATGAACTGGAAGTCCAGGTACCATATTTTTCAATGTCTGCACTGTTGATCGGAGTGATGCGGTAATACTCGCGCCAGTCGGCAGGTGAAAAGGGCGGAAATGCATTTTCCTTGTAGACATTGTTTCTGAACCAGCTGAAAAGATTTTTATTCTTCATATCTGTATAAAACCAGATCGAATTTCCCTGAAATCCCTTGCTGTCCGATATACTCAGCAGCCTGAATATGGTATCCTTTTCGAGGTAGGTTCCGCCCGGAGCAACTGCAATGGATGGAAATATTTTCGAGCGGTTTTTAACACTGCTCTTTATATAATCGAGTATGTTTCCGAATGAAGAAGGCAGTGATACATACGACTGCACCTGTACGTTATCGATATAGCCGTCATTTACCCATGAAAACCAGTCCTGAGCAAAACTGTTATACGAGGTGTATGTGGTGCCGTAGAGGCTCGGAGCATTGGAAACATTCACGTTGGGATTGACTGCCTTAATGCTGTCGTAGGCAGCCTTCATGAACTGGTTCAGCTTATCGGCGCGCCAGCGTATCCACTGTGCATCCGAAATGTTTTTCGGCGGAGCAGTCCCGTTATGTTCCTGTCTGTAGAGGCTGTCAGTATATGAATCATATCCATAGGCAAGAGAGGAATATCTGATGCGGTCAAGCTCAATGCCGTCAATATCGTATTTGCGGCATAGCTCGGTAGCAAGTCCGATCAGAAACTGCTGCACACCGGGATGTGTATGTATCATCCAGTAAAAACTGCTGTTATCTATTTCCACACCGGTCTGGGTTTTTGCAACCCAGTCAGGATGTTTTTTGAATATCGGGCCTTTTGCACCGCCGGTCATATTTCCCGACCATCCGCCAACAAATCCGTATTCAAACCAGGCCTCGACGTGCATGCCGCGCTTGTGGCATTCGGCTACTGCCTCTGCTATTATATCGCGCGAAGAATAGACCGGATCGGTCTTCATTCCTGTTTCGCTAAAAAAGTAATCGCTCTGCCAGAGCGGGTAACCGCGGCTCCAGGCATTTATATAAATGACATTAAAATTTGCGCGTGCGAGGCTGTCTATAGCCTGTGCCAGAGTTTCCTTTGAACTCATTGCATCGCGTGCAATCCAGGTACCTCTCAGTTGCTGTGCCTGCAGAGGCATCTGCATAATGAGAACAAATAAAACCATAGTAACACGAAGAACAAGAATCCGAATAACAGCGGAGTCCTTTATATGAGTGCTATCCATACACGCTCTGATAATAATTAGTTATTACAATATCTTTAGTTTAGCAAATTTAACCAGCAGCTGTTTTGTTCCCCCGTCTTCAAAGAAAACCGATACTTTCTGCATATCACCGCTGCCGGAAATCTGGAGTACTTTTCCCTGTCCGAATTTCTCGTGAACGACCTTGCTTCCTATGCGCAGCGATTTTGTTTCCTGATTGAAATCATCGTAATCTTCCTGATAGAATTCATCGTAGTACATTCCCTTGCGGGTACGCCTGCTGCCTGCTTTTCTTCCTGTAGCTCCATTCAGTTCAATAACGGTTGCAGGATCGAGTTCATCAAGGAACCTCGATTTGCTCTGGTACGCAACTTCACCGAAACGGTATCTGGAACGGGCATATGTAAGGAATACTTTCTGGCGCGCTCTGGTAAGGGCGACATAGAACAGACGCCTTTCTTCTTCAACCCGGCTGTCGGCATTGAACTTAGGAGCCAGGGGGAAGATATCCTCTTCGAGACCAGAGACAAATACCACCGGAAACTCTAATCCCTTTGCGCTGTGCACGGTCATCATGGTGACTGAATTCTGATCATCCATCTGGTCGATACCGGAAATCAGAGAAACATCGGCCAGGTACTGTTCAATGGTTGCATTGGGCACCGATCTGGAGAAATCGCTGACTGCATTCAGCAGCTCCTGAACGTTCTCATAGCGGGCCAGTGACTCGGCTGTGTTTTCTTCCTTGTAGATCCTGAGCACACCCAGCTCATCTACTAGCGCCGAAGTCAATTCATATAACGAAAGTTTATCTTTCAGTTCAATATATTTATCGAGAAGCAGTCTGAAGGCCTTTACATTCTTCTGAATTCTTTCTTTGACCTCTATGACTTCAAATATACGCATCATAGTATCAAAGAGAGTAATATTGTGTTTGCGTGCAAAACCGAGCATTCTGGAAATAGACGTATTGCCGATACCGCGCTGCGGGAAGTTCATTATTCTCAGCAGGCTTTCCTCATCGTTGCGGTTGGAAAGTACTCTCAGATAAGCAACTACATCTTTAACTTCCTTTCTCTTGTAGAATTCAACTCCGCCAATAATCCGGTAAGGCACACGTTCACGCCTGAATGCATCTTCGAGAGCACGCGACTGTGAATTGATTCTGTAGAGTATTGCAAAATCCTTGTATGAAAGTTTCTTAGTTGTAATCTCTTCTTTTATCAGTTTGGCTATCTGGAATGCTTCATCTTTTTCATCAGAACATCTTACGACTGCAAGTTCTTCACCATCGGCATTATCCGTCCATAGTGTCTTGGCTATCTGGTCCTTATTATTCTTAATAATTGAATCGGCAGCTGCAAGTATCATTTTTGTGGAGCGGTAGTTCTGCTCCAGCCTGAATATTTTCGCCTTCGGAAAATCCTTCGTATAATCGAGCATATTGCGTATGTCAGCACCGCGCCAGCCGTATATACTCTGTGCGTCATCTCCTACCACACAGATATTCTTTTTCGAATTGACCAGAAGCTTCAGCAGTTCGTACTGCGCCTTGTTTGTATCCTGATATTCGTCAACGAGAAGGAAGTTGAATTTTTTCCTGTACTTAGCCAGCACTTTTTCTTTCTGAGTAAACAGTTCTATCGGCTTCAGCAGCAGGTCGTCAAAATCCATAGAGTTATTCACGAACAGTTTCTTGTTATACTCAACATAGACGTCTGCGATTTTCTTTTCAATAAACGTCTGCGCAATATTGTTCCTGTACTCCTCCGGATAGATCATCTGATTCTTCAGATAACTTATTCGGTGATGGATGGAGCTGGCGGTAATTCCTTCTATATCCAGGTTGAGTTCCTGCAGTATAGTATTGACCAGAGCGACAGAATCTTCGGTATCGTATATGGAAAAATTACTGTGGTAGTTGATTTTGTCAGCTTCAATTCTTAATATTCTTGCAAAGATAGAATGGAATGTGCCCATCCATATATGGTCAGCACTGGAACCAATCAGTTCCCTGATGCGCTGCTTCATTTCGTTTGCAGCCTTATTGGTAAAAGTAAGTGCAAGAATTGAATTCGCGTCAAAACCATTTTCTATCAGATACGCGATCTTATAGGTCAGGACTCTGGTTTTTCCGCTGCCGGCGCCGGCAACTATCATTGACGGTCCTTCCAGAAATTCGCAAGCCTGTTTTTGTTCCGGGTTGAGTGTTTTTAAAAGCGTCATAAATAATCTTTAGTTTTCAATTCGCAAATATACGGATTTCCGGCGCCAATTTCAAAGGAAATGGAAATGCATGATACTGCCCAGCCACATGTACGCTGTTGTCCGGAGGCTATAGAGAATGCGGTCCGGGACTATATCTGACGGCCAGAAGCACCACTGCGGCAGCCAGAATGATGTAGAACAGGCTCAAAATGAATGGATGAACTATTCCCCCTGAAGCGAGCACCTGAATGTCGCTGACACCCGACGATGCAGCAAAAAAATCGTTCTTCATGTCAATAATACAATAGGCCAGTACAAGACTGCCTGTAATCCTGCTGTAATACCCTGCGGCCTTTTCGGGCAAAGCCATTGGCAGAAATAAGAACATGGCCGAGGTTCCCAGCACAGATAATATTCCGAATGTATCCCTGACATACATCGACATAAACAGCAGCAGCAGTACCGCCAGGAAAAATGAGAAGTAACGGCGCATGTGCGGCCTGAATGCGCTGTAATACAATCCCGCACCGGCCAGCAGGCTGCCGGGATACCCTACCGACGCAATAACTGACTGATTGCCGCCTTCAATAATGCAGTTGCCTCCCAGCTGCATCGTTACCTGTATCTCCTTTACCATACCGCCGGAAAACCAGGCGGCCAGCCCGTGTGATACCTCGTGAAGCATCACCGTAAATAGCTTTACCGGATAAAACCAGTCTGTATCCCAGACAAGAAAGCTCAGCAGCATACAGGCTGCAGGCAGCAGATAACGAATGTAGTCCGCAGCAGGGATATTAGTATTTTTAGATGTTCTTTCCGGCAGACTCTACCCTCATTTTTTTATCAACCGCAAAAATACCCTATAGCAAAGCTAATATCAAGAGGCGTTTATACAGAATATTTGAGTATCACGAGGCATATATTCGTCATTTAAGTGCCTGCGTCAGATCTTCAATGAGATCCTCTGCATCCTCTATCCCAACAGACAGCCTGATCAGACTATCAGTCAATCCGAAACTCATCCTTTCTTCACGCGGAACTGAAGCGTGTGTCATTGTTGCCGGATGGCATATCAGACTCTCGACTCCGCCCAGGCTTTCTGCCAGTGTGAACACCCTGACTTTTTTCAGAAGGTTCTTCGTTCTTTCTATATCACCTGTATCAATAGATACTATGCCGCCGAAGCCCGTCATTTGTTCTTTGGCCAGCGAGTGCTGCGGGTGAGAAACCAGTCCCGGGTATATTACCCTCTCGAGCAGCCCGGAAGTCTCGAGGTACCCGGCCACAGCAAGCGCATTCTGATTGTGCCGGTCCATCCTGACGGCGAGCGTCTTGGTAGATCTGAGCACCAGCCAGCAGTCGAACGGTGAAGGCACAGCGCCCGCAGCGTTCTGCATAAATTTCAGTCTCTCGTACAGTCTGTAGTCATTCATTACCAGGAGTCCACCGATAACATCGCTGTGGCCGTTGATATATTTTGTCGTACTGTGCACCACTATGTCGCAGCCGAAATTCAGCGGCTTCTGGAAATAAGGACTCATAAAGGTATTGTCAACTATGCTGATAAGTCCGTATTCGCGGCATACCTCTGCGGTCTTTTTCAGATCAATGAGTGTAAGCAGCGGATTTGTGGGAGTTTCGACGAATACGATACGGGTGTTTGGCCTGACCGCCTGCCTCAGCTGCTCCATATCGTCCATATCTACCCAGGAGAATGAAAGCCCATAGTTAGCTGCAATTTTCTCGAACAGCCGGTAGGTCCCGCCGTATATATTGCGCGCGGCGATGATATGGTCGCCGGCCTTCACAAGACCGGTAATAGCATTTATGGCCGCAAGGCCTGAAGAAAATGCAATGCCGTATTTTCCATTTTCCAGCACCGCAACATTTTTTTCAAGTGCTGCCCGTGTAAGGTTGTGTGTTCTTCCGTAAGTATAGCCTTTATTATGCCCCAGTTCTTCCTGTGCATAAGTAGTAGTCTGATAGATAGGCGTTATTACTGCACCTGTTGCAAGATCAGGGACCTGTCCTGCATGTATGGCATCGGTCGAGAAGCCCATTTTTTTCTCCTGTACTGTAAATTTAGTTGTTCTGATATTTATGCTTTCCGTTTTTATTCGCTGCGTACAGATATAAATAGCCAAGCATTCCGGATAAAAACGAACCGGTGAGTATGCCAATTTTTGATATATCCAGATTCTCTCCGGCTCCGAATGCCAGATTGGAGATGAACAGCGACATGGTAAAACCTATACCGGCTATCATGCCGATGCCAAATATTTTAGCAATCGATTCATTTTCAGGTAATTTCGCAAATCTCATCTTTACAGCAAGCCATGTGAACAGTGTTATGCCCACAGGTTTGCCGAGCATAAGACCGAGCATGATTCCCATGGTTGTACCATGTGCAATTGAATCCAGTATATTTCCGTGTATGGTAACACCGGCATTGGACAGGGCAAACAGAGGCATGATCAGGTAAGTCACCCATGGGTGTAGCTTGTGTTCAATTCTCTGCAGCGGAGCCTGGGCGGCTTCGCAGATTGACTCAATAGACAAAATTATCTCCTGCTGCTTTCCCGTAGCGATCTGAGCTTTTTCCGAAGATCTCGTATTCTTAAGCAGATCGAGATAACGTCCCCCCATCTCAATAAATCCGTTCCGGTCAATCCTGGTTCTGGCCGGAATAGCCGCAGCCGTCAGAACTCCGGCTATGGTCGCGTGTATGCCTGTATAGTAAAGTGAGATCCACAGCAACACACCCAGTATAATATATACAGTAACGCGGTGCACATTGAGATAGTTTAACATCAGCTGGAAAAGGAATATGCCAATGCTTACTGCAAGCCACATTACCGACAGGTCTGTGCTGTAGAAAATTGCGATAAGTACTACAGCACCCATATCATCCACAATTGCCAGAGCAACCAGAAATACTTTCAGTTTTACGGAAACCCTGCTGCCGAGCAGCGTCAGTACTCCGAGAGAAAATGCTATATCTGTCGCAGTTGGAATACCCCAGCCTGCAGAGGCAGGAGTATCGTGATTGATTGCCGCATATATGAGCGCCGGGAATATCATGCCGCCCAGAGCTGCAAATATCGGGAGTGCAGCAAGTCTCGGTGATGAGAGTTCGCCGGCAAGCAGTTCACGCTTGATTTCCAGACCGACCAGCAGAAAAAACACCGTCATCAGTCCGTCATTGATCCAGAAATGCAGCGACTGGCTGAATACTGCACCGTTCAGACCTATGGATATTGCAGTGTGCCACAGATCGGCATAAGTATTGCCGAAAGGCATATTAGCCCATAGAAGGGCAATGACTGTAAGCATCAGCAGCAGTATGCCGCTGAAGGATTCCATCTGAACGAAATTCTGAAAAGGCTGGATAATTTTCCTGAGATTTGCTTTGGCAGTTTGTTTATCGGGCATGATGTTATTCTTGCTTTAATATGTTTGTACTAAATAATGATTTTATAATCGTAAAAACAGTAATACAGTATATGACTGATACAGCATATAAATATTATTACGCATCACTTGCGGGCAGAGTAAAGTAAAAAGCAGATCCTTTACCGGGAATGCTTTTCACCCATATTTTCCCTCCGTGTGTTTCCACTATTTTCTTGCACAGCGAAAGTCCAATGCCGGTGCCGGGATATTTATCGTGTGCATGGAGTCTCTGGAAAATCTGGAATATTCTTTCGAAAAACTCGTCTTCGATTCCGATGCCGTTGTCTATGACAAAGAACTCGTGCATTCTTCCGTCCTGCCGGCTGCCTATTTCAATTACCGGACTGTCTTGGCCCCTGAATTTAACCGCATTTACAATAAGATTCTGGAACAGCTGCCTTATCTGGATCTTGTCCCCAAAAACCACAGGCATACTGTGGCAGTTCAGTTTTGACCTGCTCTCATCGAGCAGTATCTTTAGATCTTCCAGTACTTCCGAGATAACATCTGCAGTGTTCACATATTCGAAGGGTCTTTTATTGGTGTTTATACGGGAGTATATGAGCAGATCTCTGATAAGGCTGCTCATTCTTTTACCGGCAGTAACAATGTAACCGATAAATTCGTCTGCCTGCTGGTCCATTCTGCCCGAATATTTTTTTGAAAGCAGTTCGGAGAACGAGACTGCCATCCGGACTGGTTCCTGAAGATCGTGAGAAGCAATGTAGGCAAATTCCTCCAGCTCTTTATTTGAGCGGCTGAGTTCCCTGAGTATTTTGAGCTGTTTTTCCTCGGCTTCTTTTTTGTCGGTTATTTCGTGGTAAATGCCCATTATCTGATAGATCTTATCTTCCTGCAGCACCGGTACGTAGTTCACGCTGAATATATGCCTGCTGTCGTGGTATACGAAACGGATTTCTCCGGAAGCAGGAGCCCCGGAAGTCAGACATTCTTCCAGAACAGCATTGAATTTTCTGGAGATTTCACTTCCGAATACCCTTTCATTAGTATTGCCCGTAAGTTCTTCGTGCTCCATCCCCACAAAGCTCCGCGTATATGCATTGGCAAACTGAATTTTTTCGTCAGCATCATAAATAATAACGAAGAACGGCAGATTTTCGACCGCATTTCTGAATCTTGCCTCATTTATCTGAAGCAGTTCCAGCTGCCTTTTTCTTTCCGAAATATCTTTCCTGACGCTTACGTATCCTGTGATGCGTCCTTCCGAATCATAGATGGCGTGAGTTACATTTTCAATATACAGCCTTCTGCCGGATTTTGTATACTGTACGACCTCGAACGACAGATAACCGTTTTTGCTGAGCTCATTTTTCAGATCTTCCACTTGCTTATCGGTGAAATCCGTTTTTATGATATCGAGCAGGTATTTCCCCAGCACCTCTTCCCTGTTCCATTCGAACAATTCCTCTGCAGCCTTATTCCAGTATATAACGCCGAAATTACTGTCCATTCCAACAGTTGCATCACTGACGTTATCGAGCAGCATCACCTTCATCTGAAGATCGCGCCGGGCATCGACCGCATCAGTAACATCGGTAAGCGTCAGTACAAGCCCGGTAACCTCGCTATTTTCCGTTGTAGGAATAAGGCTCCAGTTCCAGTAAGTAATTTTCTTTTGCGGATCATCCGGATAGACAAAGGGCTTCTCGCTGAAATATACCGCTTCTCCGGTATCTCTGACTCTGCAGAATATCAGCTGGTTTTCTGCATCCGGATACATTTCGAAGTGATTTTTTCCCGTGAAATCATCGACCGACAAATTCACTGCGGAAGCATACGCATTATTGACACTGATAAAATTAAAATCGCGGTCCAGAAAGGCGATCATGCTGGAAGTATGATTAAATATATTCATCAGCATAGACGAAGTCTCATGCAGTTTCGGCTGTTTTATCCGCAGTTCATTTTTCATCTGCTGGTCAAGGCTCAACTATTGGTGATTCAAAAAATTATAACGAACAGAGTATACAAAATTCCGGTTATGAATTCAAGCTGCTCATAAATTCCGGGGTCTTCTGTATATTAACGAAAAAGGAGTTTTATGACAAGTATAATCGGAAGGAACTGATGCAATAATACCCGAATAAGCCACATGGAACTTGACTTTTTATACAAAGCTGTTTATGTTTAGAAACAGCATTGACCTAAAATACGCGAGCATAACTCAGTTGGTAGAGTGTCAGCTTCCCAAGCTGAATGTCGCGGGTTCGATCCCCGTTGCTCGCTCAGATAAAAAACCCCGAAAACATTCAATTTTCGGGGTTTTTTGTTTTCTGGAATGACACCGATCAGGCTATAAAACGGACTATAACCGCCATTATAACCTATGCCAGGTCAAAATATGGTATAATACGCCATATATAGGGTATGCTGAAAAAGAACTCTTGTGGTATAGTCCATATTCTAATCATCCTCCAGACTGCTGAACGTTACTTTCTCATCGATCTCATCTTTCATCCTTGCCTCGTCAACCCTGATGTAATATTTGATCGTAGTCTTAATGTCCGAATGCCGGGCATAATTCTTCACGAAGTTGATGGGTACACCGGCGTTTGCCATGGTACTCAGGCAGTACTTGCGTAAGTCATGCCATCCGAATTTCACGTGTTTTGCACTCTGCACCCGGCCTGCAAACCGGTAGGCTGCATCATAGGAAAACGGGAAGACACGCTCATCCGGATTTGCGGGAAACGGTTTAAGTGTGTCCAGAAGGTACCTCATTTTCTTTAATACCGGTATTGAAGCGTATTTGCTGCCCTTGCCTTTTACAGTTATGTAGTTCTCTTTTATGTCGCCATATCTCAGATCGAGTGCTTCCTGGATACGAAACGCAGAGAGTATTACAAACTGTACCAGGCCATGAAATTTTGTTTCCCTGGAATAGTTCAGAATTGCTCTTATCTCTGCATCTGTCAGTATCCGGAATTCCTTATCTTCTTCACTCACCCGTTTCATCGGATTTTCTTTTAAGAACTTTTCTTTTACCAGCCAGTGGAACAGTGCATGTATCCGTTTGGTGTAGACCGCTTTTGAATTCTGTGAGAGCCCGGACATAGACTGTACGAATGTATGATAATCCTCCCGGGTATATTCTCCTATGGTCTTGTGCTTCACTGCCCGTTTGAAGCGTGTAAGGGCGTTATTGTAGCTCTCTATTGTCAGCTTGCTGAATGCGGTGGATGTATCTGCCCGGTCCTGCTTAAACAGTTCAAATGCTTCGTCAAGGGTATATCTGTTTTCATGCTGCAGATAGAACATGCTTTTAATATCCTTGGAGGCAAGTGCCCGTTCAAATTCGTTCAGTTTGATTTTTGCATCGCGCTGGTTGGATGTTTTTGTGCAGACCGGAGTGCCCTTCCCCTTCTTTTCTTTGTCATACCAGCCGATGTAATACTTTGAAGACCCTTTTTGTTTATACAGGTATGCCATATTATTTCCCCTCTTTATGGATCATTTCAAGGATTGATGTTAATACATTTGCTATGTGTTTTGTGTTCTGGACTTCTTTGCTCAGCAGCTTATACTGTTCGGCGTGTATTCTGCGGATCTCTTGGATTTCTTCACGGAGAGCAGTTATATCAGGTATTTCTAATTGCGGGTTGATATAGAAATTTTGGTTGGCTCGTGCTACAGAACTGTTATTAGAAGACATAATTGAACCCCATTTATTGTTTAGAAAGTAAGGAATCATTCAACAATTATAATGGGGTTCGGTTGCAAACACACACGGACTGCCCTGCAGTCTTAAAAAATCTGCATGTAGCAGCTAGTGCTTTTTACTTAATACCTGAAGCTTTAGTTTTTTCAGTTGGTCGGTCAGCGTAGAAATACTGTCTATTTTTTCTATGAGCAGATCAATCAACTCGTCTTTTTCTTTTATCTGCTGCTGCAGTTTGATGATGGTTTTGTTGTTCTCCATTTCCCTCAGCTCATTTTGATGTATGTATGTAATATCGCCTTCGCTGGTGTCGTGTATTCTAATATCCAAAGCTCGTTCGATTCTCCCCATCGTTTCCGGATGCAGACGTTTGACACGGCCAGTACGCAGTTTGTACATAATCGTCGGAAGGCTCGCAATATTATATCTGGCTGCGAACCCTGAGACGCTCAGCCGCTTTTCGTCTACAAGTTTTTTTAAGAATATATAGTATCTATTCATTCTGTGAAAAATTAAGCAATTTACCACATACTGTCATTATTATACTATTGAGTAGTTTTGTACGGATTTATACCGATGGGTGAATTGAAGTTAAGAAAGGTTAAAACTGGAGAAATACAGCCAATGTTGATTGAATAATCATTGGCTGCCGGGATATAACGCCATTAAATGGTGTCCTCATATTCTATTTCAAGAGCTCTGAATTTATCCTTTATACGACTAGCTTTTGCTGATACCTTTATCTTTTTGTTTCTGTAAAGACTTTCTGTATATTTTGTATTATCCAGTGGTGAATCTCCTAGTATGGTAATCCGGGGGCGGTCCAGCTCCTCATTATCTCGAGTAATGATTGCATTCCCGTTTCTTGTCTCAAGATTAAGATTGTATATATAGATTTCATATTCATTAAATATAGTGTCACTTGAGATAAGATTTGATTTTTTTTCGATTATGTTCAGCGTATCTGCAATTTTCTTTTTGTAGTTAAGATCAATAATACCAATAGGATACTCAGGACCATTATGACTACTATTTAACAGTTCTATTTCGCTAAAATTCTGGCCAAGGGAATCACTGATATCGTTGATAGTTGAGGCCCCACAGGTGATTTCTTCTTTTATCAGCTGATCTATTTGAGGTGGTTGAGGTATAGCCGCAATATTATATATCTTCTCTATCTGCTGTTTTAAGAGCTTATACTCTAAGGTATCAGGAGTTTCACTGCTAAATATAATATCCACCTGATCAGGAAGATAATTTATACAGTATTCTAGATACGTAGTTAGAAATCTCGATATCTCTGACTCATCAGGAAACATTCCCTTATCCAGCTGTATGCTGTAATTCAGCCTGAAACTACCAGCCTCAACAGGTTTGAGATAAACCGCAGGCTTTACCTTCATATCCTTGAAGAGTTTGAATGACTTGGTGAAGAAATGTGCAAAGGTAGATTGGATATGGTTCACTTCTGAAACTGTGGCCATATATCTGTCGGCTAGCCGTCCCTTGAGGCTCAGCACATATTCTAATCCATATTCGGATTCCATCTTCGGGCAGTACGAATTTTCCAGTGGAAGATATTCTTCCGGAATTTCCTCCAACAGTACATTGTATATAGCCGGTTT
Organism: Bacteroidota bacterium; assembly: GCA_050258935.1. GTDB lineage: Bacteria > Bacteroidota > Ignavibacteria > Ignavibacteriales > SURF-24 > JBLMZS01. Next base: position 146,275 of record JBLMZS010000088.1, read on the forward strand.
ACCGCCACTAAATGGACGTTGTACAATAAAAATATCTGGTGACTGTTTTATGAGATCGCGATATGTAATTTTGCCATTTAGAAAACTTAAGTATTCCTTGCTTTTGACAATCAAATGGAAAAAACTGCTAACTGCAACTTCGACATCATCTTCAATAATAGACGCCAGTATCCTGTTACCATATTTATTGATTCCTGTAAATAGGACAGGTTCGTCTACTTCAAGAATAACAACTTCGTCAAATTGGATCAGCGTGAAATCCGTATTTACTTTTCTTATTTCGTCAAATGATAGCATTATATTAAATATTTATAATGATAGGATCTATTATTTTGCGGACAGTAAAACAGTCACATTTATAGAAAGTACAATGCCATTTATTATGCCTGGAAGGCGTCTCTTGAATTAGACCACAGTCAGGGGGCAGTTTGAATTTCACCGCATTCTCACCAAATTTTTTTGGAGAAATACTACGACTTTGAGCTAGTTTTGCGATTATATAGTGATCGTTGGTTTCGTTGCTTTTGCAAAGAGATATCCCTCTATATTGACATATTTCAGAATTATTGTCAGAAGAAGGCCTTTTACCAAGTTCATATAGTGTTTGAAAATCCGTTTCTTCAGGCTGTGTATGTCCAGGTAGTAAGGCTCTAACATATTGAACGTCAGGCGAAATAGCAATTGTCTGCGTTAAACAGGTTCCAGAAGTAAAGGGTAGCTCTTCAAATATTTTATTAAATTGCATAATATAACTTAATAGTTTTTAGGAAATATGTAAATTTTAAAAATAAGCTAAATTTATATTTTTGCCGGAGAGTATTTCCGAGCATATTCAAGAAAAATAATGGCGGCTTTGTCTAAAGTAGAGCAGCACCGAAATTTATCGTTCCTGGATTTTACGCTCCATTTTAACACTCTGTCTTTCTCCACTTCTTCCATACGATCAGTCACAAAATTATATTTTACTTCTCTAGTTATATCCTCATAGATAAGAATAACATACGATGATTTGATTTTTGCTTTTCGATCACCCGAGAATCTTAATTCTATTTTGTCCCCGGTATTGCTGCATTGCCAGCCAAGTGAAACGAATTCATCGTAGTATTTATTATATAATTCATCAATGCTTTCAATAAAGGATAAGGAGTAAGCTTCAAGTACAGCGCTATCAGCGGAGTATACGGTTCCCTCATATAAGAGTTCTATTTTTGGTAAGATAAAAGTTTTTTCCATCCCCGAAAGAAAACATATCGCCCATAGTTTTTCACCATCAATTTTTTTTGGCAGTATATTCCTCGTCTCTCCAGGAATACTTCCCCCGAAGTATCTAATCTCCAACGTTTTTTTATCTTCTATTGAGTTCTGAATAATTTCTAACTTAGTCACGACCCCCTCGCTTAAGCTATTTTTATATTATTATTTCTTCAGTAACTGAATGAGTTCTTCTTTTGCTTTGAGCAAACCTTCCAGATCAATTATTCTCTGTTTTAAATACTCGACTTCCTTCTTGAGTAATTCATTTTCTGATGTTAACGCTTCTGATACAGCAGCGTTAATAACAACTGCATTCTCAGGAAAATTTGATACATCAAAAGACTTTTCGCCTGTCTGGATATATACTGGCGGGTTTGCCATAGCTACAGATCCAGTATTCCCCTGAACGTTATTGCTGCCTTTGGCCTTATTGCCGGCAACTGATACAGACAACTGCGAGTGGGATTTCTCACCCGTCAGCAACCAATCAATGTCGCAACCTAGAGCCAATAGTTTTGCAAGCATTTCACCACCAGGAATGCTTTTCCCATTGAGGTAATTGCCAGAAAGAGAAGGCTGGCTCATTTTTAAAGCATCAGCAAATTTAGAAACCGAACCGTAGTGTTCTTTTCCAAATTTTTTCAGTCTCTCGCCAATAGATTTCTTATCAATGTTCATTTAATGGAGATAACCCTTATAATATATTCATTATTTTTCTTGACAAGAAATAATAAATACATTATATTATAATCGTTAATTATATTTAATAGCACACAACAACCGGCAACAACAAAACAAGGTTGAAATTATGGAAAATTCAACAGATACGCAAGAAGAACTCACCAGAAAAGCAACAGTTGCAATCCCTATGGACAAATACCAGCTGATCAGCGCATACGCAAGTTTTAAGCAAATTAAGATCGCTGATGCAATTACTGAACTGGCTTGCGCTGCTGTCTCCAATATTGACTTTAATAAACTCTTTG